>NZ_JBIWKA010000008.1:0-341291 GCF_044765445.1 Streptomyces sp. NPDC102467 | reverse complement strand
GCTTGGCCTCGCCTGGCTTGGCCTCGCCCGGCTGGGCGCCAGCCGACTTGGTGTCGCCCGGCACGGCGGTTCCTGGGGTGGCGGCGCTCGGGGCGTCGCCACTTGGCTGGGCGTCACTCGGCTTGGCCTCGCCTGGCTTGGCCTCGCCCGGCTGGGCGCCAGCCGACTTGGTGTCGCCCGGCACGGCGGTTCCTGGGGTGGCGGCGCTCGGGGCGACGCCGCTCGGCTGGGCGTCGCCCGGCACGGCATCGCCCGGGGTGGCGCCGTCCGACGCGGCGCCACCCGCCTTCGACTCGGCTTCGGCCTCCTGCGCCCACCTGTTGGCGAGCGCGGCGGCCTTCGCCGCGGCGGCGGCGACCGCTTCGGGGCCGCCGCCCGCCCGCGCCGCCGCGTATCCGACGAGGAACGTCGTCAGGGGTGCCGCGGGGCGGGCGACCCCGTGCGCGGCATCGCGGGCGAGGTCGAGCAGTACGCCGGTGTCGACGTCCAGGTCGAGACCCAGTTCGTCCTTGGCTGCGGAGATCCATTCATCCAACACGTGACCATGCTCCCTGATCCGTGACCTGGCGGCGGCGATGTCGTCCCAGGTGTCGCAGTCGAAGGACGCGACGGGGTCGGTGATCCGGACGAGGTTCAGGTTCCGGACGAGCAGCCGCAGCGGCAGCCCGGTGAGCGCCCCGTGCTCGGAGCGCAGGGCGGCCAGCACCCGCCGCAGGGCGGCTCCCCGGTACACGGCGACGAGCGGCTGATCGCGTCCGTCGCCGTCGGTGAGCAACGCGCCCTCGGTGCCCGGCGCGTCGAGCGCGCCGAGCAGCAGGCGGACGGTGCACTCCCCCAGGAACGGCAGATCGGCGGAGAGCACGACAACACGCTCCGCCTCTGGGGGCCCCTCCCTCACCGCCGACGGGTCGAGAGCACTGATTCCCGCGTCCAGCGCGGCGAGCGGCCCGCCGCCCGCCGGTTCCTCGCGCGCCCAGGTGACGGGGCGCACGGTGGGCCGCGGCTCGGCGACGACGACCGTGGCCCGGGACTCGGCGCAGGCGGCGAGGACCCGGTCGAGCAGCGCGCGGCCGCCGACCCGCACGCCGGGCTTGTCCGCACCGCCGAGCCGCCGCGCGGCGCCTCCGGCGAGGACGACGGCGTCGAACGCGGGAGCGTCGTGGCGGGGCCCGGCGGCTGCGGTCGTCATGCCCCGAGTATGGGCGTACGGGCGATCATTGCCACCCCCGCGGCGCCGGGCCAGGGAGGTCGGATCCTGGGATCAGACCTGCGTCAGAGCGTGCGCAGCAGCACCGCCGGCTGCTCCACGCAGTCCGCGACATAGCGCAGGAAGCCGCCTGCCGTGCCGCCGTCGCACACCCGGTGGTCGAAGGTGAGCGAGAGCTGGACGACCTGGCGCACCGCCAGCTCCCCGTCGTGCACCCAGGGCTTGGGAGTGATCCGGCCGACGCCGAGCATGGCCGCCTCGGGGTGGTTGATGATCGGCGTGGATCCGTCGACCCCGAACACCCCGTAATTGTTCAACGTGAAGGTGCCTCCGGTGAGTTCCCCGGGTGTCAGCGTCCCGGCGCGCGCCGCCTCGGTGAGCCGCCCGAACTCGGCGCTCAGCGACTCGGCTCCCCGCGCCTGGGCATCCCTGACGACCGGCACGACGAGCCCGCGCTCGGTCTGCGCGGCGAAACCGAGGTGCACCTCGTCGAGGCGCACGATCTCGCGGCGCTCCATGTCGACCGTGGCGTTCAGCTCCGGGTAGCGGGCGAGGGCCGCCGTGCAGATACGGGCGAGCAGTGCCAGCACGGAGATCTTCGGCCCGGCGGACGGGCCCGTCGCGGAATTCATCGCCACGCGCGCGTGCATGAGTTCCGTGGCGTCGGCGTCCACCCAGCAGGTCGCGTCGGGTATCTCACGACGACTACGGGAAAGCTTGTCGGCGACGAGGCCGCGGATGCCGCGCAAGGGGGTCCGGTGACCCTGCGGGACGGATGCGGAGGCGGATGCCGGGGCGGCCGTTTCGGCGCGCACCTCCAAGGCACGCTCCACGTCCGCCCGCAGGATGAGTCCCTCGGGCCCTGACCCGATCAACTCCCGCAGGTCCAGCCCATGTTCCCGCGCCAGCTTGCGAACGAGCGGGGAGACAACGGCCACGGGCCCAAGACCGTACACGGACGCCGCACTCGCGGCCGCCGAGCCGGACACCCCACTCGCAGCCCCCGAACCGGCCACCCGCCTCGCAACCCCCGGGCTGGACCCCGGCCTCGCAACCACCGAGCCGGACACCCCACTCGCAGCCCCCGAGCCGGACCCCGCACTCGCGGCCGCCGTGCTGGACCCCGGGCCCGCAGCCACCGAGCCGGACCCCCCACTCGCAGCCCCCGAACCGGCCACCCGCCTCGCAGCCACCGAGCCGGCCCCCTGGCTCACCGCCCCCGGGCCCGTGGTCACCGCGCTCGCGGACGCCGACCTCGCGGACGCCGACCTCGCATCCGCCCCGCGCACAGCCACCTGCTCGCCCCCGTCGCCCCGCCTCCCGTCCCCCGCGGCGGTCCCGCTCCGGACACGCCTTCGGCGGGCCGGTGGCGCCGCCGTCCCGTATCCCACCAGCACATTCCCCGAGCCCTCGGACCGCTCCGGCCCGGCGGCACCCGGCGTAGACTCCGCGGTTCCCGCGCCCTCCGCGACATCGACCGCCACCGTCAACAGAGGCGACCCGACCGGAAGTTCGGTCCCTTCGTCTCCGAAGCGGGCCGTGACGACGCCGCCGTACGGGCACGGCACCTCGACCATCGCCTTGGCGGTCTCCACCTCGACGACGGGCTGGTCGACGGCGACCACGTCACCGACCGAGACCAGCCATCGCACGATCTCCGCCTCGGTGAGCCCCTCGCCGAGGTCGGGCAGCTTGAACTCCAGAACCTGCGCCATCAGCCCGATCCCCTCACTGGTCCCATTGGAGCCGCGCGACAGCGTCCAACACCCGGTCCACACCCGGCAGGTGGTGGCGCTCCAGCATCGGCGGCGGATACGGAATGTCGAACCCGGCGACCCGCAGCACGGGCGCCTCCAGGTGGTGGAAGCAGCGCTCGCTCACCCGCGCGGCGATCTCCCCACCGGGCCCGCCGAAGCCGCCCGACTCGTGCACGACGACCGCGCGCCCGGTACGGCGCACGGACGCGGCGACCGTCGCGTCGTCGAACGGCACCAGCGAACGCAGATCGACCACTTCGAGGTCCCAGCCCTCCGCGCGGGCCGCCTCGGCCGCCTCCAGGCAGACGGGCACGGACGGTCCGTACGTGATGAGCGTGGCACTGGCCCCCGGGCGGCGGATCACTGCCGTGCCTATGGGCTCAACGTCCACCGGTTGCTCAGGGTTCCAGGACTCCTTCGCCCAGTAGAGCCGCTTGGGCTCCAGGAACACCACCGGGTCGTCGGAGGCGATCGACTGCCGCAGCAGCCCGTACGCGTCGGCGACGGTGGCGGGAGTGACGACGGTCAGGCCCGGGGTCGCCATGTAGTACGCCTCGGAGGAGTCGCTGTGGTGCTCCACGCCCCCGATGCCGCCCCCGTAGGGCACGCGCACGGTGATGGGCAGCGGCATGGCACCGCGCGTGCGGTTGCGCATCCGAGCGACATGCGAGATCAGCTGCTCGAAGGCGGGGTACGCGAACGCGTCGAACTGCATCTCCACAACGGGCCGCAACCCGTACATCGCCATGCCCACGGCGGTGCCGAGGATGCCGGCCTCCGCGAGCGGCGTGTCCGTGCAGCGGTCCTCGCCGAACTCCTTGGCGAGCCCGTCGGTGACACGGAAAACACCGCCGAGCGTGCCCACGTCCTCGCCCATGACGTGCACGGACGGGTCCTCGGCCATGGCGTCGCGCAGCGCGCGCCCGAGCGCCTGCGCCATGGTGGCCGGTTTCGTGACCTTCTTGTCGGCGACCGTGGTCATGGCCGGCCCCCTTCGGACGCCTCCGCCTCGGCTTCGAGCTCGGCCCGCAACTGCTCGGCCTGCTCGCGCAACTGGGGGGTCTGTTCGGCATAGACATCGGTGAACAGGTCCATCGGGTCGAGCGCCGGGTCCTGGTTCATACGCTCACGCAAGGCGGCCGCCATCTTCTCGGCGTCGTCGCGCACGGCCTGGATGCCGGCCTCGTCGATCAGGCCGCGCTCCGTCAGCTCCCGTTCCAGGAGCAGCACCGGGTCGTGCCCGCGCCACGCCTCGACCTCGGCGTCACCGCGGTAGCGGGTCGCGTCATCGGCGTTCGTGTGTGCGTCCATCCGGTAGGTGACGGCTTCGATCAGCGTCGGGCCACCGCCCCCACGCGCGCGGGTCACGGCGTCGGAGAGCACCTCGTGCATCGCCACCGCGTCGTTCCCGTCGACCAGACGGCCCGGCATCCCGTACCCGACGGCCTTGTGTGCCAGGGACGGCGCCGCGGTCTGCTTGGCCAGCGGCACGGAGATCGCGTACCCGTTGTTCTGTACGAGGAAGACGACCGGCGCGCGCCATACGGCCGCGAAGTTCAGCGCTTCGTGGAAGTCGCCCTCGCTCGTCCCACCGTCGCCGACCATGGCGAGCGCCACCACGTCGTCGCCCTTGAGGCGTGCCGCGTGTGCGAGGCCCACAGCATGCGGCAACTGGGTCGCGAGCGGGGTGCACAGGGGCGCGATGCGGTGCTCGCGCGGGTCGTACCCCGTGTGCCGGTCGCCGCGCAGCAGGGTCAGTGCCTGGACGGGGTCCAGGCCCCGGGCGACGGCGGCGAGGGTGTCGCGGTAGCTGGGGAAGAGCCAGTCCCGCTCCTCGAGGGCGAGCGCCGCGGCGACCTCGGAGGCCTCCTGGCCGGTGGTCGAGGGGTAGACGGCGAGGCGGCCCTGCTTGGTCAGGGCGGTCGCCTGCGCGTTGTACCGGCGGCCGCGCACCACTTCCGCGTACAGGCGGCGCAACAGCTCCGGGTCGGCCTGCGCGGCGGCGCCGGTGCCCAGGACCCGGTAGGGCTCCGCGTCGGGCAGCAGCGGCGCGGGGTCCGTGCGGGGCTGCCAGGCGGGCGGCGGGGTGGGTGCGCCGGCGCGGTGGGCGCCCCGCTGCTCCGTGACCGTCATGACGGCACCTCCTCGTGGGAGCGGCTGGAAGGACGCGTCGGGTGTGATGCGCCTCACCTACCGATTGTTCGGTCGTCGGCGCATTTTGGCTACAGGCCCCTCCAGGCTGTGGACAAACGGTTCTCCACAGCCTGTGATGAACGCAGTACGTCCATGGTAGGGAGGCGGGGGCAGATGGCATCTGAACAAATGGCCGACGGCTCTGGTGGCCGGAATTCCCACGGCCCCGATCCCTCGGTCCGGCCGCTGGACGCCATCGACCGCGACATTCTGCAGATGCTGCAGAGGGACGGCCGGGCGTCGATACGGTCCGTCGCCGAGCGCGTCCATGTGTCACGGGCGAACGCCTACGCCCGCATCAACCGCCTCATCGAGGACGGCGTGATCCGTGGTTTCGGGGCTCGCGTCAACCATGAGAGAGCCGGGCAGGGCGCGTCCGCGTACATCACGCTCAAGATCGTCCAGAATTCCTGGCGCACGGTCCGCGACCAGTTGCGCCGGATGCCGGAGGCCTCGCACATCGCGCTGGTCAGTGGCGGTTTCGACGTCCTGATCCTGGTGCACACCCAGGACAACCGCGCGCTGCGCGAGCTGGTCCTCACCAAGCTCCAGGCCATCCCCGAAGTGCTCGGCACAAGGACGCTGCTCGTCTTCGAGGAGGAGGACCTGGAGCCGGACAGCCCCTGACAGGCTCTGGGGCCGACCTGCGGGGCGTTTCAGCCCTCCTGGCGCTTCAGTCCTCCTGGCGTTTCAGCCCTCCTGGTGCTTCAGTCCTCTTGGCGCTTCAGCCCGCCGAAGACCAACTCCACGACGGCGTCGGCCACTTCCCGGTCCCGCAGACCGCCCCCGTCGGGGCGGTACCACTCCACGACGGAGTTGATCATCCCGAAGACGAGCCGCGTGGCGAGACGCACCTGTATGTCGCCCCGTACGTCCCCGT
This sequence comes from Streptomyces sp. NPDC102467, assembly GCF_044765445.1. Lineage (NCBI taxonomy): Bacteria > Bacillati > Actinomycetota > Actinomycetes > Kitasatosporales > Streptomycetaceae > Streptomyces > Streptomyces sp. NPDC102467. The sequence goes on along the minus strand of NZ_JBIWKA010000008.1, from coordinate 335,254 downwards.
CGGCGGCGGCCGCCTTCAGGAGCGCGGCGACCTGGTGGTCGAAGTCTCTGCGCCGCTCCATGGCCCAGCGCTCGGTGTCGGTGTTTCCGCGCACGCGCAACAGGAGCGTCACATAGGGCAGTTCACCGGTCAGCACCTCCACCATGCGCCGCGTGACGTACTCCAAGCGTTCCACGGCACGTCCCACGCGCGCGGGTTCCTCGCCGAGGATTCCGAAGAGGCCGTCGAGCGCGCGGCTCACGGCGCGGCGCAGCAGCTCCTCCTTGCTCGTCACATGGTGGTAGATCGAGGACTTGGAGATACCGGCCGCTTTGGAGAGGTGCTCCATGGACGTGCCGTCGTAGCCGCGCTCGTTGAAGACCGCGACCGCGACCGCGAGCAGAGTGTCGGGCGTGTAGGTGTCGCGTCGTGCGCCGGGGTCACGTCGTGCCGTGGTCATGCGGAGCCCTCCCGCTTCTCTGGGGCGTACGAATGGCGGTAGAGGGCCAGGGACGGCACGTAGCGTCCCGAGGGGTCGCGCAGGTGCAGGTCGTCGAGGAGCGCGTACGCCCAGTTCTTGCCGAGCCTGCGGCTCCATTCGATGGGCCCGAGCGGGTAGTTGACGCCGAGCCGCATGGCGGTGTCGACGTCCTCCTCGGTGGCCACGCCCTTGGCGACGGCATCGTGTGCCAGGTCGATGATGCGGGCCACCGTACGGGCGACGATCATGCCGGGCACGTCGCCGATGACGCTGACGTCCTTGCCGAGCGCCTGGAAGAGGCCGATGGCCTCCCTCAGGGTGCGCTGGTTCGCGTCCTGGGCGGTGGCGAGCGCGATACGGGTGGCGCTCCGGTAGTCGTACGCGAGGTCGAAGTAGACGACGTCCCGGTACTCGATGGAGGTCTGCCCGTCCGCGAGGGCGAGTTGCCCGCCGCTGGGCAGCACCAGGCGGGTGCCGTTGTCCTCGTCCTCCTCGCGCACCTCGATGCCCGTCTCACGGATGAGGCCGAGCAGCTCGCGCGCGGGGCCGAGCTCGCCTTCCGCGACTACATAGGCGGGCCTTTCGGCGGGCGCGGCCGTGTGCGGTTCGGGCCGCTCCTCCTCGTCCCCGTACGCGTACCAGCCCTGGCCCGCCTTCCGGCCCAGGTGGCCAGCCTCGACCAGGCGCCGCTGGGCCAGCGAGGGCCGGAACTTCACGTCCTGGAAGAAGCCCTCCCACACGGAGCGGGTGACGGCCTCGTTGACGTCCTGGCCGATGAGGTCGGTCAGTTCGAAGGCGCCCATCTTGAAGCCGCCGCTCTCGCGCAGCACGGCGTCGATGGTGGCCGGATCGGCGCCCTGGTCCTCGTAGACGGTGAACGCCTCCGCGTAGAAGGGGCGAGCGATGCGGTTGACCAGGAAGCCGGGGGTGTCGGCGCAGGCCACCGGTGTCTTGCCCCAGGCGCGGGCGGTCTCGTACGCGCGCGTGGCGGCGGTGACGTCGGTGGCGGAGCCGGAGACGACCTCCACCAGCGGCAGCAGCGGCGCGGGGTTGAAGAAGTGCAGGCCCACGAAGCGGCCGGGCAGCCGCAGCGCCCCGCCGATCGCCGTCACCGACAGGGACGAGGTGTTCGTGGCGAGCAGACAGTCGTCCGCGACGACGTCCTCGAGGTCGCACAACAGCTGCTGTTTGACGTCCAGTTGCTCCAGGACGGCTTCGATGACGAGGGCGGCGTCCGCGAGCTCGTCGAGCGTCTGGGCGGGCGCGAGGCGCGCACCTGCGGCCTCGCGATCCTCGGCGCTCATGCGCCCCTTCTCGACGAGTCGGTCGAGCCGCGCGGCGATCGACTCGGCGGCAGCCCCGGCCCGCCCGGGCACGGCGTCGTACAACCGGACGGGGTGCCCCGCGACCAGGGCCACCTGGGCGATGCCCTGGCCCATGGTGCCGGTGCCGACCACGCCCACGAGGCGGTCATCTGCTGTCATGCGCGCGATCCTTCCGCATGCAGCCACGTTTCAGGGCGCCGGGGCCCTTTGGGCCGGTTTTCCACAGGTTTCACGCAGCCTCTTGTCCCGACCGATCGTTCGGTTACTCTAACTCTCACTGTTAGTTCATGCCCAGTCCTGCCCAGCCCTGCCCCGTCCCGCCCAGCTCGCCGGCTCGACGAGGAGCCGCAGCCCAGGAGGAGTTGGTCCGCCATGGCCGCCGCCGAACTCACCGCGCACGATTTGACCGCCAAGCACCGGCCGACCCTCGACCAGGCGCTGGAAGCGATCCGCACGCGCGCGTACTGGTCCCCGCACCCCGAGCACCCCAAGGCCTACGGGGAGCACGGAAGCCTGAGCGCCGCCGAGGGCAAGGCCGCCTTCGACGCACTGCTCGGCACCCGGCTCGACCTCGGTCAGGCGGGCACGGACGGCTTCGTGGGTGGTGAAGTCTCTCCGTACGGAATCGAGTTGGGGGTCACCTACCCGCACGCCGACGTCGACGTGCTGCTGCCGGCCATGCGCGCGGGCATGCGCGCATGGCGTGACGCGGGCGCCGAGGTGCGCGCGGCGGTGTGCCTGGAGATCCTGGCCCGGATCACCGCGCGCACGCACGAGTTCGCGCACGCCGTCATGCACACCAGCGGCCAGGCATTCATGATGGCGTTCCAGGCAGGCGGCCCGCACGCGCAGGACCGCGGCCTCGAAGCGGTGGCGTACGCGTACGCGGAGCAGGTGCGCACCCCGGACGCGGCGCAGTGGTCCAAGCCGCAGGGCAAGCGCGACCCCCTGGTCCTGGACAAGGAGTTCACCCCGGTCGCCCGCGGCATCGCGCTGCTGATCGGCTGCAACACGTTCCCTACGTGGAACGGGTATCCGGGCCTGTTCGCCTCCCTGGCGACGGGCAACCCGGTCCTGGTGAAGCCCCACCCGCGCGCGGTGCTCCCCCTCGCGCTCACCGTGCAGGTGGCCCGGGATGTCCTGGCCGAGGCGGGTTTCGCGCCGGACCTGGTGGCGCTCGCGGCCGAGCGGGACGGCGAGGGCATCGCCAAGACCCTGGCCGTACGGCCCGAGATCAAGATCATCGATTACACCGGTTCGACGGCCTTCGGCGACTGGCTGGAGACCCACGCCCGCCAGGCGCAGGTCTACACGGAGAAGGCCGGCGTCAACACCGTCGTGATCGACGGGACCGGCAACTACAAGGGCATGCTGGCGAACCTGGCGTTCTCCCTGTCCCTGTACAGCGGCCAGATGTGCACGACCCCGCAGAACCTGCTGGTGCCGCGCGAAGGCATCACCACCGACCAGGGCCCCAAGTCGTACGACGAGGTCGTCGCGGACCTGGCGCGGTCGGTCGACGGCCTGCTCGGCGACGACGCCCGGGCCAACGGGCTGCTGGGCGCCCTGGTGAACCCGGACGTGAAGTCCCGCCTGGAGGCGGCCCCCGGCCTCGGTGACGTCGCGCTGCCCTCGCGGGAGGTCGGCAACCCCGAGTTCCCGGACGCCGTCGTGCGCACCCCGGTGATCGTCAAGCTGGACGGAGCGCGCAAGTACTGGGAAGGGCCCGACACCGAGGCCGCCTACATGAGCGAGTGCTTCGGCCCGGTCTCCTTCGCCGTCGCCGTCGACTCCACGCAGGACGCGGTGGAGCTGCTGCGGCGCACGGTGCGCGAGAAGGGCGCGATGACCGTCGGCGCGTACACCACCTCCGAAGAGGTGGCCGGAGCCGTCGAGGAGGTCTGCCTGGAGGAGTGCGCGCAACTCTCGCTCAACCTCACGGGCGGCGTGTACGTGAACCAGACGGCGGCATTCTCCGATTTCCACGGCTCGGGCGGCAACCCGGCGGCGAACGCGGCCCTGTGCGACGGTGCCTTCGTGGCGAACCGCTTCCGGGTGGTGGAAGTGCGTCGGGAAGCCGTCTGAGAGCCCGGTCGCAAGGCTCTATGGCGCGTTCGTGCTGTGCGCGCTCCAGTGGAAGAGCGTCATGCCGACGCTGGTGGCCAGGTTGTAGCTGGAGACCTGGGCCCGCATCGGCAGGGCCACCAACTGGTCGGCGCGTTCGCGCAGTTCGGGCGAGAGACCATTGCGCTCGGATCCGAAGGCGAGCAGCCCGTCGTCGGGCAGCTTCAGGCCGCGGATGTCCGCGCCCTCGGGGTCGAGCGCGTACAGCGGCCCGCCGGGCAGCTCGTCGACCGCGAGCCGTTCCACGGCGGTCGCGAAGTGCAGCCCGGCCCCGCCCCGTACGACGATGGGGTGCCAGGGGTCGAGGCTGCCCGTCGTGACGACTCCGGTGGCGCCGTACCCGGCGGCCAGGCGGATGACGGCGCCCGCGTTGCCGAGGTTGCGCGGATTGTCGAGGATCACGACAGGTGTAGTGCGCCCTGTACGCCCGAGAGCGGCCACGTTGTCGGTGCGGGCCGGGCGTCCGGCGAGGGCGGCGACGCCGGTCGGGTGCAGCCGCGGCACCAGCGCGCTCAGCACCGGCCGGTCCACTTCCACGAGGAGCGCGTCCAGGGCCCGTACGACATCGGGGGCGAGGTCGTCGGCCAGGGCGAGGGTGGCCGCCCGGTCCACGGCGAGCGCGACGGGCACGTCGGCGCCGAAGCGTAGGGCGTGCTTGAGGGCGTGGAAGCCGTCGAGCAGCACCGCCGCGTCGGCCCGGCGCCGCCAGGCACCCACGGCGCCTTCGGGCCCGTCGTCCCGCTTGCCGTCAGCGCCACTGCCCGTGCTCGTCCCGCTCATGCCAGGAAGCCTACGTGCGGGCCGTAGGCGTCGGCGCCGCCGGCGACTCGACGTCCTGCGCCGTACGCGGGCCGGGTACCTCCGCGTCCCGTGAACCGGCGAAAACGCGGCCACGCGCGCGTGCCGCCCAGCCGCCGAGGCGAAAAAGGAAGGACGTCGGCAGGAACACCGCGTCCGCCGCGATCATCGCGAGCGAGAAGAAGGGCAAGCCGAGCACGATGGCGATGACCGCGTGCTCCAGCATCATGAACACCAACAGGACGTTCTTCAGACGCCGGTTGAAGACGGTGAACGGGAAAGCGACCTGCACGGCGACCGTCCCGTACGTCACCAACAGCACCATCGGCCCGAACGCCGTCAGTAGATCGCCGAGGGCGGGCCAGGGCGAGAAATAATCCAGATGCAACGGGTAGTAGACCGCGGTGCCGTCCTGCCAGCGGCTGCCCTGGATCTTGTACCAGCCCGCGGTCGCATAGATCAGACATGCCTCGACCATGATCACCAGAAGGGCCGCGTTGTGCACGAGGTTGGCGACGACGTCGCACAGCAGGCGCGCATCACCGGGCTCGGCACGCCGGTCGACGTACCACCACACTCCCTGGGCGGCCCACAGCCCCCAGAAGAGCGTCAGCCAGCCGCCGCTCGCATCGCCCGTGAACGTGACGGCGGAGAGCGCCAGCCCCACGACCCACCACAGAACGATCCCGCCACGGTCCTCGGGCGTCGGCCCCCCGGGAGACTTTTGCGCGGCACGCGCGCGTGCGGCACGCCGCGCGTCCAGCGACCACACCTGCCCGCAGCGGGTGAAGACCAGGTAGATCGACATGAGGTGGATGACGTTGTCGCCGCCGTCCCCCACGAAGATGCTGCGGTTCTGCAGCGACAGCACACCGATCATGAACAGCACCGACATGGCGCGGCTGTGCCAGCCCAGCACCAGCAGCACGGACGCCAGCACGGCCACCACGTAGACGAGCTCGAACCATGCCTGGCTGTCGGACCACATCAGCACGGTGAAGGCGTGATTGTCCGCGATGAGCTGCTGCGCCAGGCCCCAGCCCCACGGCCCGTCAGGTCCGTAGAGCTCCTGCCGGTGCGGGAACTCGCGCAGCAGGAACAGCAGCCAGGTCGCGGCGAATCCGATACGGATCACAGCGCTCTGGTAGCGGCCCAGCGGGGAGGCGGTGAGGCGCTGGAGACCGGTGCTCACCGTCTTCTCGAGACGGCCCGGCATACGGCCCGACCGCTCTTCGCCACGGCTCATCGGGCACCGCCGGTCGTGCCCGCGCCCCGCAGATGCGTGCCACTGCCGAGCGACCCGTCCCGCGATGTCACCGTCCACCAGGACACCTGCCGGTAGACCGGCTTCTGACTCACCTTCTCGACACTCCACTTCGGAGGCTCGACCACGGTCGACTGCGAGCGGACCTGGACGCGCTCGACGACGTCCCCCTTGCCGGCCACGTCGAGCCGGTCGAGGCGCAGGACGAGGACGCGCCGCAGGTACTGCTCGGAGAGCGTGCCACGCAAGCCCGTCGGCCGGTTCTGGGCGTCGTGCGTGGACATGTAGATGTCCCAGGCGCGGCGCAGTTCGTTCTGCTGGGTGTGGCTGGGCACCAGGTTCCCGTCGATGGCCGCGCCGTCCTGCGCGGACAGGTCGTACCAGCGGGTGGTGCGCGCCTCGCCGCCGGACGCGCGGACCTCGGCCCGGACCTGGACCGCGACGTTCTGCTGGAGCGGGTTCGGGGCGAACAGCTTCCAGTTCTGCTCGAACTCCGGATAGATCCACGATTCGACCGCGGTGCCGTGCTGCTTGGACACGGTGTTCGGCGGCGCGACATGCAGGAACACCATGAGTATGTGGATGCCGACGACGACGGTGACGCCCGCGAGTGCCAGCGCCGCGACTACCTGATAGCCGGGGGAGAGCGCCACGATCCCCCGCCGCTCCGGCGGCCCGGTCACGTCGGACGACTCCGGCACGTCCGACGGTTCCGGCCCGCCGGACGACCCGCCCGCCCCGGTCGGCGGAGTGTCCGGTGGGATGGGTGGTGCGGAAGTCGACCCCTGTGACGTGCGCCGCGCGGCCTCGTCCGCGGCGCCTGCTTCCGTCTCCATCGGTGTTCCCCGTTCCCCGGTTCCGTGGTTCCCCCGGCCCGTCTCGCCCGGCCGCCTGGGGGCGAACCGATTCCGCGCCATCCCGCCCGGCGGGTGCGACGCACCGGAACGGTACTGGGGAGCGGCCGCTCAGCACAGCCGCCCCAGGTTATCCACAGGCTCGGCGGCTCAGGGTTGACACCTCACGGCGGCACGTCCCACCATTGAATCCGACGAACCGAACGATCGGTCGGGAGCCAGTGCGGGCCCGGACGACATCGGGCACCCAAGGTCGAGGGGGACCGGGAATGGCGACAGCAGCCCCGCACCACCAGGCAGCCGGCACGGACGCGGACCGCACCGCCGGATTCCAGGCCGCGTTCGACGCCGCCGTGGCGGCGGACGAGCGCATCGAGCCCCGCGACTGGATGCCCGACGCCTATCGGGCGACGCTCGTACGCCAGATAGCGCAGCACGCCCACTCCGAGATCATCGGCATGCAGCCGGAGGCCAACTGGATCACCCGCGCACCCTCCCTGCGCCGCAAAGCGATCCTCATGGCCAAGGTGCAGGACGAGGCAGGCCACGGGCTGTACCTCTACAGCGCGGCGGAAACCCTCGGCACAGGCCGCGACGAGCTGCTCGACAAGCTGCACAGCGGCCGCCAGAAATACTCCTCGATCTTCAACTACCCGACGCTGACCTGGGCCGACGTAGGAGCGATCGGCTGGCTGGTGGACGGCGCCGCGATCACGAACCAAGTACCGCTGTGCCGCTGCTCCTACGGCCCCTACGCCCGCGCGATGGTCCGCGTCTGCAAAGAGGAGTCCTTCCACCAGCGCCAGGGATACGAACTGCTGCTCGCCCTCAGCCGGGGCACCGAAGCCCAGCACGCCATGGCCCAGGACTCCGTGGACCGCTGGTGGTGGCCGTCCCTGATGATGTTCGGCCCGCCCGACGACGAGTCAGCGCACTCGGCACAGTCCATGGAGTGGAAGATCAAACGGCACTCGAACGACGAACTGCGCCAGCGCTTCGTCGACATCTGCGTCCCACAATCCGCATCCCTCGGACTGACGCTCCCCGACCCGGAGTTGAAGTGGAACGAGGAGCGGGGACAGCACGACTTCGGCCCGATCGACTGGCCCGAGTTCCACGAAGTCCTCAAGGGCAACGGGCCGTGCAACGAACAGCGCATCACCCAGCGCAGGCACGCCCACGACGAGGGCGCCTGGGTACGCGAGGCCGCCGCGGCGCACGCGGCCAAGCACGCCACGGCAGCGACCTCGGAAGGCAGGGCGGCATGAGCGGCACCCCGACCCCGAAGGCGGGCGGCGGCGCCCCCGACTGGCCCCTGTGGGAGGTCTTCGTGCGCTCCCGCCGCGGCCTCTCCCACACACACGCCGGCAGCCTGCACGCCCCGGACGCGGAGCTGGCCCTGCGCAACGCGCGGGATCTCTACACGCGCCGCGGCGAGGGCATCTCCCTGTGGGTCGTGCCGTCCGCGGCGATCACCGCCTCCTCCCCGGACGAGAAGGACCCGTTCTTCGAGCCGGCCGCCGACAAGCCGTACCGGCACCCGACGTTCTACGAGATCCCGGAGGGGGTGAAGCACCTGTGACCACCGACCGCGAAGCACTCGGCCCCACCGGCACCGCCGCGCTCGCCCTCGGCGACGACGCCCTGGTTCTCTCGCACCGCCTCGGCCAGTGGGCAGGCCACGCCCCGGTCCTGGAGGAAGAGGTCGCCCTGGCGAACATCGCCCTCGACCTGCTCGGCCAGGCCCGCCTCCTGCTCGCCATGGTCGGCGACGAGGACGAGCTGGCGTATCTGCGCGAGGAGCGTGCCTTCCGCAACCTCCAGCTGGTCGAGCAGCCGAACGGCGACTTCGCCCACACCATCGCCCGCCAGCTCTACTTCTCCTCCTACCAGCAGCTCATGTACGCGCAACTGGCCGACGCAGACAGCGAATTCGCCCCGCTGGCCGCGAAAGCAGTCAAAGAAGTCGTCTACCACCAGGACCACGCCCGGCAGTGGACGCTGCGCCTCGGCGACGGCACCCAGGAAAGTCACGCGCGCATGCAGCGGGCGGTCGACGCGCTGTGGCGCTTCACCGGCGAAATGTTCCAGCCCGTCCCCGGCCTGGACATCAACTGGCCGCAGACACAGACCGATTGGACGTCCACCGTGAGCGGCGTCCTGCTCCAGGCCACCCTGAGCGTGCCCGACACCCCCCAAGCCGGAGCCTGGCGCGCCGGAGCAGGGCGCCAGGGCCTGCACACCGAGCCGTTCGGCCCGATGCTCGCCGAGATGCAGCACCTGCACCGCAGCCACCCGGGGGCGTCATGGTGACCCTCGCCCACGACCAGGAAACACCCCTCGAAGCGGAGTTGCGGCAACTGGCCGGCTCCGTGCCCGACCCCGAGCTGCCCGTACTGACCCTGGAGGAGCTGGGCGTACTGCGCGCCGTGCACACACGCGGCCCCGGCCGCGTCGAGGTCGAGCTGAGCCCCACATACACCGGCTGCCCCGCGATCGAGGCCATGGCGAGCGACATCGAGCGCGTCCTGCACGAGCACGGCATCCCCGACGTCACCGTCCACACCGTGCTCGCGCCCGCCTGGTCCACGGACGACATCACTCCAGAAGGCCGCCGCAAGCTCGCGGAGTTCGGCATAGCCCCGCCCCGCAGCACCCGCCCACCCACAGGCCAGGCCACCGGTTCGGTCACCGTCGCCCTCGGCCCGACCCGGCACCTGCCCGACCCGGCCCGGGACGCCGCCCCTCTCGCCTGCCCGCACTGCGGAGCGACCGACACCGAGCTGCTCAGCCGCTTCTCCTCCACCGCCTGCAAGGCGCTGCGCCGCTGCCTGTCGTGCCGCGAGCCCTTCGACCACTTCAAGGAGTTGTGATGGCTCAAGGAGCGGGCCGAGGACCAGCCGGAGAGACGACCGCCGGGACGGCGAGAGCCCGCTTCCACCGGCTCCGCGTCACAGCCGTCGACCGGCTCACCGACGACGCGGTGGCTCTCACCTTCACCGTGCCCACGGAACTGCGCGAGGCATTCCGGCACGCACCGGGCCAGCACCTCGCCCTGCGCCGCACCGCGGACGGCGCGGAGATCCGCCGTACGTACTCCATCTGCTCCACGGCCCCGGCCGACGAGGCACCCAGGGCGCTACGGGTCGGAGTACGCCTCGTCGACGGCGGCGCCTTCTCGACGTACGCGCACAAGGAGATCGCCGTCGGCGACGAGCTGGAGGTGATGACCCCGGCCGGGCGGTTCACCCTCGACCCGGCACCCGGGCACTACGCCGCGGTGGTCGGCGGCAGCGGCATCACCCCGGTCCTGTCCATCGCCGGCACGCTCCTGGAGCGGGCACCCCAGGCCCGGTTCTGCCTGATCCGCAGCGACCGCACCACCGCCTCGACGATGTTCCTCGAAGAGGTCGCCGACCTGAAGGACCGCTACCCCGACCGGTTCCAGCTGGTCACCGTACTCTCCCGGGAAAAACAACAGGCAGGCCTGGCCTCGGGCCGCCTCGACCAGGACCGGATCGCGGCGCTGCTTCCCGCACTGCTCCCGGTCGACGCGGTGGCGGGATGGTTCCTGTGCGGGCCGTACGGACTGGTGCAGGGCGCCGAGCGGGCGCTGCGCGGGCTGGGCGTGCGGCGCGAGCGCATCCACGAAGAGATCTTCCATGTGGACGACGGGCCCGCGCCTGCCCGCGCGGCGGCGGCTCCGTCACCCGCGCACAGCATGGTGACCGCACAGCTCGACGGCCGCTCCGGTACCTGGCCGGTCGAGGACGGCGAATCCCTCCTGGAAACAGTGCTGCGCAACCGGCCGGACGCGCCCTACGCCTGCAAGGGCGGCGTATGCGGAACGTGCCGTGCCTTCCTCGTCTCAGGGTCGATCCGGATGGACCGCAACTTCGCGCTGGAGCCCGAGGAGACCGAGGCGGGCTACGTTCTGGCCTGTCAGTCCCATCCCTCCACGGAGAAGGTGGAGTTGGACTTCGACCGCTGAGAGCCCGCGAACCACCGCACCCCGCATCCCCGCGCCCGGCACCGGCCTGTTCCCTTCTCGTAGAACCTGTTCTATCTTGACGGCCCGTCAGATCGCGGCGCCCAGGACGAACCGATCGGGAGGACAGCCGGTGGACTTCACCTTCTCCGAGGAGCAGCAGGCGGCCGTCGAGGCGGCAAAAGCGGTGTTCACACCGGTCGCCCCCGACGGGGTACCCAGCCCGGCGCTCACCGCCGGCGCCGTGGCCGACGACTTCGACCGCGCCCTGTGGGCCAAGGTCGCCGACGCCGACCTGCTGAGCCTGCTGATCGCACCGGAGCACGGCGGCGCGGGCCTGGACGCCATCGCGCTCTGCCTCGTACTGCGCGAGGCGTCAAAGGTCCTGGCCCGGGTGCCGCTGCTCGAACACAGCGCGGCCGCCGCGGCCGTAGGGGCCTACGGCGGCGAGGAGTTGAAGCAGGAAATCCTGCCCGGCGCGGGGCGCGGCGAGCTTGTCCTCACCGTCGCCTCCGCAGGCCGTACCGGACACGACGCGGCCGACCTCGCCGTCACCGCCCGGCGCGATCCCGACGCGGCCGACGGCGGCTGGCTCCTGGACGGCACCCAGACAGCGGTCCCCTGGGCGTTGAACGCGGACCGGATCATCGTGCCCGCCCACACCCCCGCGGGAGCCACCGTGCTCGCGCTACTGCCGGGACCGGCAACCGACCTGCCGGGTCGCACCCTCGCCGAGCAGTTCTCCACCACCGGGGAGCGCCTCGCCGAGCTCCGCCTCGACGGCGCCCGCGTCACACCGCACGACGTCATCGAGGACCCGGCCGCCTGGCCCCTGCTGCACGACCTGCTCGCCACCGGCACCTGCGCGCTCGCGCTCGGCCTGGGCGAGGGCGTCCTCAAGATGACCAGCGACTACGCGAGCAAGCGCGAACAGTTCGGGCACCCCATCGCCACGTTCCAGGCCGTCGCCGTGCAGGCCGCCGACCGCTACATCGACCTGCGCGCGATGGAAGCCACCCTGTGGCAGGCCGCCTGGCGACTGAGCAGCGGAGCCACCGGCCTGCTCCCCGTCGCCGGGGACGTGGCGGTCGCCAAGACCTGGGCGTCCGACGGCGTACGGCGCATCGTGCAGACCGCCCAGCACCTGCACGGCGGCTTCGGCGCGGACACGGAGTATCCGCTGCACCGCTACCACGCCTGGGCGAAACACCTGGAGCTCTCGCTCGGCCCGGCCGCCGCCCACGAAGAGATACTCGGCGACCTCCTCGCCGCCCACCCACTGGGCTGACCCGCAAGAAGGCAGATCAGGCAGAGAAACAGCTCAGAGCACGGAGCCCGGCTGCCCGTTGTCGTCCACGACGGGCCGGCCTGCCGCCTCCCACGCCTGCATGCCACCGGCCACGTTCACCGCGTCGACGCCCTGCTGCAGCAGATACTGCGTCACCTGAGCGGAACGCCCGCCGACCCGGCAGACCACGCTGACCCGGCCGTCCTGCGGCGACGCCTCCGTCAACTCGCCGTAACGGGCGACGAATTCGCTCATCGGGATGTGCAACGCCCCCGCGGCGTGACCCGCCTGCCACTCGTCATCCTCGCGGACGTCGAGGAGGAAATCATCCGCCTTGAGCTCGTCGACACCGACCGTGGGCACACCAGAACCGAAAACCATGCCCCCGACGCTACCCGACCGCACCCCGCACCCCGCCCGCCCACCGAAGGCCGGGCAGCGGTCAGGACGCAGTCAGTCCACTCAGTCCGCAGTGAGGACGCGGTCAGGACGCGGTCAGCCGCTCCAGCTCGGACTCCCGCTCGGAAACCTGCGCGAGCAACTGCTCGGCAATATCGTCGAGCAGCGCGTCCGGGTCCTCCGGCGCCATCCGCAGCATCGCGCCGATCGCGCTCTCCTCCAGCTCCTGCGCCACTGCGGCCAGCAACTCCTTGCGCTGCGCCAGCCACTCAAGGCGCGCGTACAACTCCTCGCTCGGCGTCGACTCCCGCTCGGGCGGCACAGGACCCGCCGCCCACTCCTCGGCCAGCTCCCGCAACAGGGCCTCGTCACCGCGCCCGTACGCCGCGTTCACCCTCGCGATGAACTCGTCGCGCCGGCCCCGCTCCTCGTCGTCCTGCGCGAGATCCGGGTGGGCCTTGCGGACCAGCTCCCGGTAGAGCTTGCGAGCCTCATCGCTGGGCCGTACCCGCTGCGGCGGCCGCACCGTCTGCTCGGTCAGCATCGCGGCGGCCTCCGGGAACAGTCCGTCCCCGTCCATCCACCCGTGGAACAGCTCCTCGACGCCCGGCATCGGCATCACCCGCGCCCGCGCCTCATCGGCCTTGCGCCGGTCCTCCGGATCACCGGAACGCGTCGCCGTCGCCTCCGCGATCAACGCCTCCAGCTCGTCGAGCCGCGTGTACATCGGCCCGAGCTTCTGGTGGTGGAGCCGCGAAAAGTTCTCCACCTCGACCCGGAACGTCTCCACCGCGATCTCGAACTCGATCAGCGCCTGCTCAGCAGCGCGCACCGCCCGCTCGAGCCGCGCCTCGGGCCGCTCCCGAGACTGCTCCTCCGGTTGCTCTGCCACATCGGTCTCCGGGGTCGTCACCCGTCCAGCCTAGGGCACGCGCTCCCCACCCCCCTCGAACCGAAAGCACCCGAAAGCGACCTGAAGCGGAACCGGCGACCTCCCGGCCCGGGGCCGCCCTCCACCTGTACAAGCGGCGCAGGTCACCGATCTCACGCCCCGATCCCGCACACCGCCCTCACGCCCCATCCACCCCGACGCCCAGATCTCGCACCCCGACCGCACACGCCCGACGTACCGATCTCACGCCCCGCCCCCGCACACCGACCTCACGCCCCCATCCACCCCGATGCCCGGGCCTCACACGCCGACCTCACACTCTGCCCCCCCCCCACACCCCGAACTTCCACCCCGACCTCACACTCTGCCCCCCACCCCGAACTCCCACCCCGACCTCACACTCCGACCCCCCACCCCGACCTCACGCGCCGCCCGCCCGACCTCACACCCCGGTCTCCGCCGCGACCCGCCCCTCCCGCACAGCCCGCACCAGCTCCCCGTGATCGGCCTCTGTCCGGTCCGCGTAGGCCATCGCGAAGGACGCGACGGACTCGTCCAGCTCCTCGTTCTTCCCGCAGTACCCAGAGATCAGCCGCGGGTCAGCGCTGTGGGCGTGAGCGCGGGCGAGCAGCGCGCCGGTCATCCGCGCGTAGTCGTCCACCTGGTCGGCGGCGAGCGCGGCCGGGTCGACGCTGCCCTTACGGTTCCTGAACTGCCGCACCTGGAAAGGCCGTTCGTCCACCGTGGTCCAACCCAGCAGATTGTCGCTGACCACCTGCATCCGCTTCTGTCCGAGCACCACACGCCGCCCCTCGTGCTCGACGGCGGCCGCCTCGAACCCGACCGTGGCCAGATGCGGCAGCAGCGCGGACGGCCGCGCCTCCTTCACCTGCAGGACGAGCGGCTCACCCCGGTGGTCGAGCAGCAGCACCACGTACGACCGGGTCCCCACGCTGCCGGTGCCGACGACACGGAACGCCACGTCGTGGATCGCGTACCGCGCGAGCAGGGGCAGCCGGTCCTGCGACAGGGTCTCCAGATACGCGCCGAGCGAGGCGGCGACGGTCTCCGCCTCCGCGTCGGATATCCCGCGCAGGACCGGTGGCGCGTCCACGAACCGCCGCCCGCCGCCCTCGACCACCTCCGTGGACCTGGCGGCGAACCGCCCGCTGGTGTTGTTCCGCGCCTTCTCCGAGACCCGCTCCAAGGTGCCGAGCAGGTCATGGGCGTCGGCGTGCGAGACGAGTTCCTCGTCCGCGATCGCGTTCCACGCGTCGAGCGCGGGCAGTTTGGCGAGCAGCCGCATCGTGCGCCGGTAGGCGCCCGCCGCGTCGTGTGCCGCACTCCGGCAGATGTCCTCGTCCGCCCCGGCCTCCCGGCCGGCGAGCACGAGCGAGGCGGCGAGCCGTTTGACGTCCCATTCCCAGGGGCCGTGCGCGGTCTCGTCGAAGTCGTTCAGGTCGATGACGAGGCCACCGCGCGCATCTGCGTACAGCCCGAAGTTGGCGGCATGGGCGTCGCCGCATATCTGGGCGCCGATGCCGGTCAGCGGTGTGCGCGCCAGGTCGTGCGCCATCAGGCCCGCGGATCCGCGCAGGAAGGCGAAGGGGGTCGCGGTCATGCGTCCGACGCGGATCGGGGTCAGCTCGGCGATACGCCCGTGGTTGGACTGTTCAACGGCCTCGACGGCATCCGGCCGGTCCGCACTCAAGTCGAGTTCGGCGTGCGAGGACCGCGGCACCTGCTCGCGCAGCGCCTTGCCGACCGCCTTCGGCGACTGCCCCGAGCCCTCCGAGCCGGCCCGCCCAGCGAACCCGGCCACCCGCGGCAACCGCCGCACTCCCCGCACCCCGCCCTGCCACGCCACCGTCACCATCGCATTCACCCCTCCACCCACCCCTGCATCCACCACCGCGTCATCCACCACCGCGTCGCCGACTCCGCGTTCGCCGACTCCGCGTTCGCCGACTCCGCGTTCGCCGCGTTCACCCATGCCGACCGCCTCCCCCATCCCCTACGGGACCGCATACGCCCTACTCACCGCTGCAATCCGTCACGACCGTACCGCCGCCCGGAAAACCCCGTCAGAGCCTGTGGAAAACCCGCCGACTGTGGAAAACCCCGCACCAAAACCGGGCACGACCCGCACCCGGCCCACCCCCCAGCCCCGCCCCCGCTCTACGTCCGGAACTCCCCCGGACACGTCCCGCCCTCGCCCCCCAGATACTTCTCGGCCCACGTCCCGAGTTCCGACAGCGCGGGCTCCAGCGCCGAACCCGCCGTCGTGAGCCGGTACGAGACGCGCAGCGGGGGCCCCTCGTCGACCCGGCGCACGACGAGGCCGGCCCCGCCCAGCTCAGTGAGTCGGTCGGAGAGCATGCGTTCGCTGATCCCGGGGATGGCCCTGCGCAGATCCGCGAAGTGCACCGGCCCGTGCATCAGGACGGCCACGATCAGCCCGGTCCAGCGCTTGCCCAGCAGCCCGAAGACGCGCGTCATCCCGATGTCGACCCCGGCACACGCCTGAGGCTCCCCAACGACACCGACCCCGACCCTGGCACCCGCACCCGCACCCGCACCCGCACCGACGCCAACTCCCGCGCCCGCGCAACCCGTACTGCCCGCCCCGCCCGTCTCTTCCCCGTTACCCGCCATGCGCCCAGAGTACTGCTTTCTCGTATGGGGATGAAAAAAAGTAAGTCCCTGTGCTATTACTAGTTACGTATTGAACTACACCCCGACCCCAGTGGAAGAAACACCATGGCCACACTGCTGCACCTCGACTCGTCCGTCTTCTCCGGCCCCGCCTCGGCCTCGCGCACCGTCACGGACGCGTTCCGCCAGGCCTGGCAGGAGCAGCACCCCGACGGCACGGTCGTCTACCGCGACCTGACCGCGGAGCCGGTGCCCCACATCTCCGCCGACGCCCACATCGCCGGCTTCCTGGATCCGGCCACGCACACGGTCGAGCAGTCCGCCGCCTTCACCGCGCGCGTGCGGCTCATAGAGGAGCTGGAGCAGGCGGACGCCATCCTGATCGGCGCCCCGATGTACAACTTCGCGATCCCGTCGACGCTGAAGGCCTGGCTGGACAACGTGATCCTGATCGGCCGCACCGCCGGCGTAGAGACGCCGTCCGCCCAGGGCACTCCGGTCACAGTCGTCGCCAGCCGCGGCGGCTCCTACGCGCCGGGCACCCCGCGCGCGGGCATGGAGTACGTGCAGAACTACCTGGAAGCGACACTGCGCGACACCCTCGGCCTGGACCTCGACTTCATCGTCCCTGAGCTGACCATGGCCCCGAGCAACCCGGCCATGGCCGAGCTGGTCCCGCTCTACGAGGCCTCCCGCGAGCAGGCGCTCCAGTCCGCCGCCGCGAAGGGCAAGGAGCTCGCCTCGCGCTTCGCCGCGTGAAGGTGACATAACCCACAGGGCGCCGCAGGCCACCGGCCCGCGGCGCCTTCGCATCGCCCCGCCCGGACGGACACGCGACCGCCGACCACCCGGCAGGGCAACGCAAAAGCCCCGCAGGTCCGAAGACCTACGGGGCTTTCAACTGTGCGCGAGGGGGGAGTTGAACCCCCACGCCCTTTCGGGCACTGGAACCTGAATCCAGCGCGTCTGCCTATTCCGCCACCCGCGCATTGGGTGTGTCCTCCGGCTCCTTCGCCCTTTCGGGGTGGGCGCCTTCCGACATCCAGAAGATTAGCACGCTGCAGAGGGTGGATTCACATCCGTTTCCGTAGGCCCCGGGCGGGCACGAGACACGGCGAACCGCGCCGGACCTCGCCGTACTCCGGTCCGCACTCCAGCCACTTCGCCCGGGCTCACCAGGACTCCGGCCGCTCCACAGCCGCGTACGGGACACTGTCCTGAGGCCACCTCTACGATCCTTCATAGAAGGGCTGTGAGCGTCGACACTCATCGACTGGGCGGACAGGGGGAACCAGCCGATTTCCCGACGCGTGGATACGATCAGTAAGCAGTACCGAGATGGCGGCCCGCAGGGCAGCACGAGCGGGCACGGCAGCCAAGGCAACATCGGCAAGCAGGGCGGCTACGAAGGAGGAGGTGCCCCATGGGAGTCCTGAAGAAGTTCGAGCAGCGGCTCGAGGGTCTGGTCAACGGCACCTTCGCCAAGGTCTTCAAGTCCGAGGTGCAACCCGTCGAGATCGCGGGCGCACTGCAGCGCGAGTGCGACAACAACGCGACGATCTGGAACCGCGAGCGGACCGTCGTCCCCAATGACTTCATCGTGGAGCTGAGCGCGCCGGACTACGAGCGCCTGAGCCCCTACTCCGGACAACTCGGCGACGAACTGTCCGGCATGGTGCGCGACTACGCGAAGCAGCAGCGCTACTCCTTCATGGGCCCCATCAAGGTGCACCTGGAGAAGGCGGAGGACCTGGACACGGGTCTGTACCGGGTACGCAGCCGCACCCTCGCGTCGTCCACCAGTCAGGCCCAGCCCGACCGCCCCACCGCGGCCCGCCCCAACCAGGCGCCCGGTGGCTACGGCAGCCCGCAGCAGCACGCCGCCGCCCCGCCGATGCCGTCCGCACCGCCGCCCGGCCGCCCGACAGCGTCCCCTGCATCACCGGCACCGGCCCAGGGCCCGGCAGCAGCGGCCCAGCGCCCCGGCGCGGGCCCCCTGCCCGGTACCCGCGTACGCCACTGGATCGAGATCAACGGCAGCCGCCACCAGATCTCCCGGCCGACCCTCGTGCTCGGCCGCTCCACCGAGGCGGACGTACGGATTGACGACCCCGGCGTCTCGCGCCGGCACTGCGAGATCCGGACCGGCACGCCCTCGACGATCCAGGATCTCGGGTCCACCAACGGCATCGTGGTGGACGGACAGCACACCACCCGCGCTACGCTCCGCGACGGCTCGCGGATCGTCGTGGGCCAAACCACCATCGTTTATCGGCAAGCCGAAGGGTGAAGCGGGGGCAATGTCAGAGCTGACCCTGACGGTCATGCGGCTGGGTTTCCTAGCCGTACTGTGGCTGTTCGTGATCGTGGCCGTCCAGGTCATCCGCAGCGACCTGTTCGGTACGCGCGTCACACAGCGCGGCGCGCGCCGCGACAGCGCGCGCCCACAACAAACGGCGCGGCAGCCCGCCGCGCCACCAACGCCCCAGCGCCAGCAGCAGGGCGGCGCCCGGCAGCGCCGTGGCGCGCCCTCCAAGCTGGTCGTCTCCGAAGGCACCCTCACGGGTACGACGGTGGCCCTGCAGGGGCAGACGATCACGCTCGGCCGCGCACACGACAGCACGATCGTCCTGGACGACGACTACGCGTCCAGCAGGCACGCCAGGATCTATCCGGACCGGGACGGCCAATGGATCGTCGAGGACCTCGGGTCCACCAACGGCACGTACCTCGACCGGACCCGTCTCACGACTCCCACGCCGGTCCCGCTGGGCGCACCGATCCGCATCGGCAAAACCGTCATCGAGCTGCGGAAGTAGTGCTACATCATGAATGAGCGCGAGCGGAGCGAGCGAGCCGACGCGGCGGTCCACGAACAGGGCACCGGCGCGCTCCCGACCGGAGGGTGGGCACCGTGCGGATGTACCCGGAGTCAGAATCAACGGGGCAGGTGCGCATGAGTCTGTCACTGCGCTTCGCCGCCGGATCGCACAAAGGCATGATCCGCGAGGGCAACGAGGACTCCGGTTACGCCGGTCCACGGCTGCTCGCGATCGCCGACGGCATGGGGGGCCAGGCCGCCGGCGAGGTGGCCTCCTCCGAGGTGATCTCCACCATCGTCGCGCTCGACGACGACGTGCCGGGTTCCGACATCCTGACCTCGCTGGGCACCGCCGTGCAGCGGGCCAACGACCAGCTCCGCATGATGGTCGAGGAGGACCCCCAGCTCGAAGGCATGGGGACCACCCTCACCGCCCTCCTGTGGACCGGGCAGCGGCTCGGCCTCGTACACGTCGGCGACTCGCGCGCGTACCTGCTGCGCGACGGCGTGCTCACGCAGATCACCCAGGACCACACGTGGGTACAGCGCCTCGTCGACGAGGGCCGCATCACCGAAGAGGAAGCCACCACGCACCCGCAGCGTTCGCTGCTGATGCGCGCGCTGGGCAGCGGCGACCACGTCGAACCCGACCTCTCCATCCGTGAGGTGCGGGCCGGCGACCGGTACCTGATCTGCTCCGACGGCCTGTCCGGCGTCGTCTCCCACCAGACGATGGAGGAGACGCTCGCCAGCTACCAGGGCCCGCAGGAGACGGTCCAGGACCTGATCCAGCTGGCGCTGCGCGGCGGCGGCCCCGACAACGTCACCGTGATCGTCGCGGACGTCCTCGACATCGACAGCGGCGACACCCTCGCCGGCCAGATGTCCGACGCCCCGGTCATCGTGGGCGCCGTCGCCGAGAACCAGCACCAGCTGCACGACGGCGGCGCCATGGAGACCCCCGCGGGCCGCGCCTCCAACCTGGGCCGCCCCGTACCCGGCCAGGCCGGGGGCGGCGGTGGCGGCGAGTTCGGCCCACCCGGCAGCGGCGACACCGACGGCTACGCACCCGAGGGGGGCTTCGGCGCGTACTCCGACGAAGACTTCGTCAAGCCGCGCCGCGGCCGCAGGTGGCTCAAGAGATCGGTCTACATCGTGCTCGCCCTCGCCGTCATCGGCGGCGGCCTCTACGGCGGGTACCGCTGGACGCAGACCCAGTACTTCGTCGGTTCGAACGACACGCACGTGGCGCTCTACCGCGGCATCAACCAGGATCTCGCCTGGGTGAGCCTGTCCAAGGTCGAGAAGGACCACCCGGAGATCGAGCTCAAGTACCTGCCTCCGTACCAGAAGAAGCAGGTCGACGCGACGATCGCCGAAGGCGACCTGGCAGCCGCCCAGGACAAGATCGACGAGCTGTCCGCCCAGGCCGGCGCCTGCAAGAAGCAGGCCGAGCGGCAGCAGGCCGACAACAAGAACAACGCGAAGACCGGCGAGGGCGAAGCCGGCGGCACCACCACAGGCGCCACCACCACTGGCGGCACCACCACAGGCGCCACCACCACTGGCGGCACCACTACCGGCGGCACCGCGACCAAGACGTCGTACCGCACCGAAACACCCACGCCCAACCCGTCGAACTCGCCGTCCGGCAAGACGAAGTCACCGTCCTCTCCCACGCCCACCCCTGGCCCCACTCTTTCCGAGGAAGAGCAGCAGCTGGCCAAGGCGTGCGCACAGCAGTAGAAGCCGTTGGGGGCCACAGCACGCCATGAGTAGTAGTTCCACGACCCATACGTCGACCATCGGCGCGATCGGCGCACCCAGCCGCCGCAACACCGAGCTGGCGCTCCTCGCGTTCGCCGTGGTCATCCCCGTCTTCGCCTACGCCAACGTGGGCCTCGCCATCGACGGCACGCTCCCCGCCGGCCTGCTCGGCTACGGCCTCGGCCTCGGCCTGCTCGCCGGCGTCGCCCACATCGTCGTACGCAAATTCGCGGCGTACGCGGACCCGCTGCTCCTGCCGCTGGCGACGCTCCTCAACGGCCTCGGCCTCGTCATGATCTGGCGGCTCGACCAGTCGGAGCGGCTCCAACGCCTCGGCAAACTGGCCTACGGAGCCTTCAGCCCCTCGGCGCCCAAGCAACTGATGTACTCCGCCATCGGCATCGCCCTGTTCGTCGGCGTACTGATGCTGCTCAAGGACCACCGCATCCTGCAGCGCTACACGTACATCTCGATGGTCGGCTCCATCATCCTGCTGCTGCTCCCGCTCGTCCCCGGCCTCGGCATGAACGTGTTCGGCGCCAAGATCTGGATCCACGTCGGCAGCTTCTCCATCCAGCCCGGCGAATTCGCCAAGATCGTCATCGCGATCTTCTTCGCCGGCTACCTGATGGTGAAGCGCGACGCACTCGCCCTCGCCAGCCGCCGCTTCATGGGCCTGTACCTCCCCCGAGGACGTGACCTCGGCCCGATCATCGTCGTCTGGGCGATGTCGATCCTCATCCTCGTCTTCGAAACCGACCTCGGAACATCGCTGCTGTTCTTCGGCATGTTCGTCGTCATGCTGTACGTCGCCACCGAGCGCACCAGCTGGATCGTCTTCGGCCTCCTGATGTCCGCCGTCGGCGCGGTCACCGTCGCCACCTTCGAACCACACGTCCAAGAGCGCGTCGACGCCTGGCTGAACCCGTTCTCCGACGCGGTCATCCAGTCCACCGGCTCCGACCAGATCGCCCAGTCCCTGATGGCGTTCGGCTCCGGCGGCGTCCTCGGCACCGGCCTCGGCCAGGGCAACTCCGACCTGATCGGCTTCGCCGCCAACTCCGACTTCGTCCTCGCCACCTACGGCGAGGAAATGGGCCTGGCCGGCGTCATGGCCATCCTGCTCATCTACGGACTGATCGTCGAGCGCGGCGTACGCACCGCCCTCGCCGCCCGCGACCCCTTCGGCAAGCTGCTCGCGGTCGGCCTCGCCGGCGCCTTCGCCATCCAGGTGTTCGTCGTCGCCGGCGGCGTCATGGGCCTCATCCCGCTGACCGGTATGACCATGCCGTTCCTCGCCTACGGCGGATCCTCCGTCATCGCGAACTGGGCACTCATCGGCATCCTCATCCGCATCAGCGACACCGCCCGCCGCCCGGCGCCCTCGCCCGCACCCAGCCCCGACGCCGAGATGACCCAGGTGGTCCGACCGTGAACAAGCCCCTGCGCCGCATCGCGATCTTCTGCGGTCTGCTCGTCCTCGCCCTGCTGATCCGCGACAACTGGATCCAGTACGTCCAGGCGGACGCCCTGCAGACCAACGACAAGAACCGCCGCGTCACCATCGAGCGCTACGCCCAGCCGCGCGGCGACATCATCGTCGACGGCAAGCCCGTCACCGGCTCCAAGGCGACCTCCGGCACCGACCTGAAGTACAAGCGGACCTGGAAGGACGGGCCCATGTGGTCGCCCGTCACCGGCTACGCCTCACAGATCGTCGGCGCCACCCAGATCGAGTCCATCGAGGACGGCATCCTCACCGGCAACGACGACCGGCTCTTCTTCCGCCGCACCCTCGACATGATCACCGGCAAGAAGAAGGAGGGCGGCAACGTCACCACCACCCTCAACGCCAAGGCCCAGAAGGCCGCCTACGACGGCCTGAAGACCCGCGGCAAGGGTGCCGTCGCCGCCATCGAACCCTCCACCGGCAAGATCCTCGCGCTGGCCTCCACGCCGTCGTACGACCCCTCGGTCTTCGCCGGCAACTCCACCAAGGACAGCAAGACGTTCGGCAAGCTCGACAAGGACAAGGACAAGCCGCTCCTGAACCGGGCGCTGCGCGAGACGTACCCGCCGGGCTCCACGTTCAAGCTGGTCACGGCCGCGGCCGCACTGGAGAGCGGTAAGTACGACCCGGACAAGGCGACCGAGACACCGCTGCCGTGGACGATGCCGGGCACCACGCAGCCGCTGCCGAACGAGGGCAACATCCCTTGTAAGAACGCGACGCTGCGGGTCGCCCTCAAGGTCTCCTGCAACACCGTCTTCGGCAAGATCGGCTCCGACCTCGGCAACGACGAGATGGTCAAGGAAGCCGAGAAGTTCGGCTTCAACGAGCAGCAGTTCGTCCCGGTCCGCTCCAACGCGTCGAACTTCGACGACGACATGAACCAGTCGCAGACGGCCCTGTCCTCCATCGGCCAGTACAACACCGCCGCCACGCCGCTCCAGATGGCCATGGTCGCCTCCGCGATCGCCAACGACGGCAAGCTCATGGAGCCGTACATGGTCGACGAGCTGAAGGCCCCGAACCTCGACACGATCGAGAAGACGGAGCCGAAGGAGATGAGCCGGCCGCTCTCCGAGGTGAACGCGCAGAAGCTCCAGTCGATGATGGAGACGGTCGTCAACGACCCCGGCGGCACCGGCGGCAACGCCAAGCTCAACATGTCGGGCGTCACCGTCGGCGGCAAGACCGGTACCGCCCAGCACGGCGTCGACAACAGCGAGAACCCGTACGCCTGGTTCGTCTCGTACGCGAAAACGAGCTCGGGCTCGCCGGTCGCCGTGGCCGTGGTGGTCGAGGACAGCGCGGCCAGCCGTCAGGACATCTCCGGTGGTGGCCTCGCCGCCCCCATCGCGAAGGACGTCATGAAAGCCGTCCTCGACACCAAGTAGGAGACACGGGCCACAAGGAACTTCACCCTCCCTTGTGAGCCCGGTCACCCATTCTTCACATAGACGCACGTGGCGATACCGGTCCTGTCACGGGTCACGGTGGTGGCCAGGTCATGTCGGGCAAGCCGGGTACGGTATGCCCGGACAGCACACCGCCCGACCCCGCACGGGACGGTCGGGACCGACGGAGAGGGCTGGTAGGTAACCATGGAAGAGCCGCGTCGCCTCGGCGGCCGGTACGAGCTGGGCCATGTGCTCGGCCGTGGTGGCATGGCCGAGGTCTACCTCGCGCATGACTCCCGGCTCGGCCGCACCGTGGCGGTGAAGACGCTGCGGGTGGACCTCGCACGCGACCCGTCGTTCCAGGCCCGGTTCCGCCGGGAGGCCCAGTCGGCCGCCTCGCTCAACCATCCCGCGATCGTGGCGGTGTACGACACAGGCGAGGACTACGTCGACCAGGTCTCCATCCCGTACATCGTGATGGAGTACGTCGACGGCTCCACACTCCGTGAACTCCTGCACAGCGGCCGCAAGCTGCTGCCGGAGCGCGCCATGGAGATGACCGTCGGCATCCTCCAGGCCCTGGAGTACTCGCACCGGGCGGGCATCGTCCACCGCGACATCAAACCGGCCAACGTCATGCTGACCCGCACCGGCCAGGTGAAGGTCATGGACTTCGGCATCGCCCGCGCCATGGGCGACTCCGGCATGACGATGACGCAGACCGCCGCGGTCATCGGCACCGCCCAGTACCTCTCCCCGGAGCAGGCCAAGGGCGAACAGGTCGACGCCCGCTCCGACCTGTACTCGACGGGCTGCCTCCTCTACGAGCTCCTCACCGTCCGGCCGCCGTTCGTCGGTGACTCCCCGGTCGCCGTCGCCTACCAGCACGTACGCGAGGAAGCACAGGCCCCGAGCGTCTTCGACGGCGAGATCACGCCCGAGATGGACGCGATCGTCCTCAAGGCCCTCACCAAGGACCCCGACTACCGCTACCAGTCGGCCGACGAGATGCGCGCCGACATCGAGGCCTGCCTAGACGGCCGTCCCGTCGCCGCCACCGCCGCCATGGGCGCGGTCGGCTACGGCAGCCAGTCCGGCGACTACGGGGACCAGCAGACGGCGATGCTGCACCCGCAGAACGGCGCGGCGCCCACCTCGATGCTGCCCCCGGTCAACCCGGACGACGGCGGCTACGGCTACGACGACCGCCCCACCCGCCGCAAACAGGGCAAGAACCGCACGTCGACGATCCTGCTCGTCCTCGCGGGCATCCTCGTCCTGGTCGGAGCGATCCTGATCGGGAAGTACGTCTCCAGCGACAGCAGTTCCAGCAACGACAAGATCGACGTGCCGACCCTGACGGGCGAGACGTTCGAGGGCGCCAAGCAGAAAGCCGAGAACGTCGACCTCAAGGTCGTCCGCGGCGACAGCATGGCGTGCGACGACCAGCCCGCCAAGCACGTCTGCGAGCAGGACCCGAAGGACGGCCAGCTCGCCAAGAACGACACGATCACCGTCCGCATGTCGACAGGGGCGCCGAAGGTCGCGATCCCGGACGTGAAGGGCCTCTCCTACGACGAGGCCGTGTCGACGCTGAGCAACAAGGGCTTCACCAACATCACCAAGAAGACCGAGGAGTCCGAACGCACCGCGGGCAAGGTCATCAAGCAGGACCCCGAAGGCGACACCAAGATCGCAAAGGGCACCGCGATCACCCTGACCGTCGCCAAGGAGAAGGCGACCTCTCAGGTCCCCGACGTCTCCAGCGGTAAGAACCTCACCTGCGACCAGGCCACCTCCCAGCTCGAGGCCAACGGCCTCAAGGCCAGCTGCACCGAGGAGGAGAACGCCGGAGTCGAAGCAGGCAAGGTCTTCTCCCAGAACCTCGCCGCGGGAACCACGGCCGACCCGGGATCCACGGTCCAGCTGAAGGTCGCGAAGGCAGCCGCACAAAAGCCCGTCCCGAGCGTCATGGGCCAGACCGTCAAGGACGCCAAGAAGATCCTGCAGGACGCCGGCTTCACCAACATCCAGATCGCCGGCGGCAGCAACGGGGACGACAACGCCCGGGTCATGCAGCAGGACCCGGCCGCCAACACCCCGTCCGACCCGGCCAACACCACCGTCACCCTGACCACGATCGGTGGCGGCGGCGGCGGCAACAACGGCGGTGGCGGCGGCGGCTTCATCGGAGGCAACGACGGCTGACCCGTCACCCCCAGCTCACAACGGAGCCCCGATCCCTGACCCAGGGATCGGGGCTCCGCCCTTTGCCGAACCCGGACCAGCCGTACATACGCCCTTCATCCGAGAACATCTTCGTATGTCCTGACTCGTTGACCGGATACGGCGGAACACCGACAGCGCTCCACCAGCGCTGCCACTCCGCCACTCCCACCGACCGAAGGGACCCACCCGGTGATCAACGAGACCGTCCTACTGGAATCGAAAACCCTCCGCGACAGCGTGCGCGACCACACGACCGTCCTCGACAAGGTCAAAACCCTGTCACTGCTCCCGGACGACACACACGTGACGACCGCCATGGTGGCGGTCTACTTCGAAGTCGCCGAGACAGTGATCAACAACCTGCTCAGCCGCCACAGGAAAGAACTCGAATCCAACGGCCTCCACGTACTGCGCGGCCCTGACCTGCAGAAATATCAGAACCTCACCGTGAGTTTCTCATCCGCCGACTATCCACAGCGGCGCTCCAGCCTCGCCCTCTGGTCCCGCCGAGCCGTCCTCAACGTCGCCATGCTCCTGCGCGAGAGCGACGTGGCCCGCCGAGTCCGCACCTACCTCCTGGACATGGAGTACCTGGCCCGCACCCAACCAGCCGACACCCCGGCCACCCCTGCCCCCGACGACCTCAACGTCGTCGACGCCCATCTCGATCAACGCATCGACCAACGCATCGCCCACACCCTCGGCAAAACCGTCGTCCCCATGTTCAACGCACTGATCGAGACATCGAGCGAACACCGCAGGGAACTGCTCGCCCTGCGCGCCGGAGTCCAGCACGTCGAACGCCGCCTCCGCCAGCACCACGCCCGGCTGCGCCGCCTCGAAGGCCCCCTGGACGAGCTGCCCCTCACCAAGGCCATGGCCGCCATGGACGCCATGAACGGCCGCCAGTTCGAACACCACATCGCCATGCTGCTGCGCCGCGACGGCTGCACCGACGTCGTCGTGCAAGGCGGCCCAGGAGACCGGGGCATCGACATCACCGCGCTCACCCCCGACGGACGACGCATCGCCGTCCAGTGCAAGAGGTTCGCCCCCTACCTCTCCATCCACAGCCCCCACGTCCAGAAGTTCATCGGGGCGTCGAAGGTCCTGCGGCCCTCGGAGGTCGCCCTCTACGTGGCCACATGCCCCTTCACCCCAGAGGCCCTGAACATCGCCGACGACGGAGGCGTCACCCCCGTTCACCGCGGACTGCTGGACGAGTGGAGCACGGGCGCACCGCTTCAGATCCTCGGCTGAGCACACCGGCCACGTGCCGAAAACCCTGCCAAATGACCGGCCCCGACAGGGCCGGTCAGCTCACTTCAGGTCCGGTCACTTCAGCGCCGGCCAGGTCACTTCAGTTCAGCCGGCGGCGTCCGATCGCTGTCGACCTTCTCGACCCGCTCCAGCTCGCCCCACACCACATACCGGTACCGCGACGTGTAGACCGGCGTGCACGTCGTCAGCGTGATGTAGTGCCCGGCCTTCTTCTTGCCCGACTCCTTGGGGATCTGCCCCAGCACATCCACGTTGTACTTCGAGGTCTCCGGAAGAATGTCGTAGACCTTGTAGACGTACCACTTGTCCTTGGACTCGTAGACGATCGCGTCGCCCTTTTTGATCTT
Source organism: Streptomyces sp. NPDC102467 (assembly GCF_044765445.1). Taxonomy (NCBI): domain Bacteria; kingdom Bacillati; phylum Actinomycetota; class Actinomycetes; order Kitasatosporales; family Streptomycetaceae; genus Streptomyces; species Streptomyces sp. NPDC102467. The sequence continues at coordinate 307,858 of NZ_JBIWKA010000008.1, read as the reverse complement.
GTCGATGTTGTGGAACTTGGCACCGTGCCCGTCCCGGTGCGCGGCCAGCGAGAAGTTCCCCTCCTTGCCGGTGGTCGGCAGCGACGCCTTCACGGGATCCGTGTAGTAGCCGGCGACACCGTCGTTGAGGATCTTGGACGTCGTGCCCTTCTCGACCAGAACCTCGCCCTTGCTCATCGACGGCACGTGCAGGAACCCGATGCCGTCCTTCGTATCCAGAGCACCAGGACCGGTGTCCTGCGACCAATGGTCACGCACCTTGTCCCCCTGCCGGTGCGCGGCACGGTCGGCCATCACATTCGTCCACCACAGCGAATAGACGACGAACAAGCCGAGCAACAAGCCGACGGTGATGAGCAGTTCACCGAAAACACTCACAGCTGTCGCGATACGCCCGCGCCGGGGCGGAGGCGAGGCGGCCTTCGTGTCCGCCTCTTCCTCGTGGTCGGTCGTCGCTCCCACTGCCTATTGCCCCGTCCCTGTGCTGATGTGCCCCATGCCGCTGCCGGCTCAGCCGACGAGCGCGTCCGGCTTGCCCTTGCTGCGCGGCCGCTCCTCGACCATCTTGCCCCAGACGATCATTCGATACGTACTGGTGAATTCGGGAGTGCAGGTCGTCAGCGTGATGTAGCGACCCGCCTTCGTGAACCCGGAACCCGCGGGGACCGGATTGATCACCGACGTGTTCGACGGAGGCGTCTGCGGCAGCGCGCTCGCCATCTTGTACACGTAGTACTTGTCCTGCGTCTCGACCACGATCGGATCGCCCGGCTGAAGACGGTTGATGTACCGGAACGGCTCGCCGTGCGTATTGCGATGCCCCGCGAGCGCGAAATTACCCGTCTTCGCGTCCGGCATCGCGGTAGGAATGCTGTCCTCGCCGTAATGCCCGACCATGCCCTTGTCGAGCACCTTCGTCTTGCTGATGCCCTCCGCGATGGGCACGACGACGTCCAGCTTCGGTATGTAGAGAATCGCGAAACCCTGCCCGGGCTCGAACGAGTCCGGCTTGCCCTTACCGCTCGCCCAGTCGTCCTCGAGGTGATGCCGGGCGCTGCCCGCGAGACTGTGAGCCCGCACGTTCGACCACCACAGCTGGTAGGTCACGAACAGCAGCATCAACACCCCGATGCTGATGAACACTTCACCGATCGCCCGGCTCGCCACGACCCCGGCGGTGGGCTTGGCCGCCCGCGCCGCCCGCCGCGCCTCGACGCGCGTCAGCGGCTTCCCGTCGTCCTCTGCGGTGGCCTCCTGAGGCTCTCCCGCACGCCGTCTGCCGCCACCACCCTTCTTGGCGGCCTTTCTACGCGCGGCCCGGCCACCGGTAACAACGGGCGCGGTAACGCCAGGCGCCCCGGACGCCGTCTCCGGCTCACGCTCCGACACGGACTCAGGACCGGGCTCGGATTCCACTATTCGCCGAGTGTCGGCAGTCCGCAGAGCGACGGTCTCGTCGTCCCGCACGGCATTGCGCACGGTCGACGTCACCGGCTCCTGCGGCGTGACGGGAACGCCGCCGTACCAATCCTGCGCATACCCCTCGGGGTCGTACCACTCCGGCTCCGGCTCCAGCCGCTCCGCCTCCGGCCCCGCCCCCGACTCCTCCTGCTGCGCACCCTCCGCCCGGAACCACGGCGACGGGTGCTGCCCCGGCAGAGGGTCGTTCAGCGGATCGTCGAGGCGCCCGACGGCCTCCTCGAACCCGCCGGCGCCGCCCTGCTCGGGGCGCAGCGCGGTCACGCCGAGGCCCTGCCTACGACCGGCGCGAGCCCGGCCGACCGGCCCACCGCCCCCTTGTCCCCACACTCGGCGAGCCAGTTCGCGAGCATCAGATGCCCGTGCTCGGTAAGGACGGACTCCGGATGGAACTGGACGCCCTCCACGGGCAGTTCACGATGGCGCAGCCCCATCACGATGCCGTCCTCGGTCCGCGCCGTCACCTCGAGCTCGTCCGGTACGGTGCCGGGCTCCGCGGCCAGCGAGTGGTAGCGCGTCGCGATGAACGGGTCCGGCAGGCCCGCGAAGACACCCCCGCCCTCATGCCGTACGAGCGACGTCTTGCCGTGCAGCAGCTCCGGCGCCCGGCCCACCACACCGCCGTACGCGACCTGCATCGACTGCATCCCGAGGCAGACGCCGAAGACGGGCACACCGGTCGCCGCACAGTGCCGCACCATCTCGATGCAGACACCGGCCTGCTCGGGAGCGCCGGGCCCCGGACTGAGCAGCACCCCGTCGAACCCGTCCTGCGCGTGCGCCGTGCTCACCTCGTCGTTGCGCAGCACCTCGCACTCGGCACCCAGCTGATACAGGTACTGGACGAGATTGAAGACGAAGCTGTCGTAGTTGTCGACCACGAGAATGCGCGTCTTCCGCGCCTCTCGGGTACTACGCGCTTCTGGAGTACTCCGCGCTTCTCGGATCTCACGCGTGCTCACTGGCCGTCCACCGTCACATCGTTGAAGGGCAGCAGCGGCTCGGCCCACGGGAAGACGTACTGGAAGAGGACGTAAACAACAGCGAGGGCCAGCACGATCGCGATCGCCGCCCTCAGCCACGCGTTCCCCGGCAGATGCCGCCAGATCCAGCCGTACATGCCGGTCGCTCCCCTTTGACAGTCCCGCAACACCATCACCGCACGGCCTCAGCCGTCGCCGTACGGCACCAGACTAACGGCGCAAGGCCTCCGGTTTCCCAGCCTCCACAGGCTGAGTGGCATCCAAATGCGCCCAGACGATCAGCCGGTGGCTGTGCCCCCACTCCGGCTCGCACGTGGTGAGGGTCAGATAACGGCCCGGCTCGTCGTACCCGGACTTGCGCGGCACGGAATCGATGACCGCGACATCACTGGGCAGCGTCCTGTACGGCTTCGTATCGATCCGGTACGTGAACCAGGTCGTTCCGTCGGTCAGCACCACGGCGTCCCCCGGCCCCAGCTTCGGAAAGTCCTTGAACGGGTCACCGTACGTACGCCGATGCCCGGCGACCGCGAAATTCCCCTTCTGCCCCAGCTGAGCGGTACCCGCGTAATGCCCGAGCCCCCTCTTCAAGGTCCCGACCTTCGTGTCCTCGAGCACGGGCTTGTTCCACGTGAAACCAAGCCGCGGGATGTACATCACAGCGAACGGCTTGCCGTCCTTGTACGCGACCGGGCTCGGCGGCGAAGACTCCGCAGGCGCTCCGGAAACGGGTGAGGGCGACGCGGTGGCGACCGGCCGCTTGGCCCACTGGTTCTGAAGGTCGTCGATCTGATGATCCATCGCGCTGTCGGCCTTCACACCCGTCCAGAACAGCACGTACACCACAAACAGCACGATCACGGCGCCCACGGTGATGCACAGCTCACTCAGCGACCTGACGACGACTCGCACCGACACCGACGGCCTCCCCCGGCTCGGGTGTTTCGGGTGTTACCGCATGCGTCACTGCACGCGTTACTGCACCGGCTTCGCGTAGTGGAGATCCACTGTGCCCGAGTACGCGGGAAGAGTCACCGTCCCGTCGTCCTCGACTTTCCAGCCGAGCCCGTAAGCATTGACGTAGAGCATGTAGTTCTGGATCTCCGGGGAGACCGCGACGGCCTGCTTCAGCTTCTCCGGGTCGCCGATCGCGGTGATCTCGTACGGAGGCGAGTAGACGCGCCCCTGCAGGATCAGGGTATTGCCCACGCAGCGCACGGCGGAGGTGGAGATGAGGCGCTGGTCCATGACCTTGATGCCCTTGGCGCCCCCGTGCCACAGGGCGTTCACCACGGCCTGGAGGTCCTGCTGGTGGATGACCAGGTCGTTCGGCTGGGGCTCGGGGTAGCCGGGCAGCTTGGCCGTGGCGTTCGGCGGGGCGTCGTCGAGCGTGACGGAGACGGCCTCACCCTTGAGCTTCTTCGTCCCGGAGGCCGTCTCCAGACCGTTCAGCTTCTCGTCCTCGGCCTTCGTGGATCCGTCGTCCCGCTCGGCCAGCGCCTCGACATCGTCACGCACCCCGCTGTTGGCCTCTTCCAGCCCCTTGTTCTTGTGACTGCGCTCCTGAATCAGATCGGAGAGCTTCAGGAGTGAGGCATCCGTACGGATATTGGTGCCCTTGGCCGTATTGAAGCTGGTGAAGAAGATGAGCCCGGCGAGGGCGAAAACGCCCACGGTGAGCAGCCGCACGGGCCGGAAGCGCCCACGGGCGGGCCCGCTGTCAGGCTCTTTGTCAGGGTCGGCAGAATTGCTCAACGTACCCTTATCTCCTTAGACGCCGCGGAAGCACTACGCTAACGGACGCCCGGGGGAGCGCTCGGATTCCTCCAAAGTTCCCCTTGTACGCTGCTCCGGAGCCAGCCAACGTCCCCTGCGCGGCCACGCAGCGCATCGACAGGAGAGACCCTCGTGCCGAAGTCACGTATCCGCAAGAAGGCCGACTACACGCCGCCGCCGGCGTCCAAGCAGGCAGCCAATATCAAGCTGACCAACCGCGGCTGGGTGGCCCCGGTGATGCTCGCGATGTTCCTCATCGGGCTCGCTTGGATCGTGGTCTTCTACGTGACCGACGGTTCGATGCCGATCGACGCCCTCGGTAACTGGAACATTGTCGTGGGCTTCGGCTTCATCGCCGCAGGCTTCGGCGTCTCCACGCAGTGGAAGTAGCCCACCCGGCGCTCCAGGCTCTACCCCAAGCCATCCACTGAGTTATCCACAAGTTATCCACATGGGGAAAACATCGGACGATCTGTGGATAACCCAACGAGTGTTGACGCCGGTGTGACCGGCCAAGTGACCCTCGACCATCTGTTCGCCCCTTGTCCTTGCTGGGAAAACCCAGCTCAGAGACAAGGGGCACAGTTGTTCCCCACCGCATGCACAAGATCCGGCACCCGCTGTGGACAACGTCGGTCACCATGGGTGGGCGACCGGGCTCAAGTGAGCTCCGCGGTCCTGACCACGACGGTGACGAGCACGGCTACCATGACCAGCGCACAGGCTCCGTACTGCACCAACGCGCGGCGCTCGCTCGGGGCATGCACCATCGCGTACCCGACGATGAGCCCGCCGACGAGGCCACCGATGTGGGCCTGCCAGGCGATGTTGGCCCAGCTGAATGTGAAGATCAGGTTGATCACGAGCAGGGCGATGACCGGCCGCAGGTCGTAGTTGAGCCGCCGCATCAGGATGGCTGTCGCACCGAAGAGCCCGAAGATCGCGCCGGAGGCGCCGAGCGAGGGCTGGGCCGCGTCGGCGAGCAGATAGCTGAGGGCGCTGCCGGCGAGTCCGGAGACGATGTACAGGGAGAGGTAGCGGGCGCGGCCGAGCGCGGCCTCCAGCGGACCTCCGATCCACCACAGGCTCAGCATGTTGAACGCGATGTGGATGAAGCTGCCGTGCAGGAACATCGCGGTCAGCATCCGGTACCACTGGCCCTCGGCGACGCCCTGAGGATCGCTCAGCCCGGGCATCAGGGCCCGGCCGATCATCTCGAACCGGTAGGTGAACGGGTTCCCTACCGACAGCTGCACCAGAAACGCTGCGAGGCAGACCCCGATGAGGATCTTGGTGATCAGTCGCGGATCGGCGGTGACGGCGCCGCCCGCCATGGTCCGGGGCTGGGTGGCGCTCGGCGCATGCCCGGTGCCCGACCCGCCGCGCACACATTCCGGGCAGTGGAATCCGACCGAGGCGCTGACCATGCACTCCGGGCAGATGGGCCGCTCGCACCGGGTGCAGCGGATGCCGGTCTGCCGGTCCGGATGCCGGAAGCAGCCGGGGAGGTCCTGGGCGTCCTGCGGTTCTTGCGGGCTGCCGGGCGCCTGGTCCATGACGGTCGTCCCCTCGGATGAAGCGTTCTCGTACGGGGCGCCGGCGCCGTGCGGGCAACGTGGCGCCCCGCTCCCCGCCAGCCCCTCACCCCTCCTTACGGACGAGCGGGGCGAATTGGTTCCCTCTCGGGGCCCGACGGGACGCGATGGGACGTGTCAGCGAGTTTCCACGACGACCGATTCGATGATCACGTCGTTGACCGGGCGGTCGGTGCGCGGGTTCGTCTGCGTGGTCGCGATGGCGTCGACGACCTTCTGGCCGGCCTCGTCGACGACTTCGCCGAAGATCGTGTGCTTGCGGGTCAGCCAGTTCGTCGACGAGACGGTGATGAAGAACTGCGATCCGTTCGTCCCCGGGCCCGCGTTGGCCATGGCCAGCAGGTACGGCTTGGTGAAGGCCAGGTCGGGGTGGAACTCGTCCTCGAACTGGTAGCCGGGCCCGCCCGTTCCGTTGCCCAGCGGGTCGCCGGCCTGGATCATGAAGCCGCTGATCACGCGGTGGAAGATCGTGCCGTCGTAGAGCGGGGCCTTGGACTTCTCGCCGGTCTCCGGGTTGGTCCATTCACGCTCGCCCTTGGCGAGCTCCACGAAGTTCTTGACCGTCTTGGGCGCGTGGTTCGGCAGGAGCCTGACCTCGATATCGCCCTGGTTGGTCTTGAGGGTGGCGTACAGCTGCTCGGCCACGATCCGCCTTCCGTTGTCTTCTGTGCCCTGCCGATCCTCGCACGGCTCAGGTGGGCGTCAGAGGTTTCAGTCACCCAAAACCGGTCTACTCGTAACCGGAGAGGCGCGCCCCGCCACGATCCGTGGCATTGTCGTCGCCAGGCCTCTTACCGCTCTTTACCTAGTCCTAATAAGCCTTACCACCGCATTGACGCTTCTGGCAGGCATGATCCGCGAAAGGGTGGAAAGGTGAAATACCTGTACGCCACCGAGGAGGAGGATCCCGTGACCCGCATCGACAGCATGCGCGCCGCGACCGGCTCGGCGAAGGACAGCGTGCTGCACGCCGCGGACGTGGTGGCGCCCTACGCCGAGACGGCCAAGGACCGTGCGACGCAGTACGCGCACGAAGCGCGCGTCGTGCTCGGCCCCAAGGTCTCGCAGGCCGCCCAGCAGGCGCGCGCCCAGTACGGCGCCCACCTGGCTCCGCGTCTTGAGCAGGCACGCACTCATGTCCCGCCGAAGGTCGACCATGCCGCGCAGGAAGCGGCGACGCGCACTCGTCAGGCTGCCCGGCAGGCTGCCGAGTACTCGAAGCCGCGCATCGAGCACGCCGTGGCGGCTGCCCAGCCGGTGCGCGAGGAGGCGACGGCCCGCAGCGTCGCCGCTCTTGCCGCATTGCGCGGGCAGGTCTCCCCGAAGGAGATCCAGAAGCTCGTCCGCAAGCACGAGCGCCGGGCCCGCGCCGGTCGCCTCGCCAAGGGCCTGGCAGTGCTCGGCATCGTGGCGGGTGGCGCGTTCGTCGCGTGGAAGTGGTGGGACAAGCAGGCCAATCCGGACTGGCTGGTCGAACCCCCGGCTGCCACCGAGGTCCCGGTCACCGCACCGCTGACCTCCGTCGACGGCGGCCAGGACGTCCTCGACCCGGAGGTCCAGGCCAAGCAGGCCGAGGCGGAGGCGGACCCGGAGGAGCACCGCTGACCGCTGCGTGTCCTCACGTACGACGAAGCCCCTCCGGCCAGGGAAGACCTGGTCGGAGGGGCTTTGTGCTGCTTCGGTGTGGAGCCTAGGAGATTCGAACTCCTGACATCTGCCTTGCAAAGGCAGCGCTCTACCAACTGAGCTAAGGCCCCGAAAAGGGTGCGTGCCACCTGAGGAATCACGCCTCGGGCGAGCACCGCAGACAAGAGTACCGGGTCACCCCCCGGATCTCGCAAAAGGATTGGGGGTCCCGGCAAGCGACCACTCTCCGTAAGATGCCCCCACGTGCTTCACGGCAGCGAAGCAGCGTATTTGGGGAAGCGATGGGGAGACGCAATGGACGCCGCACAGCAGGAAGCTACCGCAAGAGCCCGGGAGCTCCAGCGGAGCTGGTACGGAGAGCCGCTGGGGGCGCTCTTCCGTCGGCTGATCGAGGATCTCGGCCTGAACCAGGCCCGCTTGGCGGGTGTGCTTGGGCTGTCCGCGCCCATGTTGTCCCAGCTGATGAGTGGTCAGCGAGCCAAGATCGGCAACCCCGCGGTGGTGCAGCGCGTGCAGCTTCTGCAGGATCTCGCGGGTCAGGTGTCCGACGGCAGTGTCAGTGCGGCCGAGGCCACCGAGCGGATGGATGAGATCAAGAAGTCGCAGGGCGGTTCGGTACTCACCAACACCGGTCAGACCGCGTCCGGTTCCGGCGCACCGACCGTGAAGCGTGTGGTGCGTGAGATCCAGTCGCTGCTGCGCTCGGTCTCTGCGGCCGGCGACATCATCGACGCCGCGGACTCTCTCGCCCCCACCCACCCGGAACTGGCAGAGTTCCTCCGGGTGTACGGCGCGGGGCGCACCTCCGACGCGGTCGCCCACTACCAGGCGCACCAGAGCTGACCCTGTCCGGGCGCAGTACTGGATCCGGCCTCGTGACCGCCACTGTCGGCGGTGGTCGCGGGGCGGGCCGGACATTCTTGCGCGATGTCCGTGGGGGCCTTCCGTATCGCGGGCCCGGGAGGGGAGCGACGCACGACCATGGGTGAGGTCTTCGCCGGCCGGTACGAACTGGCCGACCCGATCGGCCGCGGGGGAGTGGGCGCGGTATGGCGGGCCTGGGACCACCGGCGCCGCCGCTATGTGGCGGCCAAGGTCCTGCAGCAGAGCGATGCCCACACGCTGCTGCGCTTCGTGCGCGAACAGGCTGTGCGTATCGACCATCCGCACGTGCTGGCCCCGGCGAGTTGGGCCGCGGACGACGACAAGGTCCTGTTCACCATGGATCTGGTGGCAGGTGGCTCGCTGGCCCATCTGATCGGCGACTACGGTCCTCTGCCTCCGCCGTTCGTCTGTGTGCTGCTCGATCAGCTCCTCTCCGGGCTTGCCGCCGTGCATGCCGAGGGAGTGGTGCATCGGGACATCAAGCCTGCCAACGTCCTTCTTGAGGCCACTGGTACCGGTCTGCCGCATCTTCGTGTCTCCGATTTCGGCATCGCGATGCGCAAGGGCGAGCCGCGCCTCACGGAGACCAACTATGTGGTGGGCACGCCCGGTTACTTCGCGCCCGAGCAGGCGATGGGTGCCGAACCGGATTTCCCCGCGGATCTCTTCGCCGCGGGTCTCGTCGCGCTCTATCTCCTCGAGGGCGCCAAGCCTGATGCCAAGGTGCTGATCGAGCACTTCGCGGAACACGGCACGCCGGGTGCCCCGGTGGGCGTGCCCGGCCCGCTGTGGAGCGTTCTCGCGGGGCTGCTGCAGCCGGATCCCGAAGCCCGCTTCCGTACGGCGACCGGGGCGCGCAAGGCCCTTCTCGCGGCCGCGGAGCTGCTGCCGGAGCCGGGCCCCGACGACGAGCTGATCGAGGTCTTCGATCAACTCGGGCCGCTGCCTCCGGGGTTCGACTTGAGCGGCCCGGCCGTCCGGGGCCGCAGAGCCCGTCCGCTGCATGCCACCGCGACGACACCGGTCATGCCCGTGCCCGCCCACGATCACGCGCACGATCAAGGTCCCGATCAAGGTCCCGATCACGGCGTCGGGTCGCCGCCGTTCACGGAGAGGTCCACGGAGAGGTCCACGGAGTCTGCTCCTGGTTCCTCCGCCGGGTCGGCTGCGGAACCGTCCATCGCGTCGGCCATGGAACCGGACGTGGAGCCGTTCATGGGGTCGGTCGTAGATCCGTCCACCGGGTCGGCCTTGGAGCCACCCGCAGAGCCGCCCTTGGAGCCACCCGCAGAGCCGCCCTCGGAGCCGTCCCTCACCTCGATGTCGGAGACGGGTAGCTTCCACCTCCCACCTCCGGCTCCGAACCCGAACTCGAACCCGTCCCCAGCCCCGACTCCTGTCAGTGACGGGCTGCCGCCCCCGCCATCGGTGCCCCCGATGCCATCGGCCGACCCCTCCACCGCAGTTCCGCTGCCCGAGCCGCCGCGGCATCGGCCACCGGCCGCGGAGCCACCTCCTGATCTGGTGCTCGAACTGCGGCCCAGCCCTCATCTCCCGGTTCCTCATGTCCTCTCCCCATCCCCTCACCCGGCCCGAGCGGTGACCACCGTGGTCACGCATGAACAAGACCGTCACTCTCTGTACACCGCTCGCGGCCGAGAGGTTCCACATCGGGGCCGAAAAGTCTCCCGACGCCGCCCAGGACCGCCCCCGAAGGTGACGGTCCCGGTCCTGTTCATCGCCGTGCTCTGCTTCGCCGTGGGCATCTGGGCCCTGACACAGGTCTGATTTAGGCAGGACTCAGACCCGACCCGACCCGGCTCAGGCAGGACTCAGACCTGAACAGCCCGAGCTATTGGGTCCGGCCCGGTCGTCAGGACGCCCAGGAACCAAGGCCGCAACCAGATGGGTAAGCCGGAGAGGCGGCCCCGTCAATGAGGGCCGGCCGTGTATGGCAGGAGCTCAGAGATTCAGCCCGCGTAGAACGGGGTCAGCTCCCACGTGATGGGCTCGAAGCTGCCTGAGCCGATCCGGCGGCTATGCCGGAGAACGCCAGGACAGTGGCGCCGACCGCGCCGACAACTGCGGCCGTCTTGACGGAGGCGGGGACACCCTGCGATTCCGTCGCGCCGCCCCGGGCCGCAAGAACACGGGCCCGGGAAGGACGACGTAGGTGATACGCCTCGCACGCCGAACGGCCATGGGTTTTCGACCGCACAGAGCGCTGGTGCGCACCGGGGGTCCCCCGGGCATTTGCTACCCGATCACACCAGAAACCGCCGCCCCGGAAGTCACAGAGCCCTGTTATGGGCCGCTACCGAACCCCGGAAGAAGGCATTACCGAGGTCCGCGTTCACCCCGCGCGGCTCCTCACCCGTCGCACTGCCACCACCCGCCACACCCCGAGCCACAGCACCAACGCGGCCCCCGTCCCGATCCCGGCCACGCCCAGCAGCATCATGCCGCCGTTTCCCGGTGGGGAGGATGAGGAGGCGGCGGCGGAAGCGGACGAGCCCGGATCGGCCGCGCCGCTACCGGAGGAAGCCCCGCCGGTGGGCGTACCAGCGGACTCGGTGCCGCGCCCTCCCCCGGCGCCGTCGTCAGCCGTACCCGATTCGTCCCAGACAGCGCCGCCCTCCCCCTGCTCCGCGGCCTCCCGGTCCGCGGCCGTCACCTGGAAGTCCCCCGGATCCCGCACATAGTCGGGCGCCTGACGCTCATCGCCGTCGACGGTCACGCGGAGCGTCAGCCCCGACTCCTTGTCCCCGAACTTGCTCGCCATCGCCGGATTGAGGGTGACTTTGAGGTAGTACCAGCCGGCCAGCCGCATCGCCCCCTGGTCGCCGCGCATCAGATAGCGGTTCTCGTACGCCACGGGCGGCAGCGGATCGAACGTGGCGGACGTCGGGTCACCCGCGTACGACACCCCCTTCGCCACGACCGATGCCCGCGCCGGGTTGTACAGATCCATGTCCAGCGCGCCGCTCACGAGCCCTCGACGTGACCCGTCCCCCGCCGAGCTGCCCAACTCGGCGTCGAGAAAGAGCTGCTGTCCCCAGTCCACCGGAACTCGGTAGAAGTGGCTCTGGCCGGGCCGGATGTCGTCCTTCCACACTCCGGCCGACAATGCCACCGCGTCGTTGAAGCCGGTGCCTCCGGGACGCCGCGTGGCCTTCCCCGACGGTGGCTGCACAGAGGCGGAAGGCCAGGCTTTCGGACCTTCGCCGGGGGCCGCGGACACGAGTCCCGGCTCGGTGGCCACCCGCAGTTCGAGCCCCCATGTCTCATGCGTCGAGTCGGCGTCCGCCTTCCGCTCCACTACGACGTAGTACGTCCCCGCCGACTGACATCGCAGCCCGCCCGGCCGTACGAAACGCTCGGCGGCGGCCGCGACGGGCCGCGGGTAGGCACCGGAGCGGAACGTCGCACGCTCGGAGTCGCAGCGGTTGCCGGCGTGATCCTGAAGCGTCACGGTGATGCCGTCCGAGTAGGCCACCTTTACGTCGGGCGCAGTAGGCGGTACGGCGACCACCGACACATACGCGTTGGCGGCGCCGTCCAGCTCGACGCGGTAGTACGCGACGCCGCTCGCCCCGCTCCCGAGCGAACTCCGATACGTCCCGCCTGTACTGAGCCGCGGCGCGTCAGTGCTGTCCTGCGTCCCGCGAGTCTTCTGGGCGTCCTTGGCATAGACGTACGGGGCGGACTCGCCGGCCCCCACTGCAGCGCCGGGCAGTGCGAGTACCGCGCACAGCCCCGCGCCGGCAGCGACCGCCGATATCCCTGCGCCCCGCCATCCCTGCCCCGGCCTCCTCATGAGTCTCCCCATGGAGGGTCATCCTGCCTGTCCGGGCGGCGTACTGTCCGCCGGGCGCCGGAATCCCGCCTCTCATTCGCCGAAGCGCGAAGTGGCGTCGCATACGTGAATACCGTGGTCATGTGGCGCCCGCAAGGCGAGGCGTACGGGCCCGGGCAGCACAAAGCCCCGGCCGCTGTTGCGACCGGGGCCTGCGCAGAGACTGTTGGCGATACTCACGAACCCGTGGGCACGGAGTCGGTCGCCTCCGTCCACAGATCCTGCTCGGCGCGATCCGCCTGGATCTGGCGGTACACGAGGAGCCCGCCGATGGCGGCCAGTGCGACCAGGAGAAGCTTCTTCACCGCGCGACCTCGTCTTTCCTTGGCGTAGGGGACTTCTGGCGCCCGACTATACACACCGACCGATACCGATCGGTGACCTGGGATCCGCGGCCAACTCCCGCTCGGAACACAGCAGTAGAACCGGATGTCCCCGCTCCACAGATCACCCCCACCTCTCACCAAACAGTGAGATTTCGCCTCCTCAGTGGAGATACCAGGCCTCTTGCGCCCATCCGGGTGGTGTTCATCGGAAGATCGACGCGCCACGAGCGTCGGTCCCGCACTCCTGGTGCCGCATCCACATCATGAGGAAAGTACGCAAATCGCCCTACCTGAAAGTGAGGGACCACCATGACCAAGAACCGGGTCATGACGGTGTGGACCATCGTCATCTCTGCCTTCATCGCGCTCTTCTCGGCGCTCGGACTCGTCGCCCCGGCCGCCGCGGCCGCTCCCGTACAGCAGACGGAGGGAGTCCGCAGCTCGGCGGTGAGCGCCCCCGCCGCCACGTCGGCCCTTCCCTTCTGGACCTTCAAGCGGTCCCTGCCACCGACGATGAAGCAGCGCATCCGCGCCGAGGCCCACGGTTCCTCCCCCAGCTGCCGGCACCGCCCGCCGACCGACACCGAGCAGGCCGACAGTGATCAGGCTGGGCAGAGTGAGCAGAACGACAGGGACGCGGGACTGCGGACCGAAGCACTCACGGCAAAGCCGTAGTCGGAACCATCCGGAACCATCCGGATTATCTGTCCAGCCCGGCAGGCGGGACAGCATGCAAGAACAGCAGGAACAGTAAGAACAGCGGCACCGCAACACGGCACCATCTGTAGGACCCGCACCACCGCAGTAGGCCGTACGTAGTAAGCAGCTAGCAGTCGGCAGGTAATAGGCAGCAGGTAATACGCCCTGAGTGCGACGCAGCACAGCAACAACCAGGGCGCACAAGAAACAACGGGCGTACGAGCCCCAGCGCGACCACGGACTCCGCCCCACGGACCACGTCTCACGGGCCCCGTCCAAGGACGCAGCGTCTTGTACACGGCACGAACGCAGGAGCACGAACAGAGGGCGGCATCCTGACAGGCCGCCTATAAAGGCAGCAGGCGCCAACAGCAGGAGAACAGGCGCCGGCAGGCAGTAAGAACCACCGCAGAAAAACCGCACAGAGGCAGACGAGGCCCCAGCCATGACTTTCGGCTGAGAGGGCCCTTTCTGCATGCCCGGGCTCGGTTACGTACTCGACGCACTCGATGTACCTGACGAACGAGTCCTGTACGCACAGCAGAAGACCCCCAAGCGTTTCCACTTGAGGGTCCTCGTAATGTGGGGCTAACAGGATTTGAACCTGTGGCCTCATCCTTATCAGGGATGCGCTCTAACCAACTGAGCTATAGCCCCGCCGCGCTCTGCGGTGTGTGTCCCGCGCGCTGACCTCTGAAGATTAGCGCACCTGGGGGCCAGTCCCAAAATCGATAGTCCTGGCCCGCCGGGCATCAGCTCTGAGGCGGCCCTCAGGCCCCCGTACAGGCTGGAGGAGCGCCGCCTACTCGTCCTCGGCGAGCGTGAGCTCGATGCCGCCGACGAAGCCCGCGGAGAGGTTGTAGATGAACGCGCCGAGCGTCGCGAGCGCCGTCGCCAGGACGACGTCGATGACCGCGATGACCGTCGTGAACATCAGCACGCGCGGCAGCGAGAGGAACGACTGCAGGTCGAAGCCGTTGGACTCGTTCGAGCCCGTGGCCTCGGAGATCGTGCCGCCGACCGTGGAGAAGACGCCCATGGCGTCCATGACCATCCACAGCACGGCGGCCGCGATGATCGTGCAGATGCCGAGCGCGATGGACAGCAGGAAGCTGACCTTCATCACCGACCACGGGTCCGCCTTGGCCACGCGCAGGCGGGCCTTGCGCGTGCGCGGGGTGGTGCGTGCGCCGGTGCGCGGCCTGCGCACCGCTCCGGCCGGCGCGTTCTGATACGCCTCCGGCGGGTGGTACGGCTGGGCCTGCTGTTGCGGCTCCTGCCTCTCTCCGGGCAGCGGGCCGCCACCGTCCGCCGCGTACTGCTGGGTCTGCGGACCTCGGGTGTCCGTCACAGTTCCCCCCTGGGATCCATGAGACTCGTGCGAGTCCTTCGAGTCATGAGCGGGGCCACGGCCGCCCTCGGTTTCCGTACCGGTGGATGTTCCGGTAGAGCCTGCGCCCGTGGCTCCGCTCACGATGACTCTCTCCTCGCGCTACTCGGTCGGGGACTGCTCGCCCTCGTCCGTTACGACGACCGTCTCGTCCTGGGCCGATTCGTCCGTCACGGCGCCGTCCGCGTCCGCGGCGACAGCCTCGACTTCCTCGGCCTCACGTCCGGCTTCGGCGTTACGAGCGATGCCGACGACGGCATCGCGCTTGCCCAGGTTGATCAGTTGGACGCCCATGGTGTCACGGCCCGTCTCCCTGACCTCGTTGACTCGCGTACGAATCACACCGCCGGACAACGTGATGGCGAGGATCTCGTCGGTCTCCTCGACCACCAGCGCTCCGACCAGCGAGCCACGGTCCTCCACGATCTTGGCAGCCTTGATGCCAAGGCCGCCACGGCCCTGAACGCGGTACTCGTCGACGTTGGTCCGCTTTGCGTACCCACCGTCGGTGGCGGTGAAGACGAACGTACCGGGCCTGACGACATTCATCGAGAGCAGTTCGTCGCTCTCGCGGAAACTCATGCCCTTGACACCCGAAGTGGCACGTCCCATCGGACGCAATGCGTCGTCCGTGGCGGTGAACCGGATCGACTGCGCCTTCTTACTGATGAGCAGCAGGTCGTCCTCGGCCGAGACCAGTTCGGCGCCGATCAGCTCGTCGTCCGAACCGTCCGCCGTTTCGCGAAGGTTGATGGCGATGACGCCGCCGGAGCGCGGCGAGTCGTAGTCCTTGAGGGACGTCTTCTTTACAAGGCCCGCCTTGGTGGCGAGGACCAGGTAAGGCGCCGCATCGTAGTCGCGGATCGCGAGGATCTCGGCGATCGCTTCGTCCGGCTGGAAGGCGAGGAGGTTCGCCACGTGCTGCCCGCGCGCGTCGCGGCCGGCGTCCGGGAGTTCGTACGCCTTGGCGCGGTACACGCGGCCCTTGTTGGTGAAGAACAGCAGCCAGTGGTGCGTCGTCGACACGAAGAAGTGGTCGACGATGTCGTCTTCCTTGAGCTTCGTGCCGCGGACGCCCTTGCCGCCGCGCTTCTGGGAGCGGTAGTCGTGCGTCTTGGTGCGCTTGACGTACCCGCCGCGCGAGATCGTGACGACGATGTCCTCTTCGGCGATCAAGTCCTCCATGGACATGTCGCCGTCGAAGGGCACCAGCTGGGAGCGCCGGTCCTCGCCGAACTTGTCGACGATCTGCTGCAGTTCCTCGCTGATGATCTGGCGCTGCCGCTCGGGCGAGGCCAGGATCGCGTTGTACTCGTTGATCTTCTGCTGAAGGTCGTCGTGCTCGGAGACGATCTTCTGGCGCTCCAGGGCGGCGAGCCGGCGCAGCTGCATCTCGAGGATGGCGTTGGCCTGGATCTCGTCGATCTCGAGAAGGCCCATGAGGCCCTCTCGTGCGATGTCGACGGTCTGGCTGCGCCGGATGAGTGCGATGACCTCGTCGATGGCGTCCAGGGCCTTCAGGAGGCCACGCAGGATGTGTGCGCGCTCCTCGGCCTTGCGCAGGCGGTACTTGGTGCGCCGGACGATGACCTCGACCTGGTGGCTCACCCAGTGGCGGATGAACGCGTCGAGCGACAGCGTGCGGGGCACGCCGTCGACCAGTGCCAGCATGTTGGCGCCGAAGTTCGTCTGCAGGTCGGTGTGCTTGTAGAGATTGTTCAGCACGACCTTGGCGACGGCGTCCCGCTTCAGGACGATGACCAGGCGCTGTCCCGTACGGGAGCTCGTCTCGTCGCGGACGTCGGCGATGCCGCCGACCCGGCCGTCCTTCACGAGGTCGGCGATCTTCTGCGCGAGGTTGTCCGGATTCACCTGGTAGGGGAGTTCGGTGACCACCAGGCACTGGCGGTTCTGGATCTCCTCGACCTCGACGACCGCGCGCATCGTGATGGAGCCACGTCCGGTGCGGTACGCCTCCTCGATGCCCTTACGGCCCACTACAAGGGCGCCGGTCGGGAAATCGGGGCCCTTGATGCGCTCGATGAGGGCGTCCAGGAGTTCCTCGTGCGAGGCCTCCGGGTTCTCCAGGCACCACTGGGCGCCGGCCGCGACCTCGCGCAGGTTGTGCGGCGGGATGTTGGTGGCCATGCCGACCGCGATACCGGCCGAGCCGTTGATCAGCAGGTTCGGGAAGCGGGCCGGCAGGACGGTCGGCTCCTGGGAGCGGCCGTCGTAGTTGTCCGTGAAATCGACGGTGTCCTCGTCGATGTCGCGGACCATCTCCATGGACAGCGGCGCCATCTTGCACTCGGTGTATCGCATGGCGGCCGCGGGGTCGTTGCCCGGAGAACCGAAGTTTCCGTTGGAGTCCACCAACGGCATGCGCATCGACCACGGCTGTGCGAGGCGGACGAGGGCGTCGTAGATCGAGGAGTCGCCGTGGGGGTGGTAGTTACCCATGACGTCACCGACGACGCGGGCGCACTTGTAGAAGCCCTTCTCGGGCCGGTAGCCGCCGTCGTACATGGCGTACAGGACGCGGCGGTGGACGGGCTTGAGTCCGTCGCGTACGTCGGGCAGTGCGCGGGACACGATGACGGACATCGCGTAGTCGAGGTAGGAGCGCTGCATCTCCGTCTCGAGCCCGACGGGCTCGATCCGCATCGCGATGTCGGTGCCCTCTTCAGGGGTGCTCGGAGTGTTCTCGTCGGCCATTGCTGGTGAAGATCCTTTCTGCGGCGGTCAGCTGAGACCGACTCAGATGTCGAGGAAGCGGACGTCCTTGGCGTTGCGCTGGATGAACGAGCGGCGTGCCTCGACGTCCTCGCCCATGAGGACGGAGAACAGGTCGTCGGCCTGGGCGGCGTCGTCCAGGGTGACCTGGCCGAGCACGCGGTGCTCCTGGTCCATCGTGGTGATGCGCAGCTCCTCGGCGTTCATCTCGCCGAGGCCCTTGAACCGCTGGACCGAGTCGTCGCGGATGCGCTTGCCGTTCTGGCGGCCCAGCTCGATCAGGGCGTCGCGCTCGCGGTCCGAGTACGCATACTCGAAGTCCTCGCGGCCCCACTTGATCTTGTAGAGGGGCGGGCGGGACAGGAACACGTGCCCGGCCTCGACCAGCGGCCGCATGAAGCGGAACAGGAAGGTCAGCAGCAGGGTGTTGATGTGCTGGCCGTCGACGTCGGCGTCCGCCATCAAAATGATCTTGTGGTAGCGGAGCTTCTCGATGTCGAAGTCCTCGTGGACTCCGGTGCCGAAGGCGGAGATCAGTGCCTGGATCTCCTGGTTCTGCAGGATCTTGTCGATCCGCGCCTTCTCGACATTGAGGATCTTGCCTCGGATCGGGAGGATCGCCTGGTACTGCGGGTTACGGCCGGACTTGGCCGAGCCGCCGGCGGAGTCACCCTCGACGATGAAGATCTCGCACTTGGTGGGGTCGTTCGACTGGCAGTCGGAGAGCTTGCCCGGAAGGGACGCGGACTCCAGCAGACCCTTGCGCCGGGTCAGGTCGCGCGCCTTGCGGGCCGCCACGCGCGCGGTGGCCGCCTGGATGGACTTGCGGATGATGTCCGAGGCCTCGACCGGGTTCCGGTCGAGCCAGTCCGTGAGGTGCTCGTGCACGACCTTCTGGACGAAGGTCTTCGCCTCGGTGTTACCCAGCTTGGTCTTGGTCTGTCCCTCGAACTGCGGCTCGCCCAGCTTGATCGAGAGGATGGCGGTCAGACCCTCGCGGATGTCGTCACCCGTGAGGTTGTCGTCCTTCTCGCGCAGCAGCTTCTTGTCGCGCGCGTAACGGTTGATGAGACCGGTCAGCGCGGCGCGGAAGCCCTCCTCGTGGGTGCCGCCCTCGTGCGTGTGGATCGTGTTCGCGAAGGAGTAGACGCCCTCGCTGTAGCTGGTGTTCCACTGCATCGCGACCTCGACGGAAAGGAGCCTCTCCTTGTCCTCGGCCTCGATGTCGATCACGGAGGGGTGGACGACCTCGCCCTTACGGGAGTTGAGGTACTTCACGAAGTCGACGATGCCGCCTTCGTAGTGGTACGTCACCGAGCGCGCCTCATCGACGTCGGAGGCGTCCGCGGTGTCGGCACCCACGACGGCCTTGGCCGAGTCGCGCTCGTCCGTGAGCTTGATCGTCAGGCCCTTGTTGAGGAAGGCCATCTCCTGGAAGCGCCGCGACAGCGTTTCGAAGGAGTACTCGGTGGTCTCGAAGATGTCGCCGTCGGCCCAGAAGGTGACCGTGGTGCCGGTCTCATCGGTGGCCTCGTGCTTGGCGAGCGGCGCGGTCGGAACGCCCGCCTTGTAGTCCTGCGTCCAGCGGTGGCCTTCGGTCCTGATGTCGACGGAGACCTTGGTGGACAGCGCGTTCACCACGGAGACGCCCACGCCGTGCAGACCACCGGAGACGGCGTAGCCGCCGCCGCCGAACTTGCCGCCCGCGTGCAGGACGGTCAGTACGACCTCGACGGCCGGCTTTCCCTCGGACGGGATGATGCCGACCGGGATGCCACGACCGTTGTCGATGACGCGAACGCCACCGTCGGGAAGGATCGTGACGTCGATCGTGTCCGCGTGGCCGGCCAGGGCCTCGTCGACGGAGTTGTCCACAACCTCCTGCACCATGTGATGCAGGCCACGCTCACCGGTCGAGCCGATGTACATGCCGGGTCGCTTGCGGACCGCGTCCAACCCTTCGAGGACCGTGATCGCGCTCGCGTCGTATGAGGCCTCTGTTGCCCCTACGAGCGCGTGCGCGCCGGCCTCGGTGGACGGGATGTTCTCGTTGGGGTTGCCGGAATCGGCCACGAAGCGCCCTTTCTGGCACAGCACAAGCCAAGCTCCCGGTTGGTGGCCGGTGCGGCTGCGGCGTGTTGGTTCGGTAAGCCCTAGTCAGCGTTGCTCGGTGCGTCCCACAAGTGGGGCGGGATTAGCTTCCAGTCTACCGGTAGCGCCGACAGTGATGGGGGTTTGGCGGTACCTGAGTCCTCATGTGCCGCCCTCAACCGGTCTCGGCCGACTCCCCATATGCGGAGCAGGGCTCCAGGAGGCTCACAGCGGCACTCAGCGCTTCGGGGTGTCAACCCCCAGCTACCGGGGGCGCGACGTCACCCGTAGGTGTCGTTGTGACCCGTGCTTCCAGGGGCGCGCAAGGGGCCGTAGCGACGGGGGCCACCACCGGGATTCTTGATGTCGATGCGCCGCACCGTGCCGTGTCCGAGGTCCTCGTTGAGGCGCTTGACCAGCTGCGGGGCCAACATGCGCACCTGCGTCGCCCAGGCCGTCGAATCGCACTGCACCACCAGGACGCGCTCGTCCTCGTCATACTTTTGCGGCTCACAGTGCTTGGCGAGATCCTCACCGACGATTTGCGGCCAGCGGCCCATGACACCGCCGACGGCGGCCGGCGTCTCCCAGCCGCGCTCGGTGATCAGCCGGTTGATGGCGGGGCCGAGCCCCATCGGATCCCGCCCGTCCGCCCGGGCCCCCGACCTCAGCCCGCCGCCGCGCCGGACCTGCTTCTTCTGCTGCGCGGCGGCACCACGCGCGCGTGCGGCCTCTTTCGCCGCTCGTAGGGCGACGCGGGCAAGGTCGACACCAGAAGGCTGAGGGTCCGCTTCGGGGTCCTGCGGCTTCCCGGGATCGCCGGGAACTCCAGTGCCTCCGGGCCCACCGGGAAGTGCACCGTCGCTCATAGCCGCTCCACCGCTCCGTCGGAGACGGCGTATCGCGTACCGGCAAGCACACCCGGCACGTCGTCATCGACCGCGGCCGTCACCAGCACCTGCTCCCCGGGCGCCACGAGCTCCGCGAGACGCTCCCTGCGGCGCGCGTCCAGCTCCGCGAAGACATCGTCGAGGACAAGCACCGGCTCGTTCCCCTCGGCCTTAAGAAGGTCGTACGAGGCCAGCCGCAGAGCCAGCGCGTACGACCAGGACTCGCCATGGCTCGCGTACCCCTTGGCGGGCATCTGGCCCAGCTTGAGGAGCAGTTCGTCACGGTGTGGGCCGACCAGAGTGACCCCGCGCTCGATCTCCTGCTTGCGCGCTCCTTCGAGTGCGGCCAGAAGCTGCTCGGCCAGCTCCTCGCGCGCGTGCCCGATGATTTCCGGCGAGGACGGCTTGTAATCGAGGGCGACCGGTCCACCGCCGGGAGCCAGCTGCTCGTACGCCTTGTCGGTCAGCGGCTGTAGCGTCGCGATCAGGTCGAGTCGCTGTGCGAGCAGTTCCGCTCCCGCGCGCGCGAGGTGCTGATCCCACACGTCGAGCGTGGAAAGGTCCATGGAACGGCCGCCGTGCCGCCGCGCGAGCGCCGCCGACTTCAGGAGCGTATTGCGCTGCTTCAGGACACGGTCGTAGTCGGAACGTACGCCTGCCATGCGCGGCGAGCGGGCGGTGATCAACTCGTCGAGGAAGCGACGGCGCTCGCCCGGGTCGCCCTTGATCAGTGCGAGATCCTCGGGGGCGAACAGCACGGTCCGTACGATGCCCAGCACGTCACGGGGCCTGACCTGCGACGACCTATTGATGCGTGCGCGGTTGGCCTTGCCGGGGTTCAGCTCGAGCTCAATGAGCTGCTGCCGCTCGCCCTGGCGCACCTGGGCCCGGATGACGGCCCGCTCGGCGCCCATCCTGACGAGTGGGGCGTCCGAGGAGACCCGGTGACTGCCCAGGCTGGCGAGATAGCCGACGGCCTCGACGAGGTTCGTCTTGCCCTGCCCGTTCGGACCCACGAACGCGGTGACGCCCGGGTCGAGAGGGACCTCGGCCCGCGCGTACGAGCGGAAGTCCGCCAGCGACAAATGCGTAACGTGCATGGTCGTGGGCCGACCTCCCCCAGAGTTCGCTTACCGCCGCGGATCCGCTGTGGATCCACAGCGGACCGGTTGGCTGTGGACTGGTTGCGCTGTGGACTAGTTCTTCTCGACGGCGTGGCCGCCGAACTGGTTGCGCAGTGCCGCGATCATCTTCATCTGCGGCGAGTCGTCCTGCCGCGAGGCGAAGCGCGCGAAGAGCGACGCGGTGATCGCCGGCAGCGGGACGGCGTTGTCGATGGCGGCCTCCACAGTCCAGCGGCCTTCACCGGAGTCCTGTGCGTAACCGCGCAGCTTGTTCAGGTGCTCGTCCTCGTCGAGGGCGTTGACCGCCAGGTCGAGCAGCCAGGAACGGATGACCGTGCCCTCCTGCCACGAGCGGAAGACCTCGCGCACGTCGGTCACCGAGTCCACGGCCTCCAGGAGCTCCCAGCCCTCGGCGTAGGCCTGCATCATCGCGTACTCGATGCCGTTGTGGACCATCTTCGCGAAGTGGCCCGCGCCGACCTTGCCCGCGTGCACGGAGCCGAAGTCGCCCTCCGGCTTGAGGGCGTCGAAGACCGGCTGAACCTTGGCGACGTCCTCGGCGGTGCCGCCGTACATCAACGCGTAGCCGTTCTCCAGGCCCCAGACGCCGCCGGAGACACCGCAGTCGACGAAGCCGATGCCTTTCACGCCCAGCTCGACGGCGTGCTTCTCGTCGTCGGTCCACCGGGAGTTGCCGCCGTCGACGACGACGTCACCGGGCTGCAGGTACTCGGCCAGCTCGTCGATCGTGGACTGGGTCGCCGCACCCGCGGGCACCATCACCCACACCACGCGCGGGCCCTCGAGCCTGCCCACAAGTTCTTCGAGGCTGTGGACATCCGCGAGGTCCGGATTGCGGTCGTAGCCGATGACGGTGTGGCCTGCGCGGCGGATGCGCTCGCGCATGTTGCCGCCCATCTTGCCGAGGCCGACGAGACCGAGCTCCATCAGTGGTTCCTTACGTTGCGACAGGGCGTGAGGGGCGCGTGACGGCACCTGATCGTGCGTCCGCACCTGTGCCCGAGCCTAAACCTGGGGGTACCACCCACGCCTTTCGGGCGAAGGGGAGCTCATGCACACCTGTGGACATAGCCGCTCAGACCAGATACCTGAGCGGCCTCGTCCTTCGGCGACTCAGCCCGACAGCCGCACCGGCATGATCAGGTACTTGTACGCGTCGTCCGCCTCGGCGTCCACGGCCGGCTTGCCACTGAGCAGCGCGGGCTTGGTGGACGTCGTGAACGACAGCTGGGCGACCGGCGAGTCGATCGCGCTGAGGCCGTCCAGCAGGAACGTCGGGTTGAAGGCGATCGAGATGTCATCGCCCTCCAGCTGTGCGTCGACCCTCTCCACAGCCTGTGCGTCGTCGCTGGAGCCGGCCTCCAGGATGAGCACACCCTGCTCGAAGCTGAGCCGCACCGGAGTGTTGCGCTCGGCGACCAGGGCCACACGCTTGACGGCCTCTACGAAGGGGGCGGTCTCGATGACGGCCACGGAGTTGAACTCCGTCGGGAACAGGGTGCGGTACTTCGGCAGGTCGCCTTCAAGAAGGCGCGTGGTGGTGCGGCGGCCCGCACCTTCGAAACCGATGAGTCCCTCGCCCGCACCCGAGCCGGACAGGGCCAGGGTGACCGTGTCGCCGCTCGTGAGCGCCTTGGCGGTGTCCAGGAGCGTCTTGGCGGGCACCAGGGCGACCGCGGAGGCCTCCGGGTCCTCCGGCTTCCACAGGAACTCGCGGACCGCGAAGCGGTAGCGGTCGGTGGACGCCAGTGTCACCGTCTCGCCCTCGATCTCGATGCGCACACCGGTGAGGACGGGCAGCGTGTCGTCACGGCCGGCGGCGATGGCCACCTGCTGCGCGGCAGACGCGAAGACCTCACCGGGGACGGTGCCCGTGGCGGTCGGCATCTGCGGCAGCGACGGGTACTCCTCCACAGGAAGGGTGTGGAGTGTGAACCGCGAGGAGCCGCAGACCACGGTCGCTCGTACACCGTCTGTGGAGATCTCCACCGGACGGTTGGGCAGGGCGCGGCAGATGTCGGCGAGGAGGCGGCCGGAGACGAGCACCGTGCCCTCTTCGTCGATCTCCGCGTCCACGGATACGCGTGCCGAGACCTCGTAGTCGAAGCTCGACAGGCTGAGTGCGCCTTCCTCGGCCTTCAGGAGAAGGCCCGCGAGGACTGGCGCAGGCGGTCGTGCCGGAAGGCTGCGCGCCGCCCAGGCCACCGCCTCCGCGAGTACGTCGCGTTCCACCCGGATCTTCACCGTAAGCCGCCTCCTGCTTATTGCTGGCTGCTCTCGCCCTGCGTTGGTCATCGGTCTCGTCGTCAGACGTGGTGTCGCTCAGCCCACCGATGGGGAGAACACCGGGGACCAGTCTGACGCACCGCACTGACAGTCGGTGCCTGTCGGGGTCAAGTCGTACCGAGCGGCTGTCGGGCCGCCGAGAGCAAGTTGTGCACAGCCCCCACTTCGATGCGGATTTCCAGCTCTCTCTAGTTGTCAGTAGTAGTAGGGGCTGTGGAAAGCGTGGATAACCGTTAGTTCGCAGGTCAGAGGCGGTTTTTTGTCCACCGAGCCTGTGGGCGGAGCCGGTGGACAACTGACCTTTTCTGTGGACGGCGAAAAGTTCTGCACACCCCATGCACAGCCCCGACCGACTTCTCCCCAGCGTCGTCCCCAGCTTTTCCCACGTTCCCCACAGCCCGACCGACCCCCTCGGTGTGACGCCTTTCACTCGCCACGGTGACGGGGCGCGTCGCGTTGCCGAACAGTGGACAGCGGTGTGGAGAAGGTTCGGATTGCTGTGCACAACAGCTGACATCCTGTGGGTCGGCGGTGGACAACGGCGTGCACAGCCTGTGGAAGAAAAATCTATCCACAGGCTGTGGGTAACTTTTGTCCACCAATCCACAGCCGTCTGACCTGGCCTGATGATGTGTCACCGGTGGCTGCTGTGGACACAGTCTGGACAACTTCCCGGTCCCCAGGGTGTGGACCGAAGAAAACTGGCACATCTGTGGAGAACACCCGTAACGCGCCGAGAAATCGAACACCGGCTCATCCCGAGGTCGTACACAACAGCGGATACGAACGTCCGCGCATACGAAGAAGGGCGCTCCAGGAGTCGATCCCGAAGCGCCCTACACGGACGTGACTGGGGTGCTGTCAGCCGTTCTTGATGCGGTTGGTGAGCTCGGTGACCTGGTTGTAGATCGAGCGTCGCTCGGCCATCAGGGCGCGGATCTTGCGGTCCGCGTGCATCACCGTGGTGTGGTCCCGGCCGCCGAACTGGGCGCCGATCTTGGGCAGGGAGAGGTCGGTCAGTTCGCGGCACAGGTACATCGCGATCTGGCGGGCCGTCACCAGGACGCGGCTGCGGGAGGATCCGCAGAGGTCCTCCACCGTCAGGCCGAAGTAGTCGGCTGTCGCCGCCATGATGGCCGGCGCCGTGATCTCCGGGGACGCGTCCTCGCCACCAGGGATCAGGTCCTTGAGGACGATCTCCGTGAGTCCCAGGTCCACAGGCTGTCGGTTGAGTGACGCGAATGCCGTGACCCGGATCAACGCCCCTTCCAGCTCGCGAATGTTGCGCGAGATACGGGACGCGATGAACTCGAGGACCTCCGGAGGCGCGTTGAGCTGCTCCTGCACGGCTTTCTTACGGAGGATCGCGATGCGGGTCTCCAGCTCGGGCGGCTGGACGTCCGTGATCAGGCCCCACTCGAACCGGTTGCGCAGCCTGTCCTCCAGAGTCACCAGCTGCTTGGGAGGCCGGTCACTGGAGAGCACGATCTGCTTGTTGGCGTTGTGGAGGGTGTTGAAGGTGTGGAAGAACTCCTCCTGCGTCGACTCCTTGTCCGCGAGGAACTGGATGTCGTCGACAAGAAGGATGTCCATCTCGCGGTAGCGCTTGCGGAAGCTGTCGCCCTTGCCGTCGCGGATGGAGTTGATGAACTCGTTGGTGAACTCCTCGGAGCTCACGTAGCGCACGCGCGTGCCCGGATAGAGACTACGGGCGTAGTGCCCGATCGCGTGCAAGAGGTGTGTCTTGCCGAGCCCCGACTCCCCATAGATGAAGAGGGGGTTGTACGCCTTGGCCGGCGCTTCGGCGACAGCGACCGCGGCTGCGTGCGCGAACCGGTTCGAGGCGCCGATGACGAAGGTGTCGAAGAGGTACTTGGGATTCAGGCGGGCGGTCGGCTCACCGGGGCCTGTCGCCGGTGCGGGCTGCGCCGCGAGTGGACCGGGAGCGCCACTGGGCACACCTCGACCGCCGGGGCCAGGACCTGTGGGGCCGCCGTCCGGACTGCGGCGGCCGCCCACTGACGGCTCTCCTTGATCACGCCGCTGGCGGCGGTCGTGCGGCGAGTTGTATGAACCGCGCTCGTCGTAAGAGCGCCGCTCGTCGTAGGAGGGACGCTCTTCATAAGAGGGGCGCTCCGCCTGCTTCTGCTCGTAAGGGGAGCGGTCGGGCTGCTGGTCGTAGCGGCCACGCTCGGGGTCGTACGGCTGCTGCTCGTAGGGCGATCGTTCTTGCTGCCGGTAGTCGTGCTGCGGCTGGTGCGAGGGGCTCGCGTACGGGTCGCGTTCCGGGAAGCCGAGCCGCGGCTGCTGCCAGCTGTACTCGTCCTGCGGTCGCGGCCAGGCGCCCGGCTCGGGTCGCTGGTAGTCCGGGTATGCGGGTCGGGCGGTGGGGAGCGGGTCGGTGCGCGGGGCCGGTGACTGCTCGCCGCGCGGGCCTTGGCCGTGCTCCTCCGGCCCGCGTCGCTCGTAGCCGTCGTAGGTGTCGCGGCTCTCGTACGAGTCGCGGGGCTGGCCGGGGGCGGAGGGCGCCTCGGTGTCCTCGTAGCGGTGCTGCTGGGCCGGTGGGGCGGCCGGCATGGGTGTCTCGCCCACGGAGTCGTCGACCGCGATCGCGATCCGGATGGGGCGCCCGCATTCGCGGCTCAGGGTCTCGCTGAGAACCGGGGCGAGGCGGCCCTCGAGTACGCCCTTCGCGAATTCGTTGGGCACTGCGAGGAGTGCGGTGTCGGCGACCAGGGCCAGTGGCTGGCAGCGCCGGATCCAGTGTTCGTCCTTCGTCTCGACGCCCTGCCCACGGCCTTCCCCGAGGAGATTCTCCAGAACTTGTGGCCACACTGCGGCAAGATCGGCAGGTACGTCAGCCACAGGGCACGCTCTCTCGCTGGTCCCACGAACGTGTGGTTCTGGGACGGATCGGGAAGAAAATCGGGTGGGACGGTGAGAAGGGAACGAATCGGAGTTCAGCCACGGTAGTCAGCGCGACCGCTGCGGTTCAAGTTGTTGTCCCCAGCCTGTGGACAGTGTCTCGCGCGTGAGGCTGGTTTGACCGGATGGCGTAGCCGCGCGTACCGTAACCAGGTCGAGTTGTCGATGGCTGCTGCCGCCTGCCTCCGATGGGCAAGGTCACGGTCCCCGCATTTTGAGGGTCGTGTAGCGGTGCACTCGGGCGTATTGCGAGCTACTCGTGGGCGCACGGTGACAGCCAGGCGATGTCCCGCCACCACACGATTTTCTGGAGCCCCCGAGTGAGCAAGCGCACCTTCCAGCCGAACAACCGTCGTCGCGCCAAGACCCACGGTTTCCGCCTTCGCATGCGGACCCGCGCCGGTCGTGCGATTCTCGCCAACCGCCGTGGCAAGGGTCGCAGCAGCCTGTCCGCCTGATCTCGTAATCAGGTCATGACGTGCTGCCTACCGAATATCGGCTGAGGCGGCGCGAAGACTTCGCGACCGCGGTACGCCGAGGACGCCGGGCCGGTCGCCCGCTTCTCGTCGTCCATCTACGTAGCGGTTCAACGGACCCGCACGCGCTTGGGGAGAGCGTTTCCCCATCGCGTGCGGGTTTCGTCGTGAGCAAAGCCGTAGGTGGAGCCGTGGTACGGAACGCGGTCAAGCGCCGACTTCGCCACCTCATGCGCGACCGGGTGGCCTTGTTGCCCCCAGGTAGCCTGGTAGTCGTACGCGCGTTGCCCGGATCGGGTGACGCTACCCACGCACAGCTGGCCCGAGACCTGGACGCCGCCCTTCAGCGGTTGCTGGGAGGGGGCGCGCGATGAAGTACCCACTGCTCGCTTTGATCAAGATCTACCAGTGGACCATCAGTCCGCTGCTCGGTCCGGTGTGCAAGTACTACCCGTCGTGTTCGCACTACGGCTTCACGGCCATCGACCGGCATGGTGCGATCAAGGGAACAGCCCTTACCGCCTGGCGCATCCTTCGATGCAACCCATGGTCGCCCGGCGGTGTAGACCACGTTCCACCACGCAAGCGTCCGCGCTGGCACGAGATGCTCCGCGACGCCTTGCGCGGGGACAAGAAAGCGACCCCCGTCGTTGAGGGCGACAGCCCCTCTGCCCAGGACGGCCCGTCCGCAGCGACCTCGCCCAATGCCCAAGGAGCCTGATCAGGGACATGATTTCCGATATCGTCAACGCGATTTCCGGTGTCTTCGCGTTTCTCACGACCCCGGTGTCCTGGGTCATCGTCCAGTTCCACAAGGTCTTCGGGGCCGTCTTCGGCCCTGACACCGGATGGGCCTGGGGTCTGTCGATCGTGTCCCTGGTGGTGCTGATCCGGATCTGCCTGATCCCGCTCTTCGTGAAGCAGATCAAGGCCACCCGGAACATGCAGCTGCTCCAGCCTCAGATGAAGGCGATCCAGGAGCGGCACAAGAGCGACAAGCAGCGTCAGTCCGAAGAGATGATGAAGCTCTACAAGGAGACGGGTACCAACCCGCTCTCCTCGTGTCTTCCCATCCTGGTGCAGTCGCCGTTCTTCTTCGCGCTCTACCACACGCTCTCCGGTATCGCCGACAACAAGAAGATCGGCGTCATCGACCAGTCGCTGCTGGACAGTGCGCAGAAGGCGCACATCTTCGGTGCCCCGCTTGCCGCCAAGTTCACGGACAGTGCCAGCGAGCTCGCCAAGATGGGCGCCTCTCTGACCGATGTCCGCGTGGTCACCGCGATCATGATCATTCTGATGTCGGCGTCGCAGTTCTACACGCAGCGTCAGCTGATGACCAAGAACGTCGACCTCACGGTGAAGACGCCGTTCATGCAGCAGCAGAAGATGCTGATGTATGTCTTCCCCCTGATCTTCCTTTTCATGGGTATCAACTTCCCCGTCGGCGTTCTCGTCTACTGGCTGACCACCAACGTGTGGACCATGGGCCAGCAGATGACCGTGATCAGCAGGAACCCCACGCCGGGCAGCGCGGCGCAGGCCAAGATGCTCGGGGTCATGCAGAAGCACGTCGTCACGCACGGTTCCACGCGCACCAAGCGTGAGCGCAACATTGTCAAGGGCATCGTCGCCAAGGGCCGCGACCGCAACGAGCAGGAGCGCAAGTTCATCAACGGCCTGAGCAAGGCCGGTCTCGCGGCGCAGGCCGACGGCACCGTGGTGAAGAGTTCCGCTGCCACGGAGGCCCTGGACGAGGACGGCACGGCCGCCGGCACCCCGAAGCGGCAGCAGCCCAAGCGTCAGTCCAAGTCGCAGCGTCAGACGGGTGTCACCGCCCCGGGCGGAAAGCCCGAGCCCTCTTCGCCGGAGAAGCCCTCGCTGGAGAAGAAGGACGAGCCGGAGGACGCCGCTCCTCAGGCGAAGCAGAGCGGATCCACGCCCGCGGCTGGGTCGAACGGCCGGAGCAAGGCCAAGTCCGGCCAGCGCAAGGGCCAGCAGCGTTCCAAGTCCTCGTCCAAGAAGTAACCCTCGACGTAAGAAGGAGTCCATCCCGTGACGGAAGGCACCACCTCCGCCGCTCCTGAGGCCGGCGACACCCTCACCCGCCTTGAGCAGGAGGGTGAGATCGCTGCGGACTACCTTGAGGGTCTGCTGGACATCGCCGACCTCGACGGTGACATCGACATGGACGTCGAGGCCGACCGCGCCGCCGTGTCCATCGTCAGTGACGCGAGCGGTCGCGATCTGCAGAAGCTGGTCGGCCGCGATGGAGAGGTCCTCGAGGCCCTTCAGGAGCTGACCCGTCTCGCGGTGCACCGCGAGACGGGTGACCGCAGCCGCCTGATGCTGGACATCGGCGGATACCGCGCCAAGAAGCGTGCCGAGCTCACCGAGCAGGGCGCCAAGGCCTCGGCCGAGGTGAAGAACACCGGTGAGCCGGTCAAGATGAAGCCGATGACGCCGTTCGAGCGCAAGGTGGTGCACGACGCGGTCAAGGCTGCCGGCCTGCGCAGCGAGTCCGAGGGCGAGGAGCCCCAGCGCTTCGTCGTCGTGCTTCCTGCCTGATCGGCACGTCGCTTCCCGGCCCCGTCTGTTCGCAGGCGGGGCCGATCTTTGTCAGCCTGTTAGTCAGCCACCCAGTGCGGTATTGCGGTACGGAAGGACGGTCCCCGTGACGGAGGCAGCAGAACTCCCCCCGGCTCCGGAGCAGGCCCGGGCGGTATTCGGCGAGCGCTTCCCCGATGCCGTCCGGTACGCGGAGCTGCTCGCCGACGCGGGGGTGCAGCGGGGTCTCATCGGGCCTCGCGAGGTGCCGCGTCTGTGGGAGCGGCACATTCTCAACTGCGCTGTGCTCTCCGAGGTGGTTCCGGAGGGTGTCACCGTGTGCGACGTCGGTTCGGGTGCCGGGCTGCCTGGTATTCCGCTGGCGCTGGTGCGGCCGGACCTCAAGATCACGCTTCTTGAGCCGCTGCTGCGCCGTACGACGTTCCTGACCGAGGTGGTCGAGCTGCTCGGGCTCGCTCACGTGACGGTGGTGCGCGGTCGCGCCGAGGAAGTTCTCGGCAAGCTGACGCCCGTCCATGTCGTCACGGCGCGGGCTGTGGCTCCGCTGGATCGGCTCGCCGCGTGGGGTGTTCCGCTGCTTCGGCCGTACGGGGAGATGCTGGCCCTCAAGGGCGATACGGCCGAGGAGGAACTCAAGGGGGCCGGCGCGGCGCTGAGCAAGCTCGGCGCGGTGAAGACCTCGGTGCTGCACGTCGGTGAGGGTGCGGTCGACCCGCTGTCCACTGTGGTGCGTGTGGAGGTCGGTGAGAGCCCGGGCGGCGTGCGTTTCGCCGCCAAGCGCGCCAAGGCGGCTCGCACGGGGCGCACCCGGCGTAGGCGTTGATCACTGGGACGGTGTAGTGATGTGTACCGCTGATCCGTCCTGACGACCAGCGGTACTCCACAAAAGCTGTCAAACGTACGCATGTCGGGGTGTCGCGCGTGACTGCGCCGAGCCGCGGTGCATCGTGTTTCACGTGAAACGTCGCTCACTGCTGCATGGCATCATCAGTCGCGGCCGCGCAGCGGCCGCCCCCCGCGACCGTAGACCTTTCGGATCCCTCGATGCGGGCACGGAGTTGTCCACAGAGAGGGATCCATCCACAGAAGACCGGGCCTCGCTGGTTCTCGACCCCGAAGACATGGGAGGCTCTGTTCATTGCGAGCCTGAAGTCGAGGAGAGTGAATCCTTGCGGTCCGACGCCAACATCGCGGGACCGATGACCGATCCGGTCCCCGGTCCCCGCACCGAATCGGCGGGGGAGGATGTTTCACGTGAAACGCCGCCCCCGATGGACGACACACCCATCGGTCGCGCTGCCCAACTGGCAGTGGAGGCTCTTGGCCGGGCAGGCGAAGGCCTGCCACGTCCGGAGCAGACCCGCGTCATGGTGGTGGCCAACCAGAAGGGCGGGGTCGGTAAGACCACGACGACGGTCAACCTTGCGGCCTCGCTCGCGCTGCACGGCGCACGCGTCCTGGTGGTCGACCTGGATCCACAGGGCAACGCCTCTACGGCTCTGGGTATCGATCACCACGCCGACGTGCCCTCCATCTACGACGTTCTGGTCGAGAGCAGGCCACTGTCGGAGGTGGTCCAGCCCGTCGCTGATGTCGAAGGCCTCTTCTGTGCTCCGGCCACCATCGATCTCGCCGGCGCAGAGATCGAGCTTGTCTCCTTGGTCGCACGCGAGAGCCGACTGCAGCGAGCCATTCAGGCGTACGAGCAGCCGCTGGACTACATCCTGATCGACTGCCCGCCGTCGCTCGGTCTCCTGACGGTCAACGCCCTCGTCGCGGGGGCCGAGGTGCTGATCCCGATCCAGTGCGAGTACTACGCGCTGGAGGGGCTCGGTCAGCTCTTGCGCAATGTGGATCTCGTGCGGGGGCATCTCAACCCCAACCTGCACGTCTCGACGATCCTGTTGACGATGTACGACGGGCGCACGCGGCTGGCCTCCCAGGTAGCCGACGAGGTGCGTAGCCACTTTGGCGAGGAGGTGCTGCGGACGAGCATTCCTCGCTCGGTGCGCATCTCCGAGGCGCCGAGCTACGGCCAGACGGTGCTGACCTACGATCCAGGGTCGAGCGGTGCGCTCTCCTACCTCGAAGCGGCGCGTGAGATGGCGCTGCGCGGGGTCGGAATCCACTA
Source organism: Streptomyces sp. NPDC102467 (assembly GCF_044765445.1). Taxonomy (NCBI): domain Bacteria; kingdom Bacillati; phylum Actinomycetota; class Actinomycetes; order Kitasatosporales; family Streptomycetaceae; genus Streptomyces; species Streptomyces sp. NPDC102467. The sequence goes on along the minus strand of NZ_JBIWKA010000008.1, from coordinate 275,977 downwards.
CGACGCCCAGCATGCCCACGCGGGCACTCAACTTGACCAGCAGAGCACGCCGGAGGGTATTCAGTGAGCGAGCGACGGAGGGGACTGGGCCGTGGTCTCGGCGCACTGATCCCGGCTGCACCCACGCCAGAGAAGTCAGCATCGAGTACCACGGCAGGAGGAGCTTCGGCCTCTCCATCTGGTGTGCCGCTGCTGACAGCGGAGCGCGGAGTGGCGGCCGCGAAGGTGGCAGCGCTTCCGCAGGCCCCGGTTCCACGTGAAACCGAAGAGACGATCAGCAGTGCGGCAGACAGCTTCGAGAATCCTTCGGGAGCGTATTTCGCCGAACTGCCGATCGATGCCATTACGCGCAACCCCCGGCAGCCGCGTGACGTGTTCGACGAGGATGCCCTCGCCGAACTCATCACGTCCATCAAGGAAGTCGGCCTGCTGCAGCCCGTCGTTGTACGGCAGGTGGCGTCCGGGCGCTACGAGCTCATCATGGGTGAGCGCCGTTGGCGGGCCTGCCGTGAGGCGGGACTTGAACGCATCCCTGCCATCGTGCGGGCCACGGAGGACGAGAAGCTCCTTCTCGACGCGCTCCTGGAGAACCTGCACCGGGCACAGCTGAACCCGCTGGAAGAGGCCGCCGCCTACGACCAGTTGCTCAAGGACTTCAACTGCACGCACGACCAGCTGGCGGACCGCATCGGCCGGTCGCGTCCGCAGGTGTCCAACACGCTGCGGCTGCTGAAGCTCTCGCCTGCGGTGCAGCGGCGGGTCGCGGCAGGTGTCCTGTCAGCGGGCCACGCTCGTGCGCTGCTGTCCGTCGAGGACTCGGAGGAGCAGGATCGTCTCGCCCACCGCATCGTGGCCGAGGGGCTCTCGGTGCGGGCCGTCGAGGAGATCGTGACCCTTATGGGGTCGCGGCCCACGAGCACGGCGCGGGCGAAGGGGCCGAGGGCCGGCGCGCGCGTGTCTCCGGCGCTGAACGTCCTCGCCACGAGGCTCTCGGACCGGTTCGAGACCCGGGTGAAGGTCGACCTGGGTCAGAAGAAGGGCAAGATCGTCGTCGAGTTCGCGTCGATGGACGATCTGGAGCGCATCCTGGGCACGCTGGCTCCGGGCGAAGGACCGGTTCTGCAGAACGGTCTGTCCGAAGCGGGCGAGGGCGACGAGCAGGACTGACCTGCCTCGTGCGACCGAAAGGCGGGCTGTGTCCGGTGTGTACCGGAACACGGCCCGCTCTTTGCTTTCTTACGGTATCGATGGAATCGCATCGTGGTTACGATGCGACCGGGAAGAGCGCATTCACCCGACAGCACCTCACAGGGGAGGCGGGGGTCATGCGATCGGTGAGTCGCACCGGACTGATGACTGCGGGTCTCGGACTGGGCGCGGTCGGCGGATTCGTCGGCAGCCTGCTCATGGAGCGGGGCGCACTGACAGCCGCCCGCATCGCTGCGGGGGAAGGAAGCGAGGATCTGCCTTCATGGGGCGTCGGCTCGTACCGCTCACGCTGGACAACCTTCCGGACCTTCCCAAGCGTTGCCGGTCGTGTGTCTTCTGGGAGTTGGACCCAGTCAGCGGTGAGGCCGCGGTAAGAGCGGGCACACCGGAGCTGGAGAAGGAAGCGTGGATCTCGGGCGTCCTACTGGAGTGGGGCTCGTGCGGTCGCGTTGTCTACGTCGATGACGTCCCGGTCGGGTTCGTGCTCTATGCGCCGCCCGCGTACGTCCCTCGGTCCACCGCGTTCCCCACCAGCCCGGTGTCCCCCGATGCCGTTCAGTTGATGACGGCTTGGATCATGCCGGGCTATCAGGGGCAGGGGCTCGGCAGAGTCATCGTGCAGACCGTCGCCAAGGACTTGCTGAGCCGGGGCTTCAAGGCGATCGAGGCCTTCGGCGATGCTCACTGGAAAGAGCCCGCCTGCCTGCTTCCGGCTGACCACCTGCTGGCTGTCGGCTTCAAAACGGTCCGGCCCCATCCTTCGTATCCGAGACTGCGCCTGGATCTGCGGACGGCGCTCTCCTGGAAAGAAGATGTCGAGATGGCACTGGATCGGCTGTTGGGCGCGGTGCAGAAGGAACCCGTACTGCGGCCGCTGTAAGCACCCCGCAACGCCGAAGGGCCAACCCGCCTGGGTTGGCCCTTCGTGTTTCACGTGAAACAGCGACTGCCGTCCGTGAAAACGCTCGTCGGAATTACTCGGCGATGAAGTCCTCGAGGTCGCGCACGATCGCAGCCTTGGGCTTGGCACCGACGATGGTCTTGGCGACCTCGCCACCCTGGTAGACGTTCAGGGTCGGGATCGACATGACACCGTACTTGGCGGCGATGCCCGGGTTCTCATCGATGTTCAGCTTGACGACCTCGATCTTGTCGCCGTACTCGGCAGCGATGGCCTCGAGCGACGGCGCGATCTGGCGGCACGGACCGCACCAGGCGGCCCAGAAGTCGACCAGGACGGGCTTGTCACTCTTCAGGACGTCCTCGTCGAAGGAGGCGTCCGTCACGTTCTTCAGGGTGCCGGCCACAGCGGGCTCCTCATTTCTCTGGGGGGTGTGGGAGTGAAAGTTTGGAGGTCAGACGCTGGCGGTCGGCGTCTTCTCGGGCTCGGCGGACTCGCCGTCGGCGAGCGCGGCCAGGAAGCGCTCCGCGTCGAGAGCGGCGGAGCAGCCGGTGCCGGCCGCTGTGATCGCCTGACGGTAGGTGTGGTCCACGACGTCACCGGCGCCGAAGACTCCGGTCAGGTTCGTGCGCGTCGACGGGGCCTGCACCTTCAGGTAGCCCTCGTCGTCCAGGTCGAGCTGTCCCTTGAAGAGCTCCGTGCGCGGGTCGTGGCCGATCGCGATGAACAGACCGGTCACCGGCAGCTCGGCAGTCTCGCCCGTCTTGAGGTTGCGCAGCGTCAGACCGGCGAGCTTCGGGTCGCCCTTGATCTCGGCGACCTCGCTGTCCCAGATGAACTTGATCTTCGGGTCGGCGAGGGCGCGCTCCTGCATCGCCTTGGAGGCGCGCAGGGTGTCGCGGCGGTGCACGATCGTCACGGACTTGGCGAAGCGCGAGAGGAAGGTGGCTTCCTCCATCGCGGTGTCGCCACCGCCGATCACGGCGATGTCCTGGTCCTTGAAGAAGAACCCGTCGCAGGTTGCGCACCAGGAGACTCCGCGGCCGGACAGCGCGTCCTCGTTCGGCAGGCCGAGCTTGCGGTGCTGGGAGCCGGTGGTGACGATGACGGCCTTCGCGCGGTGCACAGTGCCGGCGGTGTCCGTCACGGTCTTGATCTCACCGGACAGGTCCACATTCACGATATCGTCGGGCACGAGCTCGGCGCCGAAGCGCTCGGCCTGGCCGCGCATGTTGTCCATGAGCTCGGGGCCCATGATGCCGTCCTGGAAGCCGGGGAAGTTCTCCACCTCGGTCGTGTTCATCAGCGCGCCACCTGCGGTGACTGCGCCCTCGAACACAAGCGGCTTCAGCGACGCGCGCGCGGTGTAGAGCGCCGCCGTGTAGCCGGCGGGCCCGGACCCGATGATGATCACGTTTCGGACGTCGCTCACGGCTTGATTCCTCGTCTCTGCGGGACTGCTGCGTACTGCCGGGGGAGCCTCTTCTCAGGACTCTCACCCCACCCAACGGATCCTACGGGGCGTGCATTCCCGAAGTGTCCGGGCGCACTCCCGAAGTGCCTTCGGGCGCCCCTCAGCCGCGGTCGTAGTCGTGGGTGTACAGCAGCTTGCCCGCGGAGGTGGCCTGCTTCACGCAGGCGGAGTCCACGATGAAGGCCGTGACGCGATGAGCCGGATCGGTCTTGTGGGGCAGCACGACGAGGTAGACGCTTTTCCCTTCGTACGTGCCTTTCTCAGCAGCCAGAGGATCCTCGTTGCGGTGGGTTCCGAGCTGGACGCAGGCCGGGACCGTGGTGGCCAGCTTCGGCATCGGCCGGAGCGACTGCGGCGTCTTGGGGCCGCTCTCTTGCGTGCCGAAGGACGGTTCGCTCAAGGAAGGGGACGGCGACGCTTCGCCGCCCGTGCCGAGCAGTTCCGACACCTTTGCGTTCAGTGAGCCTTCGGCGAGGGTGTCAGCGGCTCCGCTTTCCCTCGCGGTCGGAGTGCCGTCCCCGTTCTGCAGAAGCAGGACTCCCACGCCGAGGGCGGCCGCTGTCAGGGCCGCGCCGAGTGCGGCGCTCGTACGACGCCGCACGGATCGGGGCTTGCGTCCTGGGCCGGCGGCGGCACGCGGGTGCCCCGCCGGCCGGTCCATGGAACGCGGGGGCGGCTCGGGAGCGTCGACGCCCGATGTTTCACGTGAAACGGGATCGGTTGTTTCCTGCGCGTCTTCTTCCGCGTCGGCCGGGGCCGGGGCGAGCGTGTACAGGAGAGCTTCTGCGGCCAGTGCCGCATCGATGCGGCCGGCGATGTCCTCGGGCATGCGCGGTGGGTCCGGCAGAGCGCCGAGCGTGCCGCGGATCTCCTCTATCGAGGCGTAGACGTCGGCGCACAGGACACAACTGTCGAGGTGCCGCCGGATGTCGGATGTGCGGGACGGGGGCAGCAGTCCTTCGGCGAGGTCGGAGATCTCGGTGACCTCCGGATGCTCTGCCGTGTCGGTCGTGGATGTCACGCTCGCCCACCTCCGCCCTTCACCGCAGCCGAATCGTGTGGTCCTGCCTCGTCCCGAGGGCCCGCTGCCGGTGGGACGGACGTCCCCTCCGTCCGGTTCCTTCCGGGGGGCCGGTTCTCGCCACTTCCCTGGCCGTCGCTCTCTGTCCGGAGGTGTGTCACGAGAGGGAGGAGTCTCGCCCTGCCGCGGGCGCAGCGACTTTTGACGGTGCCGGTGGGGACGTCGAGGATCCGGGCGGCCTCCGCCACCGGGTAACCCTGCATGTCGACGAGGACGAGAGCGGCCCGTTGGTCGGACGGCAGGGATCCCAGGGCTTCCAGGAGCTCTCGGTGGAGGTCGTTGCGCTCCGCTGGAGCGGCCGCGGACTCGTGCGGCTCCAGCAGCTGGTCGAGGCGCTCGGTGTCGTCCACGGGTGAAGTCTTCCGGGAGGCCGTCTTGCGGGCCCGGTCCAGGCATGCGTTCACGGTGATGCGGTGCAGCCAGGTCGTCACGGCGGACTGTCCGCGAAAGGTGTGCGCGGCGCGGTAGGCGGACACCAGGGCATCCTGCACCGCGTCTGCGGCTTCTTCCCGGTCTCCCAGTGTCCTGAGGGCCACGGCCCAGAGCCGGTCCCGGTGTCGGCGCACGATCTCACCGAAGGCGTCTTTGTCTCCCGCGACGTGACGGGTCAGGAGCTCGGAATCCGAGAGCTCGGAGTGGGTTGACCGGCTGTCCATGCTTGTCCCCCGGAGGCCGTAGGGGAGGTGGCTCATGACCCCAACTCGTAGACCGTTCGCCAGAATGCCATAGATCGGGCCTGGGGCGGGGCGTCCGGAGGAAGGTAGGACGGCGATCCGGCCGGATGAGCCCGCCGGTCTCGGATAGTTCACCGGCGGTGGCCCCACCACGGCTGAAGGGCGCAGGGACACACACAAGAAAATGGCCCTGAGGAGCTGCGCTCGGCGCAGTCCCCCACGGCCATCTCTGCATGGTTCAGCTCGTGACCTTGATGTCCTTCACACGTCCGCGGTAGGTGCCGTCCTCAGTCATCGGCAGTTTGGTCAGCCAGACCAGGAGATACCGGGACTTGAGGGCCTTCTCCGGTTTGAGCGTGACGCTCGTGCCCGATCCCGTCGCAGACTTTTGGAACGCGCTGAAGGACGTGGGCTGTGAACTGTCATTGCTTGTGACGGCACGGAGTTCGACGGAGGTGTCTCCCACGAAGGAGACCTTCACCTGCCCGACCTCCTGCACCTTCCCCAGATCGAGCACTATCCCCAGGCCCGGCTTGAGGTTTCCGAACTCGGCGCCTTTGTAGAAGTCCGTCTGCCAGTACGACGACGGATCGCTGTCGTACGCCTTGCCTATGTCCGACGGCTTCTCGGAGTTGTCACCGAACGGGTCGAAGTCGTGTGCTCCGCTGATGGCGATGGACGTACCCGCCGGCTTCGTCGGGTTCTTGCCGTCGCCGTCCGTCGTCTGTGTCTGCTTCGTCTCGTCCGAGTCGCCCCCCTGGTTCATCAGCGCGTCGGCCAGCTGCCAACTGCCAAGACCCAGCGCAGCGATCAGCAGCGCCGAGACAGCCCACTTGAGGGCCTTCCCGGTACGGCTCTGCAACGGGGACGGCGGCGCCGTCAGGGGCTGAGTGACGCCGGGGGCGGCAGGCCGTCCGTACGTCCCCTGCTGGTACGTCGTCCGCTGGTACTCGGGCGGCGCGGTGAACGCGGGCTCAGGCGGACGGATCTTGGGCATCTCGCCGATGGCCTTCACCAGGTCCTCCGGCGTGGTGCACGGGGGTTCCTGGCGGGACGCCGTCGCCCCGTCGTTGGCGAGCGCGCGCATGGCGAGCTCCGCGAGGCCGCGGTGAACGCCGGCCCGCACCTGGTCGGGGGCGATGAGGCCCACGCCCTTGGGCAGCCCTGACAAGCCGTACGCGTCGTTCTCGTACGGCCAGCGCTGGGTCAGGACGGCGTAGAGGAGTGCGCCGATGGCCTCGGTGTCGGTGCGCTGCGGGGTGTCGGATGTGATGCCGCGCAGCGCGGCGTTCACGGCGAGGCCGCGGATGCGCCACTGCCCGGTGGAGGTGCGCAGCACGGCACTGGGCGTGAGTCGCAGATGGGCGAGGCCTTCGCGGTGTGCGGCGGCCATGGCGTAGGAGATCTGGCTGACCATCTGGTACGCGTCGTGTGCCTCGAGGGAACCCGTCGCGAGCAGTGCCGTCAGCTCGGTGGCGTCGGGCAGCCACTCGTGGACGACGTAGACGAGATCGTTTTCCTCGACCGCGTCCAGGACCTGTACGAATCTCGGGTCGCCGAGCAGCGCCGACGAGCGGGCGGCAGCCAGCACGGAGCGGGCCCGCGGGTGGTCGGCGGGCAGCAGGTGCACGCCGACGGCCCGGCGGAGTTTCTCGTCGACCGCACGCCAGCTGCTGAAACCGTCCAGACGAGTGACGCATTCTTCGAGTCGGTAGCGTCTGGCGAGCTTGTGGCCGCTGTGCAGTTCGGGCGGTGAGGACGTGGCGGGGCTCACGTGTGTCCCCGTTTCCGCGGTGTCCGCGGGTTCCTCGCGTGCTGTGGTCTCTCGTTCCGCGATCGTGGCCACCCCGTCGGCCGTGGCCTGCTCCGCCTTGGCGGTCAGCGGTTCGTCACCGCCGTTGTCGGCCACGTCGACGGCAGCCGTGCTCCGTTCCGCCACCGTCGTTCCTGCCTCCCCATCCGTTGCAATCACTCCGACGCCAAAGCCAATTGTGCCCACAGTCCTGCGCTATGCACGACACGCGGTGGTCGCCGATGGTTGTGCGCGATTCCGACCGAGTCAGCGACCGAGTCGACCGCGGACCATACCAACCATCGAATTCAGCTCCTCGATCCGCATTTTGCGGGCTGCCACGTAGAAGGCGCCCAGCAGTGCCGCACCACCGACGACCAGCGCCGCGATCGATCCGAATACTCCGTGGCCGAGCACTTCGGTGAGCGCGTACCCGATTCCGCCGCCGATGATCGCGGCAGGTAGCGCAGCGAGGCAGAGCCGGGCGTACGTACGGACGACGTTCGCGCCGTCCAGGTCGCCGCCGAGCCGCTTGCGCAGCCGCTGCCACGCGACACCGACACCGATCGCGTACGCGAGACCGTACGAGAAGGCCATGCCGACGACCGCCCACCGGGCGGGCAGGATCACGTAGCACAGGGCCGAGGCGGCGGCGTTGACCGCGGCGACGATGACCGTGTTGTAGAAGGGCGTCCGGGTGTCCTCGTAGGCGTAGAAGCCGCGCAGCACTACGTACTGCACGGAGAACGGAATGAGGCCGAGGCCGAACGCCATGAGGATGTAGCCCATGGACTGGGCGGCTCCGGCGCCGCTGGAGCCGAACAGCAGGGTGCACATCGGGACGCCGAGTGCGACGAACATGAAGGCCACCGGAACGATCGCCACGGCCGAGGTGCGCAGGCCCGAGGAGATGTCGTCGCGGACCGCGCCCGGGTCGCCGTCGTGGGCGGCGCGCGAGATGCGCGGCAGCATGGCGGCCATGACGGAGACGGTGATGATGGCCTGCGGCATGCCCCAGATCAGCTGGGCGTTCGAGTAGCCCATGATGCCGGTGCCGTTGACGTCGGAGGCCTTGCCTGCCGCGGTGGCGAGCTGGGTGACGACCAGGACGCCCGCCTGGTTGGCGAGCACGAACAGGACGGTCCACTTGGCGAGCTTGACGGCCTTGCCCAGGCCGTGGCCCTTCCAGTCGAAGCGCAGCCGGAAGCGGAAGCCGGTCTCGCGCAGGTACGGGATCATCGCCAGGGCCTGCACGGTCAGACCGAGCAGCGTGCCGATGCCCAGCAGCCGGACCCCGTCCGGCGGGATGTTGGTCACCTGCATACCGGAGTCGGCCGCGGTTCCGTAAACCCAGATGAACAGGCCGAACGTGAAGATCATGACGATGTTGTTGAGGACCGGGGTCCACATCATCGCGCCGAACTTTCCGCGGGCGTTCAGGATCTGGCCCATGACGACGTGCACACCCATGAAGAAGATCGTGGGCAGGCAGTAGCGGGCGAAGGTGATGCCGACGTTGTTGGCCGCGGGGTCACTGGCGACCGGGACGGACATCAGCTTGATCAGCAGTGGAGCCGCGAAGACCACGAGCGCCACAATGGCCGCGAGCGCGACCATGACGAGGGTGAGCAGGCGGTTCGCATAGGCCTCGCCGCCGTCCTCGTCCTCCTTCATGGAGCGGACGAGCTGGGGCACGAACACCGAGTTGAGGCCGCCGCCGACGGTCAGGATGTAGATCATCGTGGGCAGCGTGTACGCGACGGTCCAGGTGTCACCGAGCAGACCGGAGCCGAGCGCCGCGGTGATGATCACGGTCCGGATGAAGCCGGTGAGGCGGGAGACCAGCGTGCCCGCCGCCATCACCGCGCTCGACTTCAGCAGGCCCGCCGCGCGGCCGCCCGTCTTCGGGGCGGGGGCCGGTGCCGCAGCCGGCGGCGGGGGCGGGGGGATTTGGCCGAGAACTCGGGTCGGGTCGTCGACCGGCGGCTCGACCGGAGCACGGCCTCCGCTGTAGCCCGGCTGCTGGTCGCGGAAGAGGTGGGCGAAGGCGTCGGGCTCGTGACGCTCCTCGCCGGCCTGCGTCACCAGGTCGTCGACGCCGACGAATTGGGTCGTCCGCGCGTCGTCGCCGTACGGCAGGTACTGGGTGGGGCCCTCCGGCTCCGGCGCGGGTGTCTGCGCCCACACACGGGGGTCGGGCTGGTACTGGTTCGTGGGCGGCGGCGCGTACAGGGGCTGTGGTGCCTGGTAGGTGCCCGGGGGCGGCGGCGGGTGTGCGGCCCGGTCGTACAGCGCTTCGGTCACCGGGTCCTGGGCGGCGAGGTCGTGCGCCCGGTACGGGTCCTGGTCGTAGGCGTCCTGGAGGTACGCGTCCTGCGGGTAGGCGTCGGGGGCGGACTGGGGTGGGGGGACCTGCCCGTCGGCCCCGTGGGAGCCGGCGTACGGGTGGCCATCGCCCGAGGCAGAGCCGCCCGAGCCCTGCCCACGGTCACCGTCGTACGGCGCGTTCATGGTTACCCCACCTCATCGTCCCCGGCCCACCGGCCACGACATCGCTCAACGGTCCACTCTCTCACCCGTGTCCGATGGGGCCGCGCTTTCCGAAGTGGTGTCAGCCATCGGGTCACTCGGCTGCTGCGGAACGTCCGCCCGCGCGGTGGGAGCCGACGCGTCCTCCGGCTCGCTCCGGGCCGCCCCGGCGTCAGCATCGTCGTCGTCCTGCGGTCCGTCCTCCTGCTGCTGGGCGGCCGCGGTGCGCTTGCGGTGGGTGTACATCCGGAATCCGGCCAGGACCAGCAGGAGGACACCGCCGCCGATGACGAGCATCACGGTCGGTGTGATCTCGGTGGCGTCGACCTGGAAGTCGATCTCATCGCCGTAGGGCTGGTTGTCCTCGGTGTACAGCTGGGCGTGGACGGTGACCGGTCCCGTGGCCTTGGCCGTGGTGGTGAACTTCACGGACTGGCTGTGTCCGCTGGCGATCTTCACCACCTTGTCCTCGGAGACGCCGTCGCCGATCTTGAGGCGGGTGCCGTTGTCCGACGTGAGGCGCAGCACCAGGTGGTCGACGTCCTGCCACAGGTTGTTCTGTACGGATACCGGAATGGTGGCGCTGCGTCCCGAGAGCCGCACTCCGGACTTCTCGATCAGCGCGACCTGACCGGTGATGTCCAGGAGGTATGACGAGACGCCCTTGCGGAACGACTCGGAGGTCCCGGTCCTGCTCCGCCATGAGGTGGACATCTCCCGGTCCATCGCGCGACCGAACGGTGTCACCACCCGGGACTGGTCGGTGAGGACGACCTTGAAGTTCTCGAGGTGGTTCTGGGTGCCCTGGATCTGCTTGAACGCATCGTCGGACAGTTCTTGCTTGCGCAGTGACTTCGGGTAGGCCCGGGTGGACGGGACGCGGGTGGTCGCGCCCGGATCGGGCTTCGCCTTGGTGGCGGCCGACAGGCTCTGGGGCTGTGTCCAGGTGCCGTCCTGAAGGGCGTGCAGCGCCTGGGCCATCGAGTGGGCCTGGCTGGTGGTGGGCATCCGCTGCGGGGCCACGACGACGCTGCGCTGCCTGTCCGTCTGCTTGGTGAGCATCAGGCTCTGGGCGAGGAACTCCTGGACGGCGAGCGCGGAGTTCTCGGCGCGGGCCATGTCGCCCTGAAACGCGGTCGACAGTCGGGCGTCGGCGACCACGGCCGTCGCGCCGCCGCCGATGGGGCGCGCGGCGGACGGCGTGTACGCCAGGTCGCCGGTGTCCCGGAAGGTGTCACTGCGCGCGATGATCTTGTTGGCGCCGGCGGAGGTGGCGACCTTGACGATGTCCGGGTCGATCGCGCCCTCGGCGGGCCACGCGTAGGACGTGTCGGCCTTCACATGAAGGATCGTGTCCACGGTCGATGTGGCCGCGTCCGTGGCGTCCTTGAGGTGCCCGAGCGACCCGGTGACCTTCGTGCCGGTGTGCGCGAGGGACGCCAGATCCGGATCGGCGAACGGCAGAGTGACCACCTTCCGGCCCTGAACGGCCGTCTGTAGGTCGTTCAACCACTCCTTGGCGATCGCCTGGTCCTTGCCGGACGTGATCTTCCCGTCCGCGCCCTTGATCTTGTACGCCTCCGTCATCGCGTCGACCGAGGCAAGCAGGTCGGGGTCGATCACCCAGGTGACGTCGAGATCGTCACCGAGCGCCAGCATCTGCTGGAGGCGGCCGCCCGGGCGGATCTGCTGGGCCAGACTGTCGTCGTTGAAGACGGGTGTCTGCTGCTCGTTCGTCCCTGTCTCGGCAGTGAGATGAGTGTCGGAGATCAGGGGCCACAGGGCGGTGGTCCTGGTCCGGGTGCTCGCTGCGCCGGGCTGCCAGGGAAGAAAGGTCCGCTGGATGCCGAGCGTCTGGTCGTACGGCTGCGCTGCTGTCCGGCCCATGAGCGCCGCACTGATCTGGTAGACGCCGTCGGCGCCGAGATGCAGCTCCTTGACCGGCACCGACAGGGTGAAGTCCTGCGTGGCGCCAGGCGCCAGTCTCGCGACCTTCTGGGCGTACCTGCTCGCGACCTCCGTGCCGTCGGGAGCGCCGCCGGAGCCGTTCTTCGCGGCGTTGTCGATCTCCGAGCGACCGCCGTAGGAAGTGCCGACCCGCAACCCCACGTGGGCGCCGGTGACGGCCTGTCTGCCGTTGTTGGTGATCGTGCCGCTGACCGTGAGCGTGTCCTGTGCCGTCGGTGCGACGGGTGAGAGCTGGTTCACGGCCACGTCGACCGTTTTCGTGCCGGTCGCGTTCGCGGCGGCCGTCGTCATGGGGGTGTCCGCCGACGCGCGGGCGGCACCGGGCAGCAAGGGCAGCGCGGCGAGGAGCGGCGCCGCAGCGAGCAGTACGCCGGTGCGCCGCAGCAGACGGCGGGCAGGTGAGGGACTCATCCCTGGGAAGTCTGCCGCCTCGGCCACGCGCTCGTCCGTCCCTCGTCGTCGTCAGTGGTCGCAGATGTGTCCACGCATGGTAACGAGGAGCACTGTGCCTTGGTGCCACGGTCCGTTTCACAAGATCGTGGAGCCAGGGTAGGGGGCCGCTTCCGCGGTCGTGCCGCGGCCCCGGGAAACGGTTCGGTCCGAGCGCTCGCGGCCACGTACCCTGTCCTGTTGTGCCGAACGCCAATGAAGACAATCCCAGTGCCCTGAGCCAGGTGCAGCACCGCGCGGTCAGCGAGCTGCTGCGGGTCTCGCCTGTCGCAGACGACCTCGCCCGCCGTTTTCAGGAGGCCGGGTTCTCTCTTGCCCTGGTCGGCGGGTCGGTCCGGGACGCACTGCTCGGCCGGCTCGGCAACGACCTGGACTTCACCACTGACGCCCGACCCGAGGACGTACTGAAGATCGTTCGTCCGTGGGCCGACGCGGTGTGGGAGGTCGGGATCGCCTTCGGCACCGTCGGCTGCCAGAAGAACGCCCGCGTCGGTGATGTCGAGCAGAGCTTCCAGGTCGAGGTCACCACGTACCGCTCCGAGGCGTACGACCGCACCTCGCGCAAGCCCGAGGTCTCCTATGGCAAGTCCATCGAGGAGGACCTCGTCCGCCGTGACTTCACCGTGAACGCGATGGCCGTCGCTCTCCCGGAGAAGGACTTCGTCGACCCGCACGGTGGGCTTGAGGATCTGGCGGCGCGCATCCTGCGCACGCCGGGCACGCCCGAGGACTCCTTCTCCGACGACCCGCTGCGGATGATGCGGGCCGCCCGTTTCGCCGCCCAGCTCGACTTCGAGGTCGACCCCGGGGTCGTCGCCGCGATGAAGGCGATGGCCGGCCGCATCGAGATCGTCTCCGCGGAGCGCGTCCGGGACGAGCTGAACAAGCTGATCCTCTCGGCACATCCGCGCAAGGGCCTGACCCTCCTCGTCGATACCGGCCTGGCCGACCACGTCCTGCCCGAGCTGCCTGCTCTGCGGCTGGAGCGTGACGAGCACCACCGGCACAAGGACGTCTACGACCACACGCTGATCGTGCTCGAGCAGGCCATGGCGCTGGAGACCGACGGCCCCGACCTGACGCTGCGCCTCGCAGCCCTGCTGCACGACATCGGCAAGCCGCGCACGCGCCGTTTCGAGACGGACGGCCGCGTCTCCTTCCACCACCACGAGGTGGTCGGCGCGAAGATGACGAAGAAGCGCATGACCGCGCTCAAGTACTCCAATGAGCTCGTGAAGGATGTCTCGCGCCTCGTCGAGCTGCATCTGCGGTTCCACGGCTATGGGACCGGCGAGTGGACGGATTCCGCTGTGCGTCGCTACGTACGGGACGCGGGGCCCCTCCTGGAGCGGCTGCACAAGCTGACCCGCTCGGATTGCACGACGCGTAACAAGCGGAAGGCGACTGCCTTGTCCCGCGCCTACGACGGCCTTGAGGAGCGCGTCGCCCGGCTGCAGGAACAGGAGGAGCTGGACTCGATCCGGCCGGACCTCGACGGCAACCAGATCATGGAGATTCTGGGTGTGGGGCCGGGCCCGGCCATCGGTCAGGCTTACAAGTTCCTGCTGGAGCTACGTCTGGAGAACGGTCCGATGGAGCATGACGCGGCAGTGTCGGCCCTCAAGCAATGGTGGGCGCAGCGCCCGCAGGACTGAGACGCGAGTGACACCTCGGGGCTCTGTTTCACGTGAAACAGAGCCCCGAGGTGTGCGCGGAGCGCGTCGTTGTTTCACGTGAAACAACGACGCGCTCCGCCATCCGCCTCAGGTCGCGTCCTTCACCCGCGTATCGATGCGAGCCATGACGAGCGCGACCGCTGCGTAGAGAGCCGCTACGAGGACGACGAGGGGGACGGATCGGCCGTCGGGCGGCAGCATCAGCGCCGCCACACCCGCCGCGCCGACGAACGAGATGTTGAACAGCACGTCGTAGACGGAGAAGACCCGGCCGCGAAAGCCGTCGTCCACCGAGGACTGCACGACCGTGTCGGCCGCGATCTTCGCTCCCTGCGTGGTGAGCCCCAGGACGAAAGCGGCCACCAAGGTCGGGGCAGGCTCGAAGGTAAGGCCGAGCGCAAGCTCGAGGACGGCCGCCGAGCCGGCGCAGACCGCGATCCAGCCGCCTGCCCCGAAACGTCCCGCGGCCGCGGGTGTCACGACAGCCGCGACGAAGAACCCCGCCCCCGAGAGGCCCACGGCGAGGCCCAGCAGAGCGAGACCGTCGGATTCCGTGGACGCCCAGGCGTACCGGCACAGCATGAGCACCATGACGAGCAGGGTGCCGTAGCAGAACCGCATCACCGTGATCGCGGCCAGGGCGCGCGCTGCGGGCCGCCGGGACGCGAGGTGGCGTACGCCGCCGAGGAGATCCCGCGCGGTGCCGGCCAGGGCGGCTCCGAGCCGCGGTTGGATCGACTCCTGGTCAGGGCCGAGGAGTTGCACGTCCATGCGGAGAGAGGCGAGCGCGGCGCAGAGATAGAGGGCCGCACCGAGCAGAACGACTGCCGCGTCCGAATCCGAACCGAGCAGCCGTACGGCGAAGGCGAGCCCACCGCCCAGGGTCGCTGCGAGCGTTCCGGCCGTCGGGGAGAGCGAGTTGGCCACGACGAGTCGGTCGGCGTCGACGACGCGCGGCAGCGCGGCCGAAAGGCCGGCCAGCACGAAGCGGTTGACCGCGGTGACGCTGAGCGCGGAGGCGTAGAAGAGCCAGTCCGGGGCGTTGCTGAGCATGAGGGCGGCTGTCGCGGAAGCCAGCAGTACCCGCAGGAGGTTGCCGTAGAGGAAGACCTGGCGGCGACGCCAGCGGTCGAGCAGGACGCCTGCGAAGGGGCCCACGAGGGAGTACGGCAGCAGCAGAACGGCCATGGCCGAGGCGATCGCGGCGGGCGAGGTCTGCTTCTCCGGGGAGAAGACGACGTAGGTGGCAAGCGCGATCTGGTAGACGCCGTCGGCGCCCTGGGAGAGCAGGCGCAGCGCGAGCAGGCGCCGGAAGTCACGCAGGCGCAGCAGGACGCGCAGGTCGCGAACGACAGCCATGGGGCACAGCCTCACATACGGGGAAGGCCCCCGGACGCACGACGTGTGCGATTCGGGGGCCTTCACGACCCTCAGGTAGGGCGTGTTTCACGTGAAACACGCGCTCGCGAGGAAGGTCAGCGCTCGACCTCGCCCTTGATGAACTTCTCGACGTTCTCAAAGGCCTCGTCGTCGAAGTACTGCACCGGCGGGGACTTCATGAAGTACGAGGACGCGGAGAGGATCGGGCCGCCGATGCCGCGGTCCTTGGCGATCTTCGCGGCGCGCACGGCGTCGATGATGACGCCCGCGGAGTTCGGGGAGTCCCAGACCTCCAGCTTGTACTCCAGGTTCAGCGGGACCTCACCGAAGGCACGGCCCTCGAGGCGGACGTACGCCCACTTGCGGTCGTCGAGCCACGCGACGTAGTCGGACGGGCCGATGTGGACGTTCTTCTCGCCCAGCTCACGGTCGCGGATCTGCGAGGTGACGGCCTGCGTCTTCGAGATCTTCTTCGACTCGAGGCGGTCACGCTCGAGCATGTTCTTGAAGTCCATGTTGCCGCCGACGTTGAGCTGCATGGTGCGCTCAAGACGGACACCGCGGTCCTCGAACAGCTTCGCCATCACACGGTGCGTGATGGTCGCGCCGACCTGCGACTTGATGTCGTCGCCGACGATCGGGACGCCCGCCTCGGTGAACTTGTCCGCCCACTCCTTGGTGCCGGCGATGAAGACCGGAAGGGCGTTGACGAAGGCGACCTTGGCGTCGATGGCGCACTGCGCGTAGAACTTCGCCGCGTCCTCGGAACCCACGGGCAGGTAGCAGACGAGAACGTCGACCTGCTTGTCCTTGAGGATCTGGACGACGTCGACCGGGGCCTCGTCGGACTCCTCGATCGTCTCGCGGTAGTACTTGCCCAGACCGTCGTGCGTGTGGCCACGCTGGACCTGGACGCCCGAGTTCGGGACGTCACAGATCTTGATGGTGTTGTTCTCGGAGGCGCCGATGGCGTCCGCGAGGTCGAGGCCGACCTTCTTCGCGTCGACGTCGAACGCGGCGACGAACTCGACGTCGCCGACGTGGTACTCGCCGAACTGGACGTGCATGAGGCCGGGGACCTTGGTCTCCGGGTCAGCGTCCTTATAGAACTCGACGCCCTGCACCAGCGAGGCGGCGCAGTTGCCCACGCCGACGATGGCTACGCGAACCGAACCCATTCCGGTTGCTCCCTGTGTGTACTGGTGAAGTCCAGACCGGACTTCACGTGGCGGTGTCGTCGGACGGATCCGGCCGGGTGCTGTCCCGGTGCCGGGGCAGGCCGCCCGTCTCTCCAGATGTGTCCTGCTGAGCTGTGTCCCCCGGGCCCGGCTTTCGCTGGTCGCGGCCGGCGCGCTCGCTCTCGATGAGCTCGTTCAGCCAGCGCACTTCGCGCTCCACGGACTCCATGCCGTGTCGCTGCAGCTCGAGCGTGTAGTCGTCCAGACGCTCCCGGGTGCGGGCGAAGGAGAGGCGCATCTTTTCGAGTCGCTCCTCCAGCCGGCTGCGACGGCCTTCGAGGACGCGCATGCGCACGTCGCGTGATGTCTGCCCGAAAAAGGCGAATCGCGCGGCGAAGTGCTCGTCCTCGTATGCGTCGGGGCCGGTCTGCGAGAGGAGGTCCTCGAAGTGCTCCTTACCTTCCGCCGTCAACCGATAGACGATCTTGGCGCGACGCCCTGTGAGTGGTGCGGGGGCGTCGGCGGGGCCGACAGCACCCGGTTCCTCGATCAACCAGCCGCTCGCGACCAGCGTCTTGAGGCAGGGGTACAGCGTCCCGTAGCTGAAGGCGCGGAAGACTCCCAGCGACGTATTGAGCCGTTTGCGCAGCTCGTAGCCGTGCATTGGGGATCCGCGGAGCAGTCCGAGTACGGCGAACTCGAGGATGCCGGAGCGCCGGCTCATCGTCGCCTCCTCACTGTCGCGGGCCCATGTATCGACTCTTTATGTCGTGCTGATGTATCGACTCGATACATCAGCACGATAGAACGACCCGAGGGCTGCGACAAGAGGGATCATGGTGAACGGCGTCACATCACTGATTCGTAGGATGCAACTTGCCTGATTTGGGGTGAACTTCGACCCTCGGAGGGTTTTGACGGTGCGTAGTCTGTCCGCCATGCAGACCACCGGGAACCGTGTGACGCCTGGGGGCGTCGTTGTCCCGGGTGCAGTGCGGGTGAGTGCCGTCAAAGGCGCATCCGTACTTCGGGGGGACCGGAAACCAGACGCCGTTTCCAGGCGCGCGTGGCCGCGCCTGCCCGAGGAGTAATCGTTCGATGAGCGAGCACCGTCGCAAACCGCCGCAGCCGCAGGGCGGCGGACGCGCCGCGGCCCGTCGCGGAGCGTCAGGAGAACCGTCGGGCCGCCGTGCGGCACCGCGCGGCAGCACCGAATCGCCCTCCGATTCCTACGACACCCCGAGTTCATCGGGCTCGTACGGCGGCCAGGAGGAGGACCGCCCCTGGGGAGGCCGGGCGGAAGCCCGTCGTGCTGCCCAGCGGGGCAGCGGAGGAAGGCGCAGGGCTGCCCCCGACGGGGGCGGTGCCGGGTCCGGTGACGCCGGCGGAGGAGGCCGTCGCGGTGGCGGCGGGCCGAACGGTCCGGGGCGCGGCAGGGGCCGTGGCTCAGGGCGCCCGCAGAAGAAGAGGTTCATCGACTACCCGCGCGCGGGCAAGTCCGGGGCGGCCCGTTTCGTGCCGTCGTGGAAGCAGGTCGTCGGTACGTGCTTCGGCTTCATGCTGCTGGGGGTGGGGGCGTTCGGCATCGGCCTGTTGATCGTGTCCGTGCCGATCGAGGCACAGGCGGCGCAGGCCCAGTCGAACGTCTTCTACTGGGACGACGGCACGCAGATGGCCGCGACAGGTGGCCAGCAGAACCGCCAGATCGTGCCCATGGAGCAGATTCCGAAATCCATGCGGAATGCCGTGATCTCGGCGGAGAACGCCTCGTTCTACGACGACTCCGGCGTCGACCCGATGGGCATCGCGCGCGCGATGTTCAACATGGCGCGTGGCGGTCAGACGCAGGGCGGCTCGACCATCACGCAGCAGTACGTGAAGAACGCGATGCTGGACGACCAGTCCCAGTCGGTCTCCCGTAAGGCCAAGGAGCTCTTCATCTCGGTGAAGGTCGGCGCCACGGTCGACAAGGACGACATCCTCAAGGGCTACCTCAACACCGCGTACTTCGGTCGCAACGCCTACGGCATCCAGGCTGCCGCGCGGGCCTACTTCGACACCGAGTCCAGCAAGCTCACGCCCGAGCAGAGCATCTTCCTCGCCTCGGTGCTCAAGGGACCGAACCTCTACAACCCCGACGGCGGCATCGGCGAGGCCGCGACGCCGGCCGCCAACAAGGCGCGTGCCATGTCGCGCTGGAAGTGGATCGCCGACCGTGAGGTCACGGTCGGGAACATGTCCAAGGCCGAGCGCAGCAGCCTGAAGGGCTTCCCGGAGATCAAGAAGCAGAAGTCCGCTCTCTCGGGCCAGACCGGTTACCTGGTGGATATCGCCAAGGACTATGTCTCCAAGAAGAGCAAGATCTCGCCCGAGGACCTGGAAAAGGGCGGCTACAAGATCTACACGACCTTCAACAAGAAGAAGGTCGAACAGATGCAGAAGGCGGTCAAGGCAACCGAGGACAGCTTCCTCGATTCGAAGAAGCGGGCCAAGGACAAGTACGTGCAGTTCGGCGCCGGCTCGGTGGATCCGAATACCGGTGCGATCGTGGCACTGTACGGCGGTGCGGGTTACGACCAGGATCACTACACGAACAATGCCAACACCGCGGGTGTGCCCGTCGGCTCCACCTGGAAGCCCTTCGTCCTGGCCTCGGCGATGGAGTACGGCACGTACAAGTCGGACGGGAAGCCGATCTCCCCGATGAGCCTGTACAACGGCAATGACCTCACCGTGATCAAGGACCGCAACGGTGACCCCATCCGGGCGGCCGACGGCACGCCGTTCCGGCAGAAGAACGAGAGCGCCAGGGCCTGGGGCGACATCACCCTGCGCAAGGCCATGGAGCAGTCGGTCAACTCGCCGTTCGTCCAGCTCGGCATCGACGTGGGTCTGGAAAAGACACGAGAGCTGGCCAATAAGGCGGGAATCCTCGAGGACAGCTTCGATAAGGGCAACTTGGGAAATGCCTCCTTCTCCCTGGGAACGTCCACACCGAGCGCCATTCGCATGGCGGACGCCTACGGGTCGTTCGCCACGTCCGGCGCGCACTACGAGCCGTACTCCGTGACCAAGGCCCTGAACAAGGACGGCACAGCGCTTAAGGGATTCGAGAAGCCGAAGCAGACCAGGGCCATGGATGCGTCGGTGGCGGACAACGTCACCGATGTTCTGCAGAACGTGGTGAAGAACGGTACGGGCAAGAAGGTCGCGGACATCGGTTTCCCCGTCGCCGGTAAGACCGGTACGACGGACGAGAACAAGTCGGCCTGGTTCGTGGGTTACACCCCGGAGCTCTCGACGGCCGTCACGCTGTTCCGTACCGACCCGCGGTCCAATGGCAGGAAACTCCTCTCCATGAACGGCACGGGCGGAGTGACTTCCATTCACGGTGGTGACATTCCGGCGCAGATCTGGAAGGACTACATGGCGGCCGCGCTGAAGGGCGTGGACCACAAGGACTTCCCCGACCCCGACAAGATCGGTGAGATTGTCGGCACCCCGACTCCGACCCCGACGCCGTCCCCGTCGGTGACGCCTTCTCCGACCGATACGAAACCGGCCAAGCCCTCCACAACGCCGACCACCAGCCCGACCCCCTCCACCAGCGAGACGTGCAGCGGATGGGACTGGAACTGCGAGGACGATGGTGGTGCGGGCAACGGAGGCACCGATTCGGGAGGCACCACCGACGGCGGAGTGACAACGTCGCCGACGGAAAGTGATCCCGAAGGGAATCCGAGAGGCAACGAAAACGGGGGCGGTCTTTTCGGAGGGACAGGATAGGCCGCTCGGAAAACAGGACTGAGGGCTGCGCGCGGATCCCGAACGGGGATAAGCATGCAGCCCTCGGGCGTTGAGCGGGCAGGTGTGGGACAACCAAAGGGGTTCTTCCTGATCCTCGGCTCGTGCGCCAGGAACGCGTCGTGTGCGGACTTCCGCCCGGGACGACGCGATCAACGAGGGCTGACGAGGGCTGACGAGGACTGACGAGAACTGATGTCGTGAAGACGGGGCCGTCGCACCGACCAGGTGCGGCGGCCCTCGCCGTCTTCTCAGCCTCGTACGGCAGGATGTGCGGCATGCCCAGTGCAGAGACGACGCATGTGAGCCGGCAGGAGCCGGAGCCGGTACGGCCGACCAGGGAGGATGAGGTCGCGGCGGCCGGCAGCGAATTGATCGGCGGGCCCGTCGGGCGGCGGGCGCTGCTCGGCCGCTCGTGGCTGACCCCGGTACGTGTCATCGCGCTGGTGATGCTCGGCATGTTCGCGCTCGGCATGGTGCAGAAGTTCCCCTGCTACGACGGCGCGTGGTTCTACGGAGCGAGCTCGCAGTACACACATGCGTGCTACTCGGACATCCCGCACCTCTTCCAGGGGCGCGGTTTCGCCGACGGTCTCGTGCCGTACTTCGACAAGTTGCCCGGCGACATGGACTACCTCGAATACCCGGTCCTCACCGGTGTGTTCATGGAAGTCGCCTCGTGGCTGACGCCGGGCAGCGGCACCATCCAGCACCAGGAGCAGGTGTACTGGATGGTCAATGCCGGGATGCTGATGATCTGCGCCGTGGTCATCGCGGTCTGCGTCACCCGCACCCACCGCAGGCGCCCCTGGGACGGCCTCCTGGTCGCTCTGGCACCCGCGTTCGCGCTGACCGCCACCATCAACTGGGATCTGTTCGCCGTGGCGCTCACAGCGGCCGCGATGCTGATGTGGTCGCGCGGCCGCGCTCTCGCCTTCGGCGTGCTGCTCGGCCTCGCGACCGCCGCCAAGCTCTACCCCATCCTTCTGCTCGGCCCACTGTTCGTACTGTGCTGGCGGGCAGGCAAGTGGCGGGCCTTCGGCGTCGCGACGGTCGGCGCGGCCCTCTCGTGGCTGGTGGTGAACCTGCCGGTGATGCTCCTCGCGCCCGAGGGCTGGTCGAAGTTCTACACGTTCAGCCAGGAACGCGGTGTCGACTTCGGCTCCTTCTGGCTGATCATCTCCCAGCACAAGGACACGCCGCTGGACACCGACGTCGTCAACACCTTGGCCACGGCGCTGATGGTGCTGGCCTGCCTCGGTGTCGCGGCCCTCACGCTGACCGCGCCGCGCCGTCCGCGCTTCGCTCAGCTGGCCTTCCTGGTCGTCGCCGCCTTCATCCTCACCAACAAGGTCTACTCGCCGCAGTACGTACTGTGGCTAATCCCGCTCGCGGCCCTCGCGCGGCCCAAGTGGCGGGACTTCCTGATCTGGCAGGCGTGCGAAGTCGCGTACTTCCTGGGGATCTGGCTGTACCTCGCCTACACG
This sequence comes from Streptomyces sp. NPDC102467, assembly GCF_044765445.1. NCBI lineage: Bacteria > Bacillati > Actinomycetota > Actinomycetes > Kitasatosporales > Streptomycetaceae > Streptomyces > Streptomyces sp. NPDC102467. The sequence continues at coordinate 254,374 of NZ_JBIWKA010000008.1, read as the reverse complement.
ACCAGCGGCGACAAGCACCAGGGGCTGCCGACCGACGGCTACCAACTGGCCATCGCCGCGCACCTCGTGGGAACCCTGTACCTGTGCGCCGTCATCGTGCGCGACATCTGGCTGCCCGAGCGGGACGTCGTACGCCGCTCCGGTGAGGACGACCCGTCGGGCGGCGTACTGGACGGCGCCGAGGACGTCTTCGTACTCGGCTATGCCGCCCATCCCCCGCGCCATGCGAGCCACGCCGCTGAGCAGCAGCCCGCGGTGAACTGGGGCAAGAATGACGACAGTTCACTCTGAATACTCAATCTGAAAGTTCACTCTGAGCGAACAGGGCGCGTGAGAGGAACAGAAACGGGGTCGGGCACCTTCTAGGCGCCGACCCCGTTCCGTATGTCTTAAGAAGACGTCATGTCTGAAGAAGACATCGCCTCAGCGGTCCACGATCCGGTCGAACTGCGTGGTGGTGTGCCGAAGGTGGGCCACCAGCTCCTCGCCGACCCGCGGCTCGGCGGCGTCCGACGGCACGAAGAGGATCGACACCTGCATGTGCGGCGGCTCGGCGAACCAGCGCTGCTTGCCCGACCAGACGTACGGTGCGAGGTTGCGGTTCACCGTCGCGAGGCCGGCGCGGGCGACGCCCTTGGCGCGTGGCATGACGCCGTGCAGCGCCTTCGGCGCCTCCAGGCCCACGCCGTGCGATGTGCCGCCTGCGACGACCACGAGCCAGCCGTCGGAGGCCGCCTTCTGCTGTCGGTAGCCGAACCGGTCGCCCTTCGCGACACGTGTGACGTCCAGGACCGCGCCGCGGTACTCGGTCGCATCGTGGTCGCCCAGCCACAGTCGCGTGCCGATCCGCGCACGGAAGCGGGTCTGCGGGAACTGCTGCTGCAGGCGGGCCAGTTCCTCGGCCTTGAGGTGGCTCACGAACATGGTGTGCAGCGGCAGCCGGGCCGCGCGCAGCCGGTCCATCCAGCCGATGACCTCCTCGACGGCGTCCGAGCCGTCGGTGCGGTCGAGCGGCAGGTGGATCGCGAAGCCTTCGAGGCGCACGTCCTGGATGGCGTGCGCGAGCTGCGGCAGGTCCTGCTCGGTCACGCCGTGCCGCTTCATCGAGGACATGACCTCGATGACGACGCGGGCGCCGACGAGGCCGTGCACGCCGTCGACGGAGGAGACGGAGCGGATGACGCGGTCGGGCAGCGGGACCGGCTCTTCGCCGCGCCGGAACGGGGTCAGGACCAGCAGGTCGCCGCTGAACCAGTCCTTGATCCGGGCGGCTTCGTAGGTGGTTCCGACGGCGAGGATGTCGGAGCCGAGGCGGGTGGCCTCCTCCGCGAGCCGTTCGTGGCCGAACCCGTACCCGTTGCCCTTGCAGACGGGTACGAGCCCCGGAAACTGCTCGAGCACGTGCTTGTGGTGTGCCCGCCAGCGCGCGGTGTCGACGTAGAGCGTGAGCGCCATGGCCGGTCCCGGAACCTTTCTCGTGTCTGCGGTGTATCAGAGGTGTGGAAAGACTTTGGAGCTACGTGAATTGTGCCGGGTCCGCGGGGAAACCGGAGCAGGGTGTGCCGGGACGGGCCGTTGGGGGCGCTGTGTCCGGCTCACGGTCAGCGTCGCGACATGTACATGTCCAGCGCCTTGTGCAGCAGCTTGTTGAGCGGGAAGTCCCACTCGCCGAGGTACTCGGCGGCCTCGCCACCTGTGCCGACCTTGAACTGGATCAGGCCGAAGAGGTGGTCGGTCTCGTCGAGCGAATCGCTGATGCCGCGCAGGTCGTAGACCGTGGCGCCGAGCGCGTAGGAATCGCGCAGCATCCGCCACTGCATCGCGTTCGAGGGCCGGACCTCGCGGCCGATGTTGTCGGAGGCGCCGTAGGAGTACCAGACGTGCCCGCCGACGACGAGCATCGTCGCCGCGGAGAGGTTCACACCGTTGTGGCGTGCGAAGTACAGCCGCATGCGGTTGGGGTCCTCGGAGTTGAGGGCCGTCCACATGCGCTGGAAGTACGAGAGCGGGCGCGGCCGGAAGTGGTCGCGCACGGCCGTGATCTCGTACAGCCGCTGCCACTCGGCGAGGTCCTGGTAGCCGCCCTGGACGACCTCGACACCGGCCTTCTCGGCCTTCTTGATGTTGCGGCGCCACAGCTGGTTGAAGTTCTTGTGGACTTCTTCCAGGGAGCGGTTCGCGAGGGGCACCTGGAAGACATAGCGCGGCTGCACGTCGCCGAAGCCGGCGCCACCGTCCTCGCCCTGCTGCCAGCCCATACGGCGCAGCTTGTCGGCGACCTCGAAGGCGCGGGGCTCGATGAAGTCCGCTTCGATGTCGCGCAGACGCTTCACGTCCGGGTCCTGGATGCCCTTCTTGATCGAAGTGGCTTCCCAGCGCCGGATGATGACCGGCGGGCCCATCTTCACGGAGAAGGCGCCCTGCTGCTTCAGGTGCGCGAGCATCGGGCGCAGCCAGTCGTCGAGATTGGGCGCGTACCAGTTGATGACCGGGCCCTCGGGGAGGTACGCGAGGTAGCGCTTGATCTTGGGGAGCTGGCGGTACAGCACAAGACCCGCGCCGACCATCTCGCCCGTGCGGTCGTCGAACCATCCCATGCTCTCGGAGCGCCACTCCGCCTTGACATCAGCCCAGGCCGGGACCTGCATGTGGCTGGCCGCGGGCAGGCTCTGGACGTATGCCAGATGCTGCTCTCGGCTGATGGTCCTCAGGGTCAGGCTCATTCGGGGCGCTCCTCGGGCTGGTGTGTCCCCATGGGTACAGGGGCTCCGGCTCTCGCGCCGAAGCCTACTGCGCCCTGTGAGCGCCCCGACTGGCCGTATGGGCGGTCGGTCTCCTCGGGGGTGCTGACCTCAGCCGATGACCCCGCCGAAGAGGCCGCCGTGGGCCATGCCGATGAAGAAGCCGACGGCCGAGGCTCCGAGGCCGAGGATCAGGGCGAAGCGCTCCCGGGTCGTCTCCGAGACGAACTGGCCGTAGGCCCCGGTCAGGATCCCGATGAGGCCGGTCCAGGAGCTCAGGAGATGGAGGCCGCTCCAGATCGACGTGATGAGGGCGAGCACTCCGAGCACCGCTGTCACCCAGACCAGGGTGTCGGGGAGTGGATGGGACCTGCCGTCCGAGGCGAAGAGGGAGCCGGCGCTGGTGCTGTTCGGTCGCATTGCTTGTGCCATGAGGGCACCTCCTGCGGAAGGTGGCGCATCGTAGCGCCATACACACCCGATGTGTACAGAGTGCGGGCATTCGCTGTCGGATTTCAACCGGAAGCCGTGGTGCGGGTAGTCTGTACCGTCTGCATTGGTGTCTGCCTGTGTCCCGACGAGGGACGAGTACCCACTGACCCGCGCGGCTCTCCTTCGGAGGGCCCGATTGTCAGTGGTGGCCGATACCGTTGCTTACGCATAACAACCCTCCTGCCACGGAACGACCGTGGCCGCTGAGTCCAAAGGAGGTGGGTTCCACATGCGTCACTACGAAGTGATGGTCATCCTCGACCCCGATCTCGAGGAGCGTGCTGTCTCCCCGCTGATCGAGAACTTCCTCTCCGTCGTCCGTGAGGGCGATGGAAAGGTCGAGAAGGTCGACACCTGGGGCCGTCGTCGTCTCTCGTACGAGATCAAGAAGAAGCCCGAGGGCATCTACTCGGTCATCGACCTGCAGGCCGAGCCTGCGGTCGTCAAGGAGCTCGACCGCCAGATGAACCTGAACGAGTCGGTCCTCCGGACCAAGGTCCTCCGTCCCGAGACCCACTGAACTTCCTAGTTCAGCGGTTCTACGGGAATTCGAGTAGCAGCAAGCAGTCCGCAGCAAACCCGCCGAGAGGTACCCCATGGCAGGCGAGACCGTCATCACGGTTGTCGGCAATCTTGTCGACGACCCCGAGCTGCGCTTCACCCCCTCCGGTGCGGCGGTCGCGAAGTTCCGTGTCGCGTCCACTCCCCGCACCTTCGACCGGCAGACCAATGAGTTCAAGGACGGCGACAGCCTGTTCCTGACCTGCTCGGTCTGGCGTCAGGCGGCGGAGAACGTCGCGGAGTCGCTCCAGCGAGGCATGCGCGTCATCGTGCAGGGCCGGCTGAAGCAGCGGTCCTACGAGGACCGTGAGGGCGTCAAGCGCACGGTCTACGAGCTGGACGTCGAGGAAGTCGGCGCCAGCCTGCGCAGCGCCACGGCCAAGGTCACGAAGACCAGCGGCCGCGGTGGCCAGGGCGGTTACGGCGGCGGCAACGGCGGCGGCGGTCAGCAGGGCGGCGGCTGGAGCGGTGGCTCCGGCGGCGGTCAGCAGCAGGGTGGCGGTGGCGGTGCTCCCGCCGACGACCCCTGGGCGACCAGTGCGCCGGCCGGCGGCGGCCAGCAGCAGGGCGGCGGCGGTGGCGGCTGGGGCGGAAGCTCCGGCAGCTCCAGCGGCGGTTCCGGCGGCGGCTACTCGGACGAGCCCCCCTTCTAAGCCCTCGGGCCGAAGGTGGGCCGTACCCCCACTTCTTGATCACACAGGAGATACACCATGGCGAAGCCGCCTGTGCGCAAGCCGAAGAAGAAGGTCTGCGCTTTCTGCAAGGACAAGGTCACGTACGTGGACTACAAGGACACGAACATGCTGCGGAAGTTCATTTCCGACCGCGGCAAGATCCGTGCCCGCCGCGTGACCGGCAACTGCACGCAGCACCAGCGTGACGTCGCCACGGCCGTGAAGAACAGCCGTGAGATGGCGCTGCTGCCCTACACGTCCACCGCGCGATAAGGGAGGGTGACCGAATCATGAAGATCATCCTCACTCACGAGGTCTCCGGCCTCGGTGCCGCCGGCGAGGTCGTCGACGTCAAGGACGGGTACGCCCGTAACTACCTGATCCCGCGGAACTTTGCGATCCGCTGGACCAAGGGTGGCGAGAAGGACGTCGCGCAGATCCGTCGTGCGCGCAAGATCCACGAGATCGCCACGATCGAGCAGGCCAACGAGATCAAGGCCAAGCTCGAGGGAGTGAACGTCCGTCTGGCCGTCCGCTCCGGCGACGCCGGTCGTCTCTTCGGCTCCGTCACGCCGGCCGACGTCGCTTCGGCGATCGAGGCCGCCGGCGGCCCGAAGATCGACAAGCGTCGCGTCGAGCTGGGCACGCCGATCAAGACGCTGGGCGCCCACGCGACGTCCGTGCGTCTGCACCCCGAGGTTGCCGCCAAGGTCAACGTCGAGGTCGTCGCTGCCTGAGCCCTGCCCTGAGCAGAGCTGAAGCACATGTGGGGCCGCACCCTTTCGGGGTGCGGCCCCACACGCTTGCGGTCGTGGTCCGCAGCTTCGCCCTTTCACGGTTCACGGTTTCACGTGAAACGGCGCTCCCAGTTCACCGTGTCGCGCCGGTGACGGCCCAGCGGCCGGAGCGATAGCGCACCCAGAGTGTCGCCATCCGCAGCGCCATCATCAGGGTCATGGCTCCCCACACAGCGGTGAGTCCGCCGCCGAGGGTCGGTACCAGCAGGGCCACCGGAGTGAAGATCGCCAGAGTGACCAGCATGGCCCAGGCCAGATACGGCCCGTCGCCCGCGCCCATGAGGACGCCGTCGAGCACGAAGACGATGCCGCAGATGGGCTGGGAGAGCGCCACCACGATCAACGCGGGCAGAGCCGCGTCCAGAACGACCTGGTCGCTCGTGAACAGCGGGACGAACAGGGGGCGTGCGGCGAGGACCAGCACACCGAGCACCACTCCTGCGGCGATGCCCCACTGCACCATGCGCCGACAGACGTCGCGCGCGCCCGAAGCGTCGTCGGCGCCGAGGTAGCGGCCGATGATGGCCTGCCCGGCGATGGCGATGGCGTCCAGCGCGAACGCCAGCAGGTTCCACAGGGACAGGATGATCTGGTGTGCTGCCACGTCCGCGTCGCCGAGCCGGGCCGCGACCGCCGTGGCGATCATCAGGATCGCGCGCAGCGACAGCGTACGGATGAGCAGGGGTGCGCCGGCCTGGGCGCAGGCTCGGATGCCCGCAGCGTCGGGCCGCAGTGATGCGCCGTGGCGCCGGGCTCCCCGGACGACCACGACCAGGTAGATCGCGGCCATGCCCAGCTGAGCGATGACGGTGCCCCAGGCAGAACCGGCGATGCCGAGGCCGGCGCCGTAGACGAGCCCGACGTTGAGCGCGGCGTTGGCGACGAAACCGGCGACGGCCACGTACAACGGCGTCTTCGTGTTCTGCAGGCCGCGCAGGACGCCGGTCGCTGCCAGGACCACGAGCATGGCGGGGATACCGAGCGCTGAGATGCGGAGATACGTGACCGCGTACGGTGCGGCCGTGTCGGAGGCGCCGAAGAGCTCGATCAGAGCCGGGGCCGTAGGCAGGACGATCGCGATGACGGCAGCGCCCAAAAGGAGGGCGAGCCAGATTCCGTCCATGCCCTGCTGGATCGCTGCCCGCAGATCGCCCGAGCCGACGCGGCGGGCGACGGCGGCCGTCGTCGCGTAGGCAAGGAAGACGAAGACGCTGACCGCGGTCATGAGGAGGGCGGAGGCGACGGCGAGTCCTGCCAGTTGGGCTGTGCCGAGATGGCCGACGATGGCGCTGTCGGCCATGAGGAAGAGGGGCTCTGCGACGAGCGCGCCGAAGGCGGGGACGGCGAGGGCGACGATCTCTCGGTCGTGCCGACGCCGGTCGGCCTTGGGTGTCGCGGGAGCCTGTGTCATGGGCACCAATCTAATCTTCCACAGGTAAGAGATGCAATGCCATTGAGACCCTTACTTACGACCTGCTTGCGCGTGCGGTGGGACGGGGTTTCCGTGGATCTTGGGCCGACTGGGAAAGTTTTTCTTCTGCACAGCCAGTGGATGGGGTTTCTGCAGGTCAGGGCTTGGGTGCGCAAACGCCTGAGGGCTTGTTCACAGGGCTGTCCACCGGGTCGTGCACAGCTTTTCCCAAGTTCTCCACAGCTTGAGGCCCGTCATCCACAGAGCCTGTGGATAACCAGATTGGCTGACGGTGCCGACAGGCCTAACGTGGGGCGGCGCCCACCGCCTCCTCCGGCCTCGGAAACCTCACGAATCCGACGCGTCAGAAGCGGAAACGGGCCCCTTATTTGTCAGTGTCGTGCCGTAGGAATGAGTGGCACGGCGAGGTCCGCTCGGCGGACGGGAGGAGGTGGCCCGGTGAGTATCTCCGAGCCCTTGGACGACCCCTGGGCCGACAGCGGTCCCAGCGACCGTCTGCCCCCCTCCCGGCAGAGCCGCAACGGTGGCCGCGGCCAAGGGGATCAGCACGAGCGCGGTCGGGAAGGCAGCGCCTGGGACGACGGTCCGGCCACATTCGAGCGCGTACCGCCCCAGGACCTGGACGCCGAGCAGTCCGTCCTCGGTGGCATGCTCCTGTCGAAAGACGCGATCGCCGACGTCGTCGAGGTCCTCAAGGGCAGCGACTTCTACAAGCCGGCCCACGAAACGATCTTCGTGGCGATCCTCGACATCTACGCCAAGGGTGAGCCGGCCGACCCGATCACCATCGCCGCGGAGCTGACCAAGCGCGGCGAGATCAACAAGGTCGGCGGCGCATCGTATCTGCACACCCTCGTGCAGACCGTCCCGACCGCCGCGAACGCCGAGTACTACGCGGAGATCGTCCATGAGCGGGCCGTGCTGCGGCGCCTTGTGGAGGCGGGCACGCGGATCACGCAGATGGGCTACGCGGCCGACGACGACGTCGACGAGATCGTCAACAAGGCGCAGGCCGAGATCTATGCGGTGACCGAGCAGCGCACCAGTGAGGATTACCTCCCGCTCGGCGACATCATGGAGGGCGCGCTCGACGAGATCGAGGCGATCGGTTCGCGCAGTGGCGAGATGACCGGGGTGCCGACCGGCTTCACGGACTTCGACTCCCTGACCAACGGCCTGCACCCGGGTCAGATGATCGTCATCGCGGCCCGCCCCGCCATGGGCAAGTCGACGCTCGCGCTGGACTTCGCGCGCGCGGCGTCGATCAAGCACAACCTGCCCAGCGTCATCTTCTCCCTCGAAATGGGGCGCAACGAGATCGCGATGCGTCTGCTGTCGGCCGAGGCGAGAGTGGCTCTGCACCACATGCGGTCCGGCACGATGACGGACGAGGACTGGACGCGGCTCGCGCGCCGGATGCCCGAGGTCTCTGCCGCGCCGCTCTACATCGACGACTCCCCGAACCTGTCGATGATGGAGATCCGCGCGAAGTGCCGTCGCCTCAAGCAGCGCAACGACATCAAGCTCGTGATCATCGACTATCTGCAGCTGATGCAGGCCGGTGGCTCGAAGCGGTCCGAGAGCCGCCAGCAGGAGGTTTCGGACATGTCACGAAACCTCAAGCTGCTGGCCAAGGAGCTGGAGGTGCCGGTGATCGCGCTCTCCCAGCTGAACCGTGGCCCCGAGCAGCGCACGGACAAGAAGCCGATGGTGTCCGACCTGCGTGAGTCCGGTTCCATCGAGCAGGACGCCGACATGGTCATTCTGCTCCACCGCGAGGACGCGTACGAGAAGGAGTCACCGCGCGCGGGCGAGGCCGACATCATCGTCGGCAAGCACCGTAACGGTCCGACGGCCACGATCACGGTCGCCTTCCAGGGCCACTACTCGCGGTTCGTGGACATGGCGCAGACCTGATCGGAGCGCGCCGCCGCGACCGGGTCTGATCGCCTCCGGTGAAATCGGCTCGACGCGGGCCGACGGTCAAGGTGGACTGGGCGCATGACAAAGCCCCCAGAACTGTTGCCCGCCACACGTCGTGCTCTCCTGCACCGCATCGCCGTCGCGCAGAGCGACGGCCGTGCGCCCTCGCTCGTGGCCGCGGTCGCCCGGGAAGGGGAGCTCGTGTGGACGGGGTCGCGCACCTCGGTGGACGGGCACGGGCCTGATGAGAACGTGCAGTACCGGATCGGTTCGATCACGAAGACCTTCACCGCCGTGCTCGTGCTGCGGTTGCGCGACGAAGGGCTGCTCGACCTGGGTGACCCGTTGGAGAAGCATCTGCCCGGGACAGGGGCGGGTGAGGTCACCATCGCCGAACTTCTTGCGCACACCGCCGGGTTGGCGGCCGAGACGCCGGGCGTCTGGTGGGAGCGTTCGCCCGCCACGCTCCGCCCGACCCTTGCCGATGTCCTCGGTGAGCAGCCGTTCCGGCATCCGGTCGGCCGCCGCCATCACTATTCCAATCCCGGCTATACGCTGCTGGGTTCGCTGGTCGAGAAGGTGCGGGGTGTCAGCTGGGAGGAGGCTCTGCGCGGCGAAATTCTCGAGCCGCTCGGCCTGAGCCGGACCAGTGTCCATCCGCAGGCCCCGCACGCCGGCGGCTGGGCCGTCCACCCGTACGCCGATGTGATGCTGCCGGAGCCCAGCGAGGACCTCGGCCTGATGGCGCCTGCCGGTCAACTGTGGTCCACCGCCCGGGACCTGGCGGCCTTCGCGGCTTTCCTGGTCACTGGTGATGATCGCGTGCTGAGCGCGGATTCCGCTCAGGAGATGCGGACCCCGGCGGCGCCGACCCTGCCGGGTGACTGGGAGGCGTCGTACGGTCTCGGGATGCAGGTGTTGCGGCGGGGCGGGCGGACGCTGGCGGGGCACACTGGTTCGCTGCCAGGGTTCGTGGCGGGGCTGTGGCTGAGCGAGGAGGACGGGCTCGTGGCCGTCACGCTGGTCAACTGCACTTCAGGGGTGCCTGTCGCCACGGTGGCCGCCGATCTCCTGGCCATCGTCGCTGAGGCCGAGCCGAGGATTCCCGCACCGTGGCGGCCGCTGCACGAAGTCGATGCCTCCGTACTGGAGTTGGCCGGGCCCTGGTACTGGGGAACGCAGATCGTGGCCCTGCGGGTGACGGCCGAGACAGGGGTGGAGCTCGGCCCGGTGGCCGGCGGGGGGCGGCGTTCCCGGTTCCGGTCGAACAGTGACGGCACCTGGACCGGCCTCGACGGCTACTACGCGGGGGAGGTGCTTCAGGCCGTGCGGCGGCAGGACGGTTCGGTGAGCCACCTGGACCTGGGATCCTTCGTCTTCACGCGGGAGCCGTACGGCGCGGACGCTCCGGTACCGGGCGGAGTGGATCCGGAGGGGTGGCGGGGTCTGTCGTAGGGGGCGGGAGATTCGGTGGTGGGCTCCGTCTCGTTTCACGTGAAACAGCCCACCTCCGGGTGTTTCACGTGAAACGGGCCCGTGGGCCCGGCTACGTCGTGCGGCGGGACAGGCTGGCCCGTCACAGTTGCAGTTTGAATCCCACATGGGAGGCCTCGAAGCCGAGCCGCTCATAGAAGCGGTGGGCCTCGGTGCGGGTCGCGTCGGACGTCAGCTGCACCAATGCGCAGTCCTGACGCCGGGATTCCTCGACGGCCCACTCGATGAGCCGCGTCCCCAGGCCGCTGCCCCGCTCGTCGGCGTGGATGCGCACGCCCTCGATGACTGAGCGGGTGGACCCTTTCCGGGAAAGGCCGGGGATGACGGTGAGCTGAAGGGTGCCGATGACGTGGCCCTCGCGCACGGCGACGACGAGGTGCTGGTTCGGGTCGGCGGACAGGCGTGCGTGGGCGGCGAGGTATGGCGTGAGGTCCTCGGGCGACTCGCGCAGGACGCCCAGTGGATCGTCGGCCAGCATCGCGACGATCGCCGGAATGTCCTCGGCCGCGGCCGGTCTGATCTCAAGATCTCCCATGGCCGCAGCCTAGGGCCCCTCTGACGGGGCGCTCCGGGTGGATGGCCTGAGTTAGGCGGGAACGCGCAGCCCTTCGACGGCCCGGACGAGGGGGGCGAGCTCGGGGTTCTCGGCCGCGGTGTCCAAGGCCTCGCGCAGGGCCGTCTCGTTCGTGGGGCGGGCTTGCGCGAGAAGCGCGAGACCCGCCTCGGAGACGTTCGTGTAGATGCCGCGCCGGTCAGTGGGGCACAGGTAGCGCAGGAGGAGGCCGCGGTCCTCGAGGCGGGTCACCAGGCGGGTGGTGGCGCTCTGGCTGAGCACTACGGCGTCGGCGACCTGCTTCATCTGCAGATGGCCTCCCTCGCCGTCGTGCTGTCGGCTGAGGACGTCGAGCAGGGAGTATTCGCGCACGCTGAGGTCGTGCTCGGCCTGCAGGGCGCGCTCGATGTGGGCCTCGATCTTCCCGTGGAGCAGGGAGAGGGCGCACCAGCCCTGGGAAAGGGCGGTCAGTGCGGGGTCGGTCGCAGTCATGGCTTGTGGATCCTCCGTCCCGGAGCGGCTGAACACCAGGATAGACGATGCGCGAAATTGCCCGCGGTTGCAATTAGCCAGCGTCTGCAATTATTGTGAGGTCTCGTAAAGCGCACCTGCAACAGTCTGGAAGGTGACCCCCCATGCCTCTCGCGCTTCTCGCCCTGGCGATCGGGGCTTTCGGGATCGGAACCACCGAATTCGTGATCATGGGACTCCTCCCAGAGGTCGCGGGTGACTTCGGCGTCTCCATCCCCACGGCCGGATTCCTGGTGACCGGCTACGCCCTCGGTGTCATGTTCGGCGCTCCGCTCATGACCGTCCTGGGCACCCGCATCTCCCGCAAGCGCATGCTGATGCTGCTGATGGGCCTCTTCATCGTCGGCAACCTGCTCTCCGCCGTCGCGCCCGTCTTCGCCGTGATGCTGATCGGCCGCGTCGTCGCCTCGCTCGCCCACGGCGCCTTCTTCGGAATCGGCTCGGTCGTCGCGGCCGAGCTGGTCGCCCCCCAGAAGAAGGCCGGAGCGATCGCCATGATGTTCACCGGCCTGACCGTGGCCAACGTCGTCGGCGTCCCGCTCGGCACCCTCATCGGTCAGTCCGTGGGCTGGCGCGTCACGTTCACGATCGTGGCCGCGCTCGGTGTCATCGGGCTCGTCGGCATCGCCAAGCTCGTACCGGACCTGCCCAAGCCCGAGGGAGTACAGCTGCGCCACGAGCTGGCCGCGTTCAAGAACGTGCAGGTCCTGCTCGCCATGGCGATGACTGTGCTCGGCTTCGGCGGCGTCTTCGCGGCCATCACCTACATCGCACCGATGATGACGCACGTCGCCGGCTTCGCCGACGGCTCGGTGACCTGGCTGCTGGTTCTCTTCGGACTCGGCATGGTCGGTGGCAACCTCGTCGGCGGCAAGTTCGCCGACCGTGCTCTGATGCCCCTGCTCTACGTCTCCCTCGGCGCCCTGGCCCTGGTGCTCGGCCTGTTCACGGTCACCGCGCACCACAAGATCCTGGCCGCGATCACCATCGTGCTGATCGGCGCGCTCGGCTTCGCGACCGTGCCTCCGCTGCAGAAGAGGGTCCTCGACCAGGCCTCCGGCGCGCCCACGCTCGCCTCGGCCGTCAACATCGGCGCCTTCAACCTCGGCAATGCCCTCTCCGCCTGGCTCGGCGGCATGGTGATCTCCGCAGGCCTCGGCTACACCGCCCCGAACTGGGTCGGCGCCGTGCTCGCCGCGAGCGCCCTCCTCCTGGCCGTCGTGTCGGCCGTGCTGGAGCGCCGCGCTCCCGCACCGAGCGTGGTTGTCGCCGGTGTCGAGCAGCGGCGTGCCGAACCGGCGCATCACTGACCCGGCTCCTCGCCCCGGTAGCCCACGGCCCCGCACGCACCCCCCCCGCGCACCCCCCGGCACGCACCACCCCGCAAGGAGCACTCCCCATGAGTACCCCCGCCGCTGTCGTCCCGCTGACCATCCAGGACGCCGAGGCCCTCGTCTCTGCCGCCCGCCAAACGGCAGAGGCGGCCGGAGTCCCTGTCAGCGTCACCGTTCTCGACGCCGGCGGCCACCTCCTGGCCTTCCGACGTGACGACCTCGCCGTCCTGATCTCCGGCGAGACGAGCACCCGTAAGGCGTACACCGCTCTTCAGCTGAATGCGCCGACCGCCGACCTCGTCGACCTGGTCAAGCCCGACGGCCCCTTCCACAGCCTGCCCACTGCCCTCGACCGGCCTCTGCTGTTCATCGCGGGCGGCCTGCCGGTCCACCGCGAGGGTCGCCTCATCGGTGCCATGGGGGTGGGCGGCGGCTCTCCGGAGCAGGACCACGGCTTCGCCTCGACGGCCGTGGAGGCGCTCGCGTAACAGCGACGTGCGCAGACGGGCCCGCATCCCGAGCGGCCGCATCACAGCGGCACTTGGGGGCGGGCCCGTCGCGTTTCTGCGGACGGACTCAGCCGGCGGCGACCGTCAGCGGGGCGAAGCGGCGCGTCCAGTCGCCGGGCAGGTCCGGTGCGCCGTAGTTCATCACCGCGTTCATGGACATGCCCTCCAGGCCGTGCTCCTTGAGCCAGGACAGCAGTTCCTCGTGGCGTACGTCGATGTCGGTCCGCAGCGGCCGCCCCGTGCCCGCCGCGAGGGAGGCGACCAGCGCCTTCGCGACCTCGGTGTCGCGGGCGATCAGCGGGCCGACGACATGGGTGTCCATGCTGGGCCAGGCGGCGGCGTAGCCGATGAGCTCACCGCGGTCCTCGGCGACGCGCAACAGGTCCGCGAAGGCGGGAAGGCGTGCGATCACGTGCGTGCGGTCGGGGCCGAACACCTCGGCGTCCAGGCGCAGGATCGCCGGCAGATCCTCGGCGGTGGCCGGGCGCGTGGCCACGACGGATGTCCGGCCACCGGCGACGAAGTGGCCGCGCACCATCTCGGCCTGCCCGGTGACCTTGAAGCCGAGCTCTTCGTAGAGCGGCCGCCCGTACGGCGTCGCGTGCAGCGTCAGCGGAGTCGTGCCCGCTCGCTCGACGGCGTATCGCATCATGCGGCGGCCGACTCCTCGGCGCGCGTACCGCTCGGCGACCAGAACCATGCCGATCGCACCGAGTTCGGGCTGCTCTCTGGGCCCGTACTCGGTCACCACAAAAGCGGTGACGAGTCCGCCGTCCGGGTCGTCGATGCCGTAGCCGGTACCGGCAGCGAGCAGCAGGCCCCATTTGTGTTCCTCGCGGGGCCAGCCCCGGTTCTCGGAGAGGTCGGCGCACGCGCGCACGTCACGCGGGGTGAGGCGGCGGATGGGCAGATCGGAGAGGGAAGGTGTCGACACGCAGGTCAGGCTGTCGGACGGAGGCCGGTGGCGTCCACCGCTTTGCGAGCAGTGGCCCGATGCTTTCGAACGCCTCGACTGCCGGGACGGCCTCGGTACCCGGCGAGGATGGCGTCGAAGTTTCACGTGAAACACGGTGCCGGGGCCGTTCTTCCGGAAGGCTGGCGGCGGGAGCAACGCCGGATACCGGTCTCCGCGTGCGGGGTGCGACCGAAGTTGCCACCTTCCGACCTCTTGTGACCCGGGGCGGCCGCCACTGTCCGGGCGGCCGGCCATGTCGCGGCCACGCTTCGCGGCCGGGCCGGTATCGGTCGCGATCAATGCGGTTGAGGTGTACGAATTGGTGCGGCGCGCGCGGTAATTGAGGAATTAACCGCACGTCGGTGGGCCGCTTAACCAGCGGTTAAGGCGGGAGGTGCTTGTGCCCCTCGCGGCTGCCGGTATGGTCGACTCCGGTTCGCCCGCGGTGCCTTGGGGGAGCGGGGAGGCGCGTGCGCAGGCTGTCGCAGCCTAACCGGACGTAGAGATCGAAGACCCGCACTTTCCGCTTTGCGTTCGAGCAAATGGAACCTGGTGGCACGCTGCGGGGAGGGGAACTGCGGGCAATGTCACATTCTTGGCTTACTCGTCCGTAGCGGCCTGGAATGCGGGGTTGAATGTGGGCCGCATTGGCTGTCGAAGCAAACGGGGGAAAGCGCACAGCTTCCGACCAGCGGGAGACCCTGGGAGAGCACGGAAGTACGTAGACCGACCAGAGATGTTCGAGGCGAGGCACAGTATGGACGCTCCGACCACTACGTCGGCCGATTCCGGTTCGGGCGGAGGCGGCTGGTTCACACCGCGCACCCCGGCGCCGCGCCCGACCCCCTCCAGTCCCGACCGGGAGCCGGGTGAGGGCCGCCGGGTATCCCCGATACGTCCCGTCGGCCGCCCCACGACGGCCCCGCCCGAGTCGGACTCGGACGAGGGCCGAATACCCCAGCCGCGCACGCACCGTGAGCCGGAGCCGACCCAGCGGCCCGCCGCGCCGTCGTCGCCCCGGCCTGCCGCTGCGAGCGGCCCCGCCGCCGAGCCCCGCCCGGCTCGCCCCGCCCGTGCGAAGGCCTCACCCGACGCGATCCTCGTGCGCCGTACGATGGATGAGATCGGCGCTGTCGCCGACAAGGTCACCTCGTACTTCTACGCGCTGCTCTTCGTCCGTCACCCCGAACTGCGCCCGCTCTTCCCTGCTGCGATGGACGCCCAGCGCGACCGGCTTCTCAAGGCGCTGCTGACCGCCGCGGAACACGTCGACAACAAGCTCGTCCTGGTCCCCTATCTGAAGAACCTGGGCCGCGGCCACCGCAAGTACGGCACGCAGCCCGAGCACTACCCGGCCGTCGGCGAAGCCCTCATCGCGGCGCTCACGCGATATGCCACGACCACCTGGGACGCGCAGACCGAAGCCGCCTGGGTCCGTACGTACACGACGATCTCGCAGGTCATGATCGACGCGGCGGCCGAGGACGAGATGAAGGCCCCCGCCTGGTGGCTGTCGGAGGTCGTCGCGCACGATCTGCGCACGCCCGACATCGCGGTCGTCACTGTCCGGCCCGACCAGCCGTATCCCTTCCTGGCCGGGCAGTACACGACGCTCGAGACGCCGTGGTGGCCGCGCATCTGGCGGCACTACTCGTTCGCGGCGGCGCCCCGCTCCGACGGGCTGCTGTCGTTCCACGTGAAGGCGGTCCCGGCGGGCTGGGTCTCCAACGCTCTGGTGCACCGCGCCCGGCCGGGCGACGTGCTGCGGCTCGGCCCGCCCGCCGGCTCCATGACCGTCGACCACAGCACCGACAGCGGTCTGCTCTGTCTGGGCGGCGGCACCGGCATCGCGCCCATCAAGGCGCTCGTCGAGGATGTCGCCGAGCACGGCCAGCGACGGCCGGTCGAGGTGTTCTACGGCGCCCGCACCGACCACGACCTGTACGACATCGACACGATGCTGCGGCTCCAGCAGAGCCACCCCTGGCTCGCGGTCCGCCCGATCGTCGATCAGCAGGGTCATCTGCAACTCCCGGACGCCGTGCGGGAGTACGGCCCCTGGAACGAGTACGACGCCTATCTGTCCGGCCCGCCCGGCATGATCCGCAACGGTGTCGACGCCTTGCGTGACGTCGGCATCCCGGTCAGCCGCATCCGGCACGACTCGGTGGAGGAACTGGTCGGCGTCGCGGACTGAACCCCGCGCCCTGGATGAGGTTCAGCCCAGATCGGGCGCGTGCATCGCCCGTACGCCCTCGATGTTGCCGTCGAGGTAGTGGCGCAGGGACAGCGGCACCAGGTGGACCGAGGCGATGCCCACGCGGGTGAACGGCACGCGTACGACCTCGTACTCGCCGCACGGCGCCTCGATCTCGGGGCCGTGCCGCAGGTCGAGGTCCATCGACTCCAGTGTGCAGACGAAGAAATGCTGGACCTTCACGCCGGTCGCCCCGCCGTCCTCGCCGATGTGCTCGACGGTGTCCACGAAGCAGGGCACCACATCGGTGATCTTGGCGCCGAGTTCCTCGTGCACCTCGCGGTGCAGGGCGTCCACGACAGTCGTGTCCTCCGGCTCGACGCCGCCACCGGGGGTCACCCAGTACGGATCGATGCCGGGCTTGGTCCGCTTGATCAGGATCAGGTCGTCGCCGTCCAACAGAACGGCGCGTGCGGTGCGCTTGACCACGGGTCGAACGGTCATGGGAGAAATGTGGCCCGGCCGGTTCCACGTGAAACATCCCGCACCGAGTCAGTCACCGCTCAAGACCAGTCGACAGCAGCGCGCAACAGCCACTCGTGCGCCCGCGCGATGTGCGGCAGGGCGAGTGTGCCGGTGCGTACGACGAGGAAGTACGTGCGCAGCGGAGGTACGGGCGGGTCGAGCAGGGCCACGACCTCGCCGCGCTCCAGAGCGGACGCGCAGAGATAGCGCGGCAGGACGGCGAGCCCCGCCCCCGTGACCACGCAGGCCAGCACCGCGCGCAGATCCGGCACGACGACCGTGCCGGGGACGACGGGGTGGGAGTCGAAGACGGAGGACCAGTAGCGGGAGACCAGCGGCAGCGATTCATGGACTTCGATCATCGGGAATTTCTCGAGCGAGGGCGCCGCGTCCCGGTGCAGCATGCCGGAGCCGACCCGGGCGGCCCAGCGAGGGGCGGCGACCAGCACGTGCTCCTCGTCGCAGAGCGGAGTCGCCGTGAGCAGGGTGCCGCGCGGGCGGGCCGTTGCGATGGCCAGATCATGATGTCCAGCGGCCAGCCCCTCCAAGGACTCCTCGGCGGTGCCGAAGGAGGCGCGTAAGGCGATGCTCTGGCCGTCGTCCCTGGTCAGTGCCGTGAGGGCGGGCAGGGCTCGCTCCGCGGTGAACTCCGGTGGCCCCGCGAGATGCAGGGTGCGGACGGCCGACTCCTCGTCGAGCCCGCCCTCGGTGATCTCCACGAGGGCGTCGAGATGCGGGGCTGCCTTGTGCGCCAGTTCGTCGCCGATGGTCGTGGGTGTCACGCCGCGCGCCTGACGCAGGAACAGCGGGCGGCCCAACTGCCGCTCCAGCGTGCGGATCTGCGAGGTGACCGCGGGCTGCGAGAGGCCGAGCAGTGCGGCGGCGCGGGTGAACGAACCGGCGCGATGAACCGTCACAAAGGTGCGCAGTAAGGCGAGGTCCACGGCGACGCCCTCCCTTCCTGCCTCGGGTCGGGCCCCACTATAAATATGTCGATAGGCCCCTGTCGCTACCGTGATTGGACACTGACACAGAGTCAACTAGCCTTGTTTGCGCGGTTCTTCGCGCGCAGAACCGTGACGGTCCGAGCCACGAGGGGGGAGGCTCGGGCCGTCCGTTGTGCGTAGCCCGGTACTAGTCGGGGCGGTGCTGGTCAGGCCGCTCGTCCCGCCACCGCGTCGCGCACGGCGTCGAGCAGTCCGTCCGCCGCCGCCTCGACCAGCCTCAGACACTCCTCGAAGCCGTCCATGTCGCCGTAGTACGGGTCGGGGACGTCCTTGTCGTCCCCGAGGGCCGCGGGATCGTACGAACGCAGCAGGCGGACCTTCTCCGCGTCCTGCGGCGTCGGGGCCATGCGGCGCAGGGTGCGCAGATGACCCGCGTCGAGGGCGACGACCAGATCGAGATGGTCGAACCAGTCGTGGCGGAACTGGCGGGCTGTGTGATCGGCGGTGTAGCCGCCCTGCCGGAGGACGTGGACGGTACGGGGATCGGCGCCGTCGCCCTCGTGCCAGCCGTCGGTGCCCGCGCTGTCGGTCTCGACGGCGCCGGAGAGGCCGGCCTCCTCGAGGCGGGCGCGGAACACGTGCTCGGCCATGGGTGAGCGGCAGATGTTGCCTGTGCAGACGAAGCAGACGCGGAATGTCATGGCGGTGGCTCAGTCCTTGTCGGGCAGGACGACGTTCAGAGCCCACGAGACGATCGAGATGATCAGGCCGCCGAGGACGGCGGTCCAGAGCCCGTCGACGTGGAAGCTCAGGTCCAGATGGTCGGCCAGCCACGAGGTCAGCAGCAGCATCAGGGCGTTCACGATCAGCGTGATCAGGCCAAGGGTGAGGACGAAGAGCGGGAAGGTGAGTACCTTCACGAGCGGCTTCACAAGGAAGTTGACCAGGCCGAAGATGAGCGCGACCAGGATCAGCGTGCCGACCTTCTTGCCGGTGCTGTCGCCGGTCAGTGTGATCTTGTCGAGCAGCCAGACCGCGACGGCCAGGGCTCCCGCGTTGGCGATCGTCTTGACTACGAAATTCATCATGTGTCTGATCGTGGCAGACGAGACCGGTGACCATGTCGGTGTCCGGTGTGGACAGCGTGGACAGCAAGGATGACGAGGGCGATGAAGGCATTCCGGCTGGACGAACTGGAGGCGGAGCGCGCCGCCAACGACGGCGCGTATCTGCAATTCCTGCGCGAACGGAACATGTCGGTCGGGCTGTACGCCTTGGACGCGGGGGAGCACGACCCGCAGCAGCCGCACCACCAGGACGAGGTCTATCTCGTGGTCAGCGGTCGCGCGTCGATCACCGTCGGCATGGAGACCACCCAGGTCGGCCGCGGCAGCGTGGTCTACGTGCCGGCCGGCGTGGCCCACAAGTTCCACCACATCAGCGAGGATCTGCGGGTCATGGTCGTCTTCTCTCCCCCCGAGAGCTGATCCCGGACCCTGGGATTCCCTAAGGGTCGGGTCAGGGACGGACAGGGGATCGCGGGGCCCCGCGCGGGCCTCCGGCGTGTCAGCATCGGATGCAGGAAGTCAGAAGAGTCCCGACACGGGTCTCGGAGCGAAGGAGCGATGGCAGTGCGAGAAATATTCGCGGGCATGCCGTGGTGGGTGAAGTGGGTCGCGGTGCCGGTCATCGCCCTGGTCGTGTTCGGCGGGCTGATCGCCAGCGTCGTCGGATTCGTGATCGGTCTGCTCTTCAAGGTGCTGGTGTTCGCCGCGCTGGTGGGCGGGCTCATCTACGTCGTGCGGAAGTTCTTGGCGGGGTCGTCCTCGCGCAGCGACTGGTGAGTCGCGGCGGGGCCGCCGGTGAGGGCTCCGGTGGTCGTGCGAGGTGGCCGTTCGCACGACCGGGGGAAGTTTCCGTTCCTGACCCGCACCGAGTGGTGGCCAAGGGTTAAAGTCCGGATTCCGACGGCTTCGCCCCCGTGAGCCCCGGGGACGCGGGGGAACTCACGCGTACCGGGAGTGAACCTTGGCCACGGCCGACCCCGCACCCGCAGCCCCGCAGACGCTCATCGGCTCCGTCCAGCGGGCCATGCGGCTGCTCGAGGCGGTCGCCTCGCACGACGAGGGGGCTCCTGCCAAGCAACTCGCCCGGGAGGCCGGAGTCGCCCTCCCTACGGCCTACCACCTGTTGCGCACGCTCGCCCACGAGGGCTACCTCCGCAAGGAGAAGGGCGTCTTCATGTTCGGGGACGCGGCCGAGCGGTTGAGCAGCAGCGGAGCGCAGCAGAATCGTCGCGGCATGATCACCGACGCGCTGCGGCACTGGCGGGACACCATCGGTGTTCCCGTCTACTTCGCGATCTACCGTGACGGCGAGATCGAGGTCATCGCCGTCGCTGACACTCCGGCCACTCCGGCCGTCGAGGAGTGGGCGGATTTCCGCGAGACCGGGCATGCCCACGCGATCGGCCAGTGCCTGCTCTCCCAGCTCGGCGAGGAGGCGCGCCGGGACCATCTCGACCGCTATCCGGCCCGGTCCATCACCCCGTACTCGATGCGTGACAACCGGACGCTGCTGCGCAAGCTGAGAACCGTCGGGCGGATGGAGCCCCTCATCGAGCGTCAGGAGTACGCGCTCGGCACCGCATGTGCCGCATTCCCGCTCACCATCGGTTCGGCCGCGGCAACTCTGGCCATTTCTCTCCCTTCCCATCAGGCCGAGAAACTGCTACCCGCCGCACGCCGGTTGCAGGACGAGATCGGCAGCCTCGTAGGGACACTCGCCTTCTCTATCAGCATCTGAAAACTCACTCCTTGTGATCCCCTGTGTACGTTGAGCAAGATGCCAGCAGTGTCAGGAAGGTCATTCCTGGCCAATCGACGGCAAGTTGACGGGGTAGGCGATGCGCGAGTCGGTACAAGCAGTTCAGGCAGAGATCATGATGAGCTTCCTCGTCTCTGAGGAGCTCTCGTTCCGTATCCCGGTGGAGCTCCGGTACGAGGCCGGGGATCCGTACGCGGTGCAGCTCACGTTTCATCTCCCCGGCGACGCGCCTGTGACCTGGGCGTTCGGCCGGGAGCTCCTCGTCGACGGGGTCAACGGCGCCACGGGCGACGGTGATGTTCGGATCTCCCCCGTGGAGCGCGCGGACGGCGGCGGCGCCGGCGAGATGCCGGGCGAGGTGCACATCCGGCTGCAAGTGGGTGCCGATCAGGCGCTGTTCCGGGCCGGGGTGGCGCCCCTCATCGCCTTCCTCGACCGCACGGACAAGCTCGTACCGCTCGGCCAGGAGCAGGCCCTGGCCGACTACGAGGCCGAACTCGACGAGGCCCTGGACCGGATCCTCGGCGAGGAGCAGAACGCCGGCTGACCGCCGTACGGGCCAGGCAGGGCAGTTGACGTAACGCTTCAGCAGCGCGGTGCACCCGAGCCGTTCCGCGCCGCTCAGCGCTTGCGTCGCCGCCCCCTGCCACCGCGCCCCGGCGCGGCCTGTGACGGTTCGTGGGAGCCCGGCCGGTCCGCGGAGACCACCAGCGCGGCAAGAGCGGTGGTCACCGGTACCGAGGCCACCAAGCCGATCGAGCCGACCAGCGTGCGCACGATCTCCTCCGCCACCAGCTCGCTGTTGGCGACGTCTCCGACGCTGCTCTGCGCGATCGAGAAGAGCAGCAGCAGGGGCAGCGCCGCGCCCGCGTACGCGAGGACCAGGGTGTTGACGACGGACGCGATGTGGTCGCGGCCGATCCGGATGCCCGCCCGGTACAGGCCGCGCCAGCCCATCGTCGGATTGGCCGCGTGCAGCTCCCACACGGCCGACGTCTGCGTCACCGTCACGTCGTCCAGGACGCCGAGCGAGCCGATGATGACGCCGGCGAGCAGCAGGCCGCTCATGTCGATGTGCGGGTACAGGCCGTGGATCAGGCCGGTGTTGTCGTCCGTGTTGCCCGTCAGCGCCGCCCAGCCGATGAACAGCGAGCCCAACAGGCCGATCAGCAGCAGCGATACGAGGGTGCCGAGGACGGCGACCGAGGTCCGGGCCGACAGGCCGTGACACATGTACAGCGCGATCAGCATGATCGCGCTCGCTCCGACGACCGCCACCACCAGGGGGTTCGAGCCCTGAAGGATCGCCGGGAGGATGAAGAACGTCAGCACCATGAAGCTGACCGCGAGCGCGACCAGCGCCATGACGCCCCGCAGGCGGCCCACCACGACCACGGCCACGGCGAAGATCCCGGCGAGCAGCGCCATAGGGAACTTGCGGTTCACGTCGGTGACCGAATACTGCAGATTCTCCGGGGCGTCGGGCGCGTAGGCGACGATCACCTCCTGGCCCTCGTGCAGCTGCCGGGGGGAGTCCGGCTGGACGATCTCTGTGAACGTGCGGCCCTTGTCCTTGCCGGTGTCGACCCTGATGGACGCTTTGCCGCAGGTGCCGGTGGCTTGTTGCTGTGCGGACGAGCCCTCGGCCGTGGAGGTGTCGCCGGTCGGGGTGTCGCCGGAGGCGTTCACGGACTTGCAGTCGACCTTCTCGACCCGGGTGACCGTGGCCTGCTGGGTCTGGCGGTCGAAGCCGACTCCGGTGCGTTCGTGCGCCGGTGCGCCTCCCGGCCACAGCACCGCGAGACCGACGACGACCGCGACGGAGAACGGCACCAGGATCGCCGCGATGACCTTGCGCAGGTGCTGGGAGACGGGCGCGGCGGGGCCGTGGTTGTGGGAATGGCCGTGTCCGTGGTCGCCGCCCCCTGCGCCCGACGGGTCCGGTCCGTGCGGTGGTTGGGGCGGCGTAGGCGGAGGCTGTTGCGTGGTGGTCACCGCCCGATCATCGCAAGAACGGCAGGGGCCCTCTGTTCAACGCGTCCGAAGGGACGCTAGCGTGGAGGCACCTTTGCAAACGCGGGAGCTCGGAGCACCGGGCTGAGAGGGCGCTGACCTTCGTCCCAGCGTGTTTCACGTGAAACAGCGTGGAGCACCGACGACGAATATCGCTGCGTCGACCGCCGAACCTGTTACCGGGTAATGCCGGCGTAGGGAGTAGGTCTACATGACCACAACGGACGCACGCACGCCTGCCTCCAGCGGCTCTGAGCCGGAGGCCGGGAAGTCCACCGGATGGCACAAGGGGTATGTCCAGGGCTCGCGCCCCGACCTCCAGGTGCCGGTCCGCCAGGTGCACCTCACCAACGGCCAGGCCGTCACGCTGTACGACACCTCAGGTCCGTACACCGATCCGACCATCGACACCGATGTCCGCCGGGGCCTTGCGCCCCTCCGTGAGAACTGGATCATCGCCCGCGGCGACACAGAGGAGTACGCGGGCCGGCCCGCCCGCCCCGAGGACGACGGGATCAAGCACACTTCGCCGCGCGGCGGACTGCGCAACCTCGACGCGGTCTTCCCGGGCCGCCCGCGCCAGCCGCGACGCGGTAGGAGCGGCGAGCCCGTGACGCAACTCGCGTACGCCAGGCGGGGCGAGATCACCCCGGAGATGGAGTACGTGGCCATTCGGGAGAACGTGGCGCCTGAGGTCGTACGCGAGGAGATCGCTGCGGGCCGCGCGGTCCTGCCCGCCAACGTGAACCACCCGGAGATCGAGCCAATGATCATTGGCAAGCGGTTCCTGGTGAAGGTCAACGCCAACATCGGCAACTCAGCGGTCACTTCGTCCATCGAGGAAGAGGTGGACAAGATGACGTGGGCGACCCGCTGGGGCGCCGACACGGTCATGGATCTCTCCACCGGCCGCAACATCCACACCACGCGGGAGTGGGTCCTGCGCAACTCCCCCGTCCCCATCGGCACCGTGCCGCTCTACCAGGCCCTCGAAAAGGTCGACGGCAGGGCCGAGGAACTGACCTGGGAGATCTACAAGGACACGGTCGTCGAACAGGCCGAGCAGGGCGTGGACTACATGACCGTCCACGCCGGGGTCCGCCTCCCGTACGTCCCGCTGACCGCCGACCGCAAGACCGGCATCGTCTCGCGCGGCGGCTCGATCATGGCCGCGTGGTGCCTCGCGCACCACAAGGAGAGCTTCCTCTACGAGCACTTCGAGGAGCTGTGCGAGATCCTCGCGGCGTACGACGTCACGTACTCGCTCGGCGACGGACTGCGCCCCGGTTCCATCGCGGACGCCAACGACGAGGCGCAGTTCGCGGAGCTCAGGACGCTCGGCGAGCTCAACTCCATCGCCAAGCGGCACGGCGTCCAGACGATGATCGAGGGGCCGGGCCATGTCCCGATGCACAAGATCAAGGAAAACATCGACCTCCAGCAGGAGATCTGCGAGGAGGCACCGTTCTACACGCTCGGCCCGCTGACCACGGACGTCGCTCCCGCGTACGACCACATCACGTCCGGGATCGGCGCCGCGATGATCGCCTGGTGGGGCACGGCGATGCTCTGCTACGTCACGCCCAAGGAGCACCTGGGCCTGCCCAACCGCGACGACGTGAAGACCGGCGTCATCACGTACAAGATCGCGGCCCACGCGGCGGACCTCGCGAAGGGGCACCCCGGCGCGCAGGACTGGGACGACGCGCTCTCCGACGCCCGCTTCGAATTCCGCTGGGAGGACCAGTTCAATCTGGCCCTCGACCCGGACACGGCACGGGAGTTCCACGACGAGACGCTCCCCGCCGAACCGGCGAAGACCGCGCACTTCTGCTCGATGTGCGGTCCGAAGTTCTGCTCCATGAAGATCTCGCACGACATCCGGCGTGAGCACGGCGCGACGAAGGACGAGGTCGAGGCGGGCATGGAGCAGATCGGCGTCACGGCGGCTGCGGGAGCGTCGGCCGAGGAGGTCGCTGCGGGGATGCTGCAGAAGTCGAAGGAGTTCGCGGCTAGCGGTAACCGAGTCTATTTGCCCATGGCCGACTGAGACGGGCGACGGAAGGCCACCGAGTGGGCCCCGCTCGTAGGAGCGCGGGCCCGCTCCGTGTTGGAGTCCTGCGTCAAAAGGCCGGTGCACCCAGATGTGACGGCCGGTATAAAGATCCTCACCGGAGCCGTCTCGGGAGGCGGTTGCCAGATTCAATCGACAAGGGGTGGGGATCAAAGGTGTTGTTGAGAAGAATATGCAGATGGGTGACGGTGGCGGGGGCAGCGGCCGCGCTCAGCCTTGTTGGGACGACAGCCTCGCACGCTGCTGATCAACTCGAGGTCCGGTATGCGGGAAGCGTGTCGGAGGACTTGGGCACCCTGCAGATCAGCGCTCGATCCGGAGCTGACATCAAGAAGATCACGGCTCATCTGATCTCGTACACAACGAAGGCTGAGGTGGCCGAAGTCGGGTCGAAGGATTTCCGGCTTTTCTCCGGGACGGCCCAGGATGGCGTATGGCGCACGAAAAGGCCGCTGAAGCTGCCCGAGCTCGGCAGCTATCGCATCGACGTGGACGTGACGGACGTCAACGGCGATCATGTGCATCAGCAGTCAGCCGGAGACCTTGCCTATTACGTTGTCGCACAGTTCGGCAAGCTGAGCGTCGACCGCACATCGATCGACCGCGAGCATCGCGAGGTGCAGGTCGAGGGGACGTTGTATGGACGGTGGCCTACGCGTGAAGTGAAGCCCTTGGCGGCACGCCAGGTCGACATCGATGTCGACTACTGGACTCAGATCACCGTTCCTACCGAGGAGAACGGTCACTTCAGCACCTCGGTCCGACTGGACAATGCCGCCCCGATTCAGGCCGTCTCCCGGGCGGGCGGTGGCGCTCCTAGCGTGCTGTACGGGGAGTCGGAGCCCGTACAGATCGGCGTCGACCAGGTTCCCACTCGTTTCATAGCGACGGTCAGTAAAACCGACATCGATTTCAACCAGTCCGTCACGCTGAACGTCAAAGTCGAGCAGAAGACTGGCGACGGATGGGTACCGCTGGCGGGACGGTCCGGCGGTGTCCTCTTCGGCCCCAATGACTCCGCGACAGATGGTGTGGGGCAGTTCACCAGCGCCGACGACGGCACGTTCACCATGGAATACACGCCCTGGCAGGGCGGCTACTTCCAGATGGCGCTGAACACCGACGACGACCCGTTCCTCCAGGCCTCGACAGGCACCAGCGCCGTCGTGCATGTGCACAGGGCTTCGAAGTTCACGGCCTTCACCGCCAGTCGCTCGGACACGGGTCAGGTTCACACCGAGGGACTCATCGATTTCCCCGACGGGTGGAGCCCGGCCACGATCCTTGTTGATATTCAGTATTCGCCCGACGGCTCCGAGTGGACGACCGTTGCCACGGACGAGGCCTTCTGGGGAGGCAGCGGCTACGAATTCGCAGCGGATATCGACCGGAGTACGGCTGGCTCGTACCGAGCCGTCTTCGCCGAAGACACCAACTTCCAGTCGGCGACATCGCAGAGCGTGTCCGTTGAGGCCTCCTCGTAGGGACGCCGCATTGCGACAGCACCTTGGCAGTACACGCAAGTGCAGGTCGGCAGCTCTGGAGTGCTGCTCTGCTCCATGAAGATCTCGCACGACATCCGGCGTGAGACGGCGCGACGAAGGACGAGGTCGAGGCGGGCATGGAGCAGAAGTCGAAGGAGTTCGCCGAGGCGGGCAACCGCGTCTGTCTGCCGCTCGCCGACTGACCGGCGTACGCGCCTGACCCAAGGCTCGGGGCCCCTGCAGTCCGCCCCGAGCCGAGGTCACGGCCCTGTGCCCCGCCGAGCGTCAGTCGGGCTGGTGCTCGGGGCCACCGAAGTCCGGGCTCGTGAAGTCCGGGCTGGAGAAGCCGGCGCGCTGTCCCGTGGCGGTACCGCCGCCGTCGGGGCTGCTGAACCCCGGCCTGTTGTAGCCGAGGTGGGGCATGCGGCCGCCGGAGCCGCCCCTTCGGCCGCCGAGTGGGCTCCCGCCCCCTGGCGGGCCCGCCAGGGCGTCCCGCAGGAACGGCTGGATGCCGCGCTCGAGGAGCACATCGCCCCAGGCGTCTCTGGCCCGCGCGACCTCCTCGTTGGCCTCGCCGTGGGCGCTTGCCTGGAGCGAGGTCGAGCCGTTGCGCAGAGCCGTCAGGAGCAGGCAGACCGCCGCGACGAGGATGAGTGCCGCGGCGAGCGCACCGAAGACCCAGCCGACCGACAGCAGGGTGTCGGCGAAGTCCGGTGGCGGGTTGAGCATCTTCAGGATGAAGCCGACCAGCAGGAAGATCGCGGCCGCGGTCCCGGCGAGGACCGGGGCGAGCACGACGGCGACCGCGGCGACACCGGGTCCCGTGGTCTCCGCGACCTCGCCCACGGCGGCGGCGAAGCCCATGGAACTGCCGCCGCCGGACTCGGCCGGGCCGGCGGTGCCTCCTTCACGTAGCGGACGGACGGGCCGCGGGGCGGTACGCAGTTCCTCGCGGACCTTGACGTAGTGCTCGTATTCCGTGGCGGCCGCCGTATTGATCAACGCGGCGGCGCCGAGCGCCATGGTGCGCAGTTGTTCGGGGTTGAGCCGCTGGCCCACTGTGGCGAGATCAGGTTGGTTCGGTGCGGTACGCAGCGCTTCATCGAGGACCCGCTCGAACTCGGGGCGGTCCTCGTTCAGCAAATGCGGAGCGCTGTTCATGTGCATCCCCCGATGCTCCGTAGGGCTTGGTGGCTCGCATGGTTACGAGCCGTCGGGCAGAAACGGAGGGGAGCCTGCTACGGATAAGCCGATGGTAGAGCGGTCACGGCACGCGGTGACAGGGGGTTTCCGGAAATTGCCCCTGCGCCCTGTCGGATCCTCCGCTTACCCCGCCTGCCCGATGAACTGTCAGGTATCCATGGGGAGTTGCTGGACCAGCAGTTTTCCGGCCATGGTCACTCCGCCGTCCATGGCGATGGCCAGACCGCCCGCGTACACATGAGGCCCCTCGACGACGGGCCCGCTGTCCTCGCCGTCGGCGTCCTCGGTGCCGACATCGCCCAGCAGGTACGGGATCGGGCTGTGGCCGTGCACGACGCGCGAGCCCCCGTAGGCGCCGAGGAGTTCGCGTACGGCTCCGGGGCCCGACTCCTCGTCCCGGAACGCGAAGCGCTTGGTCAGCTTGCGGAACAGATCCCAGCACTCGTCCGCGTCGTTGCGCGTGAGCGTCTCGCGGATCGTGTCGTTGACCGCCTCGATGGAGTCGCCGTAGTCGAGGTAGGCCGTGGTGTCGGAGTGCATGAGCAGGTGGTCGTCCTCGATCTCGATCGCGTCGAGCCGGGACATCCACTGCAGATGTACGTCCTGGAGGCGGTCCATGTCGGACTTCTGGCCGCCGTTGAGCAACCAGGCCGCCTGGAAGGTGGCGGTGCCGGCGCCGGAGTTGACGGGGGTGTCGCCGAACCGCTTCGCGCCGAGCAGCAGCAGCTCGTGGTTGCCCATGAGCGCCTTGCAGTAGCCGCCCGCCGCGGCCGCTTCTGCGCTCAGCCGCATCACGAGGTCGATGACGCCGATCCCGTCGGGGCCGCGGTCGGTGAAGTCGCCGAGGAACCACAGGCGTGCGTTGCCCGCCGCCCAGGTGCCCTCGGCGTCGACCAGGCCCTTCGCGTGGAGCGCCGCGAGCAGCTCGTCGAGGTAGCCGTGCACGTCGCCGACGACGAACAGCGGGCCCATCTCGTCGCTCTGCCGGGGCGCTACCTGAGCGGCCTCCACCTGCACCGTGTCTCCCCGGTTGATGACCGGCAGGTCGCGCTCCGTCGGCGTGTAGCCGTCGGGGAAACCCGCTGGTTCGGGGGGACCGGGAACAGGATCGGTGGGCAGCACGTTCGCCGGTACGTCATGGACGTACGCGGGAACGCGGAAGTCACGCAGCGTCTCCGTGCGCGCTGCGGGTCCCTGACCGGCCCCCTGAGTCATCGACCCCTCCACCATTGCGCCGCCTGTGCACCGGATCGGACTGCCTGGTCGCAGCGGCCCGCGGTGTCGTGCGCCCATCATAGGAATGCGGCTCGCGCTGTGTGATGCACCAGGGGTGGTGAATCGGTGACGGGCGGCTGTTCACCACACTTTTCTCCCGAATTGGTGTGGACTTTTCCTCTCGTCCGAGAGGGTGGCGGCGGGGGGTGGGGCCGGTCAGCCCTGTCCCGGGGAGCGGGGCGGGCTGACCGTGGTACGCGGCGGGCGGCGCTGCGAGGAGGTCCGCACGATCAGTTCGGTCGGTATCACCTGCTCGACCGGCAGATCCGAATCGACCCCCTCGATGGCATCGATGAGCAGTTGGACGACGGCCGTGCCGATACGGCGCGGTTTGAGCGAAAGGGTGGTGATGGGCGGTTCGGTGGTGGCGTACACCGTGGACTCGCTGCAGCACACGAGCAGCAGGTCGTCCGGGACGCGCAGGCCGTAGCGGCGGGCCGCGGCGAGCAGGTCCGTGCCGTTGGGGTCGAAGAGGCCGTAGACCGCGTCGGGGCGGTCGGGCCGGGCGAGCAGCCGGTCGGCTGCGACGGCGCCCGCGCACGGGTCGTGCGCGGGATAGGACTCGTAGACCGGTTCCTGCCCGATCCGCTCGCACCAGCGCAGGTATGCGGAGGTGGAGAGGTGGGTGTACGTGTCCGTGGTGGTGCCGGTGAGCAGGCCGATGCGGCGCGCGCCGGCCTCGGCGAGGTGGTCGAGGATGCCGAGGACGGCGGCCTCGTGGTCGTTGTCGACCCAGGCGGTCACGGGCAGGGTGCCCGCGGGACGTCCGTCCGAGACGACGGGCAGGCCCTGGCGGACCAGCTCGCTGACGACCGGGTCGTGGTCGGAGGGGTCGATGACGACGGTGCCGTCGAGGGCGACGTTCGACCACACGTCGTGACGTGAGGTGGCGGGCAGGATGACAAGGGCGTAACCGCGGGCCAGCGCGGCCGAGGTCGCGGCTCTAGCCATCTCCGCGAAGTACGCGAACTCGGTGAAGGTGAAAGGTTCATCCCCGTATGTCGTCACTGTCAGGCCGATCAGGCCCGACTTGCCGGTACGGAGCGTGCGGGCGGCCGCGGAGGGGCGATAGCCCAACCGGTCGGCGACCTCGCGGACATGGCGTCGGGTGGCGTCCGGGAGCCGTCCCTTGCCGTTGAGCGCATCGGAGACAGTTGTGATCGAGACCCCGGCGGCTGCGGCAACATCTCTGATGCCTGCCCGGCTCGGCCGGGTGCCCTTGCGGGTCGTCTCCGCCCGGCTCACCTGGTGCTTCCCTGCTGCTGTCATGGCGAGCCGATAGTAGGGCTCATGCGGCTGCATGGCGGGGGTGCATATGCACGCGTTGACAGGCACGTTTCTGCAAGGTGAAAGGCCATCAGTACCCTTTGAAAGCAATGGAGTTGAGGGTTATCAGGGTGCTACGTCACGCGTCGGCGCGCATGGGCCTGCCAAGTCGGCGATGTTGCGAGTAGGTCTCAACTCACCTTCACGGGTGATGCGCGCCACGGCGCGAGCCACCGGCGCGCGCCAGGGAATGGAGCGCTCCCCCCTCCTCGTACGCCTTCACACGCCTGCGGGGACGGCGGAGGGGACCGGGCCATTGGGGCAGGCGGTCAATCCTCTTAAGGTGAGCAGTATTGGAACGGCGGCCACATAGGAGGACTGCGGTGAGCGAGACGAACCCCAAGCTGCGTGCGGAGCTGGCGGGGATCCCCGCCTACAAGCCGGGCAAGCCGGCGGCTGCGGCTGCCGGGGGCCCGGTGGCGTACAAGCTGTCCTCCAACGAGAACCCCTATCCCCCGCTGCCCGGCGTCATGGAGCAGGCGATCGCGGCGGCCGGGACCTTCAACCGCTACCCGGACATGGCCTGCACGGAGCTGATGAAGGAGCTGGCGGACCGCTTCGGGGTGCCTGCCTCGCATCTGGCCACGGGCACGGGTTCGGTGGGCGTCGCCCAGCAGCTGCTCCAGGCGACCAGCGGCCCGGGTGACGAGGTCATCTACGCGTGGCGGTCCTTCGAGGCGTACCCGATCATCACGCAGATCAGCGGTGCGACGTCGGTGCAGGTGCCGCTCACGCCCAGCGAGGACCACGATCTCGACGCGATGGCCGACGCGATCACCGATCGCACGCGCCTCATCTTCGTGTGCAACCCCAACAACCCCACGGGCAACGCCATTCACCGGGCCGAGCTGGAGCGGTTCCTCGACCGGGTGCCCTCCGACGTGCTGGTCGTGCTCGACGAGGCGTACCGGGAGTTCATCCGCGACGCCGAGGTGCCGGACGGCGTGCAGATCTACCGGGACCGGCCGAACGTGGCGGTGCTGCGGACCTTCTCGAAGGCGTACGGGCTCGCCGGGCTGCGGGTCGGGTTCGCCATCGCGCACGAGCCGGTGGCTGCGGCGCTGCGCAAGACGGCGGTCCCCTTCGGCGTCAGCCAGCTCGCGCAGGACGCGGCGGTGGCCTCGCTGCGCGCGGAGGACGAGCTGCTGGGCCGGGTCGGCTCGTTGGTGTCCGAGCGGACCCGGGTGGTCGAGGGCCTGCGGGCACAGGGCTGGACCGTGCCCGAGACACAGGCCAACTTCGTGTGGATGCGCCTGGGCGAGCGGACCATGGACTTCGCGGCCGCGTGCGAGGAGGCCGGGGTGGTCGTGCGGCCGTTCGCCGGCGACGGGATGCGGGCCACGATCGGTGAGACCGAGGCCAACGACATCTTCCTGCAGGCGGCGGAGGCCTTCCGCAAGGAGCTCTGAGCCTGCCTCCGGCTCCGCGGGGCCACCGGGCAGAACTGCACAGGCTCGCGAGACGGCACTCGTCGTCTCGCGAGCCTCACGCGTTTCCGGGGCCCTTCGCGCGGCTCCCTTCGCGCGGCCCTCTGTGGTGTTGCTCGCAGTATGGGACCCCCCTTCGGATCCCGACCGCCCGTACGACATAATGCTTGTGAATGTGAACGCGTTCACAAGCGCGTCCCGGTTTCTCCCAAGATCAGTGGGATTTACGGGGCAAACTGCCGCTGTGACCACGGCGACGTAAGGAGATGACGCAGTGGACCTGGCTCTGGCGCCGGAGACCCTGGCGCGATGGCAGTTCGGCATCACCACCGTCTACCACTTCCTCTTCATCCCTCTGACGATCTCCCTCGCGGCGCTGACCGCCGGGTTGCAGACCGCCTGGGTGCGCACGGAGAAGGAGAAGTACCTCAGGGCCACCAAGTTCTGGGGGAAGCTGTTCCTGATCAACATCGCGATGGGTGTCGTCACCGGCATCGTGCAGGAGTTCCAGTTCGGTATGAACTGGTCTGACTACTCCCGTTTCGTCGGTGACATCTTCGGAGCGCCGCTGGCCTTCGAGGCGCTGATCGCGTTCTTCTTCGAGTCCACCTTCATCGGCCTGTGGATCTTCGGCTGGGACAAGCTGCCGAAGAAGATCCACCTGGCCTGCATCTGGATGGTCTCGATCGGCACGATCCTGTCCGCGTACTTCATCCTCGCGGCCAACTCCTGGATGCAGCACCCGGTCGGCTTCAGGTACAACAAGGCCACCGGCAGGGCAGAGCTCACCGACTTCTGGGCCGTGCTGACGCAGAACACGGCGCTCACCCAGGCCTTCCATACGCTCTCCGCCTCGTTCCTCACCGGCGGCGCGTTCATGGTCGCCATCGCGGGATTCCACCTGGCGCGCAAGAAGCACATCACGACGATGAAGACCTCGCTGCGGCTCGGGCTGATCACCGTCGTCATCGCCGGTCTGCTCACCGCGATCAGCGGCGACCAGCTCGGCAAGGTGATGTTCAAGCAGCAGCCGATGAAGATGGCCGCGGCCGAGGCGCTGTGGGACGGCCAGGACTCGGCACCGTTCTCGATCTTCGCCTACGGAGATGTGAGCAAGGGCCACAACTCCGTCGAGCTCTCGGTCCCCGGAATACTGTCCTTCCTCGCCGACGACAACTTCACCTCGCACATCCCCGGCATCAACGACACCAACAAGGCCGAGCAGGAGAAGTACGGGCCCGGTGACTACCGGCCGATCATTCCCGTCACCTTCTGGGCCTTCCGCTGGATGATCGGTTTCGGGATGGCGTCCTTCGGCATCGGTCTGCTCGGACTCTGGCTCACCCGCAAGAAGTTCATGCTGCCGCAAGCCTTGCGGACAGGTGAGGACGAAGCGCCGAACCTGGTGCTCTTCAAGAACAAGGCCCTCAGCCCGAAGTTCACGAAGCTCTACTGGATCGTCGCCCTGTGGACCATCGGCTTCCCGTTGATCGCCAACTCCTGGGGCTGGATCTTCACCGAGATGGGCCGTCAGCCGTGGGTCGTCTACGGCGTCCTGCAGACCCGGGACGCGGTCTCCCCCAGTGTTTCGCAGGGTGAGGTGCTCGCCTCGCTGATCGTCTTCACCCTGCTGTACGCGGTGCTCGCCGTCATCGAGGTCAAGTTGCTGGTCAAGTACGTCAAGGCCGGGCCGCCCGAGCTCACCGACGACGATCTCAACCCGCCCACCAAGATCGGCGGCGACCGGGATGCCGACAAGCCGATGGCCTTCTCCTACTGAGGCCCAGGGAGCGCTCAAGTCATGGAACTCCACGACGTCTGGTTCGTACTCATCGCGGTCCTGTGGATCGGCTACTTCTTCCTGGAGGGCTTCGACTTCGGGATCGGCATCCTCACCAAACTGCTGGCCCGTGACCGCACCGAGCGGCGCGTACTGATCAACACGATCGGGCCCGTCTGGGACGGCAACGAGGTGTGGCTGCTCACGGCCGGCGGCGCGACCTTCGCCGCCTTCCCCGAGTGGTACGCGACGCTCTTCTCCGGCTTCTACCTGCCGCTGCTGATCATCCTGGTCTGCCTCATCGTGCGCGGTGTCGCCTTCGAGTACCGCTCGAAGCGGCCCGAGCAGAAATGGCAGACCAACTGGGAGCACGCGATCTTCTGGACCTCGCTGATCCCGGCGGTGCTGTGGGGCGTGGCCTTCGGGAACATCGTGCGCGGCGTGAAGATCGACAAGAACTTCGAGTACGTCGGCACCTTCTGGGACCTCTTCAACCCGTACGCGATCCTGGGCGGCCTGGTCACCCTGACCCTGTTCACCTTCCACGGTGCGGTGTTCGCCTCGCTCAAGACGCTCGGCGACATCCGGACGCGGGCGCGGAAAATGGCGTTGACGCTCGGTCTGGTGACCGCGGTGCTGGCCCTCGTATTCCTGATCTGGACCCAGGCCGACAAGGGGGACGGCGGCTCGCTCATCGCGATGATCGTGGCCGTGGTCGCGCTCGTCGGGGCGATCGTCGCCATCAAGGTGGGACGTGAGGGCTGGTCGTTCGCGCTGTCCGGCATCACCATCGCGGCCGCCGTCGCGATGCTCTTCCTGACGCTGTTCCCGAACGTCATGCCGTCGTCGCTCAACCCGGAATGGAACCTCACGGTCTCCAACGCCTCGTCGAGCCCGTACACCCTGAAGATCATGACGTGGCTCGCGGCGATCGCGACGCCGCTCGTGCTGCTCTACCAGTCGTGGACCTACTGGGTGTTCCGCAAGCGGATCGGCACGAAGCACATCGCCGCCGACGCCACGCACTGAAGCTGATCTGCATGCCTACGTACCTACGCGCCTACGTGAGGGTGTGTTTCACGTGAAACCGATCGACCAGCGTCTGCTCCGGTACGCCCGGGCCACCCGCCTCTTCCTGTTGGCGGTGGTCGTCCTCGGCGCCGCCGGGGCGGGCCTGGTCGTGGCCCAGGCCATGCTCATCGCCGAAGTGGTGGTGGGCGCCTTCCAGCACGGCTTCGACGTGGGGCGGCTGACCACTCCGCTGCTGCTGTTGGCGCTGGTCGCGGCCGGGCGCGCCCTGGTGTCCTGGCTGACCGAACTGGCCGCGCACCGGGCGAGCGCGGCGGTCAAGTCGGAGCTTCGGGGACGGCTGCTGGAGCGGGCGTCGCAGCTCGGCCCCGGCTGGCTGAGCGGGCAGCGCACCGGTTCGCTGGTCGCCCTCGCGACGCGCGGCGTGGACGCGCTCGACGACTACTTCTCGCGTTATCTGCCGCAGTTGGGGCTCGCGGTGGTGGTTCCGGTGGCGGTGCTCGCCCGCGTCGTCACCGAGGACTGGGTGTCAGCGGCGATCATCGTCGGCACGCTCCCCCTCATCCCGATCTTCATGATGCTCATCGGCTGGGCCACCCAGTCCCGGATGGACCGCCAATGGCGTCTGCTGTCCCGGCTTTCGGGGCACTTCCTGGACGTGGTCGCGGGCCTGCCGACCCTGAAGGTGTTCGGCCGGGCCAAGGCACAGGCCGAGTCCATCCGCACGATCACCGGCGACTACCGCAGGGCGACGATGCGCACCCTGCGGATCGCCTTCCTGTCGTCCTTCGCGCTGGAACTGCTCGCGACCCTGTCGGTCGCCCTGGTCGCCGTCACCATCGGCATGCGGCTCGTGCACGGCGACATGGACCTCTACGTGGGCCTGGTGATCCTCGTGCTCGCGCCCGAGGCGTATCTGCCGCTGCGGCAGGTCGGTGCGCAGTTCCACGCGGCGGCCGAGGGCCTTGCCGCCGCGGAGGAGATCTTCGCCGTACTGGAGACACCGCTGCCCGAGTCCGGCGCTGGGCCGGTCCCTTCGGCCGGTGGCATCGGGTTTGAATCCGTTTCTGTCCGCTATGAAGGACGGGTCGAGGATGCCGTCTCTGATGTCTCCTTCGAAGTCGCCGACGGGGAGACAGTCGCCCTCGTCGGGCCGAGCGGGGCGGGCAAGTCGACGCTTCTGAGCGCCCTGTTGGGGTTCGTACGTCCCTGTAGCGGCCGGGTTCTCGTCGGCGGCGCCGATCTCGCCGAGACCTCGCGGGAGGCGTGGCACGCGCGCGTGGCGTGGGTTCCGCAGCGGCCGCAGCTGTACGCCGGGTCGATCGCGGACAACGTACGCCTCGCCCGGCCCGACGCCGACGACGCGGCGGTGCTGGCGGCCCTGCGGGAGGCCGGGGCGCTGGAGTTCGTCGAGGCACTGCCCGGCGGCGTACGTACCGAACTCGGCGAGGACGGGGCAGGGCTCTCGGCCGGGCAGCGGCAGCGGCTCGCGCTGGCCCGGGCGTTCCTCGCCGACCGGCCCGTCGTGCTGCTCGACGAGCCGACGGCCGCGCTGGACGGCGAGACCGAG
Source organism: Streptomyces sp. NPDC102467 (assembly GCF_044765445.1). Taxonomy (NCBI): domain Bacteria; kingdom Bacillati; phylum Actinomycetota; class Actinomycetes; order Kitasatosporales; family Streptomycetaceae; genus Streptomyces; species Streptomyces sp. NPDC102467. The sequence goes on along the minus strand of NZ_JBIWKA010000008.1, from coordinate 218,702 downwards.
GCAGGCATCGTCGAGGCGGTGCGCAGGCTGGCCGTGGGCCGCACCGTGGTGCTGGTCGTGCACCGGCCGGCCCTCCTTGCTGTGGCCGACCGCGTCGTGCGGCTGGAGGCTCCCGGCACGGACCGGCTGCCGCACCAGCGTGCTGCCACGGCGCCGGGCCTGTCCGCACCGGGTCCGGTCGTCGCCGCCCTCGCGGCGGCCCAGACGCAGGACGCGCCCGCGGACCGGCGGCATGTCCTCACCCGCCTTCGGGCCGCGGCGCGCCCGCGCCGCTCGCGACTGGCTCTCGCGCTGTTGCTCGGGGCGCTCGCGCTCGGCAGCTCGGTCGGCCTGATGGCGACCAGCGGGTGGCTGATCTCGCGGGCCGCGCAGCAGCCGCCGGTGCTGTACCTGATGGTCGCGGTGACGGCCACGCGCGCGTTCGGCATCGGCCGGGCCTGCTTCCGGTACGCGGAGAGGCTGGTGTCGCACGACGCCGTGCTGCGGATGCTGGCCGACACCCGGGTCGCCGTCTACCGGCGCCTGGAGCGCCTCGCGCCCGCCGGGCTGCGTACGACGCGCCGCGGCGACCTGCTCTCCCGGCTCGTCGCCGACGTGGACGCCCTCCAGGACTACTGGCTGCGCTGGCTGCTGCCCGCCTCCGTCGCGGCACTTGTAGGCGTGGGTTCCGTGGCATTCACCGCATGGATGTTGCCCGCGGCCGGTGTCGTGCTCGCCGTTGGGCTGCTGCTCGCCGGGGTCGGTGTCCCGCTGCTGTCCGGTGCGGTGGCCCGCCGGGCGGAAGGGAAACTCGCTCCCGCGCGCGGAGTGCTTGCCACCCGCGCGGCCGAACTGCTCACCGGGACGGCGGAGCTGACCGTCGCCGGCGCGCTTCCCCGGCGTACGAAGGAAGCGAAGGACGCCGACTCGGTGCTGACCCGGATCGCGTCCCGCGCGGCCACCGCGACCGCGCTCGGCGACGGCCTCACCGCGCTGATCACCGGCCTGACCGTGGCGGGTGCCGCACTAGTCGGGGTGCAGGGCGTCCGCGCCGGACAGCTCGACGGGGTGACCATGGCGGTCGTCGTCCTGACACCGCTCGCCGCGTTCGAAGCGGTGCTCGGGCTGCCGCTCGCCGTGCAGTACCGGCAGCGGGTTCACAAGAGCGCCGAGCGCGTCTACGAGGTCCTGGACGCCCCCGAACCCGTACGGGAGCCCGAACGGCCCGCACCGGCGCCGCAGGACCCCTTCCCGCTCGTCGTGCGGGGCCTCACCGCCCGGTACGAGGGGCAGACGCGGGACGCGCTCGGCGGGGTCGACCTGACGCTGGAGCGCGGCCGCAGGATCGCCGTCGTCGGGCCCTCCGGGTCGGGCAAGACCACGCTCGCCCAGGTGTTGCTGCGCTTCCTCGATGCGGACGCCGGGACGTACACGCTCGGCGGGACCGACGCGTACGCCCTCGAAGGCGATGCCGTACGACGTCTGGTCGGGCTGTGCGCCCAGGACGCGCACCTCTTCGACAGCAGCGTCCGCGAGAACCTGCTGCTCGCCAAGAAGGACGCCACTGAAGGCGAATTGCGGGACGCGCTCGACCGTGTACGCCTCCTGGAGTGGGCGGACGCGCTGCCCGACGGGCTCGACACCCTGGTGGGTGAGCACGCCGCGCGGCTGTCTGGCGGGCAGCGGCAGCGGCTCGCGCTGGCCCGTGCACTCCTCGCCGACTTCCCCGTCCTGGTCCTGGACGAGCCCGCCGAGCACCTCGACCTGGAGACGGCGGACGCGCTCACCGCGGACCTGCTGGATGCGACCCAGGGGCGTACGACGGTGCTCATCACGCACCGGATCACCGGTCTGGACGCCGTCGACGAGGTGCTCGTGCTCGACGGCGGGCGGGTCGCCCAGCGCGGCTCGTACGGGGAGCTGATTGCTGTGGAGGGGCCGTTGCGGGAGTTGCGGGAGCGGGAAGGCGCGGCGGAGTTGCTGGTCGGCTCCGGTGGACGCCGGTGATCGCGGCTGCCGGTGATCGCGGGCGTGCGGCACCGGTAACCCCGACTTTCCTCGCCAAATGGGACTAACTAGTCTCGGGGGCATGGCAGCACCCTTGGAGCCCGCCGCTCCGGACCCGGCCGCGTCCACCGCGAACTCCGTGGAGGCGACGACCCAGAGCACCCGCAGCCTCCACGGGCTGTCGACGGAGCTGACCGCGCGGGTGCCGCAGCTCCTGGAAGCGATGCGTTCCGTCGGCACCGGCCCGGAGCTGCACTCCACGCTCGACCGGATCTGCGAGACCGCCGCCGAGCTGGCGGACGCCACGTACGCGGCGATCGGTGTCATCGCCGAGGACGGCGCCGGGCTCTCGGACTTCGTCTACTACGGCATCGACGACGAGACCGCGCTGCGCATCGGACGGCTGCCCGACGGGCACCGGGGACTGCTCGGCGCGCTCATCCATGACCCCGAACCGATGCGCCTGGCGAACCTCGCGGACGACCCGCGCTCGTGCGGATTTCCTGCGCACCATCCGCCGATGCGGACGTTTCTCGGCGTCCCCATCCGCGTACAGGGAGAGATCTTCGGAAACCTCTACCTCACGGAGAAGCACGGGGGCGGCGAGTTCAACGACTACGACCTGAACATGGTCCGGGTGCTCGCTACGGAGGCGGGCATCGCGATCGGCAACGCGCGCCTCTACGAAGCGGCCAAACAGCGCGAGCGGTGGATCGACGGGTCCGTGGCCGTGACGACCGCGCTGCTGTCGGGCGGCGACGCCGAGGACGCGCTGCAAGTGGTCGCCGAACAGGCCCGCCAGCTCTCGGAGTCGGCGGCCGGCATAGTGCTGCTGCCGGACGAGGAGGGAGGCATGGAGATCGTCGCCGTCGCCTCGGACGGGCCTTCCAGCGCACTGGGCGTGATCATCCCGCCGGAGAGCGAGATCGTCTCCGAACTCCTCGCCGGTGAAGCCGTTTTCATCGACGACACGGCCACCGACCCGCGCGTGATGACCGATCTCGCGCGGGACTACGGCCCGGCCATGCTGCTGCCCCTGCAGAGCGACGGACGCGTACTGGGGACATTGGTGACGCCCCGCGCGCGTGGAGGGCGGCCCTTCACGGAGGGGGAGCGCACCCTCGCCACGCAGTTCGCCTCGCAGGCGGCGCTCGCGCTGATGATGGCCGAGGCGCAGCGCGACCGGGAGCGGCTCGCCGTCTTCGAGGACCGCGACCGTATCGCCCGCGACCTGCACGACCTCGTCATCCAGCGACTGTTCGCCACCGGGATGATGCTGGAGACGGCCCAACGCCGGTCCGTGGTGCCCGAGGTGCAGACCGGTATCGGCAAGTCCGTCGACGAGCTGGACGTCACGATCCAGGAGATCCGTACGGCCATCTTCGCGCTCCAGCAGGGACCGACGGAGGCACCGTCGGGCCTGCGCACGCGCGTGCTGCGGGAAGTCAACATGGCCGCTGTGCCACTCGGCTTCAAGCCCTCGTACCGTTTCCTGGGGGCGGTCGACGCTGTGGTGGGCGAACTCGCCGGCAAGAACCTCATCGCGGCCCTGCGGGAGGCCCTCTCGAACGCGTTCCGGCATGCGGGCGCCTCGCGGATCGACGTCGTCGTGGACGCGACCGTGCTCCTGCCGGACGGCTCGCAGGGCGTCCGGCTGACGGTCGCCGACGACGGCGTGGGTATCCCCGAGGGCGGCCGGCGCAGCGGTCTGAAGAACCTCAAGAGGCGGGCCGAGTCGCTCGGTGGCGACAGTTGGTACGGACCCGGCATCGGGGACGACGGGGGTGGCACGACGGTGGTCTGGCAGGCGCCCTACTGAGCGGGCCGAGCCGACGCCGTACCTGAGTCGGCGGTACGTTCCTGCGCCGTACGGGGCAAGCGTTCCCCCGGCCGTACGAATCCCGCAGGAGGGCGGCCGCACGGCGGGCAACGATCCGGGGCATGCGCCAACGACCTCGCCGCTCCCTAGTCGTCCCGGCGCTGCTGTGCGCACTCCTCGTACTCGGCGGCCCGCCCACGCTCTCCCGGGGCGCGGAGGGCCCCGAGGCCAGTGCCGAAGTAGCGCGCCTCTTTGAGGAGGCGTCAGCGGCGACACAGCGCTACGAAGCGGGGCGTAGAGCCGTCGGCGTACAGAAGGCGAAGGCGCGGAAGACGGAGCGGCTGCTCGCCAGGGAGCGGCGTGAGATCACCGTGCTCCACAACGACCTCGGCCGCATCGCCCGCGCGCAGTACCGCAGCGGCGGCGACATCCCGTTCACGGCGCAGATGCTCCTCTCCGCCGAGCCCGAAGAGCTCATGCACGGCCAACGTGCCGTCTGGCAGGCCGACCTGGCGCTGAACAATGCCGTGGGCAAGAGTCGGCGCGCCGAGAAGAAACTTGCGGAGGGGCAGCGCGGAGCGAGCGCCCAATGGCACTCCCTGCAAGCGCGCAACGTGCAACTCGCCCAACTGAAGAAGAGCATCGCGAGCAAGCTCGCACAGGCACAGGGGGAACTGCAGGACGAGGCCGACCGGTCGGTGACGGCCGGGCAGTGCCGTGGCGCAGTACGCCTCGAACAGCCGAAATTCCACGCCACGCGCGCGTGGGTGCCCCCTGTGCGGAGGTACGAGCTGTCCGCGGGCTTCGACAGTGCGGGCGAGCACTGGGCGCACCGGCACACCGGACAGGACTTCGCGGTCGACATCGGCACGCCCGTGCGGGCGGCCGGCGCGGGGCGCGTCGTGAGTGTGTCCTGCGGCGGGGCCTTCGGCATCGAGGTCGTCGTGCGGCACCCGGGCGGCTACTACACGCAGTACGCGCACCTCGCGGCCGTCACCGTCGAACAGGGCGAGAGGCTACGGACGGGACAGTGGCTCGGGCAGTCGGGGACCACGGGCAACTCGACGGGGCCGCACCTGCACTTCGAGGTGCGGCTCACGCGGTACCTGGGGTCCGGGGTGGACCCGGTGAAGTGGTTCGCCGAGCGGGGCGTACGGCTGTAGTGCAGTGACGCCCGCTGTAGTTCAGCGGGCGGCCAGGATGTCCTCGATGACGCGGGCCACGCCGTCCTCGTTGTTGGTCGCCGTGACGCCGGTCGCCGCGGTCACCAGGCCGGGGTGCGCGTTTCCCATCGCATAGGAAGCGCCCGCCCAGGCGAGCATCTCCATGTCGTTGGGCATGTCTCCGAAGGCGACCACTTCGGCAGGAGAGATGCCGCGCTCCGCGCAGCACAGTTCGAGCGTGCTCGCCTTGGAGACGTTCCGGCCGCTGATCTCCAGGAGGGCGCTCGGGCTGGAGCGCGTGATGGCCGCCAGGTCACCGACGGCGGCGCGGGCCAGGGTCAGGAACTCGTCGGGGCCGAGCTCCGGGTGGAACGCGAGGACCTTCAGGACCGGCTGGTCCGCCACAGCGGTCCCCTGGCAGTCGGCGGCGAGCAGCTTCTCGGCGGCCGCGACGCTCTCCCCGGGTTCGAGGTGCAGCGGCGGGTACGTCGGCTCGTGGTGCAGGCCGCCCGTCCGCTCGACCGCGAACGACGTGCCGGGGGCCGCCGCGCGCAGGACCCGTACGACGTCGAGCGCGTCCGGGACCGCCAGTTCCCGGATCTTGACGAAGCGGTGGTTGCCGGGGCCGCCGTGCAGGTCCACGACGGCGGCGCCGTTGCCACAGATGGCCAGACCGTGACCGTGCACATGATCGCTGACGACGTCCATCCAGCGGGCCGGGCGGCCCGTCACGAAGAAGACCTCGATGCCGGCCTCCTCCGCGGCGGCCAGTGCGGCGACCGTCCGGGGAGAAACGGTTTTGTCGTCGTGCAGCAGCGTGCCGTCGAGGTCCGTGGCGATCAGCCGTGGCGCGGGGGCGGAGGGGGCCGGGGTCCGGGGCCCAGGAGTCGGTGAGGTCACCGCCCTATCGTCGCGCACCTGTGCGCACGGGCGTGCGGCGGGGCGCACAGATGAGTGCGCTACTGGCGCATGCGCCCCGCCTGGCCCGTGCCGTCGCCCGCCGCGATTCAGCCGAGTTGGGCGAGGGCCTCGGTCGCGATGGTTTCGAAGATCTTCTGGTCGGCCGCGAAGTCGGTGTCGGCGATCGGCCAGTGCACGACGATCTCGGTGAAGCCCAGCTCCCGGTGGGTGCCCGCGAAGTCCACGAAGGCGTCGACGGACTCCAGCGGGCGACCGCGATCCGGGGTGAATCCGGTGAGCAGGACCTTGTCGATCTCCGCCACGTCGCGGCCGATGGCATCGCACGCCGCGGCCAGTTTCCCGACCTGACCGCGAATGGCCTGAATCGATTCCTCCGGGGTCCCCGATGCGTACAGCTTCGGGTCGCCGGTCGTCACCCATGCCTGCCCGTGGCGGGCGGCCAGCTTGAGGCCACGCGGCCCGGTCGCGGCCACCGCGAAGGGCAGCCGGGGGCGTTGCACACAGCCCGGGATGTTCTGGGCGCCGCCCGCCGAGTAGAACGTGCCGTCGTACGAGACGGTGTCCTCGGTGAGCAACCGGTCGAGCAGGGGGACGAACTCGGCGAAGCGGTCCGCCCGTTCGCGCGGGGTCCACGCTTCCTGGTCGCCGCGCGCGAGGGCGCTCGCGTCGAAGCCGGTGCCGCCCGCGCCGATGCCGAGCGTGACCCGGCCACCCGAGATGTCGTCGAGCGAGATCAGTTCCTTGGCGAGGGTGACCGGGTGCCGGAAGTTCGGCGAGGTCACGAGGGTGCCCAGGCGCAGCCGCTCCGTGACACCCGCCGCGGCGGTCAGCGTCGGGACCGCGCCGAACCATGGTCCGTCGCGGAACGGCACGCGCCAGGACAGGTGGTCGTACGTGTACGCGGTGTGAAAGCCCAGTTCCTCGGCGCGCACCCATGCCTCACGGGCGCCCTCGTGCCAGCGGCGGTAGGGCAGGATCACGGTGCTCAGACGGAGCGGGGTCTGGGACGCGGGGGCCTTGTCGGTCATGCCCGTGAGCGTATGCGGAGCGCTCCGCCCCTGCTCGGGGTGGTGAGGAGCGGGGCGGGCCGGGGGCGGCCGACGGGGCCGGGATCGGGTGCCGCGCGGTCAGGAGGCGTCCGCCGCCATGACCGTGTGCCGCAGGAGCAGAGCCGTCGTGACGGGGCCGACGCCGCCGGGAACTGGAGTGAGGGCCCCGGCCGTTGACATCACGGACGGGTCGACATCGCCGACGAGGCCGCCGTCGTCGGTCGGGTTGGTACCCACGTCGATGACGGTCGCGCCGGGGCGGACGTGTGCGGCGGTGATCAGCCCGGGGCGGCCCACGGCGGCGACGAGTACGTCCGCGGTGGAGGTGATCGCGGCCAGGTCCGTGGTGCGCGAGTGGCAGACGGTCACGGTGGCGTGGCGGTCGAGCAGGAGGTGGGCGGCGGGTTTTCCGACGACGGTGGAGCGGCCGACGACCGCGACGTGCCGACCGTGCAGTGCGACCCCGTGATGGTCGAGCAGGGCGACCACGGCCTCGGCCGTGGCCGGGGCGAAAGCCGGCAGGCCGGACGCCAGGCGGCCGAGCGAGAGCGGATTGGCGCCGTCCACGTCCTTGGCCGGGACGATGGCGGAGGCCAGATCCTCCAGGTGCGCGCCCTGCGGCAGCGGGGTCTGCAGGATGATCCCGTGTACATCCGGGTCGGCACTCAGCTCCATGAGGCGGGCGCGGACGTCTTCGGCAGGGGCGTCGTCGCCCAGGTCGGCGACGGTGCAGCGTAGTCCTGCCTTCGCCGCCGCGCGGGCGATGGAGCGGACGTACCAGGCACTGGATTCGTCGGAGGTGGCGGTGACGACGGTGAGATGGGGGCGTGTGCCGCGGGCGGTCAGGTCCGCGGCGTGGGTCGCGGTCGCCTGGCGGAGAGCACCGGCGAGTTCCTTGCCGTAGAGGAGTGTGGCGGTCATGTGCGGGCTCCTGGAAGGTGCGGGGCTTGGGAGGAGTCTCAACCGACGAAGGGTGTTGAACCGGTGACGGGGGCTGGACCGGCGAAGGGTCTCAACCGACGAAGGGGTCTGATCGGCGAAGGGGTCTGGACCGACGAAGGGATCCGACCGGCCAAGGGGAGTCTCAACCGGCGGGAGGGAGTCTCAATCGGCGATCTGTCGCCGGACGTCCGACGTCACCCGCTCGGCGCGGGACGCGACGGCGTCCACGTCCGCGATCGCCGCGCGCAGAGCGTCCCGCGTCGACTCGTCCTTGATCCCGGCCAGATTGACCTCGACGTTCACACGCGCCGTGGCGACCGCGGCCCGAGCAGCCTCGGCCGCGGCGGCGACGTCAGTGCTGACATTGCGGTTGCTCAACGGCAGGATCTCCTCGGCCAGTTCGACAAGGCGTGTGGCGAGGGCGATCACGCGGGCGGGCACGTCGGCGGCGCCCCGCAGTGCGGTGGCGATGGCGGCGGATCGCTTCTCCTTCTCCGCGTCCGAGGTCCGTGGCAGCTTGTACGCGTCGGTGACCGCGGTGAACGCCTCCGCGTCGTCCTGCGCCGACTGCACCGCGGTGGCGCGCAGCCGGTCCGTCTCGGCCGTGATGCGGGCGATGGGCTCGGCGTGCGCGGCGTACTTCTCGCCGGTGCTGTAGCGCGCCACCATGCCGAGGAGCGCGGCGGCCTGGGCGGCGTGCAGCGCGGCGCTCGCGCCTCCGCCGGGCGCCGGTACGCGGGCGGCAAGGCCGGTCAGGAAAGCGTCGATGGTCACGTCGCGCATGGGCGCGGGCCTTTCGATCGGCGTCGGCGGATACCGCCATCCTTCCACCGCAGACCGGCAGTTGGCGCCCCGAATCAGCGCACGCGGGCGCTCAGCCACGGTGTGAGGCCGATCATCGGCAGGAACTCTTTGTACGTACGGTCGCCGGGCAGCGGTACGACGAGGCGGTATCCGGGCGGGAAGCGCTTGCCGCGGACATGGGCGAGACCGCTGTAGCAGGACCGCAGGAACGGGATCACCTCGTCACGCGGTACGTCGTGGAATGCGACGCCCTCGACCGTGATGAGCGCGTCATCCTCGGGAAAGAGCCGCACGTCGATCCGCGGGGAACCGCCCAGTTCCACATAGGCCTCGTGGGGCAGCGAGCCGTCGGGGTCGGTGATCGCGCCGATCGCGGAGGCAGTGCGGCGGGAGGTCCGGTCCGCGCCGATGTCGTGCGTGACCTCGATCTCCAGGTTGAACTCGCGGGCAGTCACACGCAGCGCGGCGACGGCCGCCTCGGTCGTGGGCAGGTGCACGGGATCCATACCGCCCGATCATGCCTCAGAGCGTCTCGCCCTGATCGGTCTCAGTCGCGAAAGCGCAGGTAGCGCGGGGGAACGGCGGCGGTGAGCCAGACGTCGTTGGCGCTCACACGGAAGGTGTGGCCGTCGCGGTGCATCGCCCCCGCGTCGACCGACAACACGAGGGGCCGGCCGCGCCGGGCACCGACCCGGGTGGCGGTCCCACGGTCCGCCGACAGGTGCACGTCGTGCCGGCTCATCGGCCGAAGGCCCTCGGCGCGGATCGCGTCGAGGAAGCGGGCGACCGTGCCGTGGTAGAGAAACGCCGGCGGCTGCTCGGCCGGCAGACCCAGATCGACCTCGACCGTGTGGCCCTGGCTGGCGCGGATACGGGTGCCGTCGACAGCGAAGCGCCGCTTGTCGTTCTCCGCGACCGCCTGGTCCAGCTCGGCCCGGCTGACACGGAAGCCGTGCGCGGCCGCCGCGGCGAGCAGCTCGTCGATCTCGACCCAGCCCGCCTCGTCGAGCGTCAGCCCGATGCGGTCCGGCTGATGTCGCAGATGCTTCGAGAGGTACTTCGACACCTTGACGGTGCGTTGCTCGTTCATGGCGCCAGGGTGCCCGGGAGGGTACCCGTCGTGCACGCAGATTTCTTCCGCGGAAGCGCTCTCGGATGTTTGATCCACAGCCAAATAGTGTTATCCACAGGCTACTTGACGATTCTGTGGACAACTCTCAGGCAGAATAACCCTTTTGGTCAACAGGGGGCGTTGCGTTGCGTTTTGAGGCTAGTGCGTCCAATGCTCGTGCTTGTACCTCGCGTTCTGCCGCGGCGGCGACGAACGCGGAGACGCTGTCCGGACCAACCAGAGTGCGAACAGCCCGCATTGTGTCCGCCGGTATGGCCACGGATTGCGGCTCGTTCGACGGAGCCGCGACCGGGCCGTCCGCGAGGTGACGGTGGAGGTGCTTCGTGGCGAACAGGCGCATAGCCCGAGCCAGTTCGGCATCGACCGACTGCTGCGCGAGAGGTCGTAGGCGGCGTACAAGCGACGCGGCTTCGGCGGCTTCTGTGTCGGTCGGCGGGTACGGGCCGAGATAACGGGCGAACACATGCTCGGTCGTGAACTCCAGGAAACGAGCGGCTATATGTTCGATCTGGCCCCTCAACTCCCGTAGATGGCCGGAGATCGCGGGCAGCGGCACGCCCGCCGCGTACAACTCCACGGCTACGGCGAGCTCTTGAGGGCTCGGGACAAGGAACTCGTCGTCCTTCCCAGGGACGCGCTCGAGCACGCCGAGCTCGACCGCGTCCTGCACAGCGGCCTCGTCGGGGTGGCCGCCGAACCGCTCGTCCAGCTCCGCGCGCGTGATGCGGCCGGCCCGCTCGTCCGTCCAGGGGCCGTCCACCTCGGCGACCAGGCCGAGCACGCCGCCGAGGCCGCGGCCCGCGTCCCAGGCCTCCAGGAGTTCCTTGATGGACGCCAGGGTGTAGCCGCGGTCGAGCAGGTCGGCGATCTGGCGCAGCCGGGACAGATGCGCGGCCGTGTAGACATTGGCCCGGCCGCGGCGCTCGGGCCGCGGCAACAGCCCACGGTCCTGGTAGGCGCGGATCGTGCGGACCGTGGCACCGCTCTGGTGGGCCAGATCCTCGATCCGGTACTCGGCGACCGACTGCTGCTCCGTCACACCCCACGCCCCTTGGCCGTTCCTGGTCGTCTCTGCGGAGGACCCGGGCCGCGACCCTGACCGCGCCCCTGACCGCTCACGCGGTGGCCGAGCGGTTGATCGCGCCCGCTGTGGCCCTGGCCGCGGGCGAGGCCGCCGGATACGCGACCGCCTTGCGCGGCGAGCCCTCCTGCGAGGGATGGTACGACCGACGCGGGTAGCGGGGTATGGCCGCGCCCAGCTCCCGAGAGGCGGGCAGCAGCCCCTTGCGGACGGCCCCCTGTGTGGCACTCGGCTGCAGTGGCGGCGACTCCCGGTCGAAGGGGACGCGGCGCGGGGTGAGCGTGTGGTGCCCTGGGCTCTCCTCGGTGTCGTACGTGCCGTCTTCCGTGCTCACAACGGGGGTTCCATCCGTGCGATCGCGCGCAGGGCCCTGGGCGCGAAGCGGGACATGAGGCGGGCGCCGCGGGCCTCGGGGGTGACCGGAACGACCGCCTTGTTGTGCGCGACGGCGCTCAGGATCGCGTCGGCAACCTTCTCCGGCGGATAGTTGCGCAGGCCGTACAGGCGGGAGGACTTCTTCTGGCGGCGCTTCTCCTCTTCGGCGTCGACCCCGGCGAAGCGGGCCGTCGCCGTGATGTTCGTGTTGACCAGGCCGGGGCAGATCGCGGAGACGCCGATGCCCTGCCCCGCCAGCTCGGCGCGCAGGCACTCGCTCAGCATGAGAACCGCGGCCTTGGAGGTGGAGTAGGCGGGGAGCACCTTCGAGGGTTGGTACGCGGCCGCGGAAGCGGTGTTGACGATGTGGCCGCCTTGTCCGCGCTCGGCCATCTGCTTGCCGAAGAGGCGGCAGCCGTGGATGACGCCCCACAGGTTCACGTCGAGGACCTTCTTCCAGTCCTCCGGAGTGGTGTCGAAGAACGACCCCGACAGGCCTATCCCCGCGTTGTTCACCAGTACGTCGACGATGCCGTACTCGGCGGCGACCTTCTCCGCGAGCTTCTCCATGGCCTGCGCGTCGGTGACGTCGACAGTCTCCGCCCACGCCTGGGGCGCCCCGATGAGCTGGGCCATCTCGGCGGTGCGGGCCGCGCTCTCGGCGTCCCTGTCGACGGCGATCACGCGCGCGCCGGCCTCGGCGAACGCGAACGTGGTGGCCCGCCCGATGCCGCTGCCCGCGCCGGTGACCAGGACGAGCTGGCCGCCGAACCGGTCCGCGTACTTGCCGTCGGCCGTCGTGCGGGGAGCGGGCACGCCCGCCTGCTGCTCCTCGTGCGCCGTGACGAACTCACTGATCCAGGCGGTGAGCTGGTCGGGCCGGGTGCGTGGAACCCAGTGCTTGGCGGGCAGCGTCCGGCGGGTCGACTGGGGCGCCCACCGTTCGAGCTCGTCGTAGAGCCGGGGGGAGAGGAAGGCGTCCCCGAGGGGGGTGATGAGCTGCACGGGCGCGTGCGCGTACGCGTCGTCGCGCGGCCGGCGCAGCCTCGCCCGCACGTTGTCCCGGTACAGCCATGCTCCGTGCGCCGCGTCGGAGGGGAGCGACGCGGTCGGGTAGTCGCCCGCAGGGACCTTCTCCACGCGCTCCAGGATCTTGGGCCAGCGCTTGCCGAGCGGCCCGCGCCAGGCCAGCTCCGGAAGGACCGGTGTGTGCAGCATGTAGACGTACCAGGATTTGGCGCCCTGCCCGAGCAACTGCCCCACCTTGCGGGGCGTGGGCCGCTTCATACGGTGCTTGATCCAGTGCCCGAAGTGGTCGAGCGAGGGGCCGGACATCGAGGTGAAGGACGCGATGCGGCCCTCGGTGCGCTTGACCGTGGTGAATTCCCACGACTGCACCGAACCCCAGTCGTGGCCCACCAGGTGGACGGGCCTGTCGGGGCTCACGGCGTCGATGACCGCCACGAAGTCGTCGGTCAGTTTCTCCAGGGTGAAGCCGCCGCGCAGCGGGGTCGGTGGCGTGGAACGGCCGTGCCCGCGGACGTCGTAGAGCACGACGTGGAAGCGGTCCGCGAGGCGCGTGGCGACGTCCGACCAGACCTCCTTGGAGTCCGGGTAGCCGTGTACGAGGACGACGGTCGGCCGCGCCGTGTCGCCCAGTTCGACGACGCACAGCTCGATTCCGCCTGTGCGCACCCAGCGCTCGTGCGCGCCGTGGATCTTCGTGAGGTCCGTCATCAGATGCCTTCCGCCCAGCGCCGCACGTGCGGCAGATCGTCGTCCAGCCAGAACGCGCTCTCTTCGGGATCCTTGGAGTCGGTGACGACGAGGATCTCCTCGAACTTGGCGCCCGTACCGCGGAATCCGAGGTGTGGCTCCACCGCCCACAGGCCGGGCTGTGGGGGGTGGTCGGAGAACCGGTAGGGGGACCACAGCGGCGACCAGCCGTCCCGGTGCCCGTGCAGCGCGTCGCTCGCGAGGCCCTTCAGCGACTGTGTACCGAAGCCGAACAGGGTGGGATTGAGCCGCCGCTCCTTGACCCGGTCGACCTTGTGCGCGATGACGCCGAAGGGGTACGCGCGATGCCGGTTCGCATAGCCCTGGCGGACCATCAGCCGGTCGATGTCCTCGTAGATCTCCCGCAGCGAGCGGCGCTCGCGCACCTTGCGCAGGAGGAGCTCGCGGTGTGCCGCCAGGTCCGAAAGCAGCTTGTCGTGGAGGGGGTTGAGGCCGAGGCAGCCGGAGTACCCGATGTCCGCCGTGAAGCCCTTGTGGACGGGGGCCATGTCGAGGATGAACGGCATCCCCGCCTCGAGCTCGCGGTTCGTGGGGAAGAACTGCAGCGGTATCCGAAAGTTCGCGAACGCCGTGCGGTCCCCGAACCAGGCGAACGGCAGATGGAACCAGTCCCGCACGCCGCGCTCGCGCAGCCACTCCCGCTGCATCCGCGCCGCTTCTCGCTCGGTCACGCCGGGCTTCAGCTGCGCCGCCACCGCTTCCGCGCACTCGTACGCGAGCGTCTGGACCTCTCTGAACCCGCGCAGCTCCGCGGAGAGTTCCCGTACCACTGCTGTGGTCATGCCACCGTCCGTCCCGGTCACGGCCGCCCGTGACCGGGTCGTCGCCGTACGCGCTCGTAACTTGACACTGATGAATGTGACAATGCCTGACGGCGGCGTCAAGGGGCCTGCCGCAGACTGTGGAAAACGTCCGTGATGTGCACAGAGTCGGCACCGGGACGAGTGAGGGTTCCGGGCGCGAGGAGCTACTCAGGGTGGACCCCTAGGGTCCCGTAATACTCAGGTCTCATATGAGGTCGAGCCTCTGGTCTGACGAATCGGTGTGGCTTGCGCCACTACGGTCGAACCGTGACTGTGATCGCGACCGAAAGCCTGAGCAAGCGGTTCCCCCGGGTGACCGCGCTTGACCGGCTGACCATGGATATCGGGCCCGGGGTGACCGGACTCGTCGGAGCCAATGGAGCCGGCAAGTCCACCATGATCAAGATCCTGCTGGGTCTTTCCCCCGCCACGGAGGGCCGGGCCGAAGTGCTCGGCCTCGACGTCGCGACCAAGGGCGGTGAGATCCGCGAGCGGGTGGGGTACATGCCCGAGCACGACTGTCTGCCGCCCGACGTCTCGGCCACCGAGTTCGTCGTCCATATGGCGCGCATGTCGGGGCTGCCGCCCACCGCCGCCCGCGAGCGCACCGCCGACACGCTGCGCCACGTCGGCCTCTACGAAGAGCGTTACCGCCCCATCGGCGGCTACTCGACGGGCATGAAGCAGCGCGTGAAGCTGGCCCAAGCCCTGGTCCACGACCCGCAGTTGGTGTTCCTGGACGAACCGACGAACGGCCTCGACCCGGTCGGCCGCGACGACATGCTCGACCTCATCCGCCGCGTCCACACGGACTTCGGCATCTCCGTCCTGGTCACGTCGCACCTGCTCGGCGAGCTCGAGCGCACCTGCGACCACGTCGTCGTCATCGACGGCGGCAAGCTGCTGCGCTCCAGTTCCACCACCGACTTCACCCAGAGCACGGCGATCCTCGCGATCGAGGTCACCGACAGCGACGAACACCCCGACGGGACCAGCGCGCTGCGCGAGGCGTTCAGCCGGCGCGGCATCGAGACGACCACCGGCGGCGAGCTGCCCGGCGCGGGCCACACGGTGCTGCTCACCGCACAGGGCGAGGAGACGTACGACATCGTCCGCGACGTCGTCGCGGACCTCGGCCTCGGCCTGGTCCGGATGGAGCAGCGCAGGCACCACATCGCGGAGGTCTTCCGCCCCACCGACCAGCAGGACGAGTCGCAGCAGGAGCAGATCTCCGAGCGCACGGCCGCCTGGGCGGCCACCGCCGCCCCACAGCAGACGGGAGGCTCGCGCGATGACCACTGAGCCCATGGCCACGGACCGTGCGTCCACCCAGATCCACAACATCGGCTACCGCCACTACGACGGACCGCGCCTGGGCCGCGCGTACGCGCGGCGCTCGCTGTTCTCGCAGAGCCTGCGCGGCGCGTACGGGCTCGGCCGCTCGGCCAAATCCAAAGTGCTGCCGATGCTGCTCTTCGTAGTGATGTGCGTCCCCGCGCTGATCATGGTCGCGGTCGCCGTCGCCACCAAGGCGAAGGACCTGCCCCTCGACTACACGCGCTACGCGATCGTCCTCCAGGCGGTGATCGGCCTCTATGTGGCGTCGCAGGCGCCCCAGGCCGTCTCCCGTGATCTTCGCTTCAAGACGGTGCCGCTGTACTTCTCGCGCCCCATCGAGCGCGTCGACTACGTAGCCGCGAAATACGCCGCTATGGCGTCGGCCCTGTTCATCCTCACGGCAGCCCCGCTGCTCGTCCTCTACGTAGGCTCTCTGCTCGCCAAGCTGGACTTCACCGAGCAGACCAAGGGATTCGCCCAAGGACTGGTTTCCGTGGTGCTGCTGTCGCTGCTCTTCGCCGGGATCGGACTCGTCGTCTCCGCCGTCACCCCGCGCCGCGGCTTCGGTATCGCCGCTGTCATCGCCGTCCTGACCATCTCCTACGGTGCCGTCTCCACGGTCCAGGCGATCGCCTACACGCAGGACAACGGGAGCGCGGTGTCCTGGCTCGGCCTGTTCTCGCCGATCACGCTCATCGACGGCGTACAGACCGCCTTCCTGGGTGCCACGTCCGCCTTCCCCGGCACGGACGGCCCCTCCGCCGGCCAGGGCGTGGTCTACCTGCTCGTCGTCCTCGGGCTCATCGCCGGCTCCTACGGGCTGCTGATGCGCCGCTACCGGAAGGTCGGACTGTGACCACGATCAACATCGACCACGTCTCGCGCTGGTTCGGCAACGTCGTGGCGGTCAACGACGTCACGATGAACATCGGCCCCGGCGTGACCGGCCTGCTCGGTCCGAACGGGGCGGGTAAGTCCACGCTCATCAACATGATGGGCGGCTTCCTGGCCCCCTCGAACGGTTCGGTGACGCTCGACGGGCAGCCGATCTGGCGCAACGAACAGATCTACCGCCACATCGGCATCGTCCCCGAGCGCGAGGCGATGTACGACTTCCTCACGGGACAGGAATTCGTCGTCGCCAACGCCGAGTTGCAGGGCCTCGGCAAGAAGGAGGCCCAGAAGGCGCTCGCCACGGTCGAGATGGAGTACGCGCAGGACCGCAAGATCTCGACGTACTCCAAGGGCATGCGGCAGCGCGTGAAGATGGCGTCCGCGCTCGTCCACGAGCCGTCCGTGCTGCTCCTGGATGAGCCGTTCAACGGCATGGACCCGCGCCAGCGCATGCAGCTCATGGACCTCTTGCGGCGCATGGGAGGCGAGGGGCGCACCGTGCTCTTCTCCTCGCACATCCTTGAAGAGGTTGAGCAACTCGCCTCGCACATCGAGGTGATCGTCGCCGGGCGGCACGCTGCCAGCGGCGACTTCCGCAAGATCCGCCGCCTGATGACCGACCGCCCGCACCGCTACCTGATCCGCTCCAGCGACGACCGGGCCCTGGCCGCGGCGCTGATCGCGGACCCCTCGACAGCGGGCATCGAAGTCGACCTGAAGGAAGGCGCGCTGCGCATCCAGGCCGTCGACTTCGGACGGTTCACGACGCTGCTGCCGACGGTCGCGCGGGCGCACGGCATCCGCCTGCTCACGGTCTCGCCGTCCGACGAATCGCTCGAGTCCGTCTTCTCGTATCTCGTCGCGGCGTAGGAGGCCCTGATGTACGACCCCACTGTCGCCCGGCTCACCTACCGGGCCCTGCTCGGCCGTCGCCGGGCCCTCATCCTGTTCGCACTGCCCGTACTGCTCGTCGTGATCTCCGCGCTGGTGCGTGGCCTCACAGGAGCCGATGACCAGACCGCGTCCGACGTCCTGGGCGGCTTCGCGCTCGCCACGATGGTGCCGCTCATCGGCGTCATCGCGGGCACGGGCGCCATCGGCCCCGAGATCGACGACGGGTCCGTGGTCTATCTCCTGTCCAAGCCGGTCAAGCGCCCCACGATCATCTTCACGAAGCTCATCGTGGCGATCGCCGTGACCATGGTGTTCTCGGCCGTCCCGACACTGATCGCCGGCCTGATCCTCAACGGGAACGGGCAGCAGATCGCCGTCGCCTACACGATCGCCGCCCTGGTGGCCTCCATCGCGTACGCCGCGATCTTCCTGCTGCTCGGCACGGTGACCCGGCACGCGGTCGTCTTCGGCCTGGTCTACGCCCTCGTATGGGAGGCACTCTTCGGCTCCCTGGTCGCCGGGGCCCGCACCCTCAGCGTGCAGCAGTGGTCCCTCGCGGTCGCCCACAAGGTGTCCGGCGGCGACCTCATCACCTCGGACGTGGGGCTGCCGCTCGCGACCGTGCTGTTGGTGGCCGTGACCGTGCTGGCGACCTGGTACGCGGGGCAGCGGCTGCGGTCCCTGAAACTGGCAGGGGAGGAGTAGGGGCCGGGAGCAGGGGCTCCGCGCCGTTCTTCATGCCGCCTTCACCCTCCCATCCGGACACTGGTGGGAGGGTGCGCTGTCCGACAGGCCACCCGAGGAGGACGCACGATGGCAGCCGAGCCGATCAGCGAGGGGGGCAGGCCCGATCAGGGCGACACCTGGGACGACGTGGTCCTGGACGCCGACTTCATACGGTCCGCCGATACCGCCGAGCCGTCGGCGCGAGCGCGCATGCTCACCGCGCGGTGGCGGCGCGACGGGAGCCCCGACCCGCAGCCCTGGCGGTCGGGGGAGCCACCCGCCGGGTGGTTCTTCAGCAAGGCGCGACGCCTTAAGTGGCGCCGCCGGTGATCACTCAGGATTAATTCGGTGGCGGTGAAATCGGCGGCGCGGCACAGTAGTTGTCGTATCACCGCGCCGGTCCACTGCCGGCGCCCGTCCACCGGGAGAGGAGCGCGACGATGACCGTCAGTAGTCCGTCGAGCTCCCCACAGGGCAGCCCGAGGCAGGCTCCGGAGTAGTCACTGCACTCCGTCGAGCCCCGCCCAGGGGTGCTGCCCGGGGCGGCCGCTTCGAGCGCGTGTCCTCAGCGGCATGCGGGCCGCCCACCCGGAGGATTGGCCGAGTGGTAAGGCAGCGGCTTGCACTGTGTTCCTGCAGAAGCGAGTCGTCGTCGGGGCCGGAAACCCCGCGCGCGTTCGATCCGCGCATCCTCCGCCACACACACCGCAGACGCGTCGGACAAGCGCCTCTGGGCGCTCAGCCCAGCAGGCGCTCAAGGACGACCGCGATGCCGTCGTCCTCGTTCGACGCCGTCACCTCGTTCGCCACGGCCTTCAGCTCCACGTGGGCATTGGCCATCGCCACGCCGTGGGCCGCCCAGCCGAACATCGGGATGTCGTTGGGCATGTCGCCGAAGGCGATCGTGTCGGCCGCCTTCACGCCCAGGCGGCGAGCCGCGAGGGAGAGACCCGTGGCCTTGGACAGACCCAGCGGGAGCAACTCCACGATGCCCTCGCCCGCCATCGTGACGCCCACCAGATCGCCGGCCACCGCGCGCGCGACCTCCACCAACTGGTCGTCGCTCAGGCCGGGATGCTGGACGTACACCTTGTTGAGGGGCGCAGCCCACAGCTCCGCGACGTCCGTGAAGGGGGTCGACGGCAGATACCCGTCCCCCTCCCGGTAGCCGGGACCGACGATGACGTCACCGTCGAGCCCGTCCCGGCTCGCGGCCAGCGCCAGCGGGCCGACCTCCGCCTCGATCTTGGAGAGCGCGAGCCCGGCGAGCTGCCGGTCGAGCGTCACCGACGTGAGGAGGCGGTGCTCCCCCGCGTGGTAGACCTGCGCGCCCTGGCCGCACACCGCGAGACCGTCGTAGCCGAGGTCGTCGAGGATGTGGCGGGTCCAGGGCACGGCCCTGCCGGTCACGACGATGTGCGCGGCGCCCGCCGCGGTGACCGCGGTGAGCGCCTCACGCGTCCGCTCGGAGACCGTGTCGTCGGAGCGCAGCAGCGTTCCGTCGAGATCGGTCGCGACGAGCTTGTACGGGAAGGCGGGGGCGAGGGGAGCGGGGTGGCTCACTTGTTGATCGGCTCCAGGCTGCGGTTACTTGGGGTCAAGAGTGGTGCGTCCCCCGAGGTACGGCCGCAGCATCTCGGGCACGTGCACGGAGCCGTCGGCCTGCTGGTGGTTCTCCAGGAGGGCGACGATCGTGCGGGGCACCGCGCACAGCGTGCCGTTCAGGGTGGCGAGCGGTTGGACCTTCTTACCGTCGCGCATCCGGATCGACAGGCGGCGCGCCTGGAAGCCGTCGCAGTTCGACGCCGACGTCAGCTCGCGGTACTTGCCCTGCGTCGGGATCCACGCCTCGCAGTCGAACTTGCGCGACGCCGAGGAACCGAGGTCACCCGTCGCCACGTCGATCACCTGGAAGGGCAGCTCGAGGCCGGTCAGCCACTGCTTCTCCCACTCGAGCAGACGCTGGTGCTCGTTCTCCGCGTCCGCCGGGTCGACGTACGAGAACATCTCGACCTTGTCGAACTGGTGCACGCGGAAGATGCCGCGGGTGTCCTTGCCGTACGTGCCGGCCTCGCGGCGGAAGCACGGCGAGAAGCCGGCGTAGCGCAGCGGCAGCTGGCCCGCGTCGAGGATCTCGTCCATGTGGTACCCGGCGAGGGCCACCTCGGAGGTGCCGACCAGGTAGTAGTCGTCCTTCTCCAGGTGGTAGACGTTCTCCGCGGCCTGGCCGAGGAAGCCCGTGCCCTCCATGGCGCGCGGACGCACCAGCGCGGGGGTCAGCATCGGAATGAAGCCGGCCTCGGTGGCCTGGGCGATCGCGGCGTTCACGAGCGCGAGCTCCAGGAGCGCGCCGACGCCCGTCAGGTAGTAGAAGCGCGAGCCGGAGACCTTCGCACCGCGCTCGACGTCGATGGCGCCGAGCGCCTCGCCGAGCTCCAGGTGGTCCTTGGGCGCGAAGCCCTCGGCGCCGAAGTCGCGGATCGTGCCGTGCGTCTCCAGGACGACGAAGTCCTCCTCGCCGCCGCTCGGGACGTCGGGGTGCACGACGTTCCCCAGCTGGAGGGCGAGACGCTGGGTCTCTTCCTCCGCCTCGCGCTGCTCGGCCTCGGCGGCCTTCACGGCGGCGGAGAGCTCGCCCGTCTTCTTCAGCAGCTCCTGGCGCTCCTCGGGGGAGGCCTTGGGGATCAGCTTGCCGAGCGTCTTCTGCTCGGAGCGGAGTTCGTCGAAGCGGAGCCCGGACGACCTGCGCCGCTCATCGGCGGACAGGACGGAGTCGACGAGCGCGACGTCCTCTCCACGGGCGCGCTGGGAGGCGCGAACACGGTCGGGGTCCTCACGGAGCAGGCGAAGGTCAATCACCCCCCCAGGCTACCGGTGCGGGGTTCCGGCTCTCGACCCGATATCCGTTGCGTACGTTTATGCCCTATTTGCCGGAATGTGAGTTAAAGGCTGAACGCGGCCGGAAAAGATCGACTCAAGGCCCTCTGGGCGTACGTCAATAAGAACGCCCCTTTTCCCCGAAAGAGCCAGGCGCGATACGAAGCTTTGACTCGATTCCCTTGCGGGAGGCGGGACTTGGAGCCCCGTTGTCCACAGGAGTGATCCCCTACAGTCAGTTATCCACAGGCTGTGAGAAAGATCTGTGGACGCCGGAAGGGATCGTTCCGAAAGCCGCATGTATCGCGAAGGATTCCCGAGCCAAACCCGCTCCATGCTCACTTTCGGGTGGAAATACTTCACTCCAAAGGGTTGATCAACGGAAAAGCATGGACGACGGGTGACCTGCGGGTCTGTGGACTGAGTTGGGTACTGTAGGGCGATTTGTCGACCATGTGGTGCCTTCCTGTCGACTTGTCCCCAGGTCGAGAAGAAGGCCTGTGGATAACTCTTGTGGACAGAGAAAATCCGCTGGTCGGACCGGGTGTGACGACGACGGGAAGCCGGACCGGGCAGTGGAGAACTCTGCAGTAGAGAACTCACGGCAGGGGAGAGCCCGGATCCGGCAAGGGCAGCCGCGGTGAGCGGGTGGCGGGCTGAAGGCAGCCGAATACGGCCCGAAGGCAGGCTGAGGGCAGGCCGAAGGCGGGCGGCAGGCAGGCGGAAGACAGGGGAAGACGGGGTGAAGGCGACTAGAACCTGCCGTCCTGGCAGCGCGCCAGCCAGTCGGACGCCGTCACGAACTCGTCGTCCGACGTCCCGGTCCTCGGCGGCCGTACGTCCTCGACGGCGACGCCGGCTCTCGGGTACGAGCCGAGATAGCGCACCCGCGGGCACGCCCGCTTGAGGCCCATCAGCGCCTCCGCCACCCTGCGGTCCGAGACGTGGCCCTCCGCGTCGATCGCGAAGCAGTAGTCGCCGATGCCCTTACCCGTGGGCCGGGACTGCAGCAGCATCAGGTTGACGCCGCGGATCGCGAACTGTTGGAGCAGCTCCATGAGGGCTCCGGGGTGGTCCTCGCGCTGCCAGATGACCACCGAGGTCTTGTCCGCGCCGGTCGGCGCGGCGGGGCGGGCGGGCTTGCCCACCAGGACGAACCGGGTCTGCGCGTTCTCGCGGTCGTGGATCTCGGTGACCAGCGGTTCGAGCCCGTAGCGCGCGGCCGCGAATTCCCCGGCGAAGGCGGCGTCGTAGCGGCCTTCCTGGACGAGACGCGCCCCGTCCGCGTTCGACGCCGAGGACTCCCAGATCACATCCGGCAGATGGTCCTTCATCCAGTTGCGGACCTGCGGCTGGGCGGCCGGGTGCGCGGTGACCGTCTTGATCTCGTCGAGCTTCGTGCCGGGGCGGACCAGCAGCGCGAAGGTGATGCTGAGCAGCACTTCGCGGTAGATCATCAGCGGCTGGCCCGCGACCAGCTCGTCGAGGGTCGTGGTGATGCCGCCCTCGACGGAGTTCTCGATCGGCACGAACGCGGCCTCGGCCTCGCCGTTGCGGACGGCGTCGAGCGCCGCGGGCACGGACACCATCGGAACGAGTTCCCGGGTGGCCGCCTCCGGGAGCGTGCGCAGGGCGACTTCGGTGAAGGTGCCCTCGGGGCCGAGATACGCGTAGCTGGCTGGCATGGGGTCACCCTAATGGGCCCTGTGCGGCGCGGCTCACGGATGCGCCCCGGGCCACCCCGTTCAGCGACAGCAACGCCAGGGGCCGCTCGCCCCTGGCCCAGCCCGGCTTGCCCCCAGCCCGGCCCACTCGCCCCTACCCCAGCCCGGCTCGCCCGCTCACCCCTCAAGCAGCTCCTGCCCCACATAGCCGCCCTGCCGCGCACCGCCCGGCACCGCGAACAGTCCGCTCGCCTCGTGCCGGATGAACCGCGACAGGGCGTCGCCGCGGTCGAGCTTGCGCTGCACGGGCACGAAGCCGCGCAGCGGGTCCGCCTGCCAGCACACGAACAGCAGGCCGGCGTCGGGGGTGCCGTCCGTGTCGAACCCGTCGTGGAAGGAGAACGGCCGGCGCAGCATCGCGGCGCCGCCGTTCTGGTCGGGGCGGCTGATGCGCGCGTGCGCGTTGATCGGGACGACGAGGTCGCCGTTCGCGTCCGTCTTCTCCAGGTCCGGCTCGGTCGTCTCGGTGCCGCCGCTCAGCGGGGCCCCGGTCGACTTCTTGCGCCCTATGACGGCCTCCTGCGCTGTCGCCGGCTGCTTCTCCCAGTCGTCGAGGAGCATCCGGATCCGGCGTACGACGACGTACGAGCCGTTCGCCATCCAGGCCGGGGAGCCCGAATCGGGCACGTAGATCCGTTTGTCGAAGTCGGACTCGGCGGGCTTGGGGTTGTTGGTGCCGTCGATCTGGCCCATCAGGTTGCGGGCCGTCAGGGGCTGAGTGGTGGCGCCGGGCGAACGGTTGAAGCCGTTCATCTGCCAGCGCACCTTCGCCGCCGCGCCCGCGTCCTTCTGCAGCGCGCGCAGGGCGTGGAAGGCGACGAGGGAGTCGTTGGCGCCGATCTGAACCCACAGGTCGCCGTTGCTGCGCGCCTTGTCGAGGTGGTCGGAGAAGAAGTCGGGCAGCGGGTCCAGCGCGGTCGGGCGCTGCTTCTCCAGGCCCGTGCGCGAGAAGAAGCTGTGCCCGAAGCCGAAGGTGACCGTGAGGGAGGACGGGCCGGCGTCCCGGGCGACGTCGGTGTCGTCGGTCGCCGACGCTTCACCCGCCATCAGCCGCTCGGCCGTCGCCGACCAGCGGCGCAGCAGAGCGGTGGCCTCTTTGCGGCCCGCTCCCGCCGTCAGGTCGAAGGCGACGAGATGGCCGCGGGCCTGCATCGGGGTGGTGATGCCGGGCTGATGTTTCCCGTGAAACATCACCTCGTCCGCGCCGAGTGACGTCAACGCGGCTGCTTGTTCGGGCGAGTTCGAGGAGGCCACGGCGTATCCCGTGCCCGCGCCGACGGCGCCCAGGGCGACGCCGGTGGCGCCCGCCGTCCCGATCAGACGGCGCCGGGAGATGCCAGTAGGGACGGCCTCCGGGGGTGCCGTACGGCTTTCGGTGTCAGCCATGGTGGTTCAGCCGATCTTCGCGTTCTTGGTGACCGTCACTTGGTCGATGTCGGAGGTGCGCACGGTCACCGCGATCTTCCAGTCGCCCGCTCCGGGGATCTGGAAGCCGCTCGCGGTCCAGTGTCCCGTGGCGATGTGGTCGGGTGCGACGGACAGCGGACCGATCTTCTTCGACTCCAGGGTGAAGGCAATCTTCACCTCGGGGACGTCGAAGGCCTTGCCGCTCGGCCGTTCTACGTAGATGTGCATTTCGTTGGCGCCGGTGCGGCCGGGGTCCAGGTCGAGCAGGACCGTGCCCTTGCCGTCCGTGCCCCCGGTGTCGAACGGCAGTTTCAGCGACAGCGGCCCCGACTGGGTCTGCGCGGCGGAGGTGGCGGACTTGGCCTCTTCCTCCGTGCGGCCCGGTTCGGTGGTCGTCAGCACCGTGGTGACTGCGAGCAGGACGACCGCGATGCCGGCCTCTGCGAGCACGGAGCGGCGTAGGCCGAAGCGGTGCGGGTCGGCGTCGCGGACGCGCTTCTCGCGGGCGGTGGCGATCGCGGCGCGCTGGCGGGCGAGTTGGGCGGAGCGCGCGGGGTCGTCCGCCTTCCGGTCACCGGCCTTGGCGTCGTCGCCCTTGGAGTCGCCCTCCATAGGGGCGCTTTTCTTGGAGTCGCCCTCCTTGGAGTCGTCCCTCGCAGGGCCGTTCGCCTTCACGTCGTTCGTCTTGGCGCCATCGTTCTTGCCGCTGCCGCTGCCGCTGCCGCTGCCGCTGCCGCTGCCGCCGACCGTGACCGGCTTCTTCTTTTTCTTCTCAGACGTGTTTTTCTTCTCAGACGTGCGCTGTTCCACTACGGCCGCGGCTGCCTCGGGGGACAGCCGCTCGGAGAGCCGGCCCGTCCACCTGCGGGAGATCCAGGCCACGCCGACGAGCACGGCGACGAGCCCGACCTTGAGCAGCAGCAGTTGCCCGTAACGCGTCCCGGTCAGTGCGGACCAGGAGCCGACCTGGCGCCACGACTGGTAGAGCCCGGTCGCGGCGAGTGTCACGACGCTGCAGAACGCCACCCGGGAGAAGCGGCGCACCGCCGAACCCTCGATGGAAGGCGCCCGGTACAGCGCGACGAGCAGAGTCGTAAGGCCCCCGAGCCACGCGGCCACGGCCAGCAGGTGCAGTACGTCGACGGGCATGGCGAGTCCGGCCTGGATGCCGGTCGAGGCGTGTTCGGCCATGGCCCAGGTCGCGCCGAGTCCGGCCGCGACGACGGCTCCGCCGATGGCGAGCCCGAAGGTGAGGTCTTTGACCTCCTTCTTGTCGCCGTCTTCGGCCCTCTTTACGTAGGCGCCGAAAAGCACCGCAATGAAGAGGGCGGCCGCGGCGAGCAGCAGAAGACGGGACGTAAGTGCCGCGCCGGTCTTCGTCTGCAACACCTGGCCGAGCAGCGACATGTCGAAGATGTCGCCGACCTTGCCCGACCCGACGTACGAGCCGCGCATCAGGAGGAGGGCGAGGGTGGCCGCGGTGAGCGCGGTCCAGCCGCCGACGACGACCCGCTGCACCGGCTTGATCCCGGCTCCGCGCGGCCAGCAGCCGAGGACGAACGCGGCGCCGCCCACGAGCAGGGTGAAGCCCGCGTACGAGATGTAGCGCGCGACGCCGTAGAGGCCGCCGACGACGCCTCCGCCGGCGTTCTGGTCGGTCAGCACCGCGGAGGTCTTGGAGGGGGCGCCGACGGAGAAGGTGAAGGCGCCGGAGACGGGATGGCTGTCGGCCGAGACGACTTGGTAGGCGACGGTGAACGTGCCGTCCGGCAGGCCCGAGTGGAGCTGCACCGTGTAGGTCGTGCCGCCGGGGTGCCCGATCTTGCCGCTGTCGACGCGCTTGCCGGCGGGGTCGAGCACGCGCACGGAGCCGCTGGACATGGCGACGTCTTCGGAGAAGGTCAACGACACCTGCTGTGGCGCCGTCTCGACCACCGCTCCCTGCTTGGGATCGCTCCCGGTCAGCGCGGCATGCGCGGACGCGGGTGCGGCACCGGCCAGGAGTGCGCCGGTGACGGCGAGGAACAGCAGCACCAGGTGCCTGAAGCGGGGAGCGATGGTCTTCACGTACGGGTCAGCCCCTTCAGTGAGAAGCGTGCGACGCGTGCGACGTCGGGTTGTAGGTGGCGGCCTTCACCGGGAAGGAGACAGAGACGGTGCCGGACTTGGCGAAGTGCAGTTTCACCGACACCTTGTCGCCCTCGCGCGGCTTCCGCTTGAGGTTTTCGAACATGAGGTGATTGCCGCCTCGTTCGAAGTCCAGCTCGCCGTCGGCGGGGACGGCGAAGGACTTCTGTTCCTTCATCACGCCGTCCTCGGTGCTGTGCAGGGTGACCTGTCCGGCGATGTCGCTGCTGACGGAGGAGAGGGTGTCGGCGGCGCCACTGTTGTGGACGAGGAAGAACCCGGCGGCCATGTCACCGGAGGCGGGCTCGGGGATGAAGGCGCCCTGCACCTTCACTTCCGGTGCGTCGCCGGAACCGCCGGAGGAGCCGCACGCGGTGAGCGCGAGCCCGGAGGCCAGGACTATGGCACTCAGAGCCGCGGGGCCGCGCCTCACGGCTTCGCCCCATTGATGATCTTGGGGAGGTCCTTGGTGTAGTCGTCGACGGTGGCGTCCTCGCCGTAGAGGATGTAGCCGCCGTTGGTCTTCGGCGAGAACGCGATGACCTGTGTGCCGTGCATCGACACGAGCTTGCCGTTCTTGTCCTTCTGCGTCGGCTCGATGGAGATGCCGAGGGTGCGTGCGCTGCCCTGGATGGTGGCGAAGTCGCCGGTCAGCCCGATGAAGTCGGGGTCCTGGGCCTTCAGCCACTTGCCGAGGACAGCCGGGGTGTCACGGTCGGGGTCGGTGGTGACGAACACGACCTGGAGCTTGTCCTGCTCCGACTTGGGCAGGGCCTTCTTGGCGACGGCGATGTTGCTCATCGTCAGCGGGCAGACGTCCGGGCAGTGCGTGTAGCCGAAGTAGATCAGCGTCGGCTTGTCCTTGGTCTGCTCGCGCAGGTCGAACTTCTTGCCGTGGGTGTCGGTGAGGACCAGGTCCGGCTTCTTGAACGGCTGGTCGAGGACTGTCGCGGCCTTCTGCGTACCGGCCTCGGTGGACACGTCGGCGACTGCCTTGCCGCTGTCGTCGCCGCTGCCGCAGGCGGTGAGGACGAAAGCGGCCGCCGTGACCAGACCGGCGGCGGCGAGCAGCGTCTTCCTGTTCCTCGTCGCGCTCATCCGCTTCGTGCTCGACTGTTCCGTGAACGTCCGCTTCGTGCTCGTCTGCGTATTGCTCGTCTTCATGGTCTTGCGCATAGAAAAATGTCCCAGATGTGAGGGGTCCGGCCGGTGCCGGGGTCGCCCACCGCGACCCCGGCACCGGCCACGGGTGGCTCAGCTGTTGGTACGCCGACGGCCGGCCAGAACGCCGAACGCCACACCGGCGCCGCCGACGACGATGCCGACGATGCCGAGGACGCGGGCGGTGGTGTCGCTGTCGGAGCTGTCGGACGACGTGCTGGAAGCCGCGGCGGCCTCCTTCTTGTCGGCGCCATCGGCGTCGTCGGCGGAGGCACCGGACGCGCCGTGCTCGTCGTCGGCCGCGGCCGTCAGCTCAAGAGTGGGCGCCGGGTTCTCCGGCTCCTCCTGGCCCTTCTCCTGCGGCTCGATCCAGCGCACGACTTCCTTGTTGTCGTACGTCTGGATCGCCTTGAAGACGAGCTGGTCGACGTCGGTCGGCAGGGCGCCGATGGAGAGCGGGAACTTCTGGAAGAAGCCCGGCTGAACGCCCTTGCTGTCGCCGGAGCCGGTCGCGGTCCAGGTGACCTTGGAGACGGCCTCGGTGATCTTCTCGCCGTGCATCTCCAGCGGCTTGTCGAGCTTGGTCTTGGTGACCTCGGCCTTCCAGCCCGGGATCGGCTCGGGCATCACCGAGGCGAGCGGGTGCTCGGTCGGGAAGTTGACCTCGAGCTTGGTGGTCGCGGCGTCGTCACGCTCGTTCGGCACCTTGAAGTCGACCACGGCGTAACCGCCCTTGGCGGCGGCACCCTCCGGCTGCACACTCACATGCGCGAAGGCGGGGGCGGACACGAGGACGACGGAGGAGACGGCGGCGGCACCGACGAGAGCGGCGCGGGACATCTTCTTCATGGCAGAGAGCTCCACGTTCAGCTGGATTCAGCGGGGATTCAGCAAGAGATGAGGGGCGCGTCCACGCGACGCCGTACTACGTAGCCGCATTTACATGACGGCACTACATAGCGGCGAAAAAGCGGGTACGCGCGCGTGCCGCACAGCACGCCTCACCCCGAGCGAGACCCCGTGTGATCACACGAGTCGCGGAGAAGTTCGGCTGCTGTGTCAGGCAGCGAGAAGGAACGCGTCGGCCGCGGCGGGCGGCCCGCGCCGGATCACGAAGTGCTGAAGCACCGCCGTCCGCAGGGCGGGCCGGACGGGGAACCCGGCGCGGGGCGCGCACGGGAGTGCGTCGGGCGCGCCGGGCAGCCCCGCCCTCAGCGTGCGTACGAGAGCGAGAGCCGCCCGCAGGGAACGGACCAGCGCCCCTTCCGCGACCTCCTGCGCCGACAGCTTCGAGAGCCGCACGATCCGGCCCAGGGCGAGATCGCCGCGGCGCAGCAGCCACCCGGTGCCGGCCGCGGCCAGCAGGTGTCCGATGAGCATCGGCAGGGACGGCAGCAGGGGCATCGAGGAGCCGGCCGCGGCCGCCATGTCGTGGTGCATCCCCGCGGCGGCGTCCGACGGGACGCGCGCCTGGTCGAGGATCCGCTGCGCCTGCACCGGGCTGAGCGCCGAGGCACCCGCCCCGCACATCAGCCGAGCGGCCCGCTCCGTGACGGAGAGCTCCCCGGTGCCCATGGTCATCGAGCCGTGCTGCCCGAGGGCGAAGAGGCTGTGCAGGCCGATCTGCCCGATCCCCAGCGTGGCGGCGATGCCCGGCAGTGACCGCTCGCGGCCGGCCAGCGGGACGGTCACGCAGAAGACGGCGAGGAAGCCGAGCGACAGCGACCACAGCGGGACGGTGGCGGTCGAACCGAGGGCGTGCCCCGCCGCGGACAGCACGACGCAGACCGCGGCGAACACCGCGGCCCTCAGCAGCCGGAGATCGGCCGCGCTGCGCGCCGTGCGCATGTGGGGGGCAGACATGGCGGGGTCATCATCCCACTGGCCTTACCTGTCTCACACGGCAGGTCCACAAGGTCCCAAATCTCCTTTACAAGCGCAGCTGCTCTGCCCGCGTCGGCCATATGGGCGGAATCACGTCAAGTGCGCGATTGCGCAGGGCCGGTGGCGGCAATACGTATCGGTATGTCGAGCCGTGGCCAGGAGGCTGGAGCATGAGCATCTGGTGGTCCCTCCATCTTCGGCGCGAGGCTGCGAGCGTGCCGCTCGCCAGACGCCTGCTCATCGGCACCATGGAGACCGCGGGCGTCGACCCGGACATCTCCTACGACCTGTCGGTCGCTCTCAGCGAGGCGTGTGCGAACGCCGTCGAGCACGGCGGCACGTCCACGAGCGAGTCTTCGGGCGCATACAGGGTCACCGCTTACTTGGACGGCGAAAAGTGCCGCATTGAGGTCGCCGATTCCGGCCCGGGTTTCCCCGTCCTGAGAAGTCGTGCGGCTCTGCGCCCGGCTCCCGACGACGCCGAGAACGGCCGCGGCCTCTGTCTCATCCACGAACTCGCCGACCATGTGCACGTCGACAACAGGCCCGGCCGGGGTGGCGCCGTGGTCAGCTTCGACAAGATGCTCAAGTGGACGAAGGACGCCCCGCTCATGGCGGTGTAGCCCAAGTGCCGCCCCTACGTAAAACGTGCGACGGCCGTCATGGTGGGCCGCATGTTCCGTAGCGCGGGCACTTTTTTCAACAGGGGTGCGAGCGCCCCGTAGTACGCGCCCCGGCCCCGCGGCAGCGGCAGTTCCCGTACGTCGCCGACCGCCGAATGCGCCGTACGCACCTTGTCCAGCTCCCCCGCGTCCAGACCCCACGGCATCGGCGGCGTGCTGTACCCCTGCTTCGTGCGCGTCTCCCCGCGCATCGTGCGCGCGCTGAACCGGCGCGGCACCGCGTCGAAGACCAGCGCCCCGCCGCCGAACCGCTCGGCGCAGCCCGCGATCAACTCCCGCACCTCCGGCGGCCGCAGATACATCAGCAGGCACTGCGCCGTGATCAGCACGCCGCGCTAGAGGTTCCACAGCAGCGTCTCGGGTACGCCGCTCAGCTCAACGGACGCCATTCGGCTCTCCCTTGTACACACGCTTGTAGACGCTTATCCGGAGCAGGGTCTTACGAAGCAGGTCTTACGGAGCAGGTCTTACGGAGCAGAGTTTTGCGCAGCAGAAGAGGGCCGTGCCAGTAGGCCACGGCCCTCTTCCACTATGTCGCCGGTCAGCCCTTCAGGCGGGCCATCCATGCCTCGACCTCGTCGGCCCGACGCGGCAGGCCGTCCGACATGTTCCGGTTGCCGTCCTCGGTGACGAGGATGTCGTCCTCGATGCGGACGCCGATGCCGCGGTACTCCTCCGGCACGGTCAGGTCGTCGGCCTGGAAGTACAGGCCCGGCTCGACGGTGAGCACCATGCCGGGCTCCAGCGTGCCGTCCACGTACGCCTCGGTTCGCGCGACCGCGCAGTCGTGGACGTCCATGCCGAGCATGTGGCCGGTGCCGTGCAGGGTCCAGCGGCGCTGCAGACCCAGTTCCAGGACGCGCTCCACCGGGCCCTCGACCAGGCCCCACTCGACGAGCTTCTCGGCGAGCACGCGCTGCGAGGCGTCGTGGAAGTCGCGGTACTTGCCGCCCGGCTTGACGGCCGCGATGCCGGCCTCCTGCGACGCGTACACGGCGTCGTAGATCTTGCGCTGGATGTCGCTGTACGTGCCGTTGATCGGCAGGGTGCGCGTCACGTCGGCGGTGTAGTACGTGTGCGTCTCCACACCGGCGTCGAGCAGCAGCAGGTCGCCGGAGCGGACCGGGCCGTCGTTGCGGACCCAGTGCAGGGTGCAGGCGTGCGGGCCCGCGGCGCAGATGGAGCCGTAGCCGATGTCGTTGCCCTCGACGCGGGCGCGCAGGAAGAACGTTCCCTCGATGTAGCGCTCGCTCGTCGCCTCGGCTTTGTCGAGGACCTTCACGACGTCCTCGAAGCCGCGCACCGTCGAGTCGACGGCCTTCTGCAGCTCGCCGATCTCGAACGCGTCCTTCACGACCCGTGCATCGGAGAGGAACGTCTTCAGCTCGGCGTCGCGCTCGGCGGTGACCTTGTCGGTCAGCGCATCCTCGATGCCGGCGTCGTAGCCGCGCACGACACGCACCGGGCCGGTGGCCTCGCGCAGCTTGTCGGCGAGCTCGCGCACGTCGGCGGCGGGGATGCCGTGGAGCTTCTCGGCCTCGGCCAGGGAGTGCCGGCGGCCCACCCACAGCTCGCCGTCGCCGCCCAGCCAGAACTCGCCGTTCTCCCGGTTCGAGCGCGGCAGGAGGTAGATCGTCGCCCGGTGCCCGCCCGTCGTGGGCTCCAGCACGAGGACGCCGTCCTCGGTTTGGTTGCCGGTGAGGTACGCGTACTCGACGGAGGCGCGGAAGGCGTACTCCGTGTCGTTCGAACGCGTCTTGAGGTTGCCCGCGGGCACGACGAGACGCTCGCCCGGGAAGCGGGCGGACAGGGCGGCGCGGCGGGCGGCCGTCTCGGCGGCCTGCGCGATCGGCTGCAGGTCGTGCAGCTCGGTGTCGGCCCAGCCGGACTTCATGTTCTCGGCGAGTTCGTCGGACACGCCCGGGTAGAGGCCGTTCTTGCGCTGCTTGATGGGCTCGTCGCCCTCAGGGGCCTCCGGCCCTGCCGCGGTAGCGGCATATTGACCGGAGTCCGGGGTGAGCTCCTCCGACACGGTTCCTCCTTGACGCGGGTCCGTGGAATGACCTTGGTATGGCCTGATATGGCAGTGGACCCCCTCCATCGTACGAGCGTACGGAAGGGGGTCCAGGGCCGGATGACCTCTTACAGGGAGTGCACATACAGGCAGTACGTAGACGCCTACTCGAAGCGCGCGGCAAGAAGGACGACGTCCTCGTCGCTGTCGATGGCGTCGAGCCCGTCCGGGAGCACCGTGCGCAGTACGTGGTCGGCGATCGCGCCGGGGTCGTCGCGGAGCGCCTTGGGGACGCTCGCGGCGGCCGCGTGCAGCCGGGCGAAGGCGCGGTCCATGGGGTCGCCGGTGCGGTGCAGAAGGCCGTCCGTGTACAGCAGCACCGTCTCGCCCGGCTCGGGCGAGATCTCCACGCTCGGCGCCTCCCAGCAGGCGAGCATGCCCAGCGGCGCGGAGAGCGTCGTCTCCGCGAACTCCGTGCGCCGCTCCCCGATCACCAGGGGCGGGCTGTGGCCTGCGCCCGCGAGGACGATCTTGCGCTGGGCGGGCTCGCAGTACGCGAACAGGGCGGTCGCGCTGCGGGCGGGCTCGGTCAGCCGGAGCAGCAGTTCCAGGTCGGACAGAACCGCGACGGGGTCCTCGCCCTCCATCACCGCGTACGCGCGCAGCGAGGCGCGCAGCCGGCCCATCGCGGCGACCGCGCTCGCGCCGGAGCCGGTGACCGAGCCGACCGCGAGGCCGAGTGCTCCCTCGGGCAGCGGCAGTGCGTCGTACCAGTCGCCGCCGCCGCGCGGCCCGGTGCGGTGCCGCATGGCGAGCTGTACGCCCGCGACGCGGGGCAGCCGCTCGGGCAGCAGTTCGTCGGAGACGGTGCGCGACCACGCGCGCGTGCGCTCCAGTTCGAGCAGGCGTGCCAGGTGTTCGGTGGCGTAGCGCGTGTACAGGCCGATGAGGTGGCGCTGGCGCTCGACGGGCTCGGCCGGTTCGTCGTAGAGCCAGACGGCGGCGCCGAGCCGGCCCGCGTCGTCGGTGGCGAGCGGCAGCGTGTAGCTCGCCGCGTAGCCGAGGCGGGCGGCGACCTCGCGGTGGCGCGGGTCGAGCCCGTCCTCGGAGAGCAGGTCGGCGTGGGTCTCGTCCTCGGTGCTGAATCCGTCGAGGATGCGCCCGTACGACGTCACTCCGCGCGGCACCGTTTCGATGTGTCCCAGGTCGGGGCGGGACAGGCCGAGGCCGACGGTGGTGTCGGGGCCGAGCCCGTCGCCGGGCTCCAGGACGACAAGACCGCGCCGGGCGCCCACCAGGGCGGCTCCGGCGCGCAGGAGTTCGTGCAGAGCTTCGTCGAGTGCTGCCGTGCGGGCCAGCCGTTCCGTGAGTTCGTGCAGTGTCGTGAGATCGGAGATCCAGCCGGCGAGTCTGTCCTGGATCACGGCTCCGGGTGCCGCCGGTTCGGGAGTGACTTGTGACACCGCGGGCGCGGGCGCGACGGTGTGGGCGGGAGGGGGAACCTGTCCAGGAGGGGAATCGATTCCGGCCACTTTCGGCGGGTGCGGGGTTGTCATGGTTTCCGGCTTTCCGACCGGCGCGTATTGCTCAATAGCATCGCAAACCCCCATGTCATTCTGCGCCGCCAGCAAGGTCTCCACATGTACACGCACTGGAGAGGGGATGTCCAGCATTGTCCTGCTGGGATTCCTGGTGTCCGTGGTGCTCAAGTGACTTCTGCGGTAATGCGATCTCTGTTCTCCTCCGTCTGCTCGCCATGATCCCGATCGTTTGAAGTTGGCCAAAAAGCGACTGGGGGGACGGCGTATTGCGGTCGACTGGCATTGTTCGACGGAGCGTCATAGCGGCCGCGGTGGGTACGTACTCGGTGAAGACCAGGGGCAGTTGGGATCAACCCGGAACCTGGTGACGGACCCGGGCGTCTTAACTATCGACGACCGTGCCCCATCCTCCCGTGGGGGAGGCGGCGAGAAGTACGCGGGACGGGAAACGCCAGGCGCCGCCACCCCACGCCAGGCTTTTAAAGGACACAGCAGGCGCTCGGACTATAGGGGTTACCCCTGCCTCAGGCCGGCAGATCAGGCTGGGGCCAGGCGCTTCAGCACGTACGCACAGTGACTGTTCGACACATGGTGTGATGTGGCCCTCGGCGTTCAACGGAAAGGAACGAGCGCTCATGCGCGAGATCCTCGGAAGGCGACGCAGGCTCCTGTCCAGGCGTGACAGCGGGAAGTCTGACCTGATCGGCGCGGCCCTCACGTTCGCGACGGCGTGGCAGTGGCCGGTATTGCCGGGCATAGGCCTCGCGGCGGCGGGACGCCGCGACGGCGTCCGCTGCGCCTGCCCCGACCCGGAGT
Organism: Streptomyces sp. NPDC102467; assembly: GCF_044765445.1. Classification (NCBI taxonomy): domain Bacteria; kingdom Bacillati; phylum Actinomycetota; class Actinomycetes; order Kitasatosporales; family Streptomycetaceae; genus Streptomyces; species Streptomyces sp. NPDC102467. The sequence continues at coordinate 184,744 of NZ_JBIWKA010000008.1, read as the reverse complement.
GCACGGTGCCCGGTGCCCACCCGTTCGATCCTGGACTCCTCGCCGCGACGACCGACGAGCGCATGGTCCGCTGGTGGTGGACCAACCGGCCCGGATCCCCGATCGTGCTCGCTACCGGTGCCTCGGCCGGGGCATCCGGGGGGCGCGCACCCTGCGCCGTGAGCCTCCCCGCTGTCGCGGGCGCCCGCGCACTCGCCGCACTCGACCGCGCGGACGTACGGCTCGGCCCCGTGATCGCCACCCCGGAGCGGCTGGCGATCCTCGTCGCGCCCTACTCCATGGAGCAACTCGGCGAGCTCCTGTACGCGCAGGACTTCGTCCCCGGTTCGCTGCGCTTCCATGGTGAGGGCGGCTACCTCGCCCTGCCGCCGTCCACCACGGGCGCGGGACAGGTCCGCTGGGAGCGCGCGCCGCTGCCGGGTTCGGCGGTGCCCTGGACACCGGATGTGGAGGCCGTGGTCGACGCGGTCGTGGACGCTCTCACTCGTACGGGTGTGAGCGCGCCCGAGTTGTAGCGGTATCGGGCGCGCGGCGAGCCGCTGCGACCGGCATGCGCCGATATCTTCGGCGCATGCCTGCCGCGCCCCCACTCCCCAAGATCTCGACCGGGCTCGAGCAGGGGGCTCCCCCTTCGCGCCTTCGTCTGTTCGGACTTCTCGCCGTGGTCGTACTCACCGCCGCGTTGCCGCTTGCGGGCGCATCCGCGGGACCTGTGAACGACGGGTCCGACCGGCCGGCCGCCGAGAAGGCGGAGTCGGAGCCGGCTGGCGCCGCCGACAAGGTCGACGACAAGACGGATGCCGCTGCGGTCAAGCCGAAGAACGGCGCTGCGGACGGGGTGTCCGATGCCGCGGCCGATCGCAGATCCCCCTCGCTCCTGACCGGCCTGGGGCTGGCCACCACCGCCCGCTGCGGCCCCCAACTCGCCTCTCCCGAGGGCATCGAGGCACAGACCTGCGTGCTCCGTCAGGGGCGCGACACGTGGGCGCGTACCTACTACCGGAACACGACGGGCGGGGCGCTGGGCACAGTACTCACCCTGATGGCGCCCGGCGGACGCACGATGCAGATCACGTGCGTGGTGGGCGCGGAGGACGAGCCGGGGCTGTGCGAGACACCACGTGGACGGACCCGGGGCGGACTCGCGGGGTACGCCGCGGTGGCGGAGTACGCGGCCGACGGCGATGCGCCGTTGCTGCTTCGGTCGGGGAGCAACTCGGGGCCGTCGCAAGGGCGTTGAGGCTCGCCGGGCGGCGCGGGCATGAAAGCGCCCGGTTGCTGGCGACGGGGGATGCACCAGCAACCGGGCTACTTGAACGGTAACAAGAGATCGGCAGTTTACAAATTCGATCTCTTCTATTCGGACATGGATTTACCTGCAACTACCGGGAGTTGTGACAGGAGTCACGCAGCCCGAGGGGGCTCCCGGTGGTCCGAACGGCCTGACCGGTCGGTCAGTCCGGTCGATCAGGCCGGTCGGTCGGGCCGGGCACCCCGTACGTCAGCTGAGCGTCACCTGTCGGTTGGTGAGGCCACCGCGCGCGCGGCGCTCGTCCGCGGTCAGCGGCGCGTCCGTGGCGAGTGCGGCGGCGAGTCGCTCGGCGAACTCGGCGGCCGGCTTCTCGACATCCTCCGCCTTCACCGAGCTGGGCAGGTCCCACACCGGAACCGTCAGGCCGTGCGCCCGGAACGAGCCGACCAGGCGCGTGCCCTCGCCGAGCGAGGACGCGCCCGCCGCGTGCAGGCGCGCGAGCGCGTCGAGGAGCTTCTCCTCCGGGTGCGGCATGACCCAGCGCAGGTGGTTCTTCTCCGGGGTCTCGCACCAGTAGGCGCTGTCCACGGCGGCGATCTTCACGGTCGGGATGGCCGCGGCATTGGCCCGCTCCAGAGAAGCGGCGACCTCACCCGACGCGTTCTCCGAGTCCGGCACCCAGAACTCGAAGCCCGTGTGCACGACAGGCTCGAAAGTGCCGTTCGGGTCGAGGAGGTCCTGGAGGCGCGGGCCGTCGGCGGGCGCGCGGCGCGCCTGCACCGGGCTGCCCGGCTCGGCGGTCAGCGCGCGCTGCAGGGTGTCGGCCAGGTCGCGGCTGATGTCGCCCGACGGTGTGTCGTTCTGCAGGCCGAGCAGGACCGAGCCGTCGTCGCGGCGCAGCGCGGGCCATGCCATCGGCAGGACGGTCGCGAGGGTGACCGAGGGGACGCCCTCGGGCAGCTCGTCCTTGAGGGGCAGCGGCACGGTCGCCGCGGGCACCAGCTCGCGCAGCGCGACCCAGTCGCCCTCGCCCGGCAGCCCCTCGAAGGGACGCTGTACCAGCTCGGTCACCGCGTGCGCGGCGTCCCGGCCGTGGCAGGCCTTGTAGCGGCGGCCACTGCCGCAGGGGCAGGGCTCGCGGGCACCGACAACCGGGATCTCTCCACTGGTGACTTGCGGCTTGCCCTTGGTCTGCGGGCGCTTCTTGGCCATCTTGGATGTCTCCCGGATACGGCTCAGGTACGTACGGGCGCGAGCCTAGCCGCTCGTACTGACAAGGGTGGGATTCGGTCCAAGTGCCCTGCGCGGGACGGCGCTCAGCCCAGGTCGTCGAAGGCGTCCGCGAAGTCGAGGCCCGCCAGGCCGCTTGCGGGCGGAGAGGCGATACGCGCCGCGAAGTCCTCCCGTCGGTGTGCCGCCGCGTCCGCGTGCACATCCTTGTGCACGACCACCCAGACGGTGACCTCGCCGCGTGCGTCGTCGCGTACACCCCAGTCGTCGGCCAGTGCCGTGATGATGTTGAGCCCGCGGCCGCCCCGTGCGGTCACCGACGGGGTGGCCGGAACCGGGCGGGTCGGGCCGCCGCCGTCCGTCACCTCGACCGTGAGACAACCCCGGTCGTCCACGCACCACGCGGCTCGTACGTCGCCGTCGCCCGCCATGTCGTCGCCGAGCGGTCTGCCGTGCCGACAGGCATTGCTGAGCAACTCGGAAAGAATCAGAACCGCATCGTCGACGACCGAATCCGACACCCCGCGGAAACGCAGCTGATCACGCATCCGGTGCCGTGCTTCGCCCACGCCCGCAGGGCCATGGGGAACGGCCATGCTCGACGACGCAGGCACCTCCTGTGCCACCACCAACGCCACCCCCGAAACCTCCTTTGCCCCACGCCACGGTGTGGATGCCCCAATGGACTGGACCGGAAACCGGCCAGTACGCGTGCGGTGACGCACTCGTAACGATCGAATACGGTACGAACGCGCCGGAGCACTCCCCGTGACGGTCAGGGGTGAAGGTGGCCGGAAATCACCCTTTGCCGAGGTGCCGCAGCACTGCCGCCGGCCGGTTCGTGATGATCGCGTCGACGCCGAGCCGGACACAGAGGTCGACGTCCTCGAGCTCGTTCACCGTCCAGACGTGAACCTGGTGACCCGCGCGCGTGAGCTTCTCGATGTACGCGGGATGGTTGCGCACGATCCGGATGCCGGGGCCCGCGATGCGCACGCCCTCGGGCAGGCGCCCTTCCCGGTGGCGGGGCGAGACGAACTGCATCAGGTAGACGGTCGGCAGGGTCGGCGACGCCTCCTGGACGCGCAACAAGGAGCGGGCCGAAAAACTCATGACCCGTACCTGTGAGGGCTCGTCCGGAGGCGGGGCGTCCAGGCCGAACCGCTTGAGCAGGTGCAGGAGCCGCTCCTCGACCTGGCCCGCCCACCGCGTCGGGTGTTTGGTCTCGATGGCCAGCTCGACCCGGCGCCCGGCGTCGGCGACCAGTTCGAGGAGGCGCTCCAGGGTCAGTACGGACGTGTCGGCCGAGCCCACCGCCCAGTCGGGGCCCTCCTCGAGGTCGCGCCAGGAGCCGAAGTCGAGAGTGGCCAGAGCCTCCAGCTCCAGGGCCGAGACAGCTCCCCGGCCGTTCGACGTACGGTTGACGCGGCGGTCGTGCACGCAGACCAGATGGCCGTCCGCCGTGAGCCGCACATCGCACTCCAGGGCATCGGCGCCGTCTTCGATCGCCTTCTTGTATGCGGCCAATGTGTGCTCGGGGGCGTCCTCCGAGGCTCCGCGGTGGGCGACGACCTGGATGCGTTGCTGTCGTGCGTGGGTCACCGCGTCATGGTGCCACCGCGCGGCCCGACAGCGAGAAAGTTCGGCCTAGCGGATGCGTCCGTTTCGACCGGCATAAAGGATGGCAGCAGACGCACAGGAACGCTTTATGGTGCCCTGACGCCCCGTGGGAAAAGCTGACCGCGTACAACTGCACAACTGGACCGTGACAGGACCATGCCGGAATGGTGAGTGACAGCGGTCGGTCAAGCGCCGCTGTAGAGACCGATGGGTGTTCGAAGACGATCGAGCGCCCGGACCGGACCGGCAACGACAGCCGTGGATCGAGGAGAGAAAGCTGTGAGCACCGAGAACGAGGGCACTGCGGTCCCCCCGGCCCCGTCCGCACCTCCCGTGCCGGTGGACGCTCCCGCTGCTCCCCCCCAGGCACCGGCCGGGCCGGCGCCGTCGGCCCCCGAGGGCGCCGGGTACGACACGGTGAGCCAGGGCGGGCCGACCGCCGGCCACGGGGCACCCGGAGCGGCCACCGGTGACGCGGGCGCCACAGGCCCTGCCGGGCCCGCGCCCGCCGGGGAGTGGCCGCCTCCGCCGCCGGCGATTCCGTCGTACGCGGGCGGTGGCGGCGGTGCGTCGTGGGGCTCCTCCTACGAGCAGCCGCAGCCCAAGCCGGGCGGCCGCCGCGGCGGGCTGGTCGCCGGGGTCATCGCGGCCGCCCTGATCGCGGGCGCCGTCGGCGGTGGCGTCGGCTACTGGGCCGCGGAGCGGGGCGACGACGGCGGCACGGGCTCGACGACCGTCTCCGCCTCCAACCCCGCAGACCTCAAGCGCGACCCGGGCACCGTGGCGGCCGTGGCAGCCAAGGCGCTGCCCAGCACGGTCACCATCGAGGCCGAGGGCAACAACGGCGAGGGTGGCACCGGCACCGGCTTCGTGTACGACAAGCAAGGCCACATCCTCACCAACAACCACGTGGTGGCGGAGGCCGTGGACGGCGGCAAGCTGTCGGCGACGTTCTCGAACGGCAAGAAGTACGACGCCGAGGTGATCGGCCACGCGCAGGGCTACGACGTCGCGGTCATCAAGCTGAAGAACGCGCCGAACAACCTCAAGCCCCTCGTGCTCGGCAACTCCGACAAGGCCGCCGTAGGTGACTCGACCATCGCGATCGGCGCGCCCTTCGGCCTGTCCAACACGGTGACCACGGGCATCATCTCGGCGAAGGACCGCCCGGTGGCCTCGAGTGACGGCACGGGCAGCAGCAAGGCCTCGTACATGAGCGCCCTGCAGACCGACGCGTCGATCAACCCGGGCAACTCCGGAGGGCCGCTCCTCGACGGGAACGGCAATGTGATCGGCATCAACTCGGCCATCCAGTCCTCCTCCAGCGGCGGCATGGGCGGGGGTTCGGGCCAGGCCGGTTCGATCGGCCTCGGCTTCGCCATCCCGATCAACCAGGCCAAGATGGTCGCCCAGCAGCTCATCAAGACCGGCCAGCCGGTCTACCCGGTGATCGGTGCCTCGGTCTCCCTCGAAGAGGGCACGGGCGGCGCGAAGATCACCGAGCAGGGCGCGAGCGGCTCGGCCGCGGTCACGGCGAACGGTCCGGCGGACAAGGCCGGTCTGAAGCCCGGCGACGTCATCACGAAGCTGGACGACTCGGTGATCGACTCCGGCCCGACCCTGATCGGCCAGATCTGGACGCACAAGCCGGGCGACGTCGTGAAACTCACCTTCACGCGCGACGGCAAGGAACGCACCACCGACGTGACCCTCGGGGAGCGCAAGGGCGACAGCTGACGGACTCCGTTCCCGGACCCGCTACCCTGGTCCCGCGCCACCGGCTCGCCTTCGTGCGGCTACCGGGGGCGCGGGGTGGGTTGCCCGAGCGGCCTAAGGGAACGGTCTTGAAAACCGTCGTGGCGCGAGTCACCGTGGGTTCAAATCCCACACCCACCGCGTCGCAGGTCAGAGGCTTGCAGGTCAGAAGGGGTGCCACTCTCCGGAGCGGCACCCCTTCTGCGTGAAGCCTTCCTCACCCTTCCTCGCCTGTTCACCACCTCTGACCAGTGTTTGTGGGCCACTGGTGGGCCAGAGTCAGGCGGCGGGGCCTTCGTCCAGCGCGCGGGAGATCAGGTCGTTGGAGTGCTGTTGGCCTCCCTTGAGGATCTTCGCGTAGAAGCGGTACAGCACCGCGATGCTGTGGCCGGCACGGGCGGCGACTTCTGCCGGGTCCACACCGGATTTGATCCACAGGGATACGCCGGCATGACGTAGGGAGTACGGCACGGCAGCAAGGTCCGACGTGATCTCACGCGGAGACAGGACCTTCTTTCGGGCCTTTTCCCAGCTGTCGCAGTACTCGGTCGACGGGACCCTTCCGCCCCGGGCAGCCCTGAACAGACGGCCGTCCTCAGCAGTGCCGAAGCGCGCGATGTGCTCACGGAGCAGGTGCACCAGCACGGGAGGGATCGGTACGGTCCGCGTCGCGCCGCGCTTTCGTCGCTTGAGCCCTCGCGTCTCGTACGACGTGCCCTCGTCTGTCCACCCGCCGCCGACCTCAGGACGACTTTCCCCGAGCAGAAGCTCCCCCCACTCCTTCACGGCCTCCGGGGTGTTGGGCGGCAAGGTGCAATCCGACGCTTTGAGCGCGACGATCTCGCCCGGACGCATTGACGCGTAATACAGGCATCCGAAGAACGCGTGAAGGTGCTGGCCTCGGGGCCCGGAATCACGCACAGCTCCGAGCAGCGACCGTGCCAGAACCGGATCCGGAACGTATCGGAAGTCGATCTGGTCATCGCTCTCGGGCGGTGTCCAGTCCACGCGAGGAAGGGGGTTGGCCGACAGAAGGCCCTTCTCCTCCACCGTGTATCGCAGGACGTTGCTCAGCACCATGCGCTTGCGCCGGGCCGTGTTCTCCGCAGCCTTCTTCCCGTCCAGGCGGAGCGACAGAGCCTCCAACGCAGGGCGGAGCAGCGCGGGATCCTCCAGAGCCTTGACCTTGATGGAGTGGCCAGAGACCCATTCCAGAGCTGAGCGGACTTCCGCAGGCGGCTCCTCCACCGTGTGCCGCGACACCCAGGCCCCGTCTGGGGAGCGGACCGCTCGAAACGCCCACTGATACAGGGCAGCGCGCAGTACCGCCGCACCGGGTGCTCCCCTGCGAGTGGTGACGAGCGCGGGAGTGACGACCGCGAGGGATTCCGCGATGCTCGCCCGATGCTTCGCAGCGGCCTGTGGCCACTTCATGAGCACGTACGTCGTCGCGTGCTCGTACCAGGAGGGGGAGTTCCGAGCCGCCAACTCGCCAGCGGGGAGCCCCGTTTCCTCGTCGAACTGCTGCTGATTGCGTAGAGCAGCCATCAGCTCCGCACGTCGGCCATCCGCTTGCGGCTTGAGCTTGAAACTGCGGGAGTGCGGACGCTCACCAACGCGCCAACGCAGTTCCCATGGTTTCGGTCGGCCAGCGCGCTTGCGAATAGACCAGACATCGACGTCGTACGTGAGCATCTCTCTCCAAACAGAAAGAGGGGCCCGCGCTCAGCGCGGGCCCCAGGGAAGGTGTCGGAATCAGGCGGCGGGCAGCTCGCACTCCTCCCACCAGGCGTCCAAGTCGGCTCGTCTGACGCGGAGCTGGCCATTGGGAAGCTTGCGGATGCGAGGGGCTTTGCCGCGGGCTCGCATGCGGTCAAAGGCGGCGCGGCTCATGCCGACTTCTTCGAGGACTTCGGAGAGCTTGAGGGGGCGTGCCACGGTCATCTCCTACTCGGAAGCTGCGATCCGCTGACAGAACTGACAGAACCTCTGCACGGGGCCGCTGACCTGCGGATACGGAGGGTTCGTAATCTTTGACAGAACTGAATTAATTGCTGACAGAACTCCTGTGCGGGGGTTGTGTCAGCGGACGCTCGGCAGGGGCGTGGGAGGTTCTGTCGAGTTTTAAGTCAGTTCTGTCAAAACCGTGATCACGGTCGTTTGTGCAGGTCAGCGTCCCGCGTGGGGGGTTCTGTCAGTTGTGTCAGCGGGTTGGGGGTTCTGTCAGAGCGCGCGGGTGATGCGGGGGTGGGTCTCGTAGCGCGGGGAGGGCGGTCGGCCGCCGCGTCCCGACCGTGGGGGCGGGGGGAGTTGGCGGATCCAGCCGTGTTCTTCGAGCAGGCTCAGCGCGGGGTCGAGATCGCCGATGGCGGGGAAGTCGGCCCGGCGCAGCATCCGGAACAGCTCGCGCTTGGTGAACTGTTCAGGCTGGTTGCTGGCGAGCATGGTCAGGACGGTCAGGCCGGCGTCGTGGGCTGGGTCGGCAGCCATGACGGTGAACACGTCGAGGGCGTGGGCGGTGAAGTAGTCACCGAGTTCGGTGGCGGCGGCCATGGTGGCGGCCTCAATGGGCTTGTGCCATCCGTCCTCGGGGTGAGCGGCCAGATGCAGCAGCCCGGCGATACGCGCCACCGCCCCGTCCCGCTTGGATGCCCACTTCACGACCGGCGCGAGCGGGCCGTCCGGACCGAGCCGGGATTCCGTGACGCGCTGGAAAGCCAGCAGTACCGCGTCGGCTTCCGGCGTGAGTTGCAGGAGTGCCGGATCAGTCCAGTCGGCCAGAGCAAGGGTGAGACCGCCCAAGCGCTTGGCATAGGTGGCGGCCACCTCCTCCTCCAGCAGATCCGGGGTGAGGTTGCGGCGGCCAACCAGAGAATCGGGCTTGGAGTACAGGAACCGGGCCAACAGGCCGCGCCCGTCGGCTCCGTCGATACGGTTGAGCGCGTCCAGGACTTCGGGCTGCACGGCAAGCCCGATGGTGACAGCGGGGGCGTCGATGTGCTGGGCTTCGCGGCCCTGCCGGTTGACGCGGATCATGTCGCCCGCGTGGCCCTTGAGGAACATGCCCATGTTGGGCTTGCCGGTGTAGCGACCGGCGATGATGTCGAACAACTCGCCCTCGGCACTGAGGCAAGAGATCCGACCGCCCTGCTGGTCGAGGAGCGTGCCCACGTTCTCCGGAGTCACGTCGTCGGCCACGAGCTGGGGCACTGCCGGCACGCTCAACTCGTCAGCCGCCTGCGCGAGGGAAACCGCGTCGGCGGTGAGCAGGTCGCGCTTGTCCGGCTCGGCGTTCGCGGCCTTGGCGGCGGCCTTGTCCGCGGCAGCCTTGGCCAGCCGTTGCGTGGTCTCGGCCTCTGCTCGCGCGGGGCCGGACACTTCGATCAGCGCCTTTTCCGCGGCGAGCAAGGGGCGCACCATCAGGTCGAACACGGCGGATTTGCGGTTGCCGGGGTCCAGGGCAACGGCGGTGTAGATGTTCACTGGTTCGCGCCAGTGGCCGCGCACGCACACCTTGACCCGTCCGCCGGCCGCCGTGGCAATGACCGAGAGGGCGAGGCATCCGGCGAGGTCGGCGGGGGTCTGTGTCTCCTCGGCCACGCCGCGCACCATGTCGCCCAGCCAGGTGGGCAGGGCAGCGACGGGGAACGCCGGGAGGGCGGGGCGGGCCTTGAGGGGGACGGGTTCGTCCCAGGTGAGTCCGGTGATCTGCTCGGGTTCGATGTGGTCGAACCCTTCCCACAGATCAGCGCCCGTGTGGTCGGTGGTCATGCGGCGGCCCTGCCTTCCTGAGGAGTGTGCAGCGGGCAGAGGTCGCGGTGGGCGGCGTGGTCCTTGATGAGGGCGAGCACACGGGTGCGGCCGGTGGCGTTGATGTCCCGTCCGCACGCGCAGAAGGAGGTGGCAGTGGGCGCGGCGCCGCGCGGGGTGGTGATGCGGAGCCAGCCGATGACGGAACCCGCGGTGTGCCGGGGCGGGGTGGTCGGGTGCGGGTCAGGGCGAACCGATGAAAGGACGCCTTCGGCGACGCCCTTCGGGTCGCCCACGCTGGCCACGGGCGGGCGTTGTCCGGCGGGGTGGGGCTGTGTGGTCATGCCGCCCTCCCTGCACTCGTGTTGAGGCCGTTGGCGACCGCGCGGCGGGCGTAGGGCTCAGGAACGCCGACCGCCATGGCGGCGGCCACGATGGCGTCTGCCAGAGCGTCCAGACCACAGGGCCCGGGGCACTGCTCGTGCTGTTTGGCGAGGAACCGGGCGACGCCGAACGCCTGTGATCCGGCGCCCGAATCTGCGTGGGCGCGGACCTTTCTCACACCGCGCTGGAGGCCCGTGTGCACGTACAGCGCGGTGTGGCGGCATCCGGTGGCCACGGCCGGATTCCAGGTGGCCGCCGCGGGGAGAGAAGAGACCACCTCCCCCGGGGCGGGGGTGGTCTCTTCCTGCTCCACCAGGGCGCGGACGGCGTCCGGCAGGGCGACCATGCTGCCGGTTCCGGATCCGAGCCACCGGGCGTACTGCATGCACGACTTGATGTCGACGCCCGGGCGTACGGCGTTGGCCGACCGCATGGCGCCCCGGTAGATCCAGTGCTCCCCGCGAGTCGTCGGCACGGTCCGCGTGACGGGGAGCGCCTGGTGGGCCCAGGCGACCGCGTCGGCGTTGTCCAGGTCCACAACGGTGACCCCGGCGCCGCCCGGGTGGTAGGCGACCGTGGCGGCCTCACGCCACGCAGCAGCCCAGGCAGCAGAGGTGAGGGTGTCCGGGTCGGTCGTGGCGGCGGCCCACGCGTGGCACGGGCGGGGGCAGTGGCAGGGGCCCGCGTGCTTCATGTGCGGCCGGCCGCCGCAGGCGGTGCCCGTGCAGGCGCCGCAGTTGCCGAACGGCACCTTGCCCGCCCGCAGCGGCAGGACGGGAACGCCGGATCGGGCGAGGGACAGCGACAGTTCCAGCAGAGAGGGCCGGTGGCCGTCTCGCCGAATGTCGGTCGGTTGGGTCATGCTGGAAGTCCTCCAGTTCGTTTCAGCGTGCTGGGAGACAAGGGCGGCCCCGCGGCTTTGGCGAGACGATGGGGGCCGCCCTTGGCGTAGCTACTGGGGGCCGCTGTAGCCGAGTACGCCGGTCGCGCTGTGCGCGCGTTCCAGGACGGCGGCCAGGGAACGGGCCAGCTCGTCGGCCTCGTTCAGGGCGGCGATGGCGGCGTTGACGTGGTGGTCGACGTCGCCGTGGTCGGCGGTGAGGTGGCCGGCTTCCGCGAGGGTGTCCAGGGCGTTGCCGATGTGCTCGAAGCCCTGGGGCATGCGGTAGGCGAGCGCGGTGTACGCCGCGATGGCGCGGTAGGCCTCGCCCGGATACGGGAGCGGGCGGGGGTTGTGGGTGGTGGCGTAGGTGGCGTGGTTGAACTTGCGCAGCGACTCGGCGGCATCCTGCGGGTGCTGGACCGGGTCCACGGGCTTGCTGTCCATAGGGGTGCTCCTCTGCTCAGCCGTGGAAGGTGTTGTTCGTGCGGGAGAGCCCGCGGGAGTGGGTGGTGACGTGCGTGTTCTTGGTGACCGGGCCGGTGTAGACGTGCTTGGACACGGAGCGCTTGGCGCGGGAGAAGGCGGCGCCGATGGACAGCACGAAGAACGCCGCTCCGGAGAAGAGCACGCCCATGCAGACGACGCCGGTCACGGACATGGAGGCGAATCCCTTCAGCACGAGCCAGACCCCGCAGCCAACCCCGGTGGTGCCGGCGCCGATGCCGATGGAGGCGACCGCGGCGCCGGCGGCCCAGGCAGGCACGATCCGACGGTCGTCCTGGTGGACCGGAACGGCGTCCCCGATCGCGGGCGCGGGGGTCTCGTCGCGAAAGCTGGTCGGGACGGGCGGCACCGGGCGGGCGGGGCGGTAGACGTCGTCGATGATGCGGCGTGCTTCGGCGTTGGCGGCGGCGTCGCTCATCCGCGGCGACCACGCCGTGGCTGGCTGCTCGTACTCGGTCATGGGCGGGGCCTCCGGGCGGTCGTGTCAGGAGAGGTTGTCGGCGGCGTTGGCGAGCGCGGAGAGCACGGCGCGGATGGCGTCGGCGGCGCCGGTGTCGGCGGTGAAGAAGCCGAAGAGGAACACCGCGAGTGCGGCGAGCGGGCCGACGGAGCGGCCGCGCAGGAGCAGGAAGGTCAGGAGCCCGAAGAGGGCGACGGCGGACAGGGTGAGGATCACGTGGGGCCTCCCAAAGACGGCCGGCGGGCAGCACCCGGAGTGGGGGTGCTGCCCGCCGATGGCTTGTCGTCTGGCTTGTCGCTTGTCTTGTCGTCCCGCTTGTCTTGTCGCTTGTCTTGTCGCTTGTCGCCTCCCAGGTCACAACCCGTTTTCGGCCCCTCACGACAAGCCGGGACGGCTTGTTCGTATGGAGCGTGCGACAAGCGACAAGCGCTACTCGGACGCGGGCGGTTCGGGGGTGTGGTCGCGGTGGACGTAGCGGGCTTTGGTGCCCTCCCCGACACGCACCGCGGTGCCGTCCTCGGCCCACGTCTTGAGCCAGCCGACGACCGTCTGACGGGTCGTGCCGCACTCGTCGGCAAGCGCGCGTGCGATCGCGGATGCGCCGGTTCCCTCCGGTCCCGCGGCGAGCAGCGCGGCGAGCGCGGCCCGCTGTGCGGGGCTGTCCTGCTCGGCCTCGCCTTGCAGCGCGGACAGGTTCAGCCCCGATGCGGCCGGCGGTGCGTCCGGGTCGGGGGCGGTGCCGAACTGGGCGTCGATCTCCTCGCGGAAGCGGCGCAGCAACTCGTCCTCCGACCCCTTTGCGGCCCGCTGCTCGCGGTGGGCGGACAGGTTCAACCCACCCTCCCCGCTCGCCCCCGCGGCCGGTCCGGGGCCGATGTTGCTCTGCGGTCCGAGGTCGCGCATCCAAGCGGTGCGCTCCGCATCCCAGCGCCGCGCGTAGTCGGCGCCGGCCGCCTTAATGGACACGTCGTCCAGGCGCGGGTGCCGCTCGGAGGTGGCCACCGTGATGTCACGGATCTGGGAGGGCTTGATCCGCCACGCCTTGAACAGTGCTCCCGGTGATTCGGGGGTGCCCATGAATCCGGCGCCCTTGAACGGGGCCTGGTCCACCCGCAGGCCGCGGCGGCCGGGGAACATCTTGGAGAGGTCCATGCCCTCCGTCTCGCCGCCGGTCAGGGCGACGCGGACCTTGGCTTCGCGGCGGATGAGCAGGTTGCCCAGCACGCTGCCGGTGGCCCCGAGCGCGGTGATGACGGTACGTCCGCCCATGGCGCGCTGCATGCGAATGAACTCGTAGATCCGCTTGGCGAGTTCCTTCATCCGCCGGTCGGTGGAGACCAGGATTTCCGCGCCCTCATCGATGACCAGCATGATCTGCGGAATCTGCGCGCTGATCGGCAGCAGATCCGTGTCGTGCTGCGCCATGAGCTTTTGGTAGGCGCGCTTGCGGTGCAGCCCGATGGCGATCGCCGCATCGAGCAGCTTCAGGGCTTCCTCGTAGGTGCCGGCGAGCCAGTCGACGCCGGGGCGTACCGGCTTGCCGCTGTCCTGGGTCAACTCGCCGTTGAGGGCGGGCAGGACCCAGGGCAAGCCGGCCGATCCGGCGTTCAGGTCGATCACCCACGTCAGCACGTCCTCGGCGCGGGCGAACCCGGCCAGGATGGTGTGCAGCATGTTCGTCTTGCCCGAACCCGTCGGCCCGACGACCAGGGCGCACTGTTCACGCAGGTAGGCGGGCACGTCGTCGCCGTTGGTCCGGAAACCCCAGGGGATGCCGGTGTGGACGGAGAGCGGGCCGTAGTCCTCGGGGTAGGCGCGGGCTTCGGAGAGGACGTTGCGGCTGGTCACGTCCAGGATGGCGCGGCCCTGGTCGATGCCGGGGCCGAAGGATGCGGTGCAGCCGTGCGGCAGCTTCGCATCGGCCGACAACTGCGGCCCGTGCTGGGCGAGGCGGTCGTAGGTGACGCCGCCGGAGGGTTCGAGGTCGAGGGAGTAGCCGTTGCCGGACTCCCACATCTCGACCGCGAGCACGCGCACGGTGACGTTGCAGATCCTCCCGATCCGCTCCACCCACGCCGCGGCGATCGCCCGGCGCTCCGCGGTCAGCTCCGTGGCGATCTGCCGCTGTTCGGCGGCGATCGCCTCGTCCTCGCGGGCCTCCTCATACAGGGCGACCGAGCGGGCGCCGGCACCGATACCGACGCCGATGGTGGCCAGCGAGCCGAGCGCGGCCCAGGACAGCGGCCCGGATGCCATGGCCCACGTGGTCCACCCCGCGCCGACCAGCCAGGAAGCGGCCTTGAAGGCGAGGGTGCGGCCCGCATTACGTACCCGCAGACCGGCGACGGTGTGACCGAGGGCGCCGGCGCCACCGACCGCCAGCGCCCACGTGGGCGGCATGGACAGGGCGGCGCCGGTGGTGGCGACGGCGAGGGCTCCGGTGGTGGCGGACAGGGCGCCGGTCACGGGTCCGTGACCGGCGCTCCAGTCCAGCACCGGGCCACTGTGCGCCTGCTTGTTCTTGGCGGTAGCGGCGGCACTCATCTCAGACGTTCCAGCCCTTCTCAGCTTCCGGCCCGTTGCGCGGGTCCTCATGGCGGGCGATGTCGTGCTCGTGGGCCTGCCGGAACAGCGGCCCCATGTCCTCGGCGACGGCGACGGCGCTCATCAGGGCGCCGAAGATGTCGTTGAAGCCGTCCGCGACCTCCTTCTCCAGCGGAAACTCACTGTCGGAGCGCTCGGCGAGGGTCTTCATCACGTTCGCCACGCTGGTCAGCGCGGCGGGGAGGCTTTCGACCATGGTCAGGATCTCCATGGCGTCCTCGGGGTCGTAGGCCTGTGCGGCCTGCTCCATCTCGGCCGCGTGCTCTTCGAACTGGAACCCAGACACGTGCGCTCCTTCACTGCTCGTCGATGTGTTGTCGGTGTTCGTGGTGTCGGGGACGATCTCGGTCGGGCGCTGCACCTGGTCCCCGAGCCCGTCGGTGACGTCCTGGGCGGCCTCCTCGTCCGCCGCGGCCTCCGCGTCGGCCTGCTCCTCGCGGATCGCCTCATCGCGCTCGGCCCGCTGCTCACGGGCCGCCGCGGTGAGGCGCCGGTACAGGCGCCGGCCGGGGTGGACGAGCCAGGGCAGGCCCAACTTGCGGCCGATGGGGCTGGTCAGCAGCCCCAACAGGCCGAACGGGAGGGCGAGCAGGGCGGCCAGCGTGCGGCGCCCGTGGAAGCGGGCCGCGGACCGGCGCAGTGCCTTCCTGGCGGCCTGCCGGGCGGGTGCCTTACGCACGTTGGCGCGCTGCCCGGCAACGGCCGTGCCGGTCTTGGCATCGCGGCGGGCGCGGTGCTTCGCGATCGCCGCGGCCGTCATCGCGCGGGCCTTACGGGCGGCGCCCTTGAGCATCCGGCCGGCGAACCCGCCCGACCGGGCTGGTGTCCCCGGCGGGGTGCCCGGCTTCGTCTTGGGCGGGGTGGTCTGGGGTTTGTTGGGCTTGGGGGTGTTGCGGCGGGCGTCGGCGACCGCGCGGCGGGCCGCGGTGGTCTGCGCCCGCTTCTGGCCGCGCGTTGCGTCGCCCGTCTTCTGCCCGGACCGCAGCGCCTTGACCTGCGAGGCCTTCCCCAGCTTGCCGCCGCCCAGGCCACGGCTGGTCTTGTGGCCGGCCGACTTGTTCAGGGAGACCGGGGAGCGATGCTTGCCCGCCCCCGCGCGCCCCTGCCCGCCCGTGCCTCGCTTCTGCCCAGGCACACGGCCACCGCCACCAGCGGAGCGACGGCCCGCGGTGTTCAGGCCGCCGGCGCGGTTGCGGGCCGCGGTGTTGCGGCCTGCGGTGCGGGCGGCGTCGCGGCGGGCGGCCTGCTTGGGGCGGGGGTTGCGGTTGCGGTAGGAGGCGACGGTGCCCAGTACCGCGGCGCCGGTCGCGGCCACCGCCGCGGCGATCGGGCCGCCCGCGATACCGGCGGCGGCGACCATGCTCACGGTCGTATTCGCCCCGGTGAACGCCAGCGGCACCACCGGCCAGCCACCGGGCGTGTGCTCCACCTCGGGAGTCTTCTCGGTCTTGTCCACCGCCTGTGCAGGCGCGGGGGCGGGCGGGGTGGCGGGGGCCACTACCGCTTCTGTGCTCGTGTCGGTCATGCTTGAGGCACTCCTTATGGGGAGGAGCAGGGCCCGAACGCACCGGTCCAAGGGAGGCGTTCGGGCCCTGCGCATGAGCGGGAACTGTGCTGGTCAGGCGGTGGGGTGGGCGGGGTGCGCGGCGGCGACTTCCTGCCAGCGGCGGTTCTCCGCGGCGTCCACGTGCTGTACGCGGACCTGGAAGGTGCAGCCCTTGACCGTGCAGCGGTGCAGCGTGCTGGACCACGTCTCTTCCACGTGGACCAGCAGCCACAGCGCGGAGGAGAGCACCGTGAGCACGCACGGGGTGATCAGAGCGAGCGGCACACCGTAGGAGTGCAGCCGCACACCGATCGAAACCGCCACCGCACCCGCGGCGGCGATGAGGGCGGCGCTGGTGATCCGGCGCCGATTCGGACTCTGTGCCATGAGACGAACTCCCAGATCAGAGAGGGGATGTCAGGCGGCGCGCTGTTCCTCGGAGGCGGCGCAGGCGCCGCACATGCCCAGCGAGGGCGGGATGACGTAGCCGACGTCGTGCCCGCACTCCGGGCAGATCCGGCGGGCGGTGTTGGCCTTGGCCAGCGCCGCCCACTTGCCGGGGGTCATCGGACGTACCGGCTTGGCGTCGTCGATGCGGTAGAGGTAGGCGACCAGCGGGCCCCGCCGGCGGCGGGGGCGTTCGAGCTGCGCGGCGACGTCCTGCCCGCCGGGGCGCAGGCCCAGGGCGCGCAGTTGCCGCACCGTCGCCAAGCCGTCCGGGGCGAGGCGCCACCGGTAGACGGGCAGGGTGCCCATCACTGGCTCGCGATGGCGAGTTCAGCCCCGGTGTGGCTGGGGTCGCGGTGGTCGGCGTAGCGGGTAGAAACCCAGCCGACCGACCAGCCGCACAGCTCCGCGGCCTGCCGCACCGGCAGCGCCGCCGCATACGCGGCAGCCACGATCCGACGCGCTTCCTCCTCGGGCAGCTTCTCCTCTGCGGGCCCGCGCTCAAGTAGGGCGTCGCGTTCACGGGTCACGCGCTCGGTGTGTTCACGCTGTTCACGCTCGGCCTCCGCGGCCCGCTCGCGCTGCTCGTCCGCGGCCCGCTCCCGGGCCTCGTGTTCAAGACGTTCGCGTTCTTGTTCACGGTGTTCACGCTCGCGTTCACGGCGTTCACGGATCTCCCGCTCGGCCGCTGCCGCGCGCTCTTGGGACTCGCGTTCCTCGCGGGCCCGCCGGTCTTCCCGCTCGGCCTGTTCACGGGCCAGGGAGGCTTCGTGCTCGCGCTGTTCACGGGTCAGTGCCGCGGCGTGCTCGCGCTCCTCCCGGGCGTCCGCACGGCCCCGCTCCTCGCGCTCCCGGGCCTCCTGCTCGCGCCGTACACGCTCGGCTTTCCGCTCGACTTCCTGCGCCGCCACCGCCGCGGCGATGGCCCGCCGGTAGGCCAGGCTGGCTTCCGCGGTGACGATCAGCAGCAGCGGCGCCACCGAGTGCACCGCGACGCCGACCAGGTCTTTCTTCAGCGCGGAGTCGGCGGTGTTGAGAGCCAGGGTCATGAGTCCGGTCATCCACCGGAGCACGATCGGCCAGCGTCCACCGTGCCCGCCCAGACGGGACAGCACGTCATCGAGCTTGACCACGATGACCACCGCCGCGTCCACCACAAGGGGCAGGATCGGCGCCGTCCATGCCCACGCCGGTGCAGTGTGGTCTGCCATGAGCGGGGTGACGGTGAGGATCGAAAAGAGCATCGCCCCACACACGATCAACCACGTGCCACCGGACAGGGCGCGCTCGGCTGAACGCGTCTGAACACTGTTCACGCCACACCCCCAACCGGCTCCGGAGCGGGCATGAACGCCCGACGGAACCCATTCGATCCGGCGTCGTAGATGAACGCCTCAACGCGCCACTTGCACGCGGCCGCCGGGCGTTCACCAGAAGGCACCCACACCGCATCCGGCGCGACCCCGTGCACGGCGGTATCGGCACACGCGTCCTCGCGGGAGCGGTAGACCGTGTGGGGCTTGCCGTAGTGGAGCAGGACCGTGAGCGAGTCCCCCTCGGCCGGGCCGCGCTCCAGCTCCTCACGGAGAAGCCGGATCGCGATGTCCTTCAGGAGGAGGTCTTCCTGCGCTGCGGCCAGCTCGGCCACCGCGCCGGCCAGGAGCGTGGCCACCTCGGATGTGGCCGTCTCCGCCCGCTCCGCACGGTCGGTGGCGGCGAACAGCTCGCGGACGTGCTGGCCGAACGCCTCGTTCGCCGCTCCGCTGGTCTGCCGGGCGTGCTCGTAAGCCGCGCGGGCGTCGTGCTCAAGCTGCTTGATGCGGGCCGTAGTGGTGAGACGGATCATGCGGCGTCACCCTCCCGAGCCGCGGTGCCGCGGTTGGCGAGCGCGGCCCGCTCGGCCATCACCTTGTTCGCCGCGCGGCGCCGCCGGCGCTCGTCCAGCGGCGTAACCGGCCGGTCCAACAGCGCGATCTGCACGTCCAGCAACTCCAGCTCCGCGGAAATGAGCGGCGCCTCAAGCTCGATGGCGTCCAGCTCCGCGGCCGTGGGCTCCAGATCCTCAGCGAACGCGGTAACAGCATCCTGAACAGGAACGATGAGCTTCATGGGTCGTGTCTCCCTAGCAGTAGGCAACGGCCCAACAGCGGCTCCCGGGAGGCACCCCGGGAGCCGCGCGCCGTTGATGAGATGCCGCTGTAGTGCGGCGATGCGGTCAGCGAGTGCGACCGCGAGGAGTGGTTCAGAGCTTCTGCAGCTCGGCCGTGCTGCACAGCACCGGGGCGATCAGCAGACCGATGTGGCCGACGGTCCAGCGACCGCCCGTCAGGGCGCCCGGCGGAACCTCGTCGACGATCCGGCCGGTCCTGCCGGCCGCGCGGGGGTCATCCGCGCAGGAAACGATCCGCACCTTGTCGCCAGCGTTGAACGACATGACGTGCTCCCCTCCGGGGCCAGACGTTCCGGCTCCCCTCACGCTGCTCGTACGAGACGAGCAGCGGAGGCAACCGGCCGCGGTCGAGCCGCGGTAGGTCGAGATGTGCTGTTCCGCGCACGGGACAGAACCCGTACGCGCCCGCCCACTTGCAGAGGGGCGGGACTCTCTCAGGACCCATCGACCACCCGTGATCAGGTAGCTAGGTCCGCACGCTGTTGAGTTCTCAAGACGCCCTCAGAGGGCGCCACAGTCACTTCTGACGAGTGCGGTAACCCCAGATCAGGGCTCCCGTCCGCACGGGACTCGCCAAGAGCTTTGGAGCAGGTTCTTTGGCTTTCTGAGGCGAAGCGACCTAGGTCGCTTGCCGTTGATGAGAAAGCTACCTAGGTCGCTTACGGGTCGTCAAGTGTTCCGCGCTCCGAATCCGAGCGACCTAGGTCAAGTACGCTTTCGGGGTGGACTCACAGACGAAGAGGAAGCCCAACGCCCGCGAGATCGCCGCCAGGATCCGAGACGAGATCGCCGCGGGGACGTTCGGCCCTGGAGATCGCCTTCCCGGCGGTCGCGCCTACGCGAAAAAGCTCGGCGTATCGCTGATGACCGTCCAGGGCGCCTACGCTCAGCTCCGGGAAGAGGGGCTGGTGGAGGGCGTTACTGGGAGTGGCACCTACGTGCGTGACGCCGCCCCCGGCGAGCAGACGCCCCGCGAGTCGGCTCGGCGTCTGACCGACCTGCAAGCCGAAGTTGCGCGTGTCTCGGCCGAACTGGCCGGCCTTGTTGAGCGCATCAAGCAGCTTGAGGTGGCCGTGGGTCCCACCGAGGGGAAGCCCGACGCTTAGCGTCTCTCGCGGTGCTGCGTTCGTGTTCATGCTCTAAGCGTGTCCCGGTGAGCGCTCCGCGAGTACGTACTCTTGCCGCCCCTGTACCGAACTAATCCGAACTTTCGCCGCTTGGAAGGGTGTTGGCGGGCCGTCAGTCACTGCGAGACTGATCCGCATGGCTGAACTGAACGGAAAACCCGCCACTCTCGACGAACTCCAGAGCCTTGCCCTTACGAACTACGGGCACTTCACCTCCATGCGCATGGAGGACGGCACGATTCGGGGCCTCTCGCTTCATCTGGACCGCTTGGTACGGGACTGCCGCATCGTCTTCGGTGTCGACCTGGACCGCGAACGGACCCTGAGCTATATCCGCAAAGCAGCCGACGGCGTCACTGGTGTTGCTGGCCTCCGCGTCACCATCTTTGACCCTGCGATCGATATGGGGCGTCCTAGTGAAGCTAAGGACCCACACGTTCTCGTGAACCTGCGGCCGGCAGGTGCGTTGTCCCCTCCGCCGCTCAAAGCCAAGTCTTTTACCTTCACGCGCGACAGCGCAGAGGTGAAGCACATTGGCCTCCACTCTCAGCTCCGTATTCGGCGTGATGCTCAGCTCGCCGGATTCGACGATGCGGCGTTCGTGGAACCGGATGGCCGCATCTCCGAGGGCGGCACATGGAACCTAGGTTTCGTGGACAGGGACGGAACGGTCATCTGGCCGGATGCCCCCGTGCTCCCAGGCACGACGATGCTCCTGCTCCAAAGCCTTGACTCCCCCAAGCAGGTCACTGCCCCGGTGCGGCTCGTAGATGTCCCGAACATGGCGGCTGCATTTGCCACGAACACGACGATCGGCGTGCGCTCCGTAAGCGCGCTCGATGACGTGCAGTTCCCGCAGGACCACCCCGTGCTTGAAGCGCTGCGTGTCGGCTACGCCGGAATTCCCGGCGATCGCCTGTAGACGCATGTGTCCGCCGCCCCCGACCAGGGGCGGCGATCCACGACAGAGGTAGCCCATGCCACTCGTTACGAAATGGACCGGACGTGAAGTTAAGGCACTGCGTGAAGCCGTACGCATGAGCCTCATGGAGTTCGCCGAAAAGCTCGGGGTGTCCGACCGCATCGTCTCTCGATGGGAGGCGGACGGCGAGCAAGCCACTCTGCGCATGGTGAACCAAGCGGCCCTGGACACTCTGCTCGCCAAGGCTGACCAGGACGCTCAGGGCCGGTTCGTCGGCATCCTTGCGGCGGATGACATCCCCACACAAGCGGTCATCGAACCCGGCGACGAGCAGACGAGCAGCGGCGAGTACGTGAAGCATCCCGGTGACGGCAAGCTCATGGCGCACGTTCCGGAGGGGATCTTCCTAGCAGGGGAAGACGATGAACCCGTGTGGGTGGACGACTTTCACATCGACACCTTCCCGACCACCAACGCCGATTACGCGCGCTTCTGCGCGGCCACTCGACACCCGGTGCCCGAGCACTGGGCAAACGGACGGTGCCCGCGGGAACTGTATGACCACCCCGTAGTGCACGTGACTTGGCGTGATGCTTGCGCGTACGCGACGTGGGCGGGCAAGTCACTCCCTGCGGCCGACCAGTGGGAGAAGGCGGCGCGTGGTACTTCGGGCCGCGCCTTCCCATGGGGAGATCAGAAGACTGCTGCGAAGTGCAACGTCAGGGAGACCGGTGTCGAGGTCACGACATCCGTCTCTCGGTACCACAGCGGTGTCTCGCCGTACGGGGTCTACGACATGGTCGGCAACGTGTGGGAATGGCTTGCGACGCCGACCAGGCCGGGACGGTACGAGCTCCGCGGCAGTGCCTTCACGAGCCCTCTGTTCCGAGGCGTTCCCTCCGTCCCCAATGACGCCAACGACACGATGCACGACGACGACACAGGGTTCCGTTGCGTGGCGACACCGGAACAGATGACGCCCCGCAAGAGGTGACGGGAAGGGCGCCTTTTCGGGGTCCGTGGGCCATCTGTGGGCCAGGGGACCTTGTAGGAGAGGCGAAAGCGCCCCTGACCAGGGCGTTCGTTCGGTTTGCTTGACGCTCTTGAAAACCGTCGTGGCGAGAGTCACCGTGGGTTCAAATCCCACACCCACCGCGCAGGTTGAAGGCCTCTGACCAGGAAGTTCGGTCGGAGGCCTTCAGCGTTGTCCTGTGCGGTGGTGGTCGCGGTCCCCCGTGGCTCCTCGGCCGACCGGGCGCGCGTGGGGCGCCTCTTGTATGGGGGGCATTTTCTATGGTCCCGATGTCAGCCGCGCTGCCGAGGCGATGGTTGAGCGGGCCTCCCGTTCCGTCAGGCCCGTGCGCACCGCCGCGTCCACCAGGGCGTCGGTGAGGGTGTCTCCCAGGCCGCTTTCGTAGGCGCGGCAGGCTGCCCAGAAGAGGCGGGTGTTGCGCTGTCCTTGATGGGCGCCGAGGACGAACTGGGTGAGGCCCAGGCCGTGTTGTCCGGCGCGGGAGGGGTCGGGATGGCGTTGCGGGCGTGGCGGGGGCGTGAGCAGCCGTAGGAGCGCCGGCGGGCAGGGGGCGGGTGTCAGGTGGGCCGTGCCGGGGACCGTGGCGTAGACGCCGTGCTCGGTGCGGGAGCCGGGCCCCACCAGGTAGCCGCCGGCCCCGCGGATGTCGATGCCGGGGGCGAGTCGGCCTGCGGAGTTGGGCACCACGACGTCCGGCGGGCCGGACAGCCACACGTGCCGCCCGCCGCTCGGCGTGGCCACGACCACGGTGTCGGGGATCGTGAACAGATGCCGTAAGGCCAGCTCACGTAGTGAAGCGGAGGAATCCGTGCCGGTCTTGGTGTCCAGGTCGACGCCGATGAGGTGGTGCGGCGGAAGGCCGCACGCGATCCCGTACCCGGTGGCCCTGGGCGCGGCGGCGAACAGGGCGCGGACGCGGCGCGGGTCGGTCGTCGCGTCGTACACACCGTGGCCGGGGAGCCCGCATTCGCCGTGGCAGCGCGGAGTCCACGGGGGATCGTCGCGGTGCGGTGACGGCAGAGCCGGGAGCTTGGTGCGCGAGAGCGGGATGACGGCGAGCCCGCGCGTGGCGGCGGAGAGGGCGTGCGCGAGGGCCAGGGTCGCCAGGGAGGTGGTGGGGGCGGAGGGCGCGGGCTGCCGGTCGGTGGTGGCCATGGATCCATTTTCGTACGGGTGTTCGAAATAGGGAAGGGGGGTGGGCCGTACGGGGTGCCTATTTACCAAAAATGTGCCGAAACGCTTCGTCGCCTCTGGGGGCTGGGCCGTGATCGCCCGGGGGGCGGCGTGTTCGAGGTGATCCGGGAGCTTATGGGCGTGAGCGGGTTTATCGACAAGTCATCACGCTTGCGGGCGATAAGCGGCTTCCGGGGTGGTTCGCCAGGGATTCGGTGGGCAACTCTGGAGTCGCGACGTCGACAACATCGCCAGGGCGGTCGGCCAACTGCCTTGGAGCAACCCGAACTTCCCCGGGTGCCGGACATCCGTCCGTACTCCCGGTGGACTTCCTTCTGGAGGAAAAGACATGGCTTCCATCCGTAGCGCCCGCGTCATCGCCGCCGTCGCCGCCCTGCCCCTCGCGGCGGCCCTGTTCTCCGGAGTGGCGATCGCCGACAACGGCTCGTTCGCGGACAACGGATCGAACGCGGGGGTGGCGACGGTCGGTGGCAGCGGGGTAGGACACAACAACAACGGCAACTCGTCCACCACCCAGCAGCAGGCAGTCGGCAACGGAGCCTCGAACCAGAACAACACGGCCCAGGTGAACGGCTCCGCATTCACGGCGATCGACCAGTCGAACCAGAACCTCGTCGTGAACTTCAACGAGCTCTGGTGACGTCGCGGCCTCTGCTCGGCAGGGGTCTTCCGCGGGGGGCGTGACAGTCTGCGCGGCGGTGCTTCGGCACCGCCGCGCAGGCGTTTTCGTGCGGGCGTCTTCATGCGTGCGTCGTCGTACGGGAGCTTCCGGGTGGTCGTTTTCGCGGAGGCCGGGCGGCTCGGTCGATCTCTTGACACGCGTAGTTATCTGACGGACAGTCAGAAAACCTTGTCCGTACGAGGTCCGGGAGGGCCGCCGCCGTGCACCTCGCCCCCACCGAGCGCCAGCGTGAGCTCCGAGTCCAACTGCGTGCAGCGTTCCGTACGTTGATGCCGGGCGGGCCGCCCGCGGCGGACGACGTCGACGAGCAGCGCCGGGTACTGCGGGCCTTGGGGGCAGAGGGGCTGCTGGGGCTCGGCTGGCCTGTGGCGTACGGCGGACAGGGGCGCGGCCCCGACGAGCAGTTCGTGTTCTTCGACGAGGCGTACCGCGCGGGCGCACCGATCTCCATGGTCACGCTGAACACGGTCGGCCCCACGTTGATGAGATACGGCACCGAGGAGCAGAAGGCCTACTTCCTGCCCCGGATCCTCAGCGGTGACGTGGTCTTCGCGATCGGCTACAGCGAGCCGTCGGCCGGGACCGATCTCGCGTCGCTGCGGACGCGGGCCGTGCGGGACGACGTCAGTGGCGACTGGCTGGTCGACGGGCAGAAGGTCTTCACGTCGAACGCGCAGAACGCCGACTGGATCTGGCTCGCCTGCCGCACCGACCCCGAGGCCGCCAAGCATCAGGGCATCTCGATCATTCTCGTGCCGACCGATGCGCCGGGCTTCTCGTGGACGCCGATCGAGACGGTCGGCGGGCTGACCACGACGGCCACGTATTACGACGGGATCCGCGTTCCCGGATCGCATCTGGTCGGCGAGGAGAACGGCGGCTGGGGGCTGATCACCAACCAGCTCAATCACGAGCGGGTGGCGCTCGCCGCGATCGGGATGCAGGCCGAGGACTTCTACACCCGGGTTCTCGCCGCCGCCCGCTTGCCCGATCGGGTGACAGGCGAGCGTCGGGTTGACGCTCCGTGGGTCCGATCCGGGTTGGCCGAGGCGCATGCCCGGCTGGCGGCAACGCGCCTGCTCAACTGGCGTTTGGTGGGGGATGTCGGGGCTGGCCGACTGGCCCCCGGCGACGCCGCGGGCGTGAAGTTCGCGGGAACCGAATCGGCGGTCGAGGTGTACCAGATATGTCAGCAGATCGCGGGAGAGACCGGGTGGCTGCGGAGGGGATCGCCCGGGGCGTTCGGAGCGGGGGGCGGTGATTCCGCGGTGGGAGACGGGGAGTTGGAGCGGATGAATCGGGCGGCACAGATCAACACGTTCGGCGGCGGGGTGAGCGAGGTGCAGCGAGAGATCGTGGCCACGATGCGGCTCGGGATGAAGCGGGGCAGGCGGTGAGCGTGGTGACGCAAGCAGGCCAGGAAGCTCTTGAGTATGCGGGCCTGAAGGCCTTCGAGGGGCGTGCCGCGGCCACGACGGGCGAGGGCAGGGACCCGGTCAACGCGCCCATGATCCGGCACTGGTGCGAGGCGATGGGCGACACCAACCCGGCGTACGAGGGGCCGGACGCCATAGCGCCGCCCACCATGCTGCAGGCGTGGACGATGGCGGGCCTGTCCGGGTACGCGGGGCGCGCGGGAGCTTACGACGACCTGCTCGCGCTGCTTGACGGCGCGGGGTACACCTCGGTCGTCGCCACCGATTGTGAGCAGGAGTACCTGCGGCCGCTGCGACCCGGGGACGCGATCAGCTTCGACGCGGTGATCGAGTCGGTGTCGCCGCTGAAGACGACGAAGCTCGGCACGGGGCACTTCGTCACGACCCGCATGGATGTCCGGGCGGGCAGGGAGCTCGCCGGGACTCTCCGGTTCCGCATTCTGAAGTACGCACCTGCAGCCCGTGGTGCGGGTCGTAGCGGAGCAGGCGGGGCACCCGACGCATCGAAGAAGCTCCGCCCGCGCCCAGTCGTGAACCGGGACAACGCCGGGTTCTGGGAGGGCGTCACGGAGCACCGGCTGCTCATCCAGCGCTGCCGCGGCTGCGAGACGCTGCGCTTCCCTTGGCTGCCGGGGTGCAATGCGTGCGGCGGCCGGCAGTGGGACACGGTCCGGGCGGGCGGGGAAGGCACGGTCTTCAGTTACGTCGTCATGCACCACCCGCCCTTCCCGGCGTTCGACCCGCCGTACGCGGTGGGCCTGATCGAGCTGGCGGAAGGCGTGCGCATCGTCAGCAATGTCGTCGGGGTGGCCCCCGACAAGGTGCGCATCGGAATGCCGGTCCGGCTCGAATTCATGCGAGCGGACGCGGAGTTGGAGCTTCCCGTGTTCCGGGCCCTTGAGGGAGGTGAGGCGTGACATGGACTTCACCCCCACTCCGGAGCAGGCGGCGGCTCAGGAACTGGCCGCGCAGATCTTCGGCGACCTCTCCACACCGGAGCGGCTCGCGAGCCTCGGTAACGGCACGGACAGCGAGCTGTGGAAGGCACTGGCCGATGCCGGACTCGCCGGCGCCGTGGAGGAGACAGGGCTGCTCGGGCTCGTGCTGATGCTGGAGGAGCAGGGCAGGACGACGGCACAGGTCCCGTTCGCGGCGAGCTGTGTGTACGGGCTGCTCACCGTGGGCGCGCACGGCAGCACCGAGCAGCGGGAGCGGCTGCTTCCGGGCCTGCGGGACGGATCGGCTGTGGCGACCGGGGCCTTTCCGGGGCGCGGTGGGATCGTGGTGAGCGGGCCCGACGGTTCGGGGCGGGCCCGGCTGACCGGCGCGGTGCCATGGGTGCCCTGGCTGCGGGAGGCGACACACGTACTGGTGGCCGTGCGGGGCGACACCGAAGAGGTTGCCCACAGCCTGTGGATGGTGCGGGCGGTCGACGTGCACTGTGAGCCGGTCGAGCTCACCGCGCCCTGGTCGGCCGGGCGGCTCGTGCTCGACGGTGCGGCGGCGGAGCGGGTCGGCGTCCCGGAGGCGTACGAGGACGTGCGGGCGACGGCCCGGACCGCATTCGCCGGACTTCAGGCAGGGGTGTGCGCGGGCTCCCTGGCCAGAGCGGTGGAGTACACGAACCAGCGGGAGCAGTTCGGTCGGCCTCTCGCCGCCAAACAGGGGGTCCAACTCCGGGCCGCGGAAGCCCATATGGACGTCGAGGCCATCCGTGTCACCGCGTACGAGGCGGCCTGGCGGCGGGACGAGGGACTCGCGTACCGGAGCCATGCGCTGACCGCGTCCTGGTGGGCGTCCGAAGGCGGCCGGCGCGTCGTGCACACGGGGCAGCATCTGCACGGCGGAATGGGCGCCGACCTGGACCATCCGGTGCACCGGCACTTCCTGTGGGGACGGCAACTCGACGGGTACCTCGGCGGCGGCAGCGAAGTCCTGGAAGAACTCGGCGGGTTGATCCTCTCGGAGGCCGACGCGGCCATAGGGGGAGGCGCGGGCACGGGTGCAGGCGCAGGTACGGGATCGGGTACGGGCAGGGGTACCGGTACGGGAGCGGTCACCGGCACGGGCGCAGGGACAGGTGCCAGCACGCGCACGGGCGCAGGTACAGCCACAGGCACAGGTACAGACGTCGAGCGGGCGGAAGGAGAACCCGTATGAGCAGCGGGAGCGAAGTACTGCTGAAGGCGGGTGCGGAGCTGCCGCCGCTGGAGATCCCGGTCACCCGGACCCTGATCGTGGCCGGTGCGATCGCCTCCCGTGACTACCAGGACGTGCACCACGACGCGGAGTTGGCCCGCCAGAAGGGCTCTCCCGACGTCTTCATGAACATCCTTACGACGAACGGGCTGGTGGGCCGCTACATCACCGACCACTTCGGCCCGACGGCCGTACTGAGAAGGGTCGCGATACGGCTCGGTGCACCCAACTACCCCGGTGACACGATGGTGTTGACCGGCACGGTCACCGACGTCGTGGGTGGGGGCGGCGGCGACACGGCTGAGGTGAAGGTCGTCGGGAAGAACGGCCTGGGCAGTCATGTCACCGGCACCGTGACCGTCACCGTGCCCCGGGCCGAGGGGAGCCCGTCATGAGCGTGCACACCAGGGACCGGCTCGGCGGCAAGGCGGCGATCGTCGGTATCGGGGCCACGGAGTTCTCCAAGGATTCGGGGCGCAGCGAGCTGCAGCTCGCGGTGGAGGCGGTGCACACAGCGCTCGACGACGCGGGCCTGTCCCCCGGCGACGTCGACGGCCTGGTCACCTTCACCATGGACACCAACCCGGAGATCACCGTGGCGCAGGCGGCGGGGATGGGAGAGCTCTCCTTCTTCTCGCGAGTGCACTACGGAGGCGGCGCGGCCTGCGGCACGGTGCAGCAGGCGGCCCTGGCGGTGGCGAGCGGGGTGGCCGAAGTGGTCGTCTGCTACCGGGCGTTCAACGAGCGGTCGGGCAGACGGTTCGGCTCGGGGGTGCAGCACCGGGAGCCGTCGGCGGAGGGCGCGGCGCTCGGCTGGAACCTGCCGTTCGGGCTGCTCACCCCGGCGTCGTGGGTGGCGATGGCGGCGCAGCGCTATCTGCATGCGTACGGGCTGACTCCCGAGGCGTTCGGGCATGTCGCGGTGGTGGACCGCAAGTACGCGGCGACGAACCCGGCCGCGTACTTCCATGGCAAGCCCATCACTCTTGCCGAGCATGCGGCATCACGCTGGATCGTCGAACCCCTGCGACTGCTCGACTGCTGTCAGGAGACGGACGGCGGGCAGGCGATCGTCGTCACCAGCGTCGAGCGGGCCCGCGATCTGCGGCACTCGCCCACCGTGATCGCTGCGGCGGCGCAGGGCGCGGGCCGTGGGCAGGAGCAGATGACGAGCTTCTACCGGGACGGTCTGACCGGGCTCCCCGAGATGAGCGTGGTGGCTCGACAGTTGTGGCGGACGGCTGGGATCGGGCCCGGTGACATAGATGTCGGGATCCTGTACGACCACTTCACGCCGTTCGTGCTGATGCAGCTGGAGGAATTCGGGTTCTGCGCTCCCGGTGAGGCGGCCGGCTTCGTCGCCGAGGAGCGGTTGCCGCTCAACACGCATGGCGGACAGCTGGGCGAGGCGTACCTGCACGGGATGAACGGGATAGCGGAGGGAGTGCGGCAGCTGCGGGGCACTGCGGTGAACCAGATATCCGGCGCGGCCACGGCTCTGGTCACCGCGGGCACCGGGGTCCCCACATCGGGTCTGATTCTGGGGGCGGACGGCTGAACGGGGAGCGTGTCCGCGGCCCACGCGCGGCAGCGCATCCTTCACTCGGTCCATGTACCGGCAAAAGATGATCATTGGACTTGTGGTGCTCGTGCTGGGGTTAGGCGCCCTGCCGGCGGCCGGAGCGGGCGCGTCGGCGGGCTCCGCGCCCTGGGGCTCCGCGGTGCGTACCTTCCACGGCTGGGCGTTCGACGTCTGCAGGACGCCGTCCCTGGACACCATGTGGCGGTGGAGGGCGTCCCGCTACCGGGCGGTGGGCGTCTACTACGGAGGCCGGGGCCGGGCCTGCAAGCACCAGCCCGCGCTGAGCCGGGGGTGGGCGCGGAGAGTGACCCGCATGGGGTGGCGGGTGCTGCCGGTGTACGTGGGGTCGCAATCGCCCTGCGTCGGGGCCCGGACCAAGAAGGGGGTGCGCATCGGGCGGCACCCGTGGCGACAGGGGGTGCGGGAGGCGCGGGACGCGGTGCGCCGGGCCGGGGCGCTCGGCATCCAGCGGCGCAGCCCCCTCTATCTCGACATGGAGGCCTACCGGTATCGGAAGCGCGGGTGCGCGGGCAGGACGTTGGCGTTCGTGCGGGCGTGGGACAGGGAGGTGCGACGCCATGGTTATGTCCCCGGTTTCTACAGCAGCGCCGACTCGGGGGTGCGGCACATGGAGATGGCGCGGCGGGCGGGGGTGCGGGATCTGCCGTCGGTGATGTGGTTCGCGCGCTGGCACACCAAGCCCCATCTGTACCGGGAGCCCGTGCTCGGGCGAGATGCCTGGCGCCCGCAGCGCAGGATCCACCAGTACGCGGGAAACAAGAAGGAGCGGCACGGTGGTCGCACCCTGGTGGTCGACCGGAACCTGGTGCACGCCCCGGTGGCGCGCATCAGATGACTCAGGGCCCGCTCGGGCCGACCGCGAGCCGGACTCAGCACCGCCCCCGAGCCTGACTCGGCACCGCCTCCGGGGCTGTATTCAGCACCGCTCCCGCGTCCGAACTCGGGGCCGGACCCTCAGGGATCGTCACCCGTTCCTCCACCTTCAGGAGGTGGGGTCAGCACCCCGTGTACAACCTGAGGCGGACGCGGCTTCGGGACCTCCGGCCGATCCGCAGGAGTAGGGGGCGCTCGTAGCGTGGAGCCATGACCGCAATCCTGGCGCCTGTCTGCACCAGCGCATCGGAGCCGGCGTCGCGTACCCCCGCGGGGACGCGCCCGGTGCACCCGGCAAACCCGGCGCGCTCCGCGTCGTCCGCGCATCCGGCGTACCCGTCGTTCGCTTCGTACGTACGGGCGCGCCAGCCCGTGCTGCTGCGCACCGCTCGGTCGCTGACCGCGAACCCGTGCGATGCCGAGGACCTTCTGCAGACGGCGCTCACGAAGACGTATGTCGCGTGGGACCGGATCGAGGATCACCGGGCGCTGGACGGTTACGTGCGCAGGGCCTTGCTGAATACGCGGACCTCGCAGTGGCGCAAGCGCAAGGTCGACGAGTTCGTCTGCGACGAGTTGCCGGAGCCGGTGGCGCCGGCGGTCGGGGACCCGGCCGAGCAGCAGGCGCTGCACGACGCGATGTGGCGCGCCATCACGAAGCTGCCGGCCCGCCAGCGGGCGATGGTCGTGCTGCGGTACTACGAGGATCTGAGCGAGGCCCAGACGGCCGAGGTGCTCGGGGTCTCCATCGGCACCGTGAAGAGCGCGGTCTCGCGGGCGCTCGGCAAGCTCCGTGAGGACCCCGAACTGGTCCCCGCGCGCAGCTGAGCTGGGCGACCGGTCGGGCCGCGCGGTGATCGATCATTCCCGGGACTAGTGACATACCGAGTGGTATGCGGTGAGAATCGGCGGAACCCTACTGCTCCGTAGCGCCCACCGGGAGGACGCCGTGCTGAGCACGATGCAGGACGTACCGCTGACTGTGACCCGCCTGCTGAATCACGGGGTGCGTGTCCACGGCACCTCGCGGATCACCACATGGACGGGCGAGAGCGAGCCGCACCGCCGTACGTTCGCCGAGGTGGGAGCCCGGGTGGCCCAGCTCGCGCACGCGCTCGGAGACGACCTGGGCATCCGGGACGACGACCGTGTGGCGACGCTGATGTGGAACAACGCGGAGCACGTCGAGGCCTACTTCGCCGTCCCCGCCATGGGCGCGGTGCTGCACACGCTCAACCTCCGCCTGCCGGCCGAGCAGCTGACGTGGATCGTGCACCACGCGGCCGATCGCGTGATCATCGTCAACGGTTCGCTGCTCCCGCTGCTCGCGCCCCTGCTGCCCGGCCTGACGACGGTCGAGCACATCGTGGTCTCCGGGCCGGGCGACCGCTCGGTGCTCGAAGGCGTTCGCCCACAGGTCCACGAGTACGAGGAGCTCATCGCCGGGAAGCCGACCACGTACGACTGGCCGGAGCTGGACGAGTACCGGGCAGCGGCCATGTGCTACACATCCGGCACCACGGGGGACCCGAAGGGTGTCGTCTACTCGCACCGTTCGATCTACCTGCACTCCATGCAGGTGAACATGACGCAGTCCATGGGGCTGACCGACTCCGACACCTCGCTCGTCGTCGTCCCGCAGTTCCATGTGAACGCCTGGGGGCTGCCGCACGCCACGTTCATGACCGGCGTGAACATGCTGATGCCGGACCGTTTTCTGCAGCCCGCGCCGCTCGCCGAGATGATCGAGTCCGAGCGTCCCACGCACGCCGCCGCCGTCCCCACCATCTGGCAGGGCCTGCTCGCCGAGCTCACCGCCAGACCGCGCGACGTCTCCACGCTCACCCAGGTCACCATCGGCGGCTCGGCCTGCCCGCCCTCCCTCATGAAGGCGTTCGACGACCTGGGCATGCGCGTCTGTCACGCCTGGGGCATGACCGAGACGTCGCCGCTCGGTACGGTCTCGCGGCCACCGGCCGGGGTCGAGCCGGGCAGCGACGAGGAGTTCGCGTACCGGCTCACGCAGGGCCGCTTCCCGGCGGGAGTCGAGGCGCGGCTGAGCGGCCCCGGTGGCGAGCACCTGCCCTGGGACGGAGAGTCCGCGGGCGAGCTGGAGGTCCGCGGCAACTGGATCGCGGGCGCCTACTACGGAGGCGGCGGCTCGGACGGCGAACCGCTGCGCCCCGACGACAAGTTCAGCGAGGACGGCTGGCTGAAGACGGGTGACGTCGGCACGATCAGCCCCGATGGCTACCTCACCCTCACCGACCGCGCCAAGGACGTCATCAAGTCCGGCGGGGAGTGGATCTCCAGCGTCGACCTGGAGAACGCGTTGATGTCGCACCCAGAGGTTGCCGAGGCGGCTGTCGTGGCCGTCCCCGACGACAAGTGGGGCGAGCGCCCGCTCGCCACTGTCGTGCTGAAGGAGGGGGCGAGCGCCGACTTCGAGACGCTGCGCGCGTTCCTCGCCGAGAAGGTCGCCAAGTGGCAGCTGCCCGAGCGCTGGACGGTGATCTCCGCGGTCCCGAAGACCAGCGTCGGCAAGTTCGACAAGAAGGTGCTGCGCAAGCAGTACGCGGACGGGGAGCTGGACGTCACTCAGCTCTGACCCCACTTGATGAGCGCCACGCTCGGTGAGCGGTGTTTCACGTGAAACAAGGGCGGCCCTCAACGGGCCGCCCTTGTGTGTCAGTTGGTACCGATCTTCGCCAGCAGATCCACGATCCGGCTCTGCACCTCGGTGCTCGTCGAGCGCTCCGCCAGGAACAGCACCGTCTCCCCCGCCGCGAGCCGCGGCAGGTCGGCGGGCTCGACGGCGGCCGTGTAGACCACGAGGGGCGTCCGGTTCAGCTGGCCGTTCGCCCGCAGCCAGTCGATGATGCCCGCGCGCCGACGACGGACCTGGAGCAGATCCATGACGACCAGGTTCGGCCGCATCTGCGCCGCCAGCGTCACCGCGTCCGCGTCGCTCGCGGCCCGCGCGACCTGCATCCCGCGCCGCTCCAGCGTGGCGGTCAGCGCGAGCGCGATCTCCTCGTGCTCCTCGATGAGCAGCACCCGCGGCGGGTGCTGCTCGCTGTCACGTGGTGCCAGCGCCTTCAACAGCACGGCGGGATCGGCCCCGTACGCCGCCTCGCGCGTCGCCTGTCCGAGGCCCGCGGTCACCAGGACCGGGACCTCGGCCGCTACGGCGGCCTGCCGCAGCGACTGCAGCGCGGTCCGGGTGATCGGCCCGGTCAGCGGGTCCACGAACAGCGCGGCCGGGAACGCCGCGATCTGCGCGTCGACCTCCTCGCGCGAGTGCACGGTCACCGGGCGGTAGCCGCGGTCGCTCAGCGCCTGCTGCGTCGTCACGTCCGGCGCGGGCCACACGAGGAGCCGGCGCGGATTGTCGAGCGG
The DNA here is from genome assembly GCF_044765445.1 of Streptomyces sp. NPDC102467. Lineage (NCBI taxonomy): Bacteria > Bacillati > Actinomycetota > Actinomycetes > Kitasatosporales > Streptomycetaceae > Streptomyces > Streptomyces sp. NPDC102467. Next base: position 151,671 of record NZ_JBIWKA010000008.1, on the reverse strand, counting down.
CTCAGGGGGCAGCTCGTCGTCCATGGGCTGCGGCTGCGGCCTGTTGGCGATCTCGACCGCCCCGCCAGGACCGTCCAGCGGCTCGGGCCCCTCGTCGGCGTCCTGGTCGGGGGCGCCGATCGCATAGGAACGACCCAGGCCCTCTGAGGAGTTCAGTGAGTTCGGCGACAGGAGGGATTGCTGAGTCTGCTGGGACTGAGGGTGCGAACGGGCCGCCGCTCCTCGCGCCGGAGTCTGCGCAGCCCCTCGTGCCGGGGCCTGCGTACCTCCTCGCGCCGGAGTCTGCGTCGTTCCCCGCGTCGGGCTCTGCTGCGTCCCTCGCGGCGGCGTCTGCTGGGCCGTCCCTTGGGCTGTTCCCTGCGCCGGGGTCTGCGTGTCCGCGGCGTCGGACGGGTCCTGGCGGTTGCCCAGCTTGCGCCGGCGGCCCGAACCGTTGCCCTGGGTCTGTCCCTCCTGCGGCACGCCCTGGGGCGGCGTGGCCCCCGGGCGGGCGGGCGCCTGCGACGGAGCGGGGCCCTGTGGCTGCCGCTGCTGCTCGACGGCCTGCCGCCCGAACGGGACGCCCTGTCCGAGGGTGCGCACGCTGAAGGCGCGGCCCTGCGTCGAGTTCGTGTCCCCGGTCGGCTGCTGCGGAGCCTCGGCGGGCAGCGGCTGAGCGGCGCGCTGCCGCGGCGCGTCCTGCGGCGGCAGCGCGCCCGGAGCCGGTGTGCCGTGCGGGGGCGTGCTCTGCGCCGGATGCGGCTGCGGCGGCGTGTGGTCCTCCGCCGGGTGCCCCGTGGCGGCGTCGTGCCGCTGGGCCTCGTCCGGCAGCGGCAGGGGCTGCGCGGAAGCGGCCTGGGCCGCGTCGGCGCCGGGTGCGCCCTGCGCCGCATCGTCTAGGTCGTCCACGTCGCCGCGGGCGGCCGGGGTTTCGGTCGCACGGGCCGCCTCGGGTGCCACCGGTTCGGGGGCGCGGTCGGCCTGGGCGGGCGGCAGCGCGAACACCTCGCGGGGCGCCGCCGCTTCATCCGTGGCCGCGGCTGTCTGTGCGGCGCCGAGCGCACGCCGGGCCCGACGGCCCGAAGGCTGCCCGGCACCGGCTCCGGCACCATGACCGGCGCCCGCCAACTCCAACTCGGCGCGGCCCGCCTCGGCCTCCTGAGCGGAACCCGAAGGCGCGGAACCCGACGATGCGGAACCCGAAGGCGCGGAACCCGAAGGCGCGGAACCCGAAGGCGCGGAACCCGAAGGCAACGCGGGCAGCGCCGCCTGTTCCGAGTCGCCCGCGCGCCGGGCCCGGCGTCCGGTGGGCGCGGGTACACCCTGTGGCGGCACGGTCTCGCCCAATGCCGGAGACCCCGCCGCGTGTTCGGCCGCGGTCCGTACGGAGCCCTCGGCCGCCGCCCCGGTCCTCGCGGACCGTGCCCGACGCCGTCCGGTACCACCGGCAGAACCCTCGGCTCCGGCATCGGCACCAGCACCGTCACCCGCGCCAACACCCGCACCGGCTGCCGTCTCGGGCAGCTCCTCCGGCTGCGTATCGCCTTCCGCGGAGGTCGCCGTCGGCTCTTCCGCGGCACGCCGTCCACGCCGTCGGCCCGTGCCACCGGACCCTTCGCTCTTCGGCAGCTCGCTGTCCAGGAACGAGTCGACCGACGGCCCGGAGTCGCGCCGGGCCCGCCGCCGCCCGCCACCGGTGGCCGCGGTGGCCTGCTCGGGAAGAGCGGGGGTGGCAGGGGCGGCCGGGGGGAGCGGCTCGGCGAACGGTTCGACAGGGACCGCGACGACCCCGGCACCGCTCCCGATCGGCACCTCGAGCACATACGCACTGCCGCCCATACCGGGCATCTCGTGTGTCTGCAGCACACCGCCGTGCGCCCGCACGATGCCCTGGACGATCGGCCCGTGCACCGGGTCGCCGCCCGCGTACGGGCCGCGCACCTCGATGCGTACGCTGTCGCCGCGCTGTGCGGCGGCCACGACGACGGTCGAGTCGACGTATCCGGAGCCGGCCGGGACCCGCGCGTTCCCGGTGGCGTCGATCCCGGCCACATCGGCGATCAGGTGGGCGAGCGCGGTGGCGAGCCGCCCCGCGTCCACCTCGGCCTCGATCGGCGGCGCGTGCACGGCGAACTGGACGCGCCCGGGTCCGATCAGTTCCACGGCCCCGTCGACACCGGCGGCCACCACGGCGTCCAGCATCACGGGCGTGCGGATCAGCTGTTCGCCGCCCGCGTCGAGAAGTTGGTAGGCGAGCACGTTGTCGACGAGGGTCGTGATGCGCGCGTAGCCCGCGGACAGGTGGTGCAGGACCTGGTTCGCCTCGGGCCACAGCTGTCCGGCGTCGTCCGCGGCCAGCTGTCCCAGTTCGCGCCGCAGCTCGTCGAGCGGTCCGCGCAGCGACTGGCCGAGGACGGCGAGCAGCTGGCTGTGGCGCGCGGCCAGCTCCTCGAACCGGTCCTTCTCCCGCTCGGCGAACGCGGCGCCCCGCTCCCGCTCGGCGGAGAGCTCCTCGGCGTGCTCCTCACGCGTGGCGGCGAGTTCGGCGCTCAGCTCGTCGCGCGTGGCGGCGTGCTCGGCGCCCAGCTCCTCGCGTACCCGCTGCAGCTCGGCAGCGCGCTCCTCGCGCTCCCGCTCCGCCGCCTCGTCGCGCCGGGCGATCTCCTCGGCGTGCTCGGTGACGAGCTTGTCGTAGGGGCGCCGGTCGGTGAAGGTCATGACGGCGCCGACCAGTTGGTCGCCGTCGCGCACGGGTGCCGTCGTCATGTCGACGGGCACCTTTTCGCCCTTCTTGTTCCACAGGACCTGCCCGCGTACCCGATGCTTGCGCCCGGAGCGCAGGGTGTCGGCGAGCGGCGACTCCTCGTAGGGGAACGGCTCGCCGTCGGGCCGCGAATGCAGGACGAGCGGATGCATCTCCTGCCCGCCGAGATCGCTGGCGCGGAAGCCGAGGATCTGCGCGGCGGCCGGATTGACGAGGACGATCCGACCATCGGTGTCGGTGCCGACGACTCCCTCGGCGGCGGCCCGCAGGATCATCTCGGTCTGGCGCTGCGAACGGGCCAGTTCGGCCTCGGTGTCGAGGGTCCCCGACAGATCGCGGACGACGAGCATCAGCAGCTCGGAACCGCTGTAGGAACCGCCGCCCGCGCTGTACGAATCCATCGCGTCCCGGGCGCCATCGGCGACGTTCGCGCTGGTCACCTCGACGGGGAACTCGCTGCCGTCGGTCCGCCGGGCGATCATCCGGGTCGGCTTGGTGCGGCCGCGCTCGTCGGTCACGGTGTCGGGACTGCGCATCGATCCGGGGATCAGCCGGGAGTCGAACTCCGGCAGCAGATCGAGCAGTCCACGCCCCACCAGGGCAGTGCCCGGCGCCTCGAAGGCCTCGAGGGCGATGGAATTGGCGTTGACGACGGTCCCGTTGGTGTTGACCAGCACCAACGCATCAGGGAGCGCATCGAGTATGGCTGCGAGGCGAGCAGCGCCTCGGGATGGCCTGCTGCTCACGACGACGCTTCCTCCCTGATTACCGCGACTTGCCGACCGTGCGGGCCATCTTGCCTCGCGGCCCGCAGCGTGTCACGGGAGGGAGTCTACGGGCAGTGGTTGCGCTCGCGGCGCCGGATGAGAGGGAGCCCACGTAGAGGATGTGCGGACCCCGTGCACGCCGGGTCGCGGCGGTGTGAGCGTTGGACCCAGGGTTACGGGGCCGTCGCAGGCAGCACGGGGACCATTCGCTGCCACCGTGAGATCTCGCAGCCGTTGGTCAGCTTGTACGAGGCGTCGACGGGCCGGCCGTGCCAGGTCCCGGTGATGTGGGCGGTGGCGCCGCCGCCGTACTGCATCGTGCAGTACGCCCCCTTCGGCACCGGCGCGAACGGATCCGGGTCGCCGGCCGCGAGCTCATCGAGCCGCCCGCAGGCCGCGCCCGGATCGGCGTGGGTGCCGCCGGCGGGCCCGCACTCCAGCTCGTGCGTGCCGTCGCTGCCGTTGCCCGAGCCGGCGACGGAGACGAGGAGGTGGTCGCCGTAGGCGCTGTCCGGGGAGCCGAACGGGGGCGGCGGCATCCGGAACGGGCCGGTGTCGGCGTGCGCGGCGGCGGGCACGGCCGCGAGGGCGGTGACCGAGGCGGCGGCGGTGAGCAGCAGGCGGGCCGAGAATCGGGCCGAGAGACGGGGGGAGAGGCGGGTCGAGACGCGTCGCATGAACATGCCGTGCCTAACGCGCCTGCCCGCCACGACGTTGCGCCTTCAGAAGGGCTTTGCTCTCTGGCCTGCCCGCCTAGTACCGTGGGGGGCGATTGGTGACACGGCGTTCAGCTGTGTCATCATCTGCACGCACCGAATCGCGTTCGCGTGATCGGTTGTGCTGGAGGCGTCGCCTAGTCCGGTCTATGGCGCCGCACTGCTAATGCGGTTTGGGACTTAAATCCCATCGAGGGTTCAAATCCCTCCGCCTCCGCCCGCACGATCCGAAGCCCCGGTCCACACGGACCGGGGCTTCGGCGTTTCTCCCCGGCCAAGGCGCGTTTTCGCAGGTCACAACGGGTGCGGCTAACGGATTTCACATGGCGCCGCCGGTCATGTAATGTTCTTCCTGTCGCCGCGAACGGGCCGAAAGGCCGGAGAGCGGAGACGAAAACAAAAGACAGGCACTCGTAGCTTAACGGATAGAGCATCTGACTACGGATCAGAAGGTTGCAGGTTCGAATCCTGCCGAGTGCACATAGAGACGAAGCCCCCGGAGATCCTCCGGGGGCTTCGTCGTGTGTCCGATGAGTGAGTCGGAGTTGCCGGGGGCGTCGGCGTTGTCAGTGGGGCGCGGCATGCTGGGCGTATGACGTGGTGGTGCACCGGGATGCGGTGGGGCGGGGGCGGGCCCGCGTTCGGGTGGACGGGGGACGGAGGGGAGCGGGAGAGCGGGGTGCGGTTCGGGGAGCCGGTGGTCTTCCGGGTCGGTGGGGCGCGGCGGTGTCTCGGGGTGTGGCGGGGCGGGCGGCGCACGCTGTGCCCGGGGCGGGAGGCTGTGCCGGTGCGGGGGACGCGGGCGCAGTGCGGTGAGTGCGCCGGGATCGACCGGGCGCATTCCGTGGCCGCAGATACCGTCGCCGACGATCCGCGGCCGTACCGCGTGTATCTGGCGTGGTTCGGGAACGGCCTCGTGAAGGTGGGGATCACGGGAGCGCGGAGGGGGAGCGCGCGGTTGCTCGAGCAGGGTGCCGTTGCTTTTACGTGGCTGGGGCAGGGGCCTCTGATGGCGGCTCGGCGGGCCGAGGAGCTGTTGCGGGTGGCGCTCGGGGTGCCCGACCGGATTCCGTACGAGAAGAAGCGCGGCGTACGGGCGAGGCTCGCGGGTGCGGAGGGGCGCGGTGCCGAGTTGGTGCGGGCGCACGCCGTGGCCGTGGGGCTCGGGGGCGGGTGGCCCGAAGCGTTGGAGCGGTTGCCGTGCCGGGTCGTCGATCACGGGGAGGCGTTCGGGCTCGCCGCGATCGACCGGGTGGACGCCGTGGTGAGCGGGCTCGCGGAGGGGGCCGTGGTGGCGGGCACCGTGGTCGCGGCCGCCGGGCCCGATCTGCATCTGGTCGAGCCGGCCGGGCGGCGGCTCGTGGTGGACACCCGGGTACTGGCCGGGTGGCCGCTGGAGCGGGCGTCCGGGTCGGGGTCGGCGATGGCGTCGGCACAGGGACAGGGACAGGGGCAGGCGCAGGCGGGGGTGAGTGGGACGGGGTCGGGGTTCGTGGTGCGCGAGGTGCCGGCCGTACAGGACGGGCTGTTCTAGCCGACTCCGACCCGGACTCCGGCTGCGGCTGCGGCTCCGGGCGCCGCCCCCGCTGCGGCTCCGGCTCAGAGCCCGGCTCGGGCTCCGGCTGGCTCCGGGTGCGGCCCCCGCTGCGGCTCCGGCTCAGAGCCCGGCTCGGGCACCGGCTGCGGCTAGGTCAAGTCTCCCTTCCCGTACGGCAAGGAGCGGGGGAAATGGTGGACAGGAGGGACGGGGCGGGTGACCGTGGGGGCATGAGTGATCACGTTGGCGCGGGTGCCGCGCAGTCCTTGCCGCCCTTCGAACCGCCCTACTACGTCGTGGTGTTCAGCTCCGTGCGGACCTCGGTCGAGCTGGGGTACGGGGAGGCCACCGAGCGGTTGGACGACTTGGTGCGGGAGGTTCCCGGGTACCTCGGGCACGAGGCGGCGCGGACGCCCGGCGGGCTCGGGATCACCGTTTCGTACTTCCGGGACGTCGCCGCGATCGAGGAGTGGCGGGCCGTCGGCGAGCACCGGGACGCGCAGCGGCGGGGCCGGGCCGAGTGGTACGAGCAGTACACCGTGCACGTGGCCAAGGTCGAGCGGAGCCATGGGTTCGGGCATGCCTGAGGTGGGTGAGGCGGGGCTCGTCGCCGAGTTCCTCGCGCGGCATCGGCTGCCCGGCCTTGTGGATGTGCACACCCACTTCATGCCCGAGCGGGTGCTGGCCAAGGTGTGGGCGTACTTCGACGCGGCCGGGCCGCTGGTGGGGACCGAGTGGCCGATCACGTACCGGGAGGAGGAGAGCCAACGGCTCGCTCTGCTGCGGGAGTTCGGGGTGGTCGCCTTCACCTCCATGCTGTATCCGCACAAGGCGGGGATGGCGGAGTGGCTGAACGGCTGGGCCGCCGACTTCGCCGCGCGGACGCCCGACTGTCTGCACACCGCCACCTTCTTTCCCGAGCCGGGCGTGGAGGAGTACGTGCGGCGGGCGGTCGAGGCGGGGGCGCGGGTCTTCAAGGCGCATGTGCAGGTGGGCGCGTACGACCCGAACGATCCGCTGCTCGACCCGGTGTGGGGGCTGCTCGCCGAGGCCGGGGTGCCCGTCGTGGCGCACTGCGGCTCCGGGCCCGCGCCCGGCAAGCACACCGGTCCTGAGCCGATGGCACGGCTGCTCGCGCGGCATCCGCGGCTGCCGCTCGTCGTCGCCCACATGGGGATGCCGGAGTACACCGACTTCCTGGACCTGGCCGAGCGGTACGCGCAGGTGCGGCTCGACACGACGATGGCGTTCACCGACTTCAGTGAGCGGATGGCGCCGTTCCCGAAGGGCGAGTTGGGGCGGCTCGTCGATCTGGGGGACCGGGTGCTGCTGGGCAGTGACTTCCCCAACCTGCCCTACCCGTACGTGCATCAGCTGGAGTCGATCGAGCGGTTGGGGCTGGGAAGCGACTGGGTGCGGGCCGTGTGTTACGGGAACGGGGCCGCCCTGTTTCTCAAGTGAGCGGTGTGTGGCGGTAGTTGGGATGGGTAGGTAGGGGCGCGGACGCTCTGGTCCAGACCAAACAGATCAACTACGCGGAGGTGCAAGCGTGTTGAGGCGTTGCGTGCTGTGGGTGGTGGCCGCCGTCGTCGGGCTGGCCGGTGCCGTCGTCGTACCCGGATCGGCGACCGCCGCCGGGGGCAGGACCGGGCAGGGGCGGTTCGTCGTCAGCGAGGCCCAGTTCGAGCGGATGTTCCCGCAGCGGGACTCCTTCTTCACGTACGACGGCCTGGTGGAGGCCACCGAGGCGTACCCGCGCTTCGCGCACACCGGCGGCCGCGCGCTGCGGAAACGGGAGGCCGCCGCCTTCCTCGCCAACGTCAGCCACGAGACGGGCGGCCTGTACTACGTCGTCGCGCAGAACAAGGAGACCTATCCGATCTTCTGCGACGAGAGCCAGAGCTACGGATGTCCGGCCGGCCATGACGCCTATTACGGGCGCGGCGCGATCATGCTCAGCTGGAACTTCAACTACAAGGCAGCCGGGGACGCCCTCGGCCTGGACCTGCTGCACAATCCGTGGCTGGTCGAGCAGGATCCGGCCGTGGCCTGGATGACGGCCCTCTGGTACTGGAACACGCAGACCGGGCCCGGGACCATGACCGGGCACGACGCGATGGTGCAGCGGGCCGGATTCGGGGAGACGATCCGCAGTCTCAACGGGACCGCGGAGTGCGACGGCGGGAACCCCGCGCAGATGCGGCACCGCGTCGACCTGTACGTCTCCTTCACCCGGATCCTGCACGCATGGCCGGGGCGCGGGCTGACCTGTTAGCGCCGGCCTCTTGGTGAGGGGGTCTCGCGGCTGAGAGGCGCATGTGTGTTTCTCAGGGGATTCACAGGTTCGAAAAAGGGTGCTCTCAGAGGAGCGTCGCAAGGTTGCAACATGACCGCGACCTCCTCGCCCCAGGGGCGTACCGAACTGCTGCGGCCGGATGGGAGCCCCGTCCGGGTGCTTGTCGTGGACGACGAGCAGTCCATCACCGAGCTGCTGTCCATGGCCCTGCGCTACGAAGGCTGGCAGATCCGTACCGCAGGTGACGGGGCCGGAGCCGTGCAGACCGCGCGTGAGTTCCGGCCCGACGCCGTCGTGCTCGACATGATGCTGCCGGACATGGACGGGCTGAGTGTGCTCGGGCGGCTCCGCCGCGAGCTGCCCGACGTGCCGGTTCTCTTCCTCACGGCGAAGGACGCCGTGGAGGACCGGATCGCGGGGCTCACCGCGGGCGGCGACGACTACGTCACCAAGCCGTTCAGCCTGGAGGAGGTCGTCGCGCGGCTGCGCGGGCTGATCCGCAGGACCGGTGCCGCCGACCGGCGCAGCGAGTCCGTTCTCGCCGTCGGCGACCTCATGCTCGACGAGGACAGCCATGAGGTGTCGCGGGGCGGGGCCAACATCCATCTGACCGCCACCGAGTTCGAGCTGCTGCGCTTTCTGATGCGTAATCCGCGGCGCGTGCTCAGCAAGGCGCAGATCCTGGACCGGGTGTGGAGCTATGACTTCGGCGGGCAGGCCAACGTCGTCGAGCTGTACATCTCGTATCTGCGGCGCAAGATCGACGCGGGGCGTGAGCCGATGATTCATACGCGGCGCGGCGCCGGATACCTGATCAAGCCCGCGGCCACGACGGTTTCGTGAAGCGGGCCCGCACGCTGCGGACCCGGCTCGTCGTCACAGCCGTCGGCCTTATCGCGCTGGTCAGCGTGGTGATCGGTACGGTGACGACGCTGGCTCTGCATACGTACTTGTACGGGCAGCTGGATGACAAGGTCGGGCAGACCGTGCGGATGGCCGGGGGCGGTGGCGGCCCCGCGGACCGATCGCCCGGAGGACAGTCGCGCGAGCCTGATCTGTCGTTCCTGAGCCTGCCGGGCCCCGGCGGCGAGAACACGGTGGGCGCGGTGGTCGACTCCGATGGCTCCCTCACACAGGCAGGACGCTCCGACCGGGACTCGGTCACGCACGTGTCCGAGCTGACCACATCCCAGGAGGAAGCGCTCGCCTCCGCCCCGTTGGACGGTAAGGCGCACAACGTCAGCCTCCCCGGGCTCGGGGACTACCGCGTCCAGTCGTCCGGCAACGGCAACCTGCTCGTCGGCCTCCCCGCCGACGACGTCGAGGCCACCCTCAACACCCTGATCGTCATAGAGCTGTCCGTCACCGGCGCCGGCCTCCTCGCCGCCGGCGTGACCGGAGTCGTCATGGTCGGCGTCGCCCTCCGCCCCCTCCGCCGCGTAGCCGCGACAGCGACCCGCGTGTCCGAACTCCCCCTCCACAGCGGCGAAGTCACCCTCTACGAGCGGGTGCCGGATGCCGAGGCCGATCCGCGGACCGAGGTCGGGCAGGTGGGCGCCGCGCTCAACCGGATGCTCGACCATGTGCACGGCGCGCTGACGTCGCGGCAGCAGAGCGAGACGCGGGTACGCCAGTTCGTCGCGGACGCCAGCCATGAGCTGCGCACGCCGCTCGCCTCCATCCGGGGCTACGCCGAGCTGACCCGGCGCGGACGCGAGGAGACCGGGCCCGACACCCGGCACGCGCTCGGCCGTATCGAGTCCGAGGCGCACCGGATGACCGGCCTGGTCGAGGACCTGCTGCTGCTTGCCCGGCTCGACTCGGGCAGGCCTCTGTCGTACGAGCCGACGGACGTGTCGCCGCTGGTCGTCGACGCGCTCAGTGACGCCCGCGCCGCCGGGCAGGATCACGTCTGGCGGCTCGAACTGCCCGACGAACCGGCGACCGTGCTCGCGGACTCCGCGCGGCTGCACCAGGTCCTGGTCAACCTGCTGGCCAACGCCCGTACGCACACACCCCCCGGCACCACCGTCACCGCCCGCGTGCACCGGCACGGCCCCTGGGTCCGCCTCGACGTGCAGGACGACGGGCCCGGTATCCCGGCGGAGCTGCTGCCGCGGGTCTTCGAGCGGTTCGCGCGCGGTGACTCGTCGCGGTCCCGCAAGGCCGGTTCCACGGGCCTCGGGCTCGCCATCGTGCAGGCTGTCGCGGCCGCGCACGGGGGCGCCGTGACCGTCGACAGCGTGCCCGGCAGGACCGCGTTCACCGTGCATCTGCCGGCCCATGCCGAACCCGTCACGTACCCCCGGTCGAACTCCCAGCCGCACTCACAGGCGGGGCATAGCGTCACCACACAGCGCTAACAGGGCAGTTGGCGAATGTCGATGGCATGCGAACCGACTCTTCTGAAGGCCTCGGCCCCACCGGTGAAGGCCTCGGCCCGACCGCCGCGAGGTTCGGGGCGCTGCCCGCGCGGGACCACCTCCCCGCAGGCAGCGGCAACGTTCCCGTCCTGGACGTCGTCATCCCCGTCTACAACGAGGAGAAAGACCTCGGCGCGTGCGTCCGCAGACTCCACGACCACCTGGTCCGCACCTTCCCCTACCGCTTCCGCATCACCATCGCCGACAACGCCTCCACGGACTCCACGCCCCAGGAAGCCGGCTGGCTGACCGCGGACCTGCCCGAGGTCCAGTACTTCAGGCTCGAGCAGAAGGGGCGCGGGCGGGCGCTGCGCACCGTGTGGTCGGCGTCCGACGCGCCGGTCCTCGCGTACATGGACGTGGACCTGTCCACCGACCTGAACGCGCTGCTGCCGCTCGTCGCCCCGCTCATCTCCGGCCACTCGGACCTGGCGATCGGTTCCCGGCTCGCCCGCAGCTCGCGGGTGGTGCGCGGACCGAAGCGCGAGTTCATCTCGCGCGCCTACAACCTCATCCTGCGCGGTTCGCTGCAGGCCCGTTTCTCCGACGCCCAGTGCGGCTTCAAGGCGATCCGGCGTGATGTCGCGCAGGTGCTGCTGCCGCTCGTGGAGGACACCGGCTGGTTCTTCGACACGGAGATGCTGGTGCTCGCCGAGCGCGCCGGGCTGCGCATCCACGAAGTGCCCGTCGACTGGGTCGACGACCCGAACTCGACCGTCCACATCGTGAAGACGGCGACCGACGACCTGAAGGGTGTCTGGCGCGTCGGCAAGGCCCTCGCCACCGGCTCGCTCACCCTCGACCGCCTCGCGCGGCCCTTCGGCGACGACCCGCGTGACCGACAACTCCCGGGCGTACCGAAGGGGTTGGCCCGTCAGCTGGTCGGCTTCTGCGTCGTCGGCGCCCTGTCGACGCTGCTCTACCTCCTGCTCTACTCCGGCTTCCGTACGTTCTCGGGGGCGCAGATCGCCAACGCGCTCGCCCTGCTCGTCTCCGCGGTCGGCAACACCTCCGCCAACCGGCGTCTGACCTTCGGCGTCCGCGGCCGCGACCGGGCCGTGCGCCACCAGGCCCAGGGCCTCGTCGTCTTCGGCATCGGACTCGCCCTGACCAGCGGTTCCCTCGCGGCGCTCGACGCGGCCTCCGGCGAGCCCGCGCACTCCACCGAACTGGCCGTGCTCATCGCGGCCAATCTCGCGGCGACGGTGCTGCGCTTCCTGCTCTTCCGGGCCTGGGTCTTCCCCGACCACCAGGCCCCCGCGGCACCGGCCGCCCCGTCCCCGACCCCTCAGGTTCCGCAGGCCTGGGAAGCCACCGTGCAGGTGCCCATGGCGGGCGCCCGCACGACCGACCCCGAACCCAGGAATCCCCGATGACCACAGACATCCGTCCGTACGATTCCGCTCCCGCGGTGCCTCCCGCAGCGCCCACCGGCTCGGGCCACAGCCGCCCGAAGGACCGTTTCGTCCGGCGCGTGTGGCGCGGCAGGCCCGAGGACGCGCGCTGGGTGCGCCCGGCCTTCCTCGGCCTGATGCTCGTCGTCGCCCTCGCCTACCTCTGGGACCTGTCGGCGTCCGGCTACGCCAACTCCTTCTACTCGGCGGCCGTCCAGGCGGGCAGCGAGAGCTGGAAGGCGATGTTCTTCGGCTCGTCCGACGCGGCGAACGCCATCACCGTCGACAAGCCCCCGGCCGCGCTGTGGCCGATGGCGCTGTCCGTCCGCCTCTTCGGCCTGAACTCCTGGGCGATCCTCGTCCCCGAGGTCCTGATGGCGCTGGCCACGGCCGGTGTCCTGTACGCGGCCGTGCGCCGCCGCTTCAGCGCCGCGGCGGGCCTGATCACCATCGCGGTGTTCGCGACGACGCCGGTCGCCGCGCTGATGTTCCGGTTCAACAACCCGGACGCGCTCCTGGCGCTGCTCATGACCGTCACGGTGTACGGCGTGCTGCGCGCCATGGAGCACGCCCGCACGAAGTGGCTGGTCCTCGCGGGCGTGGCCGTCGGGCTCGCCTTCCTGACCAAGACGTTGCAGGCCTTCCTGATCCTGCCGCCGCTGGCCGTTCTCTACGCGGTCTTCGCGCCGACGCGGCTGCGCAGGCGGCTCGGCCAACTCGCCCTGTCCGGGCTCGCGATGATCGTCGCGGGCGGCTGGTGGGTGGCGATCGTCGAGCTGTGGCCCGCGTCCTCGCGCCCGTACATCGGCGGCTCCCAGAACAACTCGTTCCTTGAACTGACCTTCGGCTACAACGGCCTCGGCCGGATCAGCGGCGACGAGACCGGCTCCGTCGGAGGCGGCGGTGGTGGCGCGGGCGGCGGCACCGGGCAGTGGGGCGAGACCGGCGTCGGCCGGATGTTCAACTCCGAGATCGGCAGCCAGATCTCGTGGCTGATCCCGGCCGCGCTGATCCTCTTCGTCGCGGGTGCCGTGCTGACCTGGAAGGTGAAGCGCACGGACACGGCGCGCGCCGCGTTCCTCGCCTGGGGCGGCTCGCTGCTCATGACCGGCCTGGTCTTCAGCTTCATGGCCGGCATCTTCCACCAGTACTACACGGTGGCCCTGGCCCCCTACATCGCGGCGCTGATCGGCATGGGCGCCACGGTCCTGTGGGAGGAGCGCGCACGCGTCACGGCCTCCGCGACGCTGGGTGTCTCCGTCGCCGCCACGGCGGTATGGGCGTACGTGCTGCTCGGGCGGACGGCGGACTACCTGCCGTGGCTGCGCTGGGCGGTGCTCATCGGAGGCCTCGTGGCGGGGCTCGGCCTCGCGTTCGTGGGCCGGCTCAACCGGCAACTCGCGCTCGGTGCGGCAGGGTTGGGCCTCGTGGCGTCCCTCGCGGCGCCGACCGCGTACGCCATCAGCACGCTGAACACCGGGCACACCGGGTCGATCGTGACGGCCGGCCCGTCCGGGGCGAGCATGATGGGCGGCGGCGGCCCGGGTGGGGGCGGCGGCGGTCGCGGTGGTGGCCCCGGCGGAGGTGGCATGCAGCCGCCCGGCGGCCAGGGAACGGGCAAGCAGCAGACCGGCGGTTTCCCCGGCGGCGGAATGCCCGGCCAGAACCAGAACCAGAAGCCGAGCCAGGGCACGGGCACGGGCATGGGCACCGGGAAGAGCCAGCAGGGCGGCATGCCCGGCGGCATGGGCGAAGGCGGACCCGGTGGCGGCGGTGGCGGCATGGGCGGTCTGCTCAACGGCGCCGAGGTCAGCGCCAAGGCCAAGAAGCTCCTGGAGAAGAACGCCGGGGACTACACCTGGGCGGCGGCCACGGTCGGTTCCCAGAACCAGGCGAGCTACCAACTGGCCACCGGCGACCCGGTGATGGCGATCGGCGGCTTCAACGGCACGGACCCGTCGCCGACCCTGGCCCAGTTCAAGCAGTACGTCGAGGACGGCAGGATCCACTACTTCATCGGGAGCGGGTCCGGTTCCGGCGGAGGCATGGGTGGTTCCGACTCCGGGACGTCGTCCAAGATCACATCGTGGGTGGCGGACAACTTCAAGAAGGTGACGGTCGGGAGCGCCACGTTCTACGACCTGACCCAGCCGAAGGGCTGATCCAGCCAGGCGGAATCAAGCCCCTGCGGCGATAAGCGGGTGAAGGACACGGGGCTCCACCCCGGGCCCCGCTCCTCAATCTCCCCCAGACTCCGTCCGGGGGACCCCCAGGGGCTTGATCACCGGGGCAGTGAGACGTCCGCGACCACCGGTCGGTGGTCCGACGCCGCCGACTCGTCCGGCACCGAGGCGTCCCGCACCCGGACCCCCTCCCCCACGGCCACGTAGTCGATCCGCTGCACCGGGGCGTCGGCCGGATACGTGCCGCCGTCGGCCGGTCCGGAGTCCGTCAACCCGACCCACAGCGGCGCGAGTTCCGGCGCGGAGGGAGCAGCGTTGAAGTCACCGAGCAGCATCTGCCGCGCCCCCGGGACGGACTTCCGCTCGGCCGCCATGACCCGCCGCGTATCCGCGACCTGCGCCACCCGAACCGCCGGGTCCTGCCGGTAGTCGAGGTGCGTCACGAACACCTGCACCGGCACCCCGCGCACCTTCAGCGTGACCTCCCCGAACCCGGGGGCCGGGGCCGGCGCGGGGTTCGGGTCCTGCGTGGACAGGCGGGTGATCTCGTGGTTCGCGGCGGCCCGGATCGGATACCGGGACAGCACGGCCACCCCGAACTCGCGTCTCGGCCCCCCGGCCGTCTCCGGATCGAGGCTGTAGATCGGCGCGAACGACACCCGCATCTTGAGCTGCGCCGCCAACTCGCGTGCCACGTCACGGCCTTGGCTGCGCGCACCCCAGTGGACATCGACCTCCTGAAGGCCGATCACCTCCGCGTGGAGCGCCCGTAGCGCCGCCGCCTGCCGGTCGAGATCGAAGACGTTGTCCATGCCGGATCCGGCGTGAATGTTGTACGAGGCGATCCGGAGCGGGATCGAGCCGGGCCGGTCGGTCCCGGCCGAGGCGGGTGGCGCCGCCGTCGCGACGATCCCCAGCAGGGCTGCGGACAGGGCCATTTGAGGCAGTGCTCCAGTGCGCATCGGCATGCCGGAACCGTATGCCGAAAACCTTGTTGTACACCGTAAGGCTAACCCTTACGGTGTACAACGAAGCCGACCGACAGGGGGACGTATGACGGCCACGACCACAGAGAACACCACACCACCCGCACCGGCCGGAGGTCACCCGCAGCGCTGGCTGATCCTCGGCGTCATCTGCCTCGCGCAGCTGACCGTGCTGCTCGACAACACCGTCCTGAACGTCGCGATCCCCTCCCTGACCAAGGAGCTGCACGCGTCGACGTCCGACATCCAGTGGGTCATCAGCGCCTACTCGCTCGTGCAGTCGGGCCTGCTGCTCACCGCGGGCAGCACCGCGGACCGGTACGGGCGCAAGAAGATGCTCGCGGCGGGCCTCGTGCTGTTCGGGGCGGGCTCGCTCGTCGCCGGACTCGCCGGGTCCACCGGGCAGCTGATCGCCGCCCGCGCGGGCATGGGCGTCGGCGGCGCGCTGCTGATGACCACCACCCTCGCCGTCGTCGTGCAGATCTTCGACGACACCGAGCGCGTGAAGGCGATCGGCCTGTGGGCCACGGTCAACTCGCTCGGGTTCGCCGTCGGCCCGCTGCTCGGCGGCGTGATGCTCGACCACTTCTGGTGGGGCGCGATCTTCCTCATCAACATTCCGGTCGCGGTCATCGGGCTCATCGCCGTGCTCGCCCTCGTACCGGAGTCGAAGAACCCGCGGGGTGAGCGGCCCGACCTGCTCGGCGCCGTGCTCTCCACGATCGGCATGACCGGTGTCGTCTACGCGATCATCTCCGGCCCCGGCGACGGCTGGACCTCCGCGACCACGCTCACCTCGGGTGCGATCGGCGTCGTCGTCATGGCGGCGTTCGTGACGTGGGAGCTGCGCAGTCCGCACCCGATGCTGGACATGCACTTCTTCCGCAACCAGCAGTTCACGGGCGCGGTGGCCGGGGCCATCCTGGTCGCGTTCGGTATGGGCGGCTCGCTCTTCCTGCTTACCCAGCACCTCCAGTTCGTGCTCGGCTACGAGCCGTTGGAGGCGGGGCTGCGGACCGCGCCCCTCGCCCTCACCGTGGTCGCGCTCAACCTCACGGGGATCGGCGCCCGCCTGCTGCCCAAGCTGGGGACGCCGCTGACCATCGCGTCCGGCATGACCTGCCTGGCGGCGGGGCTCGCGGCGATCTCCCTGCTCGGCGGGGACAGTTACGGCGGAATGCTGGCGGGCCTGATCGTCATGGGCGCGGGTATCGCCCTCGCCATGCCGGCCATGGCCAACGCCATCATGAGCGCGATCCCGCCGGAGAAGGCGGGCGTGGGCGCGGGCGTCAACGGCACGCTCGCGGAGTTCGGCAACGGGCTCGGCGTGGCCGTCCTCGGCGCGGTCCTCAACGCCCGGTTCGCGGCGCTCGTCTCGGTCTCCGCGGCCTCGCTCCCGGCGGCGCTCGCGGCGGCGAAGTCGGGCGAGGAGAGGGCGCGGATCTCCGACGCGTTCTCCTCGGGGCTCGAGACCAGTCAGCTGGTCGGAGCCGTCGCCGTGCTCATCGGCGGACTGCTCGCCGCCGCGTTGCTGCGGCGGGCCGAGCGGGCAGACTCAGCGGTGGTGGCGTCCGCATAGCATCACGTGCGGGCGGACGGACGGATTCCGCGGGGGTCCGTCCGCACCCGCGAACAAGGAACTCCTGGGAAGGTGCGCCATGGCGAAGGCAGCGCGGATGAGCGTCTGGCTGGAGGACTCCGAGGCCAAGGCCCCGCGCACCAGGCGCAGTGAGCAGCCCAGCGGCCTGGACCGGGAGCGGATCACCGAGGCGTCGGTGAAGCTGCTCGACGCCGAAGGGCTCGCCAAATTCTCCATGCGGCGCCTCGCGGGCGAGCTCGGGGTCACCGCGATGTCCGTGTACTGGTACGTCGACACCAAGGACGACCTCCTCGAGCTCGCCCTCGACCGGGTCTTCGGCGAGCTGGAGGTGCCGGACCCGGAGACCGTCGACACCGGGGACTGGCGGGTGCTGGTGCGCGAACTGGCGGCCACGTACCGGGCGGTGATCGTGCGGCACCCCTGGATCTCGCCGCAGATGGGCAACTACCTCAACATCGGCCCGAACTCGCTGCGGTTCTCCCGCGCGGTCCAGCGCGTCGTCGCCGCCACCGGGCTCTCGCTGCCCCGCCAGCGCGGCGCCATCGCGTCCGTCTTCCAGTTCGTCTACGGCTACGGCACCATCGAGGGCCACTTCCGCCGGCGGTGCGCCGAGGCCGGAATGAGCCAGGACGACTACTTCCGGGAGGCGATGGCGGGGTTCCGGGTACCGGAGGAGATGGCCGAGGACTTCCGGCACGCCGAGCAGATGGTGGCGGCGGTGGAGGACGGCCACTCGGTCGAGGAGATGCGCGACGCGGACTTCCAGGTCGCGCTCGACCTCCTGGTCGCGGGCATCGAGGCACTGGTCGCCCAGGAACCCCGGAAGCCCTGACGCCGGCCCTCTTGGTCCCCGGGGCCCTAGTCGGCCAGTCGTGCCGGGAATCCGCCGGTGGCGATCGGGCCCCACTTGTCCGGGGTCACGCGAATGATCGACTTGCCCTGCTTGAGCATGGCCGCACGGTACTCGTCCCAGTCCGGGTGTTCGCCCGAGATGTTCCGGAAGTACTCGACCAGCGGCTCGACCGAGTCGGGGGAGTCGAGGACCTCGGCGGTGCCGTCGATCTGGACCCAGGGGCCGTTCCACTCGTCGCTGAGGACCAGCACGCTCACGCGCGCGTTCCGCTTGGCGTTACGCGTCTTGGCGCGCTCGGGGTAGGTGGAGACGACGATCCTCCCGGCGTCGTCGACCCCGCAGGTCAGCGGTGAGGCCTGCGGGGAGCCGTCGGCGCGGGCGGTGATCAGGAGGGCGCGGTGGCGGGGGCGTACGAAGTCGAGCAACTCGTCGAGGGACACACGGGTGTTGGTCGCGATGTTCGGAGCCATACGGATCAGCCTATGCCGCGCCCCGGCCGGGCGCCTCGCCTCGCCCGCACGCCGTGCTCCACCCGCGCCCCGCTCACAGCTCGCGGGCCTGCATGGCCTCCACGAGGCTGTCGTGCATGGGCACGTCACGCCGGACCTGGGTGAGGGTCAGCACCCGCCGTACCGGGCCGTCCTCGGGGACCGCCATCCGCATGGGGGCGTCGTAGCGCACCAGCAGATAGCGGCGCAGTGCGAGGAGGAGCCGTACGCCTTGCGAGTCGAGGAACTCGGTACGGGTCAGATCGAGGATGAACTCGCGGCGCCGGTCGCCCCGCTCGTCCGCCAGGGCGAGTGCCTCGGCGAGCAGGACCGGCGCGTTGCTGAGGTCGATCTCGGAGGGAAAGGTGATGAGGGTGCAGTCGGCGATGTCGACGGGTGCCAGATGGACGGGTGTGGGCACAGGGGCTCACCTGCCAGACCGGTGATGTTGGTCGGTCGGTGGACGATGAGCCGCTTCCTGACCCAGTCCTTATTGCACCACTGATGGGGGTCTCTTCGCTGCTCTCCTTGCCAACTCCACGTTGCGTTAAGGAAAGGGTTACAGTTCTGTACGTCCTGCGCTCGCAGTCGGGAATGTGCTGCGGAGCTCTCCCCGCGCATGTCCAAAAGGGCATGCTCGCTGAAGAGGTTCGTGGTGGTTGCGCCCAGTTTTCCCGAAGTGCCGTTCTCCGCTGCCGATTTTCGGCTGGCCGAGGCGCTCACCGTCGCCGCTCGTCAATTGCACGAGCAGGGCAGCCCCCGCGACGCTCTCCATACCGCCGCACGTCTCGCCGTGCACGTCGTCCCGGGCGTTGATCACGCCGGCATCGTCACCGTCGGACGCGACCTCGTACCCGACTCCGTGACCTGGAGCGACGAGGTGGCGCGCAGCGCCCAGGCGCTCACCGGGATGCCCGGTCACCGTGCCTTCTGGGAGCGGCTGTGGGCCGCGCCCGTCGCCGCCCTCGCGGACACCGCCGCCGGGAACGGGTCGGGGCTGTCCGCGCTGGGTGTGCGCTCCGTGCTCGCACTGCGGCTGCGGACCGACCGGAACCGCCTGACGGCGCTCGTGCTGTACGGCCGCAAGCCGGGTGGCCACGACGAGGCGAGCCTGCGCGTCGGCCGGATGCTCGCCGCGCACGTCTCCGTGGCGCACGACTCCGCCACCGTGCAGGAACAGCTCACGGAGGCGATGCGCACCCGCGACCTCATCGGGCAGGCCACCGGGCTGCTCATGGCGCGGGAGGGGGTCGACGCGGCCGAGGCGTTCGCCCATCTCGTACGGGCCTCGCAGCAGCAGAACGTCAAGCTCAGAGAGCTGGCGCAGCGCTATGTGGACGCCGCGGCGCCGGCCCGCGACGCGTGAGCGCCTGAATCCGGGACATCCGTAGGGGATGAACAGTCCCGCCGAGACCCCCGCCGGACAGAGCGATCGCCTCGATCCACGGGCGACGCTGGACACGGCGGCGCTCTACCGGGCCCTGGCCGAGAGCGACGGCCTCGACGGCTTTCTGCAGGAACTCACCGAGCGCGCCGCGCAGGTCGTGCGGCCGGGCGCGTGCAGCGTCACCCTGCACCGTGCCGCCCGGCTGCGTACCGTCGCGGCCAGCGAGGGCCTGGTCAGCGGGCTCGACCAGCTCCAGTACGAGGCGGACACGGGGCCGTGCGTGACGGCGGCTCGCGAGTGCGCGGAGCAGCACGCGCCCGATATGGATGCCGAGTGCCGCTGGGCGCCGTTCCCCGCCGAGGCCCGGGGGCGCGGCGTGCGCTCGATGCTGGCGCTGCCGCTCACCCTGGACCACGGCGTCTACGGCGCGCTCAACTTCTACGCGGGCAAGCGCGACGCGTTCCGCGGTCGGCGCGAGAGTGCCCGCCGGCTCGCCGCGCAGGCCTCCGGCGCGGTGGCCGTGGCGCTGCGGATCGAGCGCGAGCGCGAGAACACCCTCGATCTGCGCGCCGCGATGCTCTCGCGCAGCGTCATCGACCAGGCCATCGGCATCGTCATGACGCAGCGCCGGTGCGACGCGGCCGCCGCGCTGGGCCGGCTGCGCCGCCGCTCCCAGGACGAGAACGTCAAGCTCCGGGAGTTGTGCGTCCGCCTGGTTACCCAGGTCGGCGGGGTGCCGCCGCGCCGCGACGACTTCACCGAACGCCTGCCCGGCTGAGCCGGACAGACTTCGGGGTCCCGGGCCTCAGAAGGTCCTAGACCTGCGGCAGCGCGTCGCCCTGGACCGCCTGGATGTCCAGCTCCACCTTCAGCGTCGCGCCGATCGCCGCGATGCCGGCCTGCACGACCTGGTTGTAGTTCATGGCGAAGTCCTCGCGCTTCAGCTCGGCCGTCGCCTTGAACGCAGCGCGGGTGCCGCCCCACGGGTCGGCGCCGGTGCCCAGGTAGCTCAGGTCGAGGTCGACCTGGCGGACGACGCCGTGCAGGCTCAGCTCGCCGTGCACGGTCCAGCGGTCCGGGCCCGCGGGGCTCAGAGCGGTGGACCTATAGGTGATCTCGGGGTGCGTCTCGACGTCCAGGAAGTCCGGCGACTTCAGGTGGCCGTCGCGCATGCCGTTGCCGGTGTCGATGGACGCGGCCTTGATCACGGCCTCGACGCGGGACTTCTCCACGTCCTGCGCGATGTCGACGCGGGCGGTGAAGTCGGTGAACCGGCCGTGCACGCTGGTGATTCCCAGGTGCTGCGCCGTCGCGGCGACGGCGGAGTGTGCCGGGTCCACCGTCCACGGTCCCGGCGGCGGCAGCTCGGCGCCGCCCTGCCGGGCGAGCACCACCGTGCCCACCTCGGCGCGGCCGGTCGCCGTCACCAGCGCGGTGGAGGCCACCGGGGCGTACCCGACGGCGGTCACGATCACGGTGTAGGGCCCCGGGGTGAGGACGGCCGCGTCGTGCACGGCGCCCTCGTCGTCGGCCTCGGCCCGCAGCACCTGCGAGCCGGTCATGTCGGTCACCGTGACGACGGCGTGCGGCAGGGCCCAGCCGTCTCGCGTACGGATCCGCGCACTCAGTCCCATCAGTCACAACTCCTAGCTCAAGTTCTCACACACGTAAGGGAATTGGGTTACCCCCGAACGCGAACGGGCCCCGGCCCGTGACATCTCCGGCCGTCCCCTGCCGTTAACGACGCCACCGGGTCCGGGGCCCATTTCCCACAACCGGGCCGGGAGCTCACGTCTCCGCTCGAAGCGTGCGCCGCCCGGCCCGGGGCCTTGAAGGAACTACGCGAACTACTCGCCCGGGTGCGAGAGCTCGATGTCGTGGCCGTCGACGCCACTGCCCTGCACGCTCAGGTGCGTGGCCACCGGCGGGTATCCGGTCGCGATGACCGTGTACTCGCCGCCGTCCAGGTCGGTGAAGGCGTACGCGCCGTCGTCACCGGTCGTGGACGTCGCGACGACGTTGCCCGCCGCGTCGATCAGCGTGACCCGCGCGTCGTTCAGCGAACGGCCCGCGGCCCGCACGGTGCCCTGCACCTGGGAGCCGGAGTTCAGGTCGATCTCGACGCGGGTGACACCCGTGCCGCCGACCTCGACGGGCAGCGCGAGCGGACGGTGTCCGGCCGCGTTCACCGCGACGGTCACCGGTCCCGGCACCAGCTCGGCGAAGGTGAACTCGCCCTCCTGGCCGGAGAGCCCGGTGGCGAGCACGTCACCGCGCACGTCCGTGACGATGACCATGGCGCCGATGACCGGGGCCTTGGTCTCCGCGGCCCGGACGAGACCGCTCAGGCCGCTCGTGCCGCTGAGCAGGATGTCGTACGTGACCGGTTCCTCGCCGACGACCACCGTGGAGGCCTGCGGCTGGTAGCCGTCGGCCGAGGCGATCAGGACGTAGGAGCCGGCGCCGGGGGCGTCGACCCCGTAGGAGCCGTCGCCCTGGGCCACGGCGCGGCCCAGCTGCCGTCCCCCGAGGGAGATCAGCGTGACCGCGGCGCGCGGCACCGGGGCGGACTCGGCGCCGCGGACGAAGCCGTGGACCGGGACGCCGCCGCCGAGGCTCTGCCCCGGGACGTCACCGGCGACGGACGCGACGGTGGCGATGCGCTGGGTCTGGGTGTCGGTGGCGGGCGCACCCGCGCCGACCAGGCTCGGCACCCGCTCGTCCACCGGCTCGGCCGGGGTGGTGGCGGCGCCTGCAGCGGCCGCTTCGTTCTCCTTGGCCTGGTCCAGGCCGCCTGACGTACGCAGCGGAACCTCCTTGATGAACAGCGTGGCGATGAGGGCGAGCAGCGCGATCGGCGCGGCGATCAGGAAGACGTCGGCGATGCCGTGCCCGTACGAGCTCTCCATGATCGTGCGCAGCGGCTCGGGGAGCTTGGCGAGGTCCGGGATGGACCCGCTGCTGCCGCCGCTCTGGCCCAGGGCAGCGCCCTTGGGACCGAGGTCGGCGAGGCCGTCCGTGACGTAGTGCGAGATACGCGTGGACATGATCGAACCGAGCGCGGAGACACCCATCGCACCACCGAGGGAGCGGAAGAAGGTGACCGTGGAGCTGGCCGAGCCGATGTCCCGCGGGTCGACCTGGTTCTGGGTGCAGAGCACGAGGTTCTGCATCATCATGCCGATGCCGAGACCCATGAGGGCCATGTAGATCGCGACGTGCCAGTAGGCGGTGTCGTAGCGGATCGTGCCGAGCAGTCCGAGGCCCGCCGTGATGAGCACGCCGCCGGAGACCAGCCACGCCTTCCACTTGCCGGTCTTGGTGATGATCTGGCCCGCGACGGTCGACGAGATGAACAGGCCGCCGATCATCGGGATCGTCATGACACCGGACATCGTCGGCGACTTGCCGCGCGCCAGCTGGAAGTACTGGGAGAAGAACACGGTGCCCGTGAACATCGCGACACCCACGAAGAGCGAGGCGATCGAGGCGAGCGTGATGGTGCGGTTGCGGAAGAGCCGCAGCGGGATGATCGGCTCGGCGGCCTTCGACTCCACCAGGAGGAAGATCAGGGCGAGCACGACCGCGCCGCCCACCATCGCGCCGGTCTGCCACGACATCCAGTTGTACTTGTCGTCGGCGAAGGTCACCCACAGGAGCAGGGTGCAGACCGCGGCGGTGATGAAGAAGGCACCGGCCCAGTCGACCTTGACGTTGTCGCGCTTGACCGTGGGGAGCTTCAGGGTCTTCTGCAGGACGATGAGCGCGATGATCGCGAACGGTACGCCGACGTAGAAGCACCAGCGCCAGCCCAGCCACGAGGTGTCGGTGATGACGCCGCCGAGCAGTGGGCCGCCGACGGTGGCGACGGCGAAGGTCGCACCGAGGTAGCCGGAGTAACGGCCCCGCTCGCGCGGGGAGATCATCGCGGCCATCACGATCTGCGCGAGGGCGGACAGACCGCCGACGCCGATGCCCTGGACCACGCGGCAGGCGATCAGCATGGTGGGGCTCTGCGAGAGCCCCGCCACGACCGAGCCGCCCACGTAGACGATCAGGGCTATCTGGACGAGCGCCTTCTTGCTGAAGATGTCGGCGAGCTTGCCCCACAGGGGCGTCGTCGCGGTCATCGCGAGCAGCGAGGCGGTGACGACCCAGGTGTAGGCGGACTGGCCGCCACCGAGGTCGCCGACGATCTCGGGCAGGGCGTTGGTGACGATCGTCGACGACAGGATCGCGACGAACATGCCGAGCAGCAGCCCGGACAGCGCCTCCATGATCTGCCGGTGCGTCATCGGAGCGCCGGCTTCGGGGGCGGCGCCTCCGTGCTTGGCGGCATGGCTGCCCCGCACACCGGACGGTGTGGATGTTGCCATGGGATTCCTTTTCTTACGTTTACGCGGGTGTACGGGTGGTCTGTACTGACGCCGAGGCCTGCGCGGTGCCGGGGAGCTGTCCGCGGGACGCCGTCGTCCGGCAGTCCCCGAAGCTGTCGCGCAGCCGCGTCATGAGGGTGATCAACTGGTTGACCTCGTCGTCGGACCAGTCGCTCAGCCGTTCGGCGAGCAGCTCGGTCGTGCGGACATTGAGGTCTTCCATCCGCTCGTGTCCCTCGGCGGTGAGGGTGAGAATGCGCGAGCGCTTGTCGGCGGGGTCAGGGCGTCGCTCGATCCAGCCGCGGTCCGCGGTGTGGGCCACGTGGCGGCTCGCCACGGACATGTCGACCGCGAGAAGCTCGGCCAGCCTGCTCATCCGCATGTCGCCGTAACGCTTGAGAAGCGTGAGGACGGCGGCCGAACCGGCCGGGCAGTCGGGGGGCAGGATGCGTGCCATATCCCTTTTGACGGCGCCGAAGGCACTGAGCTGACGGGACAGCTCGTCGTAATGACGCTGTGCGGCCACAGCACCTCCTGACAAGTTTCTTATTCGTTGCTTAGGGCAACCATAGAAGCAGTTGGTTGCCGCAGGCAAACTAAAAGGGGCGTTCGCGGCTAAAATTGCAGTAAAGCCGAGGTGTGGATGAGTAAAATCGCAGCTCAAGCGACCTGTGGGCGGACTGTGGCGCCCGTCGCGCCGATTCGCTAGGGTCCTGCCCCATGGCTAACAACCCCCAGGGCCCGAACTCCGAAGGCAACTACGACCCCGCGGGCAGCACGCAGATGTTCCGCGCCTTCGTCGACGAGGGCGGCACCCCCACCCCGCGCGCGCAGGCGGCTCCGGTGAAGTCGGGCCCCGGCGCCGGCGTGATCATCGGCATCGTGGTCGCGGTCGTCGTGATCGCGGCGGTGGCGTGGCTGGCGCTCAAGTAGCGGGTCAGCAGTGTGCAGGTAATGCGTGCGTAGTGCGCAAGTGATGCGTACGCGGCTGTAGTTGCGGCGTCGGTCGACGATTCGGACCCTCGCCGCTCCGGCCGCTACTTCCAGTCGACGGAGACGTCACGGGTCTCGACGTGCATCCCGAGCGGGACGCGCCAGGACTCGACGCACACGGTCCAGGTCTTCTTCTTCTCCTCCCCGGCCCCGATGGGCACGGGGAGCTTCTCGGTGGACTCGACGGTCGCCCAGTCGATCCCGAGTGCTCCGATGATGTGCGTCTTGAACGTCACCGCGCCCGAACGCACCGGGCTGTCACCGGAGTTGCGCAGCTCAAGGGTCACGTCCTGGCACCAGCGCTTGTCGGCGTCCTCCAGGACGGGCTTGCTCACCTTGAGGACGGCGGGCCCGTCGGGAGACGGCGTCGAGCTGCCGCCGGGGGCTGAACTGCCGGGTGCGGTGGGCGCGTTGCCACCTTCTGTCCCGGTGGATGCGCCGGGCCCGGTGGCGGGGCGGCTGCCGTTGCCGGGGCTGCGGGTGTCGCCGGGTGTCGATCCGCCGCCGGACGCCCCGGGCTCCGACGCGCCGCCCGCGGCGGACGCCGATCCCCTCGCACCCGATGACGCGGAACCCGCGGGCGACCCCGACGCGTCGGACGACTGCCCGGAGGACTCCGGCTCGGCCGGGTCCAGCGGTACGAGCCGCACCTTTCCGGTGGGCGCGACGCTCGGCCCGCGCTCGCCGGGGGATCCACCGGCGGCTCCCACGGCGACGTACCCGGCCGGTCCTCCGCTCCCGCCGAGAACCCCGAAAGCACCGACAGTGCCCGCGCCGAGACAGACAACGGCGACGGAGGCGGCCCCTACGACCGCCCCACGACGCTCTCGCACCCATGTCCGTACCATCGCGCCAGTGTGTCTGACGGTCCGTCAATTAGGAACCCGTGTGCGCCAGTGCGCGTCAGCGTGTGTCGGTCCGCGTCAGCGTGCGTCAGTCCGCGATCAGGCCGTCGCGCAGTTGCGCCAGCGTCCGGGTCAGCAGCCGGGAGACGTGCATCTGCGAGATGCCGACCTCCTCGCCGATCTGCGACTGCGTCATGTTCGCGAAGAAGCGGAGCATGATGATCCGGCGCTCGCGGGGCGGCAGCTTGGCCAGCAACGGCTTCAGTGATTCCCGGTACTCGACGCCTTCGAGTGCCGTGTCCTCGTATCCGAGCCGGTCCGCGAGCGAGCCCTCGCCGCCGTCGTCCTCGGCGGCCGGCGAGTCCAGCGAGGACGCGGTGTACGCGTTCCCCACCGCGAGGCCGTCGACCACGTCCTCCTCCGAAACGCCCAGCACCACGGCGAGTTCGGGGACGGTGGGCGAACGGTCCAGCTTCTGCGCGAGCTCGTCGGAGGCCTTGGTCAGGGCGAGCCGCAGCTCCTGCAGGCGCCGGGGCACCCGCACCGACCAGGACGTGTCCCGGAAGAACCGCTTGATCTCGCCCACCACCGTGGGCATGGCGAACGTCGGGAACTCGACGCCGCGCTCGCAGTCGAACCGGTCGATCGCCTTGATCAGCCCGATCGTGCCGACCTGGACGATGTCCTCCATCGGCTCGTTCCGGCTGCGGAAGCGCGCTGCCGCGTACCGCACGAGCGGCAGGTTCAGCTCGATGAGGGTGTCGCGGACGTAGGGCCGCTCGGGGCTGTGCTCGTCCAGCGCGGCGAGGCGCAGGAACAGGGAGCGGGAGAGGGTGCGGGTGTCAATGGCCCCGGAGGAGACGGGCGGTGCGGCCTGCACGGGCGGTGCCGAGGGCGCGGACGCCTCGGGGGTCTCCGGCGGCTGCGCCGGAACGGAGGCCGGAACAGGTGAGTCGATCAGCACGGCGGTCGTGGACGCGTGTGCGTCATCGGACGCGCCGAGCGTGAGCGTGAGCACCTTCGAGCTGCCCTGGTCTGCGGACATGCCACCCCCTTGAGGTCGCGGACGGTCGCGGTGGGCGCTCCCGTCATTTAGAAGCGCAACCTCCACCTGAATACCGGACGTGGGGCTGCGCCAAACGCTCTTCCAGCAGAATGTCACATGTCGGCAACGCGCTGTAGTGACATGTCGACATGGAAGGGGCGTATCACCGCAGGATGCAGGGGGTGTGGCCAAAGGGGACAGGGATTCTGCCGGGAAATCCCCGCAGGAGCGGTCTACCCGTTTCAGCTACGCATCGATCCTGTTTGCGGATCGAAGTCGCGCGAAGCTGCGGGCGAGGAGCCTTGACACGTGCATCTGGGAGACGCCCAGTTCGGCGCTGATCTGAGACTGCGTCAAGTTGCTGTAGTAGCGCAACAGCAGGATCCGCTGCTCCCGTTCGGGCAGCTGGACCAGTAGGTGCCGGACGAGGTCGCGGTGCTCGACGCCGTCCAGTTCGGGGTCCTCGAAGCCGAGTCGGTCGAGCAGGCCGGGCATTCCGTCGCCCTCCTGCGCGGCCTCCAGGGACGTCGCGTGGTACGAGCGCCCGGCCTCGATGCAGGCGAGCACCTCGTCCTCGGCGATGCGCAGCCGCTCGGCGATCTCGGAGGTCGTGGGGGAGCGCCCGAAGGCGGTGGTCAGGTCCTCGCTCGCGGCGTTCACCTGTACCCACAGCTCGTGCAGTCGGCGCGGCACGTGCACGGTCCGCACGTTGTCCCGGAAGTACCGCTTGATCTCCCCCACGACGGTCGGCATCGCGAAGGTGGGGAACTGCACTCCGCGTTCCGGGTCGAACCGGTCGATGGCGTTGATGAGCCCGATGGTCCCGACCTGGACGACGTCCTCCATCGGCTCGTTGCGGCTGCGGAAGCGGGCCGCCGCGTACCGCACGAGCGGCAGGTTCGCCTCGATCAGCGCGCCGCGCACCCGGGAGTGCTCGGGGCTGCCCACCACGAGGTCCTTGAGCTGGGCGAAGAGGACCTGTGTGAGGGCCCGGGTGTCGGCACCGCGCGTGCTCTTCGCGGGCGGTGCCTGAGGCGCAGTACTGGCCGGCACGGTCAACCCCACCTCGATTCCGTCAACTCATCGGTCAAAAGCGGTCATAGCATCACAAGACATGTGCACTGTGTGCAAGCACCGTATAACTACGTGTTGACGTGCAAGTTGGGACAGTTGGGGATCAGGACAGGAAAAAGCCCCCCACCGTTCCGGCGAGGGGCCGTTTGGTCGTACGCTCCGTGCGGCCGGCTCAGAACTCGTAGTCGGCGATGACCCACGTGGCGAACTCCCGCCACAGCGCTACGCCCGCCTGGTGCGCGGGGTGTTCGATGTACCGCTTCAGGGCGTCGGTGTCCTCGACCGCCGAGTTGATCGCGAAGTCGTACGCGATGGGGCGGTCGGTGATGTTCCAGTCGCACTCCCAGAACGTCAGCTCGGGGATCTGCGCGCCCAGCGCGCGGAACGCCTCGACGCCCTCGACCACGCGCGGTTCGTCACGGCTCACACCGTCGTTGAGCTTGAAGAGGACCAGATGGCGGATCACGGCTGTGCTCTCCCTCAGAGGGCTCGGGGCTCGGGACTACTTGCCGCCGTTCGCGACCCAGGTCATGAAGTCGCCCACGGACTGCGCGGCGGACGAGACGCCTTCGAACCCTATCTGGACGTAGTCGGCCGCCTTGGCAGGGTCGGTGATGACCACATACAGCACGAAGACGACCACGACGAACAGACCAATTTTCTTCGGCTGCACTATGTTCGGCCTCCCCATGCCCGTGCTTGCGCCACTCTGTTCCCCTGGTGGCCCCTGTTGCCGGGCGCGAGTCTACTCGGCCGTCTGTTCCCCTGACTTTAAGGACCAACGGCCCGTGGGTGCAGGTCCTTTGCCGTCCTCGCGCTGTGAAGATGTGGCGCAGGATGGGTGGTGAGCCCGGAGGATCTGGCAGGAATCCGAAGGGCTGGGACGGCCCCCGACTGCGGGGTTTCGCGCCGCTCGCTTCCCCCTGACGCGGCGCGCGCCTACGGGGAGTCCGTCCTCATCGGGGGAAGCGGCTTGTCCCCCCGATGCCGCTTCCCCCGGCCCCACTTTCGCGCCCGGAACGCAGAACGCCCCCTCTTCCTCGGTAACCCGTGGAAGAGGGGGCGTTGTCAGCGGTAGCGGTGGGATTTGAACCCACGGTGAGTCTCCCCACACTCGCTTTCGAGGCGAGCTCCTTCGGCCGCTCGGACACGCTACCGAGAGAGATCCTAGCCCAAGGTGGGCCGTGCTCTGAAATCCGTATCCCGGAAGAAACGCGTGAGGGGGCGCGCACACTCCTCGGCGAGTACGCCGGAGATCACTTCGGGCCGGTGGTTGAGCCGCCGGTCGCGCATCACGTCCCACAGGGACCCGGCCGCTCCGGCCTTGTCGTCGCGGGCTCCGTAGACGACGCGGTCGAGGCGGGACTGGACGGCGGCGCCCGCGCACATGGTGCACGGCTCCAGCGTGACGACGAGCGTGCAGCCGGTCAGCCGCCACTCTCCGAGCGCCCGCGCCGCCCGCCGGATCGCCAGTACCTCGGCGTGGGCGGTGGGGTCGCCGGTCAGCTCGCGCTCGTTGTGCGCGGTCGCGAGCACGGACGTCCCGTCCGGCGCCAGGAGCACGGCGCCGACGGGTACGTCGCCGTCCACCGCGGCGAGCCCGGCCTCGGCCAGGGCCTGCCGCATGGACGGCTTCCAGGGATCTCGTACGGGGTCGGGGTCGATCACGGGATCGGCAGCGGGGTCGGGAGCGGGTCCGGGGGGCGTCACGGGCAGGAATCTATCCCTGCCCGCTCAGCGCACCGTCTCGAGCACCTCCGCGGCGCCCAGCGCGTCCGCGATCTCGCTCAGCGCGTCCGCCCCGCCCAGGGCGAGCAGTTCCTTCTCGGGGACGCCCAGGTCGGCGAGGATCCCGGTGTCCCCCATCGGCCCGGCGGGCACGGTCTCGGAATCCGGGCCTTCGGCCCCCGCTTCCTCCTCCTCGTCGTCGTCGGCCGTCGCCGATTCGCCGTCCTCCGTACCGTCCAGGTCGAGGGCGTCGAGATCGTCGGCGTCGTCCGGATCCTTGCCGAGCAGCTCGTCGGTGAGCAGGATCTCGCCGTAGCTGCTGCGGGCTGCGGCAGCGCCGTCCGAGATGTAGATGCGAGGGTCCTCCTCGCCGTCCACCCGGACGACGCCGAACCACGCGTCCTCTTGTTCGATGAAGACGAGGACGGTGTCGTCCTCGGCGTCGGACTCGGCCAACGCCTCGCGGGCCAGGTCGGACAGGTCCGACAAGGTCTCCACGTCGTCGAGCTCTGTGTCGCTCGCTTCCCACCCGTCTTCGGTGCGCGCGAGCAGTGCGGCGAAGTACACCGTGACTCTCCCACTGGTCTCAGGTGCCGGTCGGGGGTCCCCCCGGCGGAGTCTTGGAGGCGGGGAGTGCAGTTCAAGCCCCGCCCACTCGGAATCGTGGCAGAAAGTACGGCCGCAAGAGAGGTCTTCCGCGCGCTGTGTTCGCGTCGCGTCGCCCACGAGAGTGTCCTGTGTGAGGCGCGTCACCTGTATGTCACCCGGGTGTCACCAGCGAAACGTGCGCATCCGCATCTGCCGGCGCATCCGCGCGGCCCGCGCGCGGCGCGGCTGGACGCGGGCCCGCAGCTCCCGCGCCTCGGTCAGCTCACGCAGGAACAGGGCGCGTCGGCGCCTGCGTTCGGCGTCCGACTCCATGGGCTGACCCGGCACCGGGCCCCGGTCGGGCCGTTCACGGCGCTCCTGGTCGGGCATCGCCTCACCACCACCCCAGTCCCTCGCCCCAGCCCCTCGCTGTAGACGGGTCCTCTCCACTTTCCCCCCGGCCCCGCCCTTGATGCCACCGCGCGAGGAAGCCCGGGCCGCGGGCCCCGGATACCCTGGGGACCATGCGGATCCACGTCGTCGACCACCCTCTGGTGGCGCACAAACTCACCACGCTGCGCGACCGGCGCACCGACTCCCCGACCTTCCGGCGGCTCGCCGACGAGCTGGTCACCCTGCTCGCGTACGAGGCCACCCGGGACGTGCGCACCGAGCAGGTCGACATCGACACCCCTGTGTCGCGGACGACCGGCGTGAAGCTGTCGTACCCGCGTCCGCTCGTGGTGCCGATCCTGCGCGCGGGCCTCGGCATGCTGGACGGCATGGTCCGCCTGCTGCCGACCGCCGAGGTGGGCTTCCTCGGCATGGTGCGCGACGAGGAGACGCTGCAGGCCTCCACGTACGCGACGCGCATGCCGGACGACCTCTCCGGGCGCCAGGTCTACGTCCTCGACCCGATGCTCGCGACGGGCGGCACGCTCGTCGCGGCGATCCAGGAGCTCATCAAGCGCGGTGCGGACGATGTCACCGCCGTGGTGCTCCTTGCCGCGCCGGAGGGCGTCGAGATCATGGAGCGGGATCTGGCGGGGACGCCGGTGACCGTGGTGACCGCGTCGGTCGACGAGCGGCTCAACGAGAACGGCTACATCGTGCCGGGCCTCGGCGACGCGGGGGACCGGATGTACGGCGCCGCCGAGTAGCAGCCCACCAGGGGCGCGGGGAACTGCGCGAGCAACCCACGACAAGCCGCGGACGCGGCCGCTCGTTCACCGAGCGACGCGTCCGCGGCTTGTCGTCTACGAGCAGGTCGGCGACGAGGACGGCGCGGGCTTCGGGTGGGTCAGGGCCGCCAGCGCCTTGTCCGCGGCAGGCTTGGCCGTGAGTGCCTTGAACTTGGTGCCGATGATCAGGTCGACCTCGGCGGGCTTGGCGCGGCCGTCCGTCTTCTGCTCGGCGCCCGCCAGCTGCGTACCGAGCACCGGCAGCGCCGCACCGGTCGCCTTCTTCGCGCCCAGGAGTACCCCGGCGCCCTTGACCTTTTTGTCGTACGCCTTCGTCGCGTTGCCCACGTCGCCGATCTTGAAGCCGCGCTTCTTCAGCTCGTCGGCGGTCTCCTTGGCCAGGCCGCCGCGCGGCGTGGCGTTGAGGACGTTCACCTTGATCTGCGCGGGGGCGGGGAGCTTCGCGTCCGCGGGGTCCGCGGCGTCCGGCGACGCGCTCGGCCGCTTCTTGCAGTCGGCGGGGCCCGGCCCCGCGGCGCTGGCCTTGCCGCCCGTGAAGACGTCGACGAGCTGGAGCGATCCCCAGCCGATCAGGCCGATCGCGGCGACGGACGCGATGACGGCGAGCACGATCCTGCTGCGCGAGCGACCACGACGCATGCGGGGGTATTTGTCCCCCGTGATGCGGTACTTACCGCCCATGCCGGGGGGAGTGAGCATGCTCATGGGCGCAGCGTAGTGCCGCGTGGCGGTGATGCCTATTAAATGATCACGGTCCGGGGCCCAGGCCAACCCAAAAGGGCCAATGCGGACCTGAGACCGAGTCAGCCCAGCTCGAGCACGCGGGCGTGCAGGACCTGGCGCTGCTGGAGCGCGGCGCGGACGGCGCGGTGCAGGCCGTCCTCCAGGTACAGGTCGCCCTGCCACTTCACGACGTGCGCGAAGAGGTCGCCGTAGAACGTGGAGTCCTCGGCGAGCAGCGTTTCGAGGTCGAGCTGGCCTTTGGTCGTCACCAGCTGATCGAGGCGGACCGGGCGCGGCGCGACATCCGCCCACTGCCGGGTGCTTTCCCGGCCGTGGTCGGGGTACGGCCGGCCGTTTCCGATGCGCTTGAAGATCACACGGAAAGCCTACCGGGCGAGGCTCTCCGGGCGCAGCCATGGAGACGCAGTACGAGTCTGTGAAATATCGCCGCGAATTGGGGCGAACCGGTAAGAGTCAATTCGAGGACAGGGGCCTGAAATGAGTGACAGCGGGCCGATGACGGGTGGGTCGGCGCGTGCGGAGGGTCCGTCCGGGTTGCCGCGGGCGCCGCGTTGACGGGCGGCGGCGCGTGTCGGCGCGCGGGCGCCGGGACCCGCGGAGGGCGGGCCGACGGTTCATCGGCCCGCCCGTTCTCGACTTCCCTGCTTCAGCGACCGTTCCGGTCGTCCTGCGGGGCCGGAGGCGTCCGGCGCTTCTTCACCGGCGGTCCGGCGGCGGCGTCCGCTCGGGCGTCCCGCGCCGCTTCCGCGCGCAGCAGGGCGCGCAACAGCGCGTAAGGATCCTTGGGCATGAGGGGTGGGTGTCCTTCCGAAGTCGTGCGTCGGTACGTGACAGGTCCGGGGCCGGAGACCGTCAGCAGCGCAGGACGACGGTGCGCAGGGCGCGGTGGAACGGGCGTGCGGCGTGTGCGGTGGTGCAGGGGTCGTGTGCGGCCGCCGGGCGCGGGAGGCGCGGGCGCGGGGCCGTGGGCAGCCGCGTGGCATGGCCCGTCGGGAGGCGGAGGGCGGCCTCGGGGGCGTCCTGGTGGAGTTCGCCGGGTTCGCAGGAGGACGTGGCGGCCGGGGGCGGGGCGGAGGCCTCCGCGGGCGCCGCGGCCAGCGGCGCGACCAGCAGGGCCAGCACGGTGAGCACCAGCACGACCGCGCGGGCCGGGACCCGGGCGGGACGGCCCGGGCCCGCGGTGGACATGGCGGCGCTCATACAACGTCTTGTCCCACGGACCCGCCCCTGACGTGCGCTCCGGGCCGCAAGATCCGCCCTCTTGGGCTACGGAACGATCAGCGCGTTGACGTGGGGCGCCCGCCCGCTCTCGTCGTCGGCCCGGGAACCGGTCCGCCCTGTGAGTTAGGGTCCCCTAATAAATGTGCGAACGGGGCGGACGGAGTGGGGGACGCGTGACCAACGGTGGCGTAGCGGACTTCGAAGTCTTCCGGGATGCGTGGGGAGTACCGCACCTGCGGGCGGGCGACGCCTCGGCGCTCGCGTACGCGCAGGGATATGTGACCGCCGTCGACCGTGCCTGGCAGATCGAGACCGAGCGGCACCGGATGCTCGGCACCTCGGCCGCGCTGCTCGGGGCGGAGGCGCCCGGCTGGGACCGGTTCGCGCGGCAGGCCCGGCTCGCGGACACCGCGCGCCGCTGTCACGAGGCCCTGGACGAGGAGACCCGGGCGTGGGTGGGTGCCTACGTCGACGGGGTCAATCACGGGCTCCGCCAACTGGGCGCGAACGCAACGGAGTTCGCCCGCGCCGGGGCCGCGCCGGGGCGGTGGGAGCCGTGGACGCCGCTCGGGGTGTGGCTGTCGACGCATGTGCTGTTCGCCGGGTTCCCGGCGAAGTTGTGGCGGGACGAGGTCGCCCGGCGGCTCGGGGCGGACGCCGTCGGGCTGTTCGCCACCGACGGGCCCGGCACCTCGGGCAGCAACGGCTGGCTCGTCGACGGGGAGCGCGCCGCGGGCGGCGGCGCCCTGATCGCCGGGGACCCGCACCGGCTCATCGAGGACCCGGGCGTGTACCAGCAAGTGCGGCTCGCCTGCCCGGAGTTCGATGTCGTGGGGCTCGCCGTGCCGGGGATCCCGGGCATCGGGCACTTCGGGCACGCGGGCCAGGTCGCCTGGGCCATCACCAACGCCATGGCCGACTACCAGGACCTGTACCGCGAGCGGCTGCGGCGCACGGAGGGCGGCGGCGTGGAGGCCTTCGGGCCGGACGGCTGGCGGGCGGCCCACGTAGAGGGGGAGGACGGCGTCGAGGTCATCGAGACCGAGCGCGGCGTCGTCGTCATCGGCGGCCCCGACGAGGGCGAGGGCATCAGCCTGCGACAGCCCGCCCGCGTCTACGGCGACCTGGGCTTCGGCGCGCTGCCCGCGCTGCTGCGGGCCCGTACCGTCGCCGACGTCGACCGGGCCTTCGACCGCTGGGCCGAGCCGGTCAACGTCGTGCTCGCCGCCGACACCGAGGGCGGGCTGCTGCACCGGGTCGCGGGCACCGTCCCCGTGCGCGACCCGGAGAACACGGTGCGTGTGGTGCCCGCCTGGGAGGAGCGGTACGCGTGGCGCGGCACGCACGAGCCGATGCCGCGCGCCGACGTGGAGGGCATCGCCGTCATGGCCAACGAGCGGTCCGTCGCCGGGCCGCTCGGCGTCGAGTTCGCGCCGCCCCACCGGGCACGCCGCATCCGCGCGCTCCTCGAAGAGCGCGAGACGTGGCACGCCGAGGACATGGGCGTCATCCACACCGACACCGAACTCGCCTCGGCCAAGCCCCTGTTGGCGTTCGTCGCGCGGCTCGACGGGCTGTCCCCCGAGGCGGCCGGCCTGCGGGAGCGGCTGCTGAACTGGGACCGGCGGATGGTGGCGGGCAGTGTGCGGGCGGCCGCGTACGCGCGGGTGCGGTCCCGGGTCGTCCGGCTGCTGGCCCGGCACGAGCTGTTCGCGCCGCTCGCCCACCTCGCCCCTGCCTACCCGGAGGTGTTCCGGCCGTGGCTCGCGCTCGTGCCGCGGATCGCGTTCGGCCTGGAGAACCTGCTGACGAGCGAGCGGCTGCCGGACGCGGAGCGGCTCGCCGTCGTCCGCGCGGCGGTCGAGGAGGCCGCGGGCGATCCCGACGTCACCTGGGGCGAACTGCACCGGCTCGCGCCCTGGCAGGCGCTGCCTGACCCCGACACCGTCTGGCCGGCCCTCGACGGCGATCATGACTGTGTCCTGTCCACGTCGAGCGTGCCGGGGCTGACCGACCTGAGCGTGCGGGGACCCGCCGCCCGCTACGTGTGGGACCTCGCGCGGCGCGACGACAGCCGCTGGATCGTGCCGCTCGGCGCGTCCGGGGTACCTGGTTCCGCCCACCACCGGGACCAGCTGCCGCTGTGGCTGCGCGGCGAACTCGCCCCCGTGGTGACCGACTTCGACCGCCTCATACGGGAGACCCACGTGACCGAAGCGACGTCCACCGAGTCCGCCGAGCCGGTCGGGTCCGTCGAGTACGAGCAGAGCGTCGACGGGTTCGGGACCTTCCGGCTCGCGCGCCTCGACCCCGCCGGCGCCGACATCGACGTACTGCACGCGTGGGTGAGCGAGGAGCGCGCCCGATTCTGGGGGATGACGGGGCTCGGCCCGGACGACGTACGCGGGATCTACGCGCACATGGACTCCCTCGACACGCATCACGCGTACCTCGTCCGCCTCGACGGCACCCCCGTCGCCCTCTTCCAGACGTACGAGCCCGAGGCCGACCGGGTCAGTGAGTGCTACGAGGTGCGGGACGGCGACCTCGGCGTCCATCTGCTGGTCGGCCCCGCCGGGCCGGGCGGCGCCGTGCACGGGTTCACCGAAGCGCTGGTGGGCGTGCTCGTCTCCTACGGGCTCGACGGCCTGGGCCGCAAGCGGCTCGTCGTCGAGCCGGACGCCCGCAACGACAAGGCGGTCGCCCTGTTCCGCCGCAGCGGGTTCGAGCTCGCCGACGAGATCGTGCTCCCGGAGATCGACCTGCCCGATGTGTACCTGCCGGAGAAGCGAGCGCAGCTCGCGTTCTACGACCGGTAGGGCCGGACGTCCTACGAGCGGACGATCAGCAGGACGGACGCCGTGACGCCGACCGTCACGATGACGCCGCGCATCACGGCCGGGGGCAGCCGTCGGCCGAGCCGGGCGCCCAGCAGGCCGCCGGCCGTGGAGCCCGCCGCGATCAGCGCCGCCACCGTCCAGTCGACGTCGGCGACAGCGATGAAGACGACCGCGGCGACGCCGTTGACCAGCGACGCGAGGACGTTCTTGGCGGCGTTCAGACGCTGCAGGTCGTCGCGGAGCACCGCGCCGAACATGCCCATCAGCAGGACGCCCTGGGCCGCGCCGAAGTAGCCGCCGTAGACGCCGGTGCCGAGGACGCCGAGCCACATGGGGACGCCGCCGTCGGCGCGCGAGCCTGCGCCCCGCCGGTTCTTCATCCAGCGGTTCAGGCGCGGCTGGAGCAGGACCAGTACGCAGGCGGTCAGGATCAGGACGGGCACGATGGCGCGGAACGCGGCGTCCGGCAGCCGCAGCAGGAGCACGGCTCCCACGAAGCCGCCGAGCAGGGAGGCGGCGCCGAACCGGATCAACCGCGAGCGCTGGCCGCGCAGTTCGCGCCGGTAGCCGTACGCGGCGCTGAGCACGCCCGGCACCAGGCCGACATTGTTGGAGACGTTCGCGAGGACCGGCGGGTAGCCGAAGGCGAGCAGTGTCGGGAACGTGATCAGGGTGCCGGACCCGACCACCGCGTTCATCCCGCCCGCGGCCATTCCGGCGGCGCCGATCGCCACGGCTTCCACTACGTCCACGAGGTCACTCCGGGTCGAGGTACTGGGGGTTTCAACGGGTCGGCACCCGCCGGGAGTTCGCGACCTCCGCGACGGGTTGCCGCCCTGGGCCGTCCCGTAGATGATCGTGCTCCCGCCCCGGACCCAAGTCAATCCTCGGGTTCGCTTACCAAAACCCAAGCTGTAGCTTGGGGCAGGTGACCCTCGACGACCTCCGCGTCTTCGTCGCCGTCTGCCGCGCGGGCAGTCTCAGCGCCGTCGCACGCGAACTGTCCTGTACGCAGTCCGCGGTCAGCCAGCACGTCAAGCGGCTGGAGAAGGAAGTCGGCATCGGTCTGCTCGAGCGGCATGCGCGCGGTGTCGTGCCCACCCCCGCGGGCCGCATCCTGCGCACCGCGGCGGCCGACGGCATCGGCGGCCTCGACCACGCGGTGCGCCGCCTCGGCGATTTGGCGCGCGGCGAGAGCGGATCGGTGCGGGTGACCACCGGCGCCACCTCGGTGCGCCACTTCATGGCGGAGGCGATCGTCGAGTTCCGGCGTACGCACCCCCGGATCAGCCTGGAATTCGAGACGGTCAGCTCCAGCCGCAGCTGTTTCGAGGCGCTCGCCGCGCACGACCTCGACCTCGCGTGGATCACCATGGGCGCCCCCGAGCGCGGCATAGAACTGCGCCCCGTGGTCGAGCTTCCCTGGGTCCTGGCGGTACGCGAGGACGACCCCCTGGCCTCGAATCCCACGGCCGAACCCGCCGACCTGCGGGCATCGGCCCAGCTGATCCTCCCGCCCGCGCACTCCACGTCCCGCGCGCATCTCGACGAGCGCTTCGCCGAACTCGGCCTCGCCCACGGGTCCGCGTCCGGCACCGGCATCGCCGACTGGGACACCGCCGTACACCTGGCCGAACTGGGCCTCGGTCACGCCGTCGTCCCCGACCTGCCGGGCCTGCGCCGCCCCGGACACCCCGGCCTGGCCCTGCTCCCGGTGCCCTGCCTGCCCCCGCTCCAGGTCGGCTGGGCGGCCCGCCGCTGGTCCGCGCTCTCCCCGCAGGCCAGGGCCTTCGCGGACACCGTGGGCCGCAGCTGCCCGGGCCCCTCGATCACCGTCTGAACGCCGCTGACGCCTCTGGATGCCTCTGAACGCCTTTGGGCGCTCCGAACGCCGGTGAACCGATCGGCTGAACGCCGCGTCGCGCCCGGCGGCGACCCGGGCCACGCTGGCTCCATGACCACCACGCATGACCTCACCACGCTGGCCGACGACCAGCTGGCCGCCGCCCACCGCTCCGCACACGGCCGCAGCGCCGAACTCCTCGTCCGCGAGGACCCCCTGCGCCAGAGCGTCATCGCGCTGACCGAGGGCAGCGCCCTCGACGAGCACAACGCCCCACCGGCCGCCACCCTCCTGATCCTGCGCGGCCGCGTCCGCCTGACCGCCGTCTCAGGCGACGCCACCCTCGCCCAGGGCGAACTCCACGCGATCCCGCAGGAAAGGCACGGGCTCGTGGCGCTGACGGACGCGGTGGTGCTGTTGACGGCGGTCACGGCCTGACCGGATCGTGTTCCCGTCTCTCCGGGTTCTACGTGAAGGGAGTGCGGGGCGATGGCGTCGTACGAGGAAGTCTTCCGGGCGAGCACCGAGGACCCCGAGGGGTTCTGGCTGGGGGTCGCCGGCGGGATCGACTGGGAGGTGGCCCCTACGCGGGCCCTCGACGCGTCGCGGGCGCCGTTCCACCGGTGGTTTCCGGACGGCGAACTGAACGTGTGCCACAACGCGCTCGACCGGCATGTGGCGGCGGGGCGCGGGGCGCAGCCGGCGCTGGTGTACGACTCGCCCGTCACCGGTACGCAACGGACGTACAGCTACGAGGAGTTGACGGAGGAGGTCGCCGCGTTCGCCGGGGTGCTCGCCGGGCTCGGGGTGGGGCGGGGGGACCGGGTCGTCGTCTATATGCCGATGGTGCCCGAGGCCGTCGTCGCGATGCTGGCCTGCGCGCGGATCGGGGCGGTGCACTCCGTGGTGTTCGGCGGGTTCGCGGCACCCGAGCTGGCCGTGCGGATCGACGACGCCGCGCCGAAGGCCGTCGTAGCGGCGTCCTGCGGGATCGAGGGCGCGAAAGTGGTCCCGTACAAGCCACTGCTCGACCGGGCCTTCGAGCTCGCCGGGCACCAGCCGGAGGCGTGCGTCGTCCTGCAACGGCCGCAGTGCGAGGCCGAGTTGGGTGAGCGCGACGTGGACTGGGCGCGGGCGGTGCGTGCGGCGCGTCCGGCGTCGCCAGTACCCGTGGCCGCCACCGACCCGCTCTACATCCTCTACACATCCGGAACGACCGGTAAACCCAAGGGAGTTGTGCGCGACTGCGGCGGGTACGCCGTCGCGCTGCGCTGGACCATGGAGGCCGTGTACGACGTCGGCCCCGGCGAGGTGATGTTCACCGCGTCCGACGTGGGCTGGGTCGTCGGCCACTCGTACATCGTGTACGGGCCGCTCCTCGCCGGTGCGACGACCGTCCTGTACGAGGGGAAGCCGGTGGGGACGCCGGACGCGGGGCAGTTCTGGCGGGTGGCCGCGGAGTACGGGGTGAAGGCGCTGTTCACGGCGCCGACGGCGTTCCGCGCGATCAAGAAGGCTGACCCGGCGGGGGAGCTGACGCGGGGATACGACCTTCGCCGCCTGGAGTACCTCTTCCTCGCCGGTGAACGGCTCGACCCGGAGACGTACCACTGGGCGAGCGACCTGCTGCGGATCCCCGTCGTCGACCACTGGTGGCAGACCGAGACGGGGTGGCCGATCGTCGCCAACCCCATGGGGATCGAGGCCGCGCCGCCGAAACCGGGTTCTCCCACCTTCCCGCTGCCCGGCTGGGACGTGCGGGTCCTCACCGCGGGCGGCAAACCGGCGGCCGCCGGGGAGGACGGGGCGATCGTGGTGAAGCTGCCCATGCCGCCCGGGGCGCTGCCCACCCTCTGGAACGACGACGAACGGTTCGTCGCCTCGTACCTGTCCGCGTACGACGGGTTCTACCTGAGCGGCGACGGCGGGCACATCGACGAGGACGGCTACGTCTTCGTCATGGGGCGGACCGACGACGTCATCAACGTCGCGGGGCACCGCCTGTCCACCGGCAGCATGGAGGAGGTGCTCGCCGCCCACCCCGCTGTCGCCGAGTGCGCCGTCATCGGCGTAGCGGACCCGCTGAAAGGCCAAGTGCCGTGCGGATACGTGGTGTTGAAGGCGGGCGTCGAAGCGGAACCCGGCGTCGTCGAGGCCGAACTCGTCCGGCTCGTACGGGACCGGATCGGTGCCGTCGCCTCGCTCAAGGACGTCGCCGTGGTCGCCGCGCTGCCGAAGACCCGGTCCGGGAAGATCCTGCGCAGGACCATGCGCGGCATCGCCGACGGACTCGACGAACCGGTGCCGTCGACCGTCGACGACGCGACCGTGCTGGACGCCCTGCGGCCGGTGCTCACGCGCGGCCGCTCACTTGGAGAGCAGTGAGCGGATCGCGACGCGGTCGAGGTTCGTCAGGCCGCGCACCAGCTTCGGGGTGAGGAAGACGAGGACGAACCCGATCGCGGAGACCGCGGCGATCTGGGCGGGCGACTCGATGTAGTAGGCGTGGTGC
The DNA here is from genome assembly GCF_044765445.1 of Streptomyces sp. NPDC102467. Classification (NCBI taxonomy): domain Bacteria; kingdom Bacillati; phylum Actinomycetota; class Actinomycetes; order Kitasatosporales; family Streptomycetaceae; genus Streptomyces; species Streptomyces sp. NPDC102467. The sequence goes on along the minus strand of NZ_JBIWKA010000008.1, from coordinate 111,287 downwards.
ACGCCCGCGTCGGTCGTGAAGTCGTAGACGCGGTACCCGGGCCAGTCCAGGTAACGGTGGAACACCCAGGAGTACGCCGGGAAGAGCGCGACCGTCCAGCCGGTGACCAGGAACGTCACGGACACGACGAAGGACATCACCCGCCACGGGAACATCACCGTGTGGAACAGCAGCGCCTTCCAGCCGGCGGCGTCCGCGAGCCGCCCGCGCAGACCGGGCGCGGGAGCCCGCGGTCCCTCCACGTCCAGACCGAGCAGGGCGCGGGCCCGGCCGCGTTCGGCGGCGCCGAGCGCACGGGCGCCGCCCAGCATGCCCGCCAGCACGGGAAGCCCGATCCACAGGACGAGCGTGCTCGTGCCCAGGGCGAACATCGTCACGGCGAAGACGAACCCGGCGATCGCCACCGGCAGCGAGGTGAGCGTGTGCCCGATCTCGCGGTAGGTGGAACGGGCGAAGGGGCCGCGCCAGAAGGTGGTGGCGGGCGGGGAGGCCTGCTCGGTGCGGCGGGTGTCCGGGTAGGGGAACGTCGTCGAGGTCATCGAGGTCATGCGTACAGCCTCGCGGCCGGACGGCGCCGGGGACATGGGGCGACTTGGTGTCTTGGGGTGGGGTTAACCCCCCGCGATCATCATCGAGCCCCTCCCGATCAAGCCCCTCCCGATCAAGCCCCTCCCGATCAAGCCCCTCCGGCGATTGAGGAGCGGGGTCCGGGGCTGAGCCCCGTGACGGCACGAGCAAGCGCCGCTTCAGGATCAAGCCCGGCACCGACGCGGAACCACGCATCAACCCCGGCGGAGCCGAGCGCGGCCAAGCCCCGAGCCTCAACCCGATCGACATCCATCCGCTCAGCCAAGGGCAACGGAGCCCCCACTCACGAGCCTCACCGAAACCCTCCCGGCGGGCCTCCTCCCGGCCATGAGCGGGGCGCTCGGCGCGAGCGAGTCGGCGACGGGCCAGACCGTCACGGTCTACGCGGTCGGCACGTTCCTCACCGCGATCCCGCTGACCGCCGCGACAGCGGGGTGGCGCCGCGGGCGGCTCCTGCTCACGGCGATGGCCGGTTTCGCCGCCGCCAACACGGTGACCGCGCTCTCCTCCTCGTACGCCCTGACGATGACGGCCCGCTTCGCCGCCGGTGTCGCGGCGGGCCTGGCCCGGGCCCTGCTCGCCGGTTACGCGCGCCGCCTCGCCCCGCCCCACCTGCAAGGAAAGGCCATCGCGATCGCCATGGCGGGCATCCCGGTGGCCCTGTCGCTCGGCGTTCCCGCGGGCACCTTCCTCGGTACGGCGCTCGGCTGGCGCACCGCGTTCCGCGCGATGACGGCGCTGACCGTCGCCCTGCTGCTCTGGATCCGCCTGACGGTCCCCGGGCACGCTCCTGGTCGCCGCGGCCGCGTTCCTCCTCGCGGTGTTCGCCGGGAGCACGCCGCTCGTGTACGTCGCCGCGGCGCTGTGGGGCCTCGGCTGGGGCGGCATCCCGACGCTGCTGCAGACCGCCGCGGGCCGGGCGGGCAGCGACCGCGCGGACGCCGCCCAGGCGATGCTCGTGACGTTGTGGAACGTGGCGATGGCGGGCGGCGGCGTCGCAGGCGGTGTCCTGCTCGACATGGCGGGCTCGGGCTCGTTCCCCTGGACGGTGCTGCTGCTCCTGGCCCCGACGCCGGCCCTGGTCCTGACATCCCGCAGGCACAGCTTTCCTCCCGCTCCTTGCGAAGTCGGCTGAAATCAGGCAGGTGCCACCGGCAAAGTCCAGGTCCCCGCGGAACCAAAGCGTGGGTGCGCGGGCGCAGTTGACCGAAAAACCATCACGTCCGGTGAGCGCCTTCTTACCTACCGTCATAGATGCGTGCTGTCATACACGCGGGTGCGAAGGCGTGCCGGCACAGCCGGCCGGGATGGGGGTCCCCATGGTGCTGACGCTGAATGTGGCGGTCCTGCTCGCGATCATCATCTTCTTGCGCGTACGCCGAACCGTGCAGGCCCGGAGCAGGGCGGACACGTGGCTGACCGTAGCCATCGTGACGGTCTTCGGCCTGCTCATCGCCCCGACGGACTTCGGTCAGGGAATCTTGAACGCCGTGGGTCAGGTGGCCCAGGGCATCACGGACGCCGGCAGCCCGTGAGCCGACCCGGAGCTGTCGCAGGTCACTTCGCGGTGGCCCGCTCGAACCAGGCGCGGTGGGCCGTCAGGTCGGTGTAGATGCCGGGGCCGGTGGCGCACTCCGGGTCGGCGTCGCCGTCGCGGCTGGTCGCCCCGATCAGTTCCCAGCGCCCGGGACGGCCCTGGATCTGGGGCCCGCCGGAGTCGAGGATGCACGCTTGCGCGCCCTTGGTGGGACTGTCGGTGCACAGCTCGTTCGCGGCGTTGTAGTTCTCGCTGCACCGTGCGTCGGGGACGATCCTGGTGTCCAACTCCTGCAACGTGACCGGGGGGTTGGGGCACTCGCTGCCGTCCTCGCAGGTCATCCCCCAACCGAGGATCCGCGTGTCGGTACCCGCAGGTGTGGATCGAGCGGCCACCTTGACGGGCTCCGCCTTCACGGGGTGGTCCAGTTTCATGACGGCCACGTCGTCGCGGAACGGCTCGTAGGAGAAGTCCGGGTGCGCGACGACCTTGGTGACCTTCGCCGTCTCGCCCTTCGTACGATCGTGGTCCCCGACCCGCACGGAGAGCTGCTGGGGCTTGACGTTCACCGTGCAGTGCCCGGCGGTCACGATCCAGTCCGGCTTGATCAGGGAAGCCCCGCAGTAGTGGTGGCCGTCCTTCTGCACGCTCACCATGAACGGATACTCCGAGGTGGCGTCGTGTCCCCCGATGATCGCCGATGCCGACGGTGCCGCCGCCACGGTGAGCGCGATCGCTCCCGCCACCGCCGCCGCCACCGAGCACAGTGTCGCCTTGCCTCGCCTGGTCATCTGTCCTCCTGTGCCGCGTGTGTGTCGCGTCGAGGATTCGGTCACCCGCGAAGCTCAAGAGCCGTACCGGAACGCGCTCTTGTCCGCCCTCTCGAACTTCTGGATCCGAACATCCGCGCCGGGCCCGGCCGGACCCGACGCCGTCCACCCTGTCCCGGCAGCCCCACCCGGCGCGTCACCCTTTCCTCTCGGCCCGCCTCGCCCGCAAGTCGTACGGCACGAAGGTTGGATCATGCTGCGGGACGACCACGAGGTGACGGCCTAGGGGTGCGCCGGGCTCAGGGCGCGGGCGCTCCGGATGCCGCCGAGGGCAGCGCGGCAGCGATCCGGAAGCCGCCGTCACCGGTGGGCCCGGACTCGATGGTGCCTCCGGCCAGGCGGACCCGTTCCGTCAGACCGATCAGCCCGTGTCCTCCGCTGGGCAGCAGCGGCTCACCGTCGGTCGTCGGATCGGCGGGTCTGCCGGGCGGGCCGTTGGCGATCCCCACCCGCACGGTGAGGGGGTCGAAGGCGAGGTGGATCCGCGTCGCGGCGCCCGGGGCGTGCTTGTGCACGTTGGTCAGCGCCTCCTGCACGATCCGGTGCGCCGCACGCTCGACCGGCTCCGCCAGCGGTTGCGGATCGCCCTCGACGAGCACGGTGACGGGCAGCCCGGCGGTCCGTGAACTGTCGGCCAGTTCGTTGATCCGCTCGACGGTCGCCCCGAGGGCGGGCCGCTGCCGGGGCTCGTCCTGCGCGGGCACCGGTGACTCCTCGGCGTCGGTGGCCGGGCCATCGGCGTTGTCCCTGAGCAGCCCCAGCATCTCGCGGAGTTCGGTGAGCGCACGCCGCCCGGCCGCCTGGATGATCTGCGCGGTCTCGGCCGTCGTCTCCGGGTCGTGGGCGACGACGCCGAGCGCGTTGGCGTGGACGACGATCAGGCTCACCTGGTGGGAGACCACGTCGTGCATCTCTCCGGCGATACGGCGGCGTTCCTGCTCCCGTGCGGCCTCGGCGACGAGCCGCTGTTCCCGCTCGGCGCGCTCGGCCCGTTCGACGAGACCGGCGACGACGGCCCGCCGTTGTCCCACGTAGAGCCCCAACAGCAGCGGAACCAGACAGGAGAAGACGAAGTTCACCGTGAACCAGGCCACCACGACCCGGAGGCTGGACCAGGCCTCCGCGTCCCAGGGCACGAGGGCGACGAGCCCGATCCCGGCCGTGACCCAGACGGTCCGGCGGCTGTGCGGGCCGCGATAGGCGCCTTCCGCGTAGAAGGCGAAGGGCAGCGCGAAGGGCGAGACCTGGAGGAGCTTGGCGATCAGCGCGAGCGCGAGCACCGGCTCGGGGGCGCGGCGCCGGGCGAGCAGCGCCAGCGAACACACCGCGGCGATCGGCAGGTTCACCCAGGGCCCGGCCGGACCCAGGGTGGGGTTCAGGATGCCGTTCCACACCGAGAACACCAGCGCGATCACCACCGGCACCAGGTCCGTGACGCGGGCCGGCAGCACAGGCGAACGCGGCACGGGCGGAGCCGAAGTCCCTTGCGCCGAGCCACCGGGGGGCGGAAGCGCCCAAGAACGCAGCGCGTGCCCGAACGGGGAGGTGCGAATAGTTGATCTCACCCGGCGAGGATAGAAGGCGTCCCCGGACCGGAACGTGGCTGAGGCCGGTCGTCCCCACCGCGACCCGTGGGACGAAAACCGAGCCGGACAACCCGGACAACGTCGAAGGGCCCCACCTCGCGGTGGGACCCTTCGACGTTAGTGCCCGGTGAGGCACTGGCGGAGGATACGAGATTCGAACTCGTGAGGGGTTGCCCCCAACACGCTTTCCAAGCGTGCGCCCTAGGCCACTAGGCGAATCCTCCGCGGCAAACAATACAAGACGTTTGAGGGTGCTCGCGAACCCGTTCGCGTGGCCGGAGGGGAGCGGTCCTCCTGGCCCGGAGGGAACTCGTTCCCGCGGCTCGGAGCATGTACTCTGGGCGCAGCCCCTCACGTGGCGCTATCTGACTGAACTCCCCCAGGGCCGGAAGGCAGCAAGGGTAGGTTGGCTCTGGCGGGTGCGTGGGGGGCGTCTGCGTTCCCGGGTGTCCGCGCTGCTGGGCCGGGGGTCCGCGGCGGGCGTGGCCCGGTTGTCAGTGGTCGCCTATAACCTCGTATGCGTGTCGTCTCTCGCGCTGTACCGCCGTTATCGCCCGGAGTCGTTCGCCGAGGTCATCGGGCAGGAGCATGTAACCGACCCGCTGCAGCAGGCGTTGCGGAACAACCGGGTCAATCACGCGTACCTGTTCAGTGGTCCGCGCGGCTGCGGCAAGACGACCAGCGCGCGCATCCTGGCCCGCTGTCTCAACTGTGAGCAAGGTCCCACGCCGACGCCCTGCGGTGAGTGCCAGTCCTGCCAGGACCTCGCGCGCAACGGGCCGGGTTCGATCGACGTCATCGAGATCGACGCGGCTTCGCACGGTGGTGTGGACGACGCGCGTGACCTGCGCGAGAAGGCCTTCTTCGGCCCGGCGAGCAGCCGGTACAAGATCTACATCATCGACGAGGCCCACATGGTCACGTCGGCGGGGTTCAACGCGCTGCTCAAGGTCGTCGAGGAGCCGCCGGAGCACCTCAAGTTCATCTTCGCGACCACCGAGCCCGAGAAGGTCATCGGGACGATCCGGTCCCGTACGCACCACTATCCGTTCCGACTCGTGCCGCCCGGGACGCTGCGCGAGTACCTGGGCGAGGTGTGCGGCAAGGAGGACAGCCGCGTCGAGGAGGGCGTGCTGCCGCTCGTCGTGCGTGCCGGTGCCGGGTCCGTGCGTGACTCGATGTCCGTCATGGACCAGTTGCTCGCCGGTGCAGGCGAGGACGGTGTGACGTATGCCATGGCGACGTCTCTGCTCGGGTACACCGACGGCTCGCTGCTCGACTCCGTCGTCGAGGCGTTCGCCACCGGTGACGGGGCCGCCGCCTTCGAGGTCGTGGATCACGTCATCGAGCGGGGCAACGACCCGCGTCGCTTCGTCACCGACCTGCTGGAGCGGTTGCGGGACCTGGTGATCCTGGCCGCTGTTCCGGATGCCGCGGAGAAGGGGCTGATCGATGCCCCGGCCGATGTCGTCGAGCGGATGCAGGCGCAGGCCTCGACGTTCGGCGCCGCCGAGCTCAGCCGCGCCGCCGACCTCGTCAACGAGGGCCTGACCGAGATGCGCGGCGCCAACTCGCCACGCCTCCAGCTGGAGCTGATCTGCGCGCGCGTGCTGCTGCCCGCCGCCTACGACGACCCGCGTTCCGTCATGGCGCGCCTCGACCGCATCGAGCGCGGCGGTGTCTTCACACCGGGCGGACAGGGGCCCGGCCCTTCCATGGCGTACGTTCCCGGACCTGATGCCCATGCGCCCGCCCAGCCCGCGTCAGCCGCGTCGCCCGCTTCGTCCGGCCCGGTGGCGCCGGTCGCGCCGGTCGCGCCGGGTGGCGGTCCGGCGGCTGCCAGGGCGGCGGTGCGCGGCGGTGCGCCGGACGCCCCGGTTCCGGCACCCGTGACGCCTGCTCAAGCCCCGGCCCCGGAGCCCGCACCCGCGGCGCCCGTGGCCCCCGCCGAACCCGCCCCCCCTGCTGCCCCGGCGGGGCCCGGCGCCTGGCCCACCGCCGCCCCGGCAGGCGGTGCGGGTGGCACCGCGGGAGGCGCACGCAGGCCCGGCGGCTGGCCCACAGCCGCGTCCGCCGGTACCGGCCGGCCGACCGCCCCGTTGGCGGGCCCCACGAGCCCCGCACCGGCCACCCCCGCACCGGCCACCCCAGCCCAGCAGCCCGCGCCCTCCGCCCCGCCCGCGGCACCGGCGCCCGTCGGCGGCCCGGACCCCCGCACCCTCTGGCCGAACATCCTGGAGGCGGTGAAGAACAAGCGCCGCTTCACCTGGATCCTGCTCAGCCAGAACGCGCAGGTCACGGGCTTCGACGGCACCACGATCCAGCTCGGTTTCGTGAACGCGGGCGCCCGGGACAACTTCGCGAGCAGCGGCAGCGAGGACGTACTGAAGGCGGCCCTGACCGAGCAGTACGGCGTGCACTGGAAGGTCGACGCGGTGGTCGACGCCGCGGGCGGCCCTCCGCCGCAGCCCGCCCCCGGCGGCTTCGGGGGCGGCTACACCCCGCCCCCCGCCCCCGCTCCCGTACCGGCCCCGGCTCCGGCGGCCCCGTCCGCCCCGTCCTCGGCCCCGGCGCCCGCCCCGACACCGGCACCGGCCCCGGTCCGCCGCCCGGTCTCGGTGGAGGACGACATCCCCGAGGACGACGACCCGGACCTGGACGAGAACGCGCTGTCCGGCCACGACCTGATCGTCCGCGAGCTGGGCGCGACCGTGGTCGAGGAATTCGGCAACGAGTAAGCGAGTAACGAGTAACGAGTAAACGCGTCAACGAGTAGGGGACTGGCCGGCGCGTAGAACCAGGTCCGGGCCGCGCATCCGCCGCTCACCTGGAGAAACCCACAAGCCCTGACCCGCCCTGCATTGGGAAGGCCGTACAAGAGCACCCCGCCCGGACGGATAGGCTGACCGGCGTGAAGGTCCTCGTCATCGGCGGCGGCGCCCGCGAACACGCCCTGTGCCGCTCTCTGTCCCTCGACCCCGCCGTCTCCGCCCTGCACTGCGCCCCTGGCAACGCAGGCATCGCCGAGGTCGCCGAACTGCACCCCGTCGACGCGCTCGACGGTGCCGCGGTCGAAGCCCTCGCCCGGAAGCTGGACGCCGACCTCGTCGTCGTCGGCCCCGAGGCCCCCCTCGTCGCAGGCGTCGCCGACGCCGTCCGCGCCGCCGGCATCCCGGTCTTCGGCCCATCCGGCGAGGCCGCGCAGCTGGAGGGCTCGAAGGCGTTCGCCAAGGACGTCATGGCGGGCGCGGGCGTGCCGACCGCCCGGTCCTACGTCTGCACGACCCCGGAAGAGGTCGACGAGGCGCTCGACGCGTTCGGCGCTCCGTACGTGGTGAAGGACGACGGGCTCGCCGCCGGCAAGGGCGTCGTCGTCACCGATGGCATCGAGAAGGCCCGCGCCCACGCGAACGCCTGCGAGCGCGTCGTCATCGAGGAGTTCCTCGACGGGCCCGAGGTCTCGCTCTTCGCGATCACCGACGGCACGACGGTCGTCCCGCTCCAGCCCGCCCAGGACTTCAAGCGCGCGCTCGACAACGACGAGGGCCCCAACACCGGTGGCATGGGCGCCTATTCGCCGCTCCCGTGGGCCGACCCCAAGCTGGTGCAGGAAGTCCTCGAGACGGTCCTGCAGCCGACGGTCGACGAGATGAAGAAGCGCGGCACGACCTTCTCCGGTCTGCTCTACGCCGGTCTCGCGATCACCGGCCGCGGCATCCGCGTCATCGAGTTCAACGCGCGGTTCGGCGACCCCGAGACGCAGGTCGTCCTCGCCCGGCTGCGCACGCCGCTGGCCGGAATCCTGCTCGCCGCCGCGAACGGCACGCTCGCCGACCTGGAGCCGCTGCGGTGGAGCGACGACGCGGCCGTCACCGTCGTCATCGCCTCGCACAACTACCCGGAGACCCCGCGCACCGGTGACCCGATCACCGGGCTCGACGCGGTGGCCGCACAGGATGCCCCGCACGCGTACGTCCTGCACGCCGGGACCAAGCGCGACGGCGAGAGCGGGCCGGTCCGCAGCGCGGGCGGCCGGGTGCTGTCCGTAACGGCGACCGGCACGGATCTCACGCAGGCCCGCGAGCGCGCGTACGCCGCGGTCACCCGCATCGAACTGGACGGGTCCCAGCACCGTACGGACATCGCCGCGAAGGCCGCTGCCGAAAGCTGACCTCACCCCGAGAACACGCTGACACGCTGACCACAACCGGGCCGGATCAGGTCCGGATCAGGCCGGGGCCAGGCCGGGAGCAGGTCCGGATCCGGACCCAGACCGGACCCAAACCGGGCCGAACAAAGGTGCCGGGTGGGTGCCACCCTCTCCCGTCCGGCGCCCCGGTGTCAGCCACCTCTGCCCAAAGCCATTCCATCGAGTGACCGATGGCCCATCCTGCTGACGATGCCCCTGCTCCCAACTAGGGTGCGGCGCACGGAGTTCAGGCACCCGCGAAGCCGAATCGCCGCCCGGCAGGACCTGTCCCCGGTACGGACAGGACCAGACGGACCACCGGCATTGCGATGTCGTAGGCGGGTGCCACAGTGGGGGTGTGAGCAACGCCACCAGTGTTCTGCCGCGGATCTCGGTCCGCGGTTGGGCAAGAGGCACAGGCAGCAGGGGGTGACATCGATCGTGTCCGGTATGGGTGTGGAAGCGGGTGCGCAGGCAGCGCGCTCCCGGGCTGTCGCCGTGCTGCGCATCCGCGGCAGGGCGACGGCGCTGGCCCTGCTGCCCGCGGCCGCGTCGGTGATCCTGCTGGCGGGCGGCGCCACCGGCCATCTGACCGGCGGGGGCTGGGCCGTCGCGCGGCTGGTCGTCTCCGTCCTCGCGGTGCTCGTGCTGCTCGCCGCGGTGGCCGTCGCACTGGTCGTGGCGCGGGCCAGGCCCGCCCTCAGCCCGACCGTCCCGATCGCCGAGGCCACCGCCCCCGATCTGTACCGCATGGTGCGCGACCTGGCCGACCGCCTCGACGTCCCGGCGCCGTCGGCGATAGCGCTCACCCCGGACTGCGACAGCTGGCTGGAGGACCGCACGCATCCGGCGCACGGCCCGCCGCGCGCCGGTGCCGATGTCGGCGCGGCCGCCACCGGGAGCCCCGCAGGCAGCCCCACATCGGGTGACAGCGCCAAGGCGCCCGTCGCGCCGGTTCTGGTCATCGGCTCCCCGTTCCTCTGGTGGATGCGGGTGGCCGAGCTGCGTGCCGTCCTCGCCCCGGTCGTCGCCGGTACGGGTCCTTCGGCCCACCCCGACATAGCTGCGGCCCGGCGTTTCGTGCGCGGTCTGGACGCCGCCGTCGCGGTCGCCGCGACGCCCGGTCGCGGTCTCGTGGCCCGGATCGTGCTGGGCGGCGTCGGCCGGGTCGCCCGGCTGATGCTGAGCGGCTGCCGGGTGCACGCCGCCGAGATGGAGCGCGGGGTCGCCGTGGCCGGCGCCGAGCGCGCACAGGCTGTGGACTACGGCCTCAGGATCGTCGCCCAGGAGCAGGTCGGGCTCGCGTACGCGGGCTGGGACCGGCTGCTCACCCGGGTCGCGCTGCCCGCCTGGCGGATGGGCCGCTGGCCGTCCCGCCTGGACGTGGGGGTGGTCGCCGCTCTCACCGAGCTGTCCCGCCGTGACCGGCTCGCGGAGGGCTTCACCTCCCGGCTCGGCGAGCGTCCGGCCTGCGATCTCCTCGAAGAGCCCGGCATCGTGGACGAGGCCGCATCCCTGCTCGCCGCCCGCCTCTTCCACGGCGGCCCCGCCGAGCCGGGCCCCGACTGGGCGCCGGTGGACTGGCAGGAGTACCCGGACGAGGTCGTGGACCGTAAGTGGCGCACGGACGCCGCCCGCCTGCACCGGGTGCTGGACACCCTGGGTGTGCACAGCACCCGGGCCACCGCCGCCGCCCCCGAAGGCCCGACCCTGGCGCGCGTCCTCGACCACCTCGCGACCGGCCCGGAACCCCTGCCGGAGGAGACCTCGGCCCTGGCCCCGACTCCGGACCAGACCTCGGACGCGACTACGGACGAGGCCCCGACCCTCGCCCCGACCCCCGACCCGGACCGAGCTCCGGAGACCTACACCGACGCCGAACTCGACGCACTGCTAGCCCCCACCCCCCGCCCCGAGGCCGACTCCCTCTCCGCCGGGCTCAGCGCCGAGCTGGCCCGTGAGGAGGACGCGCGCCCCCCGGCCCCCGCGCCCGCGAGCCAGGGCCCGGACGGCGCACTGTGGGACGAGGGCGCGCTGCCCCTGTTCCCGTTGCAGCCACCGCGCAGCGGGCGGGAGTTGCTGGCCGACCACGTCACCGCGATGGTGTGCTGCGCGGCGGTGGACACGGCCGGCGCGACCCCGGGCCTCGACTGGCTCGACGGCCCCGCGCTGCTCGTCGGCGGGGAGCGCGCCGGCGACCTCGCGCCGCGCGTCCTGAGCCTGGTGGAGGACGGTGACCCGGAGCCCCTCAAGGGCTGGCTGGCCCGGCTCGGCGTGCGCCCGGAGAAGCCCGTACGTCTGGTGTGAGCGCCCGGCACCCCTCCCCACCCGCAAGCGGAGGGAAACGCTCCGGTCCTGCCAATTCACGACGAACGGTGACGGAGTGCGTGCGTAATGTGATGTGCTGGGACCGGTCGCGGAACAGCCCCGCGCATGAGGGCTCGGGGGAGCGAGGGAGGGGAGCAGCCATGGGGCCGGACAGCGCGGGTCACCCGGAGGAGACGGCGCGGCAGAACGTCGCCCCGAGGCCCCGCGCGCGCACGCCCCGCTGGGAGTCCGGTGCGATGGCGCATGCCGTCAGCGACCCGTTCGGCCAAGGACCGCTGCCCTGGCTGCGCGGCAGCGAGCACTACTTCGGCGACACAGGACAGGTCGTCCCCTGGTACGTGGACCACGCCCCCGGCGCCAGCACCATTCCGGCGCCGCGCTCCAGCAACCCCCGCACCGCCGACGACGTGCACCGTCAGATCAAGGGCTTCGCCTCGACCGGCGCGGCCGCGCCCGGCGAGGCGATCGACTTCCACGTCACGGTCGACCCGCCCCAGCAGTTCACCGTGGACATCTACCGCATCGGCCACTACGGCGGCGACGGCGCCCGAAAGATCACCACGAGCCCCCGGCTGTCCGGCATCGTCCAGCCCGCCCCGATGACCGCCGACCGCACGGTTTCCTGCCACCACTGGTGGCTGTCCTGGCGGCTGCAGATCCCGTCGTACTGGAACGTGGGGGCGTACGTGGCCGTCCTCACCACCGCCGACGGCTACCGCTCGCACGTCCCCTTCACGGTCCGCGACTCCCAGCCCGCCGATCTGCTCCTGCTGCTCCCGGACATCACCTGGCAGGCGTACAACCTCTATCCGGAGGACGGCCGCACCGGCGCCAGCCTCTACCACGCCTGGGACGACGAGGGCCGTCTCCTCGGCGAGAGCGAGGCCGCGACCACGGTCTCCTTCGACCGCCCGTACGCGGGCGCGGGTCTGCCCCTGCACGTCGGCCACGCCTACGACTTCATCCGCTGGGCCGAGCGGTACGGATACGACCTCGCGTACGCCGACACCCGCGATCTGCACGCGGGCCGGATCGACCCGACCCGCTACCGGGGCCTGGTCTTCCCCGGCCACGACGAGTACTGGTCGGCGAACATGCGCCGGACCACCGAGCTGGCCCGGGAGAACGGCACGTCCCTGGTCTTCCTCTCCGCCAACACCATGTACTGGCAGGTGGAGTTGGGCCCGTCCCCGTCCGGTGTCGCGGACCGGCTGCTCACCTGCCGCAAGCGTCGGGGCCCCGGAAAGGCGTCCCTGTGGCGGGAGATCGACAGACCGGAGCAGCAGCTCCTGGGCATCCAGTACGCGGGCCGCGTCCCCGAGCCGCACCCCTTGGTCGTACGGAACGCGGACCACTGGCTGTGGGAGGCGACCGGCGCCCATGAGGGGGACGAGATCGAGGACCTGGTCGCCGGCGAGGCCGACCGCTACTTCCCGCGTACGGCTCTGCCCGAGCACCAGGACCGCATCCTGCTGGCCCACTCCCCGTACCGGGACAGCGACCAGGCGCGGCGCCACCAGGAGACGTCCCTGTACCGGGCGCCGTCGGGCGCGCTGGTCTTCGCGTCCGGGACGTTCGCCTGGTCCCCGGCCCTGGACCGTCCAGGCCATGTGGACCCGCGGATCCAGCGGGCGACGGCGAATCTGCTCGACCGCATCTGCAAGCGAGACTGAGGGAGGCCCGGCCCGCAGCGCCCAGTCGGCCCCGTGGCCAGAACTCGTCCCCCGGTACGAGAGAATCAGAGGCATTCGTACAGAACCACCGGGAGGAACCGTGTCCGGATTCGTCGAAAAGCCCGAGCCAGTACAGGTCCCGGGCCTGGTCCACCTCCACACCGGCAAGGTGCGCGAGCTGTACCAGAACGACGCGGGCGATCTGATCATGGTCGCCAGTGACCGCCTGTCGGCCTACGACTGGGTTCTGCCCACGCCCATTCCGGACAAGGGCCGGGTCCTCACCCAGCTCTCGCTGTGGTGGTTCGACCAGCTCGCGGACCTCATGCCGAACCACGTCGTGTCCACGGAACTGCCGGCCGGCGCCCCCGCCGACTGGGCGGGCCGCACGCTGGTCTGCAAGTCCCTGGAGATGGTGCCGGTCGAGTGCGTGGCCCGCGGCTATCTCACCGGTTCAGGCCTGGTCGAGTACAACGAGACGCGTACGGTCTGCGGCCTCGCCCTGCCCGAGGGGCTCGAGGACGGCTCGGAGATCCCCGGGCCGATCTTCACGCCCGCCACGAAGGCCGCGGTCGGCGAGCACGACGAGAACGTGAGCTACGAGGAAGTGGCCCGCCAGGTCGGCCCGGAGACCGCCGCACACCTGCGCCAGTCGACGCTCGCCGTCTACGGCCGGGCCCGTGACATCGCGCGGGAGCGCGGCATCATCCTGGCGGACACGAAGTTCGAGTTCGGCTTCGACAAGGAGGGCACGCTGGTCCTCGCCGACGAGGTGCTCACCCCGGACTCCTCGCGCTTCTGGCCGGCCGACCAGTGGCAGCCGGGCCGCCCGCAGCCCAGCTACGACAAGCAGTTCGTGCGGGACTGGCTGACCTCGCCGGCCTCCGGCTGGGACCGCAGGAGCGAGCAGCCGCCGCCGGCCCTGCCCGACGACGTCGTGGCCGCTACGCGCGGCAAGTACATCGAGGCGTACGAACTGCTGACCGGAGTCCCCTGGTCGTAGGAGAACGCCGCGAACGACAGGAGCCCCGGTCCGTGAGGACCGGGGCTCCTGTATATGTGGAGCGAACGACCGGGTTCGAACCGGCGACCTCAACCTTGGCAAGGTTGCGCTCTACCAACTGAGCTACGTTCGCAAGCGCCGCTCTCGCGGTGCTCTGTGCGCCGAAGCGCGACGCCTACTATACCCAACCTCGCTCGCGCGCGATCCGCACCGCGGCGTGCCGGTTCTCGGCACCGAGCTTCGAGACGGCCGACGACAGATAGTTCCGCACGGTCCCCTGGGACAGCGCCGCCCGCTCGGCGATCTCCGTCACGGGTGCTCCGTCGGCAGCGAGCTCCAGGACCTCGGCTTCGCGGGCGGTCAGCGGCGAGTCCCCGGCGGAGATCGCGTCGGCCGCCAACTCCGGGTCCACATACCGGTTTCCGGCGTGCACGGTCCGGATGATCTCGGCCAGCCGCTGCGCGCTCACGGTCTTCGGTACGAAACCGCGCACGCCGGCCGCGAGGGCCCGCTTCAGATGTCCCGGGCGGCCATGGCTGGTCACGATCATGGTCCGGCAGCCGGGTAGCTCCGTACGGAGGGTTGTGGCCACGCTCACACCGTCGGCGCCCGGCATCTGCAGGTCGAGCACGGCGACGTCCGGCTTGTGCGCCCGCGCCATGGCGAGCGCCTCGGGGCCGGTGGCGGCCTCGGCGACGACGACCAGATCTTCCTCCAACGCGAGCAGGGCGGCGAGGGCGCCGCGAATGAGGTGCTCGTCGTCGGCGAGCAGGACACGCAGCGTCATCGGGCGGCCTCCGTACTCCGTGCGCGCCGTGTGCTCGGCGCCTCCGGTGCCTCCGGTGCCTCCGGTGCCGGGGGCTCTCCCGGCTCTCCCGGCTCTCCCGGTCCTCCCGGCTCTCCCGGTCCTCCCGGCTCTCCCGGCTCTCCCGGTCCTCCCGGTCCTCCCGGCTCTCCCGGTCCTCCCGGTCCTCCCGGTCCTCCCGGTCCTCCCGGCTCTCCCGGTCCTCCCGGCTCTCCCGGCTCTCCCGGTCCTCCCGGTCCTCCCGGTCCTCCCGGTCCTCCCGGGGTCTCACGCGTCGATGACGCCGACGACGGCAGCGGCACGCACGCCGTCACCCGGAACACTCCGTCCCGCACCACACCCGCCTCCAGCGTCCCTTCCAGCGCGGCCAGCCGCTCCCGCAGCCCCGCGAGCCCCGACCCGCCGCCGACGGCGCCGGGCGTGCCGACGCCGTCGTTCTCCACCGTCAGTACGACCTGCTGCCCCTGGGCCCTCAGCCCGACCCGGCAGGTCTTCGCGTCCCCGTGCCGCAGGACGTTCGTCGTGGCCTCCCGCACCACCCAGCCGAGCGCGGACTGTACGTCGGGCGGCAGCCCCGTGGCGGACCCGGTCACCGGGCAGTCGATCCCGGCCGCGCTCAACACGCCCCGCGCCCCGGCGAGTTCGGCCTCAAGATTGGCCTCGCGGTATCCCCGTACGACTTCACGCACCTCTTTCTGCGAGTCCTGGGCGATGCGCTGCACCTCGATCATCTGTGTCACGGCGTCCTCGGTCCGCCCGCGCCGGGCCAGCTGCACCGCCAGCTCGCTCTTGAGGGCGACCACGGCCAGATTGCGGCCCATGACGTCGTGCAGATCACGGCCGAACCGCAGCCGCTCCTCGGCGACGGCGAGCCGGCCCTCGACCTCGCGGGCGTGCTCGGACTCCCACATGACGGAGAGATTCCAGGCGCTGCACCGTGCGCTCAGCAGCTCCAGGGGAACGCTGATGCCCAACACGACGGCCAGCGCGACGAGTTTGCCGACGCCCGCGCCCACGGCGGCGAACAGGACCAGCGCCGCCGCGATGGCCAGCGCGCTCCGCCTGAGGAACGTACGGACCGGCACGGTGAGGACGTAGGCGCAGGCGAACGGCATCGGCACGAACAGCAGCGGCAGGACGACCAGGCCGTCCTTCATGCTGTCCGTCGCGATGAGAGCGGCGATCAGGCCGAGCGCCCCCACGGTCAGCCCCGCCGCCACCCGCGTCTGCACGGGTGGCACGGGACCGCGCCCGAGGTACTGGTCGAGGGCACTGCGCAGATGGACGTGGGCGACGGCGCACTGGGCGACGTTCACCACGGCCAGCGCGGCGCCCAGGGCGATCGCGGTGCCGTCGTGGTGGAGCGATCCGACGAGCGCCGGGGCGCTCCAGGCCACGAGGTACAGCCAGTTCACCGAGCGCAGCACGAGCCGGCTCTGCCACTCGACGCGCTCGACCTTGCTGCGCTCCCGCCACCGGCTCCGCATCCGCACCGCTACGCTCCCGCCCGCTTCACCGCCGCGGCTCCCACCGGAACCACCGTCGTACAGCAAACACCGCGACAACGATCCAAGCCACCGCCGTGATGACGGCGCCCAGCGCGTCCGACGTGGACAGCTCGCCGCTCCATCCGCCGCGGATCAGGGTGAGGGCCGGCGTGAGCGGCAGCAGCTCGCACACCGCCGCCAGCTTGTCCGGCATGACCTCCAGCGGGACGACCGTGCCCGAGCCGAGCATCGAGACGAGCAGCATCGGCATCGAGGCGACCTGGGCGCTCTCGACACTGCGGCTGAAGACGGTGGTCAACGCGGCGAGCGCGACACAGAGCGGAATGCCCAACGCAAGGCCCAGCAGGGCGTATTGAGGTGCCTCGGGGGCGCCCACGTCGAGCGCCACGGTGCAGGCGACCGCCAGGGCGACGCACTGCACGAGCCCGATCACGACGGAGGGCAGCGCGGCCCCGATGAGGATCTCGGTGTCGCGCAGCTCGCCGGTCCGCAGCCGCTTGAGGACCAGTTCCTCGCGGCGCGCCGCGTACACGCTCACCAGCGCGCTGTACACGGCGAACAGCAGCGAGAAGCCCATGGCCGAGGACAGGACGACGGTGCCGACGCTGAGCCCCGCGTTCTTCAGCGTGTCCTCGTCGAGCGATGCGCTGATGCTGAACGGCAGGACCAGGGGGACGAACACGGCGCTGAACAGGACGCCCTTGCTCCGTCCGATGAGCGTCAGCTCGGCCCGCGCGAGAGCCCGCAGGCGTCCCGCCGGGGTGGTCGTCATCGTCGCTGTCGCCGTGGTCACGACACCATCTCCTTGTCCCGCTCGCCCTGCTGTACGTTCTCGCCCTTCGCGTCCCGCGCGATCCGCAGGAACGCCTCTTCGAGGGAGGCGCCCCGCACATCGAGCCGGCGCAGCTCCACCCCCGCGTCCCTGGCCCACACAAGGAGCCCGGTCGCGGCGCGCTGGAGTTCGTCGGTACGCAGCCGGACGGCGCGCCCGGTCACCTCGTGGTCGGTGACGCCGAGCGGGCCGAGCGGCGGCAGGTCGCCCACGTGGTACCCGTCGGGCAGTTCGAAGGCGATGTGCGAGGGCTGCGTGGCGACGACCTCGTCGACGCGCCCTTCGGCGGCGATCCGCCCCTCGTGCAGGATCGCGAGCCGGTCGGCGAGCGCTTCGGCCTCTTCGAGGTAGTGCGTGGTCAGCAGCACGGTCGTGCCGTCGGCGCGCAGCTGTCGTACCAACTCCCAGGTGGCACGGCGCCCTTCGGCGTCGAGTCCGGTCGTCGGTTCGTCGAGGAAGAGCACCTCGGGCCGGCCGAGCAGCGCGAGCGCGAGATCGAGCCGCCGCTTCTCGCCGCCGGACAGCTGCTTGACGCGGACGTCGGCGCGCCCGGTGAGGCCCACCATCTCCAGGGCTTCGCCGACCGGCCGGGCCCCGCTGGTGCATCCGGCCCACATCCGGACGGTCTCGGCGACGTTCAGCTCGGCCGGGAAGCCGCCCTCCTGGAGCATCACGCCGATCCGCGGCCGGACCCGGTCGCGCTCGGCGTGCGGGTCGTGCCCGAGCACCCGCACCTGGCCGCCGGCGGGCACCGCGAGTCCTTCGAGGAGTTCGACGGTGGAGGTCTTGCCCGCGCCGTTGGTGCCGAGGAGTGCGAAGAGTTCGCCGCGGCCGACGGAGAAGCTGACTCCGCGCACCGCCTCGAAGGAACCCTGTCGACCGTCCCCGTACACGCGGCGCAGATCAGTGACATCGATCACGCGCTCGTTGCTGGTCATGTGTCCAGCCTCGCGGCGGTCGAGGCCGGACGGCAGTGCGCGGTGTCATCGGCCCGCATGACAAATGTCAGACGCCGCGCCGGTACGCGAAAGGCCCCGAATCCTGGTGGATTCGGGGCCTTTCGATCTGGAGCGAACGACCGGGTTCGAACCGGCGACCTCAACCTTGGCAAGGTTGCGCTCTACCAACTGAGCTACGTTCGCACTGCTTCCGGATCAGTACGCTTCTGGAAAGAAGCGGCCCGACCGGCGCGAGCACCAGCCTACCGCACCCATAAGAGTGATCGGTACGCGATGCAGAGCGGGTGACAGGAATTGCACACTGCGCCTTCCCCCTGGAAGGGGGATGTTCTACTACTGAACTACACCCGCATGCCCCGTGAGGTGCGGCCTTTCGGCCTTGCCCCTCGGCGTGCTCCGAACTCTAGCTGACCAGCGGGGGTGCAGCGCAAGTCGGTTGCCCCGAGGGGTTCCTGACGGCGGTGGCCGCTCCTCAGTTGGCCTCGGCGAACGCCTCGTAGACCCGCTTCGGAATCCGGCCGCGCGGCGGCACGTCGAACTGGTTCGAGCGGGCCCAGGCACGTACCGCCGCCGGGTCCGGGCTCAGGTTCGTGTGCTTGAAGGCCTTACCGGTCCTGCTGGACTGCTTGCGCCCTGCCTCCAGGTACGGGGCCAGGGCCGTGCGGAGCTTTTTGGCATTGGCCTGAGTGAGGTCGATCTCGTACGACCTGCCGTCGAGACCGAAGACGACCGTTTCCGCCGCTTCTCCGCCGTCGATGTCGTCAAAGAGAGTGACCACGACACGCTGCGCCACGAATATCGGTCCCTTCGTCCGGCACCCCCGCTTTGACGTGCGGTGATGTCGACTGTCCAGCTCTTGTCGAGCAAAGCTCGGGCAATACTGCTCCCCGAGTTCAGGCAGGTTGCCTGTATGCGCCATTTCCTTTTTACCCTGCCCGGCAATGCGCTGGGAAGACCAGTTAAAAACCTCCGCGTGTCCGATGCCCCGCTTATCGGGACTCTTTCCCTGAATTTTCCGTGCGGATCTCATGTCGTTGCCGTAACGTGATCCGGCTCTCGTAGCTTCCTACCGTCTACGCGAGTAGAAGATTTGGGCAGGTACGCTGAACGGACCTGCTCAGCACCACACACCGGGAGTGCCAGTGGCACGCGTCGTAGTCGACGTCATGCTCAAGCCGGAGATCCTCGACCCCCAGGGCCAGGCGGTGCAGCGTGCGCTGCCGCGCCTCGGTTTCGACGGCATCTCCGACGTTCGCCAGGGAAAGCGATTCGAACTCGAAGTGGACGGGCCGGTGGATGACGCCGCCCTCGCCCGTATCCATGAGCTCGCGGAAAGCTTCCTCGCCAACACCGTGATCGAGAACTTCACCGTGAAGGTGGAAGAGGCCGCTCAGTCCGCGGCGGGGGCCGAAAAGTGACCGCTCGTATTGGGGTCGTCACCTTTCCTGGTTCCCTCGACGACCGGGACACGCAGCGCGCGATCCGGCTTGCCGGTGCCGAGCCCGTTGCCCTCTGGCACAAGGACAAGGATCTGCACCAGGTCGACGCGGTCGTCCTGCCGGGCGGATTCAGTTACGGCGATTACCTGCGCGCGGGTGCCATCTCCCGTTTCTCGCCGGTCATGGAGACGCTGATCGAGCAGGCGAAGGCGGGCCTTCCCGTCCTCGGTATCTGTAACGGGTTCCAGGTCCTCACCGAGGCCCATCTGCTGCCCGGAGCGATGCTCGGAAACGACCACCTGCACTTCATCTGCCGCGACCAGAAGCTGCGGGTGGAGAACGCGGGGACCGCCTGGACCGCCGACTACACGTCCGGCCAGGAGATCCACATCCCGCTGAAGAACATGGACGGGCGGTACGTCGCCGACGAGCACACCCTCGACATGCTGGAGGCGGAGGGCCGCGTCGTCTTCCGGTACCTCGACGGCAACCCGAACGGCTCGCTGCGTGACATCGCCGGCATCACGAACGCGGCGGGCAACGTCGTGGGTCTGATGCCGCACCCGGAGCACGCCGTGGAGCCCCTCGTCGGGAGCGGCCGCACGGATGGCCTCCCGTTCTTCACCTCGATCCTCAAGAAGCTGGTCGCCGCCTCATGAGCCTCGACACCGTCGACAACGCCGCAAAGACCCCCGACGTCGAGCTGCCCTGGGCCGAACTCGGCCTGAAGAAGGACGAGTACGAGCGGGTCGTGGAGATCCTCGGCCGTCGTCCCACGGGTGCCGAGCTCGCCATGTACTCGGTCATGTGGTCCGAGCACTGCTCCTACAAGAGCTCCAAGGTCCACCTGCGCCAGTTCGGCGAGAAGGCGCCGCACTCCGACGCCATGCTCGTCGGCATCGGGGAGAACGCCGGTGTCGTGGACGTCGGCCAGGGTTATGCCGTCACCTTCAAGGTGGAGTCCCACAACCACCCCTCTTATGTAGAGCCCTACCAGGGCGCGGCTACAGGAGTGGGCGGCATCGTGCGCGACATCATCGCCATGGGAGCGCGGCCCGTCGCCGTGGTCGACCCGCTGCGCTTCGGCGCCGCCGACCACCCCGACACCAAGCGCGTACTGCCCGGCGTCGTCGCCGGCATCGGCGGCTACGGCAACTGCCTGGGCCTGCCGAACATCGGCGGCGAGGTCGTCTTCGACGCCTGCTACCAGGGCAACCCGCTGGTCAACGCCGGTGCGATCGGTGTCATGAAGCACGAGGACATCCACCTCGCGAAGGCGTCAGGATCCGGCAACAAGGTCATCATGTACGGCGCCCGGACGGGCGGCGACGGCATCGGCGGCGCCTCGATCCTGGCCTCCGAGACCTTCGACGACGCCAAGCCTTCGAAGCGTCCCGCCGTGCAGGTCGGTGACCCCTTCCAGGAGAAGCTGCTCATCGAGTGCACCCTGGAGGCGTTCGCCGAGAAGCTCGTCGTCGGCATCCAGGACCTCGGCGCGGCCGGAATCTCCTGTGCCACCAGCGAGCTGGCGTCGAACGGCTCGGGCGGCATGCGCGTCGAGCTGGACGACGTACCGCTGCGCGACTCCACGCTCTCGCCCGAGGAAATCCTCATGAGCGAGTCGCAGGAGCGCATGTGCGCCGTGGTCGAGCCTTCGAAGGTCGAGCGCTTCCTGGAGATCTGCGAGAAGTGGGACGTCATCGCCACCGTCATCGGTGAGGTGACCGACGGCGACCGCCTCGAGATCTTCTGGCACGGCGAGAAGATCGTCGACGTCGACCCGCGCACGGTCGCGCACGACGGTCCGGTCTACGAGCGCCCCTACGCCCGCCCGGAGTGGCAGGACGCGCTCCAGGCCGACGACGCGAACAAGCTGCCCAGGCCCTCGACGGGCGACGAGCTGAAGGCGCAGGTCCTCGCGCTCGTCTCCTCGCCGAACCAGGCCTCCAAGAAGTGGATCACCTCGCAGTACGACCACTTCGTACAGGGCAACACCGTGCTCGCGCAGCCCGAGGACTCGGGCATGATCCGCATCGACGAGGAGTCGGGGCTCGGCGTCGCCATCGCGACGGACGGCAACGGCCGGTTCGCGAAGCTCGACCCGTACACGGGCGCGCAGCTCGCCCTCGCGGAGGCGTACCGCAACGTCGCCACGACCGGCGCCAAGCCGCTCGCCGTCTCCGACTGCCTGAACTTCGGTTCGCCCGAGGACCCCGCCGTCATGTGGCAGTTCGCGGAGGCCGTCCGCGGCCTCGCCGACGGCTGTCTGCAGCTCGGTACCCCGGTGACCGGCGGGAACGTCTCGCTCTACAACCAGACGGGCGAGGCCGCCATCCACCCGACGCCGGTCGTCGCGGTGCTGGGCGTCATCGACGACGTGGCACGGCGCACGCCGGTCGCGTTCGCGGAGGAGGGTCAGCTGATCTACCTCCTGGGTGACACCCGCGAGGAGTTCGGCGGCTCTGCCTGGTCGCAGGTGGTGCACGACCACCTCGGCGGTCTGCCGCCGGCCGTGGACCTGGAGCGCGAGCGGCTGCTCGGCGAGATCCTCATCTCCGCCTCCCGCGACGGCATGATCGACGCCGCGCACGACCTGTCCGACGGCGGTCTGATCCAGGCCGTGGTCGAGTCGTCGCTGCTCGGCGGCAAGGGCGCCCGCCTGATCGTCCCGGACGGTCTCTCCGCGTTCACCTTCCTCTTCTCCGAGTCGGCGGGCCGTGCGGTCGTGGCCGTGCCGCGGAGCGAGGAGCTGCGGTTCAACGACATGTGCGGGGCACGGGGTCTGCCCGTCACCCGGATCGGTGTCGTGGACGGCTCCGGCGCGGACGCCGCGGTGGACGTGCAGGGCGAGTTCACGCTGCCGCTGGCCGAGCTGCGCGAGGCGCACGAGAACACGATTCCGGCGCTGCTGGCGTAATCCTTCCGGGCCTTGCCCGCAAAAAGTCCCCGTCTGTTCCGGTGTTCCCGGCAGGCGGGGACTTTCATATCGGCGGTCGAGCACGCGTACGGATTCGCCAGCTGTACGGACGTGATGTCAGTGGCGGTTGATAGCGTCGGCGGCGCTCGGATCCGTGGCGACGCGGCGGGCAGGAGTCATGGGGGACGGGGGAGCGGTGCGAGTGCCGGAGCGTGCGCGGAAGTTCGCCAATGTGGTGTTGTGCCTGACCGCCGTGTTCGGCATCGGCTGGGGCGGTAAGGAGATCTGGCTGGTCCTGAGCAATCGGCACCAGATCGACGCGGCCTGTGCGGATCTGGTACCGGCGGGCCGGATACTCGCGCTGTCCCCGGCGGGCGGCAAGATCACGGGTGGCGGCGGGGACGCGGGCATACAGCTCGACCGGCTGTGGTCGGGTCAGAAATGCGACCTGTTCAGCACCGAGGCCGGGAAGGGGCGCGGCTCCGGCGCGTTCCGGTTCTTCACGGGAGCGGTGGGCGTCTCACCGGGCTCACAGCGGGTGGTCGCCGACGGTCCGCTGGAGGATCTCCTCGACTTCAGGGGCGGGCCGACCTACCCTCAACAGCCGTTGGGCGGCGGTATCGCGGGCGTCGTGGGCGGCTCCGGGGTCGTGGTGCGACTGCCGTGCGCAGAAGGTGAAGTCGGCACGCGGTCGATCAAGGCTCTGTGGGCCCGCGCCGAACTGACGACCAGCAACGACGTGTTCACCGAGAAGGGGCAGCTGAGCGGGTCGGACCGCAGCATCCTCGCGGACACGGCCGTGAGCATGGCCAACAACCTCGCCGAGCGGCTGGGCTGCGACGACCGCCTGGCCGACGCCCCGGACGACGTGCCGGCCCTGCCCGAAGGCCCGGTACCGGCCGACCGTGCCGAGGGAACCTGTGCCTGGTATGCGAAGACGGGCTACGCGCGGCAGGGACGCTACCCGGACCAGGCCCTCGAAAGCCGTACGGACGCCGGGCTCTGGGACGAGCAGTGCGGGCTGATCCTCAGCGAGGGCCGGGCGACGGGCCTCTACATGCGGGGTGCGGATGAGCGCGAGATCCCGTCGGAGCCGGACCGCCCCGGGAAATGGTTCGTGTCCCTGCACACGTACGCCGGTGCGGACGCGAGGAACGTCTGGCTCACCAGCCGGACCACCTCCTACGAGAAGCCGGAGCCCGCCGAACCGGGCAGGGCGGGGCGCAGCGCCGAGGACCCCATCTGGTGGGCCTCGTCCGTCTGTGACGGCCAACCCCAGATCCACACCATGTCCCTCGCGATGGGCTACGACCGTCTGGTGACGCCCGAGATGGCGAAGGTGTTCCGCGCCTACGTCGAGGACGTCACCCACCGCCGTGGCTGCACGGACGTCACTTTCCCGGCGGCCTCGTCCTTTCGAGAGCGGTAGGGCTGCCGCCCGCGGGCAACGTCCCGCTCTGTTCGAGGTCACTGTTCGAGGTCACTCGAACGAGGGATTGCCTGGTTCTACGTAATTACGTAATCTCGATGCATGACGGATCTTGAGCGGCGGGTCGCCGAGCTGGAGCGGCGTCTCGATGCCTTGGAGAGCGGTCCGGCGGCGCCGACCGTCGCTCCGGGCACGTTCTGGGCGCTCGAAGGGCTGAAGGAGCAGCTCGGCGATGTCGCGAGCGGCGGCGTGCTGTTCACGGGAGCGGTGCGTCTGCCGGGCGCGGAGGGAGGCCGGGAGTACGAGTGGCAGTACGGCGCCGTCACCGATGAGCTGCTCGCGTCCGACTGGGCCGATGTGGCCGAGGCGTTCGCCGCGCTCGGGCACGGTTTGCGGCTCCGCCTGTTGCGCGAGGTCCTCGGCGGCCGCACCTCGGCCACCGAGCTGGCCGAGCTCGACGACGTGGGGACCAGCGGCCAGATCTACCACCACCTGCGGCAGTTGACCGCTGCCGGGTGGCTGCGCTCCGCGGGACGGGGGCGTTATGAGGTGCCCGCGGGAAGAGTCGTGCCGCTTCTGGTGGCGTTGACCGCGGCCCGGCCGGCCTGACGGATCACGGCAACGGGGATCAATTCAGCAGGACTGAGCAGGGCTGATTGGGCAGGACTGACCGAGCAGGGCTGATTGAGCACGACTAACTGAGCGGGACAAACCGGGGGAGTCATGTCCGTACGCAACCTGTCCGTACGCAAGACCGCGATGGTGTTCTACCGCCTCCTTCAGCTGGCGTTCATCGCCATGATCGTCGGGGATTTCTTCGACGGCTGGCCACTGGCGTGGGGCTGGGCGTTCGTGCCCGGCGGGTTGTCCTTCGCGATGGGGCTCGCCATCGGCAGGCTCACGCCGCGACCGAAGGACACCGGCCGGGAGCCGGTCGAGGTGGACCCGCCGGTGCGTGGGCGCTGGTCCGCGGTGAACAGCCCGGCCGACAAGGTGCCGAGCCATGGCACGCACGGGTACGGGCAGACGTACGCGATCGACATCGTGGCGGAGGGCGGCGTCGGGAAGCGGGAGCGGCCCGGGTTCGCCGCCGTGTGGCCGATACTCCGGCGGCCCCGTGCCTTCCCGGGGTTCGACGAGCCGCTGTACGCGGTCGCCGATGCCACGGTCGTCCACGCTTCCCACTGGCGCCGCGATCACCTCAGCCGCAACTCCGGGATTGCGCTGGCCTACTTGATGCTCCTGGAGGGTTCGATACGGGAGATGGGCGGCGCGGGCTGGATCATCGGAAACCACCTCGTGCTCGACCTGGGGGACGGGGTCTACGCCCTGTACGCCCATCTGCGACGCGGCTCCCTCGCGGTGCGCCCCGGCGACCGGGTGCGGGCCGGCCAGGAGGTGGCCCGCTGCGGCAACTCCGGGAACTCGACGGAGCCGCACGTCCACTTCCAGCTGATGGACGGCCCCGACCCGGACTCGGCGGTCGGCCTCCCGTTCCGGTGGCGCGAGGTCGGTGTGCCGGCGGGCGGCGAGATATTCACGGTCGATCGAGTGCGGGCCGATCCGGCACCGGCCCATCCGCCGCAGCCCCATCGAGCGCAGCCCGATCCGGCACCGGCCGATCGGACGCGGGTCGGCTGACCGTGGGTGCGGCGGTGGCGGTCCCGAGCCGACGGGGCAGTCGCGTCGCCAGCAGGGTTCCGAGCGTCATCACGGCGGCCCCGCACCAGAACACGAGGTCCGTGGCATGGACGAAGTCCCGTACGGCGGCGGCATGTTGGGCGCCGCTCAGCGTGGGGATGGCGTTGACATCGGTGTCGAGCAGGCGGAACAGGATGGTGCCGAAGAGGGCCGCGCCCAGCGCGTTGCCGAGGTTCTGGAAGAAGCGGATGCTCGTCGTGGCCACGCCGAGCAGCGGGCGGGGAGCGGCGTCCTGGACGAGTTGGATCAACTGGCCGATGAGCTGTCCGAAGCCGATTCCGGCCAGGAGGAGTTCGGCGCGGACCAACCACAGGGAGGTGTCGGGCTTGATGGTCGTGGCGAGCAGGACGAAGACCGCCGCCATCGTCAGGGTGCCCGTGACCGTGAAGGTCCGCGCCGACCAGCGCAGCCGCCCCGCGAGCAGCCCGACGGCCGTCATCCCGAGCGCCATCGGCAGCAGATACAGACCCGCGGCGGAGCTGGAGAGACCCCGGGCGACCTGGAGATAGACGAGGACGTAGTAGATCGCGCACATCATGGCGGCGCCGGTGATGCCCTGGACGACGAAGCCCCAGCGCAGTTCGGGGATGCGGAAGAGGGCGAGGGGGAGGACGGGGTCGGCGGCGCGGGACTGGCGCCACAGGAAGAGGCCGAGCCCGGCGGTGGCCGCGCACAGCAGCCCGATGATCTCCGGTGACGACCAGGCGTACTTCTTGCCGCCCCAGTCGGTGGCCAGGAGCAGCGCGGTGGAGAACGCGGCGGCCAGACCGGCCCCGGCCCAGTCGAGGGGGCGGCGCACCGGGTGGTCCGGCAGTTTCAGGACGAGCGCGGAGGCGGCGAGGACGGCGAGGCCGATGGGCAGGTTGACGTAGAAGATCCAGCGCCAGCTCGCGTGGTCGGAGAGAAAGCCGCCGAGCCAGGGGCCGAGCGCCATGCCGCCGCCGGCGACGACGCCGCCGAGCCCGCCGCCCGTGCCGCCGCCCTGCTCGTTGTCGGGGTCCCTGAGGTGGGCGATCACCACCATCGTGACGCTCATCAGGCCGCCGCCGCCAAGGCCCTGCACCGCGCGGGCCGCGATCAACTGGGGCATCGACTGGGCGAGCCCGCATAGCGCCGAGCCGAGCAGGAACGTGGCGACGGCTCCGACGAAGACGCGTTTGGCGCCGAGGGTGTCGCACAACTTGCCGTACAGCGGCAGCATCGCGGCCGAGGCGAGCGCGAACGCGCTGACCAGCCAGGGGAATTGGTCGATGCCGTGCGCCGGGTCGAGGTCGCGGACGATCGGCACGGCGGCAGCCGAGACGATCTGCATGTCGAGAACCGCTAGAACGATGGTGAGGAGGCAGAGGACCATGCCGACCTTGCGTTGAGCCGCGGTCATCGGAGCCGGTGCCGTCGAAGTCGGAGCCGGAGCCGGAGTCATCGGGGCCGGTGTCTTGGGAGTGGGCATGTGGCTCACCGTGGCGGGAAAAATGTACCAGGTCAATATTTAAGCTCGACCTAAATTTCATCTTGGTACAGTGATGGCATGGCTGACGACGGACTCGGGCTGCGCGAGCGCAAGAAGAAGCAGACGGCGTTGAAGGTGTGGCGCACGGCTGTGGACCTCTTCCTGGAGCACGGGTTCGACGACGTCTCCGTCGCGCAGATCGCCGAGGCCGCCGAGGTCTCGAAGATGACGGTCTTCAACTACTTCAAGACCAAGGAAGACCTCCTGATGGGCCCCATGGAGGAGCACGTCGAGGACCTCGCGCGAGCCCTCAGGGAGCGCGCGCCGGGCTGGTCCGCGGTCGACGCGACCCGTGGGATGGTGCTGCGCAAGGTCGCCGAGCGGGATCCGTCGATCGGCCTGAGCGAGCGGGGCGGCGAGCTGGCGTTGATCCAGCTGATCAATGGGACACCCGCCCTGGCCCGCCGTGCCCTGCTGTGGTCGGTGCGGGGCGAGCGGCTCGCTGCCGAGGTGCTCACCGAGGAGACCGGTGACGCGCTGCTCTCCTCGATCGCGGCGGCCCAACTGGCCGGGGTGGTGAGCGCGTTGATGAGTGAGAACCATCGGCGGGCGCTGGCGGGCGAGTCCCCCGCGGACGTCGCGGCGGGCGCCCCCGAGCGTGTCGAGCGGGCATTCGCGCTGGTCGAAAAGGGCCTGAGCGGGTTCGCGGTGCGGGCGTAGGGTCGACCTCATGACACCTTCGCCGAACGGCAGCGGTAGCGGCAGCGATAGCGGCACGGGCCGTCGAAGCGCCGGCGGCAGTGGTGCCGTGTCCAGGAGGCGCACGCGTTCCTACGCCTCCGCGAAGATCCGCGACGCGGTACTGACCCAGTTCGGGAACGTACGGAAGGCGGCCGGGACCCTCACGCCCGAGCAGCTCGCGGGTCCGACGCGGCTCGGCGACTGGACGGTGCGGGAGCTGCTCGCGCACACGTCGATGGCGCTCGGCGCGGTCGACCGGTTCCTCGCGCTGCCGGAGCCGGCGAAGTCCGAGGTGGCCGCGCTCGACTGGCCGTTCGCCACGGCCGCCAACGCGGCGGGCATCGCCGACCGCAGCCGGGACATCGCGCGTGAGCACCCCGACATCACGGCGCTGCTCGCCCGTACCGAGGAGCGCTTCGTGGCGAATCTGGCCGCCGTCGCCGACAGCCGGGCGCTCCCGGTGCCGACCGGCGCCATGTCCTTCGCCGACTATCTCGTCACCCGCACCGTCGAACTCGTCGTCCACACCGACGATCTGAACGACGCGGTGCCCGGTCTCGACGTCCCGTTCGACCGGCAGGCGCTGGCCGCCTGCACCCGGCTGCTCGCCGACGCGCTCGCCCTGAAGGCGCCGGGGGCCTCGACCGAGGTGCGGATCCCGCCGTTCGCCGTCGTCCAGTGCGTCGAGGGCCCCCGGCACACCCGTGGCACCCCGCCGAACGTGGTGGAGACGGACCCGCTGACCTGGATCCGCCTGGCCACGGGGCGTACGACGTGGTCGGTGGCGATCGACGACGCGCTCGTCGGTGCAAGCGGTGAACGCGCCGATCTGACCGGGCTGTTGCCGATCATGGCGTGAAGCCCCGGCGGGACGGAACCGATCCGGGGGGCCGACCCGTCCCATCGGCATGTTCACGCAACGCAGCACCCGCGCCCTGTTCACCGCCGCTCTTCCCCTGGTCGCGCTCACCACCGTCGCGGCCTGCGGGAACGAGAAGGCGCCCGGCACGGTGAAGGTCGGCGGCGCACCGGTCGCCGGCGTCACCTGGAACGTGGAGAGCATGACGGTGGACGGGGCGACGACGAAGGCGCCGGGCAGCGCGTACCTGAAGTTCGTCTCGGACGAACGTGTGCGAGGAAACTACGGCTGCAACGACTTCGACGCGCAGGCCAGGGTCGGCGGCGACAGCGTCGACCTGGGCCAGGCGAAGACCACGCTCATGGCGTGCGCCGACAAGAAGCAGCGTGCCTTCGAGAAGACCTTCGCCCGCGCGCTCGCCGACAAGAACACCGTCAAGGCCCACGGCGACGACCACCTCACACTCACCCGCGCCAACGGCGACACGATCACCCTCACCAAGCAACGGGACGCCGAGCTCGTCGGTACGAAGTGGGCGGTCGACACCCTCTACTCCGGCGCCGCGGCCCAGTCCCTGCCGAAGGCGGCGCAGGGCCGGGCCCGGCTCGTCTTCGACAAGGACGGTCACGTCAGCGCCAACCTCGGCTGCAACAGCGGCCGGGCCAAGGCCACCGTCAAGGACGGCCACGTCACCTTCGGCCCGCTGAACAGCACCAGGATGGGCTGCGTCGGCGAGGCCGCGGAGCTGGAGAAGACGATGAAGCACGTCCTCGACGGCACGTCGCGGTACGAGGTCCAGGGCGACGGCCTCACCCTGACCGCGGCCGACGGCACCGCGGTAGGGCTCAAGGCAGCGAAGTGACGCCCGGTCGTACAGCCGTCAGGCGGGATACGGAAGGAGCTCCTTGTCCTTCTTCTCCCATACGGCCTTCAGCTCGGCCAGCAGCGCCGGCTCGTCAGCGGCCCGGTCGGCCTGCTCGCGCCGGTCGGCGGAGAGGTCGAACAGCTGGTCCGCGCCGCCCTTGCCGCGGTAGTACTTCCAGTCGCCGCGCCGCACGGCCCGTTCCCCGCGCACCCGCCAGAACAGATCGCGCTCGGCCCGCTCCTCGCCGCGCAGCAGATACCCGGCGAGGCTGGCGCCGTCGAGCGGGTACGCCTTGTCGGGCCGCGCACCGCCGATCTCGAGCAGCGTCGCCGTCCAGTCGGGCGTGAAGACCGGCTCGTGGCTGACCTGGCCGCCGTCCAGGCGCGCGGGCCAGCGCACGATGGTCGGCACCCGGATGCCGCCTTCCTGCAACGACGCCTTGTTGCCGGACAGCGGCCAGTTGTAGGAGAACCGCTCGCCGCCGTTGTCCGAGGCGAAGAAGACGAGGGTGTCCTTCTCCTGCCCGGACTCCTTGAGCGCTTTCAGTACTTGCCCGACCGAGCGGTCCAGGTCCTGGACCATCTCCGTGTACTTCTCCACGGACCCGCCGTCGGTGTGGAACAGCGCCCCCGCGTTCCCGGACTTGATCTTCCGTACGACCTCGGCGCTCTCCGCCTCGTCCCCGTCGGCTATCCACGGCCAGTGCGGGGTGGTGAAGTTCAGGTTGAGCAGCCACGGCTTGTCGCCGTGGTCGCGCCCCACGTACTCGCTCGCCCGCTCGGTCAGGATCCGCGTGTAGTACCGCAGGTCCTTGTACTCGGCGTCGCCCTCCCGTACGTCGCCCTTGTAGAGGTCGTACTCGCCGCCGAGCCCCAGCTTCGAGTAGTACTCCAGGGCCCCGCCGAAGTTGCCGAAGAACTCGTCCCAGCCGGACTTGGTCGGCGAGTAGTCCGGGAGATAGCCGCAGTGCCACTTGCCGATCAGCGCGGTCGCGTATCCGGCGCCGCGCAGCAGTGAGGCGAGGGTGGGATGGTTCGGGTCGAGTCCGACGGACCGGTCGGCGATCGGCTCGGCGAGACCGCCCTTCGTACGCCCCGGATAACGGCCGGTGTAGAGGCTGAACCGGGTCGGCGAGCACGTCGCGGAGCCGCTGTACGCGTCGGTGAAGCGGACGCCCTGCCGGGCCAGTCTGTCCAGGTTCGGGGTCTTGATGTGCGGAGCGCCGTACGAGGAGAGGTCGGCCCAGCCCAGGTCGTCACCGAGGATGAACAGGATGTTGGGCCGCCGGGACCCGCGGTGGGCGGCGGCGCTGAACGGGGTTTCGCGGGGTGCGGCGGCGGCCGGTGCGCCCGTGGCTCCAAGAGCGGCGACGGCGGCGCCGCCCAGGGCGGCGCGGCGGGACAGGTTCGAGGCATGCGGGGTCATGAAGGACTCCGGGAACAGGGCACGCCCCGTCAGGGGCGCGGGGAACGGCGCGAGCGACCGGTGACAGCGGACAGCCCGCGGAGAAGGAGGGCGGGGCGGATGTGACCGGCCCCGGACCGGGCCTCAGCCGCGCATCACGGCCGAGGGGAGATCAGGCGTAAGAGTGGAGCTCAGGCGCAGCGACAGATCGCGCTGGCGACACGGACGAGGTCGACGTGTCGGCGCTCCACAAGGGTGACCGTGCGGTCACGGAGGGGCTGCATGATCCAGGACCATGCCGACCGGGACGTACACCTGTCAACGGCCGGTCCGCACTCCGGACGGGCGGAGTGCGTCCCGTCACATTTGGCGCGGTCGGCGCCCCACGGCCCCGCCGACCCGGCATCCGCCCCGTCGGACACAGCGGCACCGAGGGGCCGATGCGCCCCTGACAGGGCGGAATAGTCGCAGGTCAGCGGCGTGCGCAGCGGGGTGGGGGCGCCGCTGTCGGAGGGCGGTCGGGCCCCGGAATCAGGCGCTGAAAGAGCGCCCGGCACGGCCCCGCGCTACGCGCGTCCCGTGGCTTCGCCCAGGTCTGGAGGGGCCCCGTAGACGTAGGAAGCCACGGTCCCCAATTCGGACCCGTGGTCGATCTCGCCTACACTCGGTGGCGTGCCACGTGGTGACGGTCGACTCAATCATGATCTGCTCCCCGGCGAGAAAGGCCCCCAGGACGCTTGCGGCGTCTTCGGTGTCTGGGCTCCGGGTGAAGAGGTCGCCAAGCTCACTTACTTCGGGCTCTACGCCCTCCAACACCGAGGTCAGGAATCCGCGGGAATCGCGGTCAGTAACGGTTCCCAGATCCTCGTCTTCAAGGACATGGGACTCGTTTCCCAGGTCTTCGACGAAACGTCCCTGAGTTCCCTGCAAGGTCATATCGCGGTCGGTCACGCCCGCTACTCGACCACCGGGGCCTCCGTCTGGGAGAACGCCCAGCCGACGTTCCGTGCCACCGCGCACGGCTCGATCGCGCTCGGTCACAACGGCAACCTGGTCAACACGGCGCAGCTCGCCGAGCTGGTCGCCGCCCTGCCCAAGGAGAACGGGCGGGCGACGCAGGTCGCCGCCACGAACGACACCGACCTGATCACCGCGCTGCTCGCGGGCCAGGTCGACGACGACGGCAAGCCGCTGACCATCGAGGACGCGGCACTCAAGGTGCTGCCCCAGGCTCAGGGCGCCTTCTCTCTCGTCTTCATGGACGAGGGCACCCTGTACGCGGCTCGCGACCCGCAGGGCATCCGCCCGCTGGTCCTCGGCCGTCTGGAGCGTGGCTGGGTCGTCGCCTCCGAGTCCGCGGCGCTCGACATCTGCGGCGCCGCGTACGTCCGCGAGATCGAGCCGGGCGAGTTCGTCGCGATCGACGAGAACGGCCTGCGAACGTCCCGCTTCGCCGAAGCAAAGCCCAAGGGCTGTGTCTTCGAGTACGTCTATCTGGCCCGTCCCGACACGGACATCGCCGGCCGGAACGTGTACCTCTCCCGCGTGGAGATGGGCCGCCGCCTGGCGAAGGAGGCCCCTGCCGAGGCCGATCTCGTCATAGCGACCCCGGAGTCCGGCACGCCGGCCGCGATCGGCTACGCCGAGGCCAGCGGCATCCCCTTCGGCGCGGGCCTGGTGAAGAACGCCTATGTGGGCCGCACCTTCATCCAGCCCTCCCAGACGATCCGCCAGCTCGGCATCCGTCTGAAGCTGAACCCGCTCAAGGAAGTCATCAAGGGCAAGAGGCTCGTGGTCGTCGACGACTCGATCGTCCGCGGCAACACGCAGCGCGCCCTGGTCCGCATGCTCCGCGAAGCGGGCGCGGCGGAGATCCACATCCGGATCTCGTCCCCGCCCGTGAAGTGGCCGTGCTTCTTCGGTATCGACTTCGCGACCCGCGCGGAGCTGATCGCCAACGGCATGTCGGTCGAGGAGATCGGCACCTCGCTGGGCGCCGACTCGCTCTCGTACATCTCCATCGACGGCATGATCGAGTCGACCACCATCGCGAAGCCGAACCTCTGCCGCGCCTGCTTCGACGGCGAGTACCCGATGGATCTTCCCGACCCCGAGCTGCTCGGCAAGCAGCTCCTGGAGACGGAACTGGCCGCGGGTCCGGCGTCGACGGCCGCGAACGACGCGATCCGTCGTCCGTAACCTCCGCAGCTCCGACACGAAAGCTCTCCACACCCATGTCTTCTGAGTCTTCTGAGCGTGCTCCCCGCGTGGGCACCGGTGCCAGCTACGCCTCCGCGGGCGTGGACATCGAGGCGGGCGACCGCGCCGTCGAGCTGATGAAGGAGTGGGTGAAGAAGACGCAGCGCCCCGAGGTCCTCGGCGGCCTCGGCGGCTTCGCCGGCCTCTTCGACGCCTCCGCCCTCAAGAAGTACGAGCGGCCCCTGCTGGCCTCCGCGACCGACGGGGTCGGCACGAAGGTCGACATCGCCCGCCGCCTGGGCGTCTACGACACCATCGGCCAGGACCTCGTCGCGATGGTCATGGACGACATCGTCGTGTGCGGCGCCGAGCCGCTCTTCATGACCGACTACATCTGTGTCGGCAAGGTCCACCCGGAGCGCGTGGCCGCCATCGTGAAGGGCATCGCCGAGGGCTGCGTCCTCGCGGGCTGCGCCCTCGTCGGCGGCGAGACGGCGGAGCACCCCGGTCTGCTCGGCCCGGACGACTTCGATGTCGCCGGCGCGGGCACGGGCGTCGTGGAGTACGAGAACCTGCTCGGCCCGGATCGCATCCGTACGGGTGACGCGGTGATCGCCATGGCGTCGTCCGGCCTTCACTCGAACGGGTACTCGCTGGTCCGTCACGTCCTCCTGGAGCACGCCGGGATGGCTCTGGAGCAGCGCATCGACGAGCTCGGCCGGACGCTCGGCGAGGAGCTCCTGGAGCCGACGAAGATCTACTCCCTGGACTGCCTCTCCCTCACCAGCACCACCGAGGTCCACGCCTACAGCCACATCACCGGCGGCGGCCTCGCGGCCAATCTGGCCCGGGTGATCCCGGACGGCCTGCACGCCACCGTGGAGCGCTCCACGTGGGCCCCGGGCGCGATCTTCGACCTGGTCGGCACGGCGGGCCGGGTGGAGCGCCTGGAGCTGGAGAAGACGCTGAACATGGGCGTCGGCATGATGGCGATCGTGCCGCAGGAGTCGGTCGACGTCGCCCTCACGACCCTCGCCGACCGCGGTGTGGAGTCCTGGGTGGCCGGCGAGATCACCGACCGCGGCGAGCATGCCACGGGCGCCGAGCTCACGGGCGACTACGCGAAGTAGGCCTCTTCGGCCGCCGTGCGCGGCCGAAGAGCGGCCCAGGAGCGTGCGGAGAGCTTGAGGACAGCACAAAACCCGGTCCGGCGTGGTGACCACCCCGGACCGGGTGAAGTGCAGCAAGTAAGCAGAAATCAGTCAGCAGAGATCAGCTACGTGCTGGTGGTGCTGGTACGAGGTCAAGCGCCGCGGCGCTGAGACGAAGGACCAGACTCGTCGGAGTCCTCGTCCTCGCCCTCGTCGTACAGATCCGCATAGCGGGCGTACGGGTCGTCTTCCTCGTCGTCGTCATCGAAAGGCTCGCCGTTAGGCGGCTGATTCGATACAGGCTCCGACGTCGATGCGCCCAGCTCATTGGCCAGACGCGACAGATCAGTCCCGCCGCTGCTGTACTTCAGCTGGCGGGCGACCTTCGTCTGCTTGGCCTTTGCCCGGCCGCGCCCCATGGCTCGACCCCCTCGAATACGGGGCTCGATGGCCCCAGAGTCTTGACACGCGTTCATGAACCAGAACGGGCTCCCCGTAAGGAGACCGGTCCGTAGGGCTTCCACGGTACCTGAGCCCACGCCCATACGGTACGTCGCCCGCAGGACGCGCGTGTGCACAGGACCAGCAAGGAGCCCTGTCCTCGCTGGTCAGCTGCGATTTTAACCTCTTATTGGAGGGCGACCCGCCGATCGGCGTGACTCTCGTTACGCAGGCGTCCGGATCAGTGCCGGGAGCGCGCCTCCGCCATCCTCTGTTCGGCGATCCGGTCGGCCGCAGCGGCTGGCGGGATCCCGTCGACCTTTGCGCGAGCGAAGATGGAAAGCGTGGTGTCGAAGATTTTCGAGGCCTTGGCTTTGCACCGGTCGAAGTCGAAACCGTGGAGCTCGTCGGCGACCTGGATGACGCCGCCCGCGTTCACGACGTAGTCCGGTGCGTAGAGGATCCCGCGGTCGGCGAGGTCCTTCTCGACGCCCGGGTGCGCGAGCTGGTTGTTGGCAGCGCCGCACACCACCTTCGCGGTGAGCACCGGCACGCTGTCGTCGTCGAGGGCGCCGCCCAGCGCGCAGGGGGCGTAGATGTCGAGGCCCTCCACCCGGATCAGCGCCTCCGTGTCGGCGGCGACCGCGACCCCGGGGTGCTGCTCCGTGATGTGCCGTACGGATTCGGGGCGCACATCCGTCACCACGACCTCGGCGCCGTCCGACAGCAGGTGCTCGACCAGGTGGCGCCCCACCTTCCCCACGCCCGCGATGCCGACCTTGCGGCCGCGCAGCGTCGGGTCGCCCCACAGGTGCTGGGCGCTGGCCCGCATGCCCTGGAAGACGCCGTAGGCGGTGAGCACGGAGGAGTCGCCCGCGCCGCCGTTCTCGGGGGAGCGCCCGGTGGTCCAGCGGCACTCGCGCGCGACCACGTCCATGTCGGCCACGTACGTGCCGACGTCGCAGGCCGTCACGTACCGGCCGCCGAGCGAGGCCACGAACCGGCCGTACGCGAGCAGCAGTTGCTCGCTCTTGACCACGTCGGGGTCGCCGATGATCACGGCTTTGCCGCCGCCGTGGTCGAGGCCAGCCATGGCGTTCTTGTACGACATGCCGCGCGCCAGGTTCAGGGCGTCGGCGACGGCTGCGGCTTCGGAGGCGTACGGGTAGAAGCGGGTGCCGCCGAGGGCCGGGCCCAGGGCGGT
Source organism: Streptomyces sp. NPDC102467 (assembly GCF_044765445.1). Taxonomy (NCBI): domain Bacteria; kingdom Bacillati; phylum Actinomycetota; class Actinomycetes; order Kitasatosporales; family Streptomycetaceae; genus Streptomyces; species Streptomyces sp. NPDC102467. Next base: position 75,649 of record NZ_JBIWKA010000008.1, on the reverse strand, counting down.
GTTGTGCAGGGCGATGACGGCCTTGAGGCCGCTCGCCCGGTCCTGGCAGAGCACGACCTGCTCGTGTCCGCCCTGGTCCGAGTGGAACAGGGTGTGCAGCACATCAGAGGCAGCGGAGGCGCCCGAGATGGTGACAGGGTCGCCGGTCACATCGGTCACTGTGGTGACTCCCAAGTACGTAGCGGCGGTTGGGCGGAATCCCGTGCGGGTGGCGGGCTTTCCGTCGTTTCGTGGGACGAGATTAGAGCGTGTACGTGCCCGCCACGGCCGCAGTGCCGAGGATCACTCTCTCGCGACGAGGGGCGGTGGACGTACGGTCGAATCCCGCCGAGTCCCGCGCGATCCCGCCGTGGGACGATTTGCAGTGTTTTCCAGCCGGAGGGCGGGGGAGGGAGCAGCCGTGCCCAAGGTGTCGTCGGTGACCGTCCCGTACGCGGCGTATCTGCGCGTCTACGAACCTCTCGCGGCTTTTCCGCAGCCGGAGAGGGGCCACTGGGAGCGGTACGCGAAGCGCGAGCACCACCCCTCCTACCAGGACGAACTGCACCGGTCCCTGGCCGACTTGCTGCCCACCCCGCCGATCCCGGTGCCGGTGCACGAGAGCGACGACGCGTTCGTGATCGAGGTCGAAGGGGTGCTGTGCGTCTGCCCCTGGCGCACCCGGCTGCGCGGCTGGCAGGCCCTGGACGAGTTGCCGGCGCTGCTGCCGGCCCCGGTCCTGGACGCGGCGCTGCCGCCGGTGGTGCGCCGGCAGGCGTCCGACGACTACGAGCACTGGCTGGAGCGCAATCCGGACGCGCGGCCCTGGATCCGTACGTCGACGTGGCAGGTGCCGCTCAACTGGTTCGTGCTCGTGGCCGACGAGGAGCGCACGTACGAGAACAAGACGGCCGAGGGGAAGCCGGACGGCGACGCCGGCGACTCCGGCGACAACGGCAGCGGCGGCCCTCTGCTGCGCTACCGCACCCCGATGGTGCAGGCGAGGCGGCGGGTCGCGCGCGGGCTCAGAGCGCTGAGGGACGCGATCGACGAGGGGCCCCTGGTCGACGGTCTGGTGGATGTGGGGCGCTGGCTCGAGGAGTTCCACCCCCGCTCACTGGTCGAGCTCGACTACGGCGGTCTCGTGCACGCCCTGCCGCCCGACCTCCTCGAGGAGGACCACTCGGCGGCGGACGTCGCCGAGGGCATCGCGGCGCTGCGCTCCGGTGACGCGGACGGCGCGGCGGAGGCGTACGCCCGGCTCGTGTCACGCTGGCGGGCAGTGCGCGACCGGCAGAACGCCAACTGACGGGGCGCACAGGCTACTTCGGGACCTACGTCCCGATCCGGGCTTTTGTGTCAAGCGTGACGGACTGCACTAACTGCGCCCTTGCGCCCATCACCCCTCCTCGTGCCAAAATAGGACAAGGAGTCCGGGGAGGGCTCCATCCGTCCATCTATGTCCACCCATAGGCAAGCATGGACGGATTACTCGGCATTGCACTGTCGCTGGGGGGTCTGATGACTCCTGATCGCTCTGTGACTGATCGTCACTGTGGCGTGACTGTCCGCTATGGCATGGTCCATCGGCTTCCGTCGCTGATGAACACCTGGGAGGGCAATTCCATCGGTTTGGCCGACGAGGCTGGACGGATGGTGTAGTTGTAGTGCCGAGGACAAGCCGTTCGTCCTATAACCGACTCGACCCGTGTCCGCCATTTCGGGCAACGCGGGTCAAGGTGCAGAATTTAAAGGAAAGAACCGAGATGGTTCGGTTCTCCCGAGGAGGCCGCTCATGACCGCTCGCACCCCTGATGCCGAGCCGCTGCTGACCCCCGCCGAGGTCGCCACGATGTTCCGCGTGGACCCGAAGACGGTCACGCGCTGGGCGAAGGCTGGCAAGCTCACGTCGATTCGTACGCTCGGCGGGCACCGTCGTTACCGCGAGGCCGAGGTCCGCGCACTGCTTGCGGGTATTCCGCAGCAGCGCAGCGAGGCCTGAGGCACCGCACAACACAGCAATACCGGGCGTTTCGGGTCCCCCAACTCGTTCCGCGCCCACCACTGGCACCACACGACACGGGTCCTGCCCCAACAGGTCCCTTGCCCATTGAAGCGTCATCTCAACTGCATCACGGGTACGTCGTCGATCGCGCTGGACTCCGCCGGGTCCAGCGCGATCTTTTTTGTGCGCTGAGGCCCTGGCCGGCGGTGTTCTGTGCGCTCCCTTGTTGGACCTTGACGGGTCTTCAGCCGGCTCCTGGCCGGTCTCTGGCCGGTGTCCGGCAGGCGGCTGTGAGAGTGGTGCAATTGCACATATTAAATTGAGCAGTTGTAGGAAGGGTGTAAGAAACGGTGTTTCCAAAACTAGTTCGGTGACACCCGTCACACACCGCGCAGCTTGTTGTCGGTGGCGCCTGTGCGCTAGAGGGGCCAGCGGGTTCGCGTGTTCCCGGGGAGGCCTCCGACTCTCCCCAGACTCCCATCAGTTGAGGGGCTCGTGGGGCGGCTTAGGTCACCCCTTCGGGGGACTTTCGTCCCCGTCGCCCTCAAGGGCGCTCTCAAGGTCCTCCTGGGCCTCTGTGGCGGGGTCCATGGCCAGGCGCAGGAGTCGGTGGCAGATCGGGCAGTGCCGGGTCAGATGGGGCCGGCCGGAGGCGGCGGAGAGGTGCGCGCGCAGCAGGGCGCGGGTTTCGTGCCGTCGTATCGGTGTGGCCATGCACCGCCTCCCGCCCTGGTCCCGGTGGCGCCCGACTCCGGCGTACCGAGGTTCTGCCTGGTTCTGGCGTACCGAGGGGCCGCGCCGCCGTCAAGGGCGCCTTCCGGGGCATACGACGGGACATGCGACGGGACATGCGACGAGGGCGGGGCATACGAGAAGAAGCCCGCACCGATTCGGTGCGGGCTTCTCATCTACTGCGGTCCTGACGGGATTTGAACCCGCGGCCTCCACCTTGACAGGGTGGCGAGCACTCCAAACTGCTCCACAGGACCTTGTTTCGCTGCGCTGTTACCGCGTTGCGCTGCGAGCAGGACTCTACAGCAGTGCAGGCCCGCCGGTCGAACTCACTCCACGTACCCGGCCGCTCACGGCGCAGCGGCGTCGATCGCCTTCACGATCCGCTTGTCCGAGACGGGGTACGCGGTGCCCAGCGCGTGCGCGAAGTAGCTGACGCGGAGCTCCTCGATCATCCACCGGATGTCCAGGACCTCCTGCGGCACGGGCCGCCCCTGCGGCAGCTGTTCGAGCAGCCAGGCGTACTCGTCCTGCATCTCGTGGACCTTCTCCATGCGGGTGGTGTCCCGCTGGACGCCGGTCGGCATCTGCTGCAGCCGGCGGTCGGCCGCGACGAGGTAGCGCATCAGGTCGGGCAGTCTGCGCAGACCGGTGCCCGTCACGAAGCCGGGGTGGACCAGGGCCGTCAACTGGGTGCGCACGTCCTGGCGGTTGGGCAGCAGCGTCGGGCTGGTCGTGGCCTTCAGGCGCCGCTCACAGGCCTGCCACGCCGCGAGGACCTGCTGCACCTGCCCGACCGTCCGCACGGTCGTGTCGACGATCTCGGCGCGCACCTTCTCGTAGAGCTTCCGGTACGACTCCTCGTCCCAGGCGGGGCCGCCGAAGTCCCCGATGAGCTTGTCCGCGGCCGCCATCGCGCAGTCGTCGAAGAGGGCCTGGACGGTGCCGTGCGGGTTCGCGGACAGGGCCAGCTTCTGGGCGTTGCTCAGCTTGTCCGAGGCGAACTTGCCGGGGTTCACCGGGATGTTGCGCAGGATGAGCCGGCGCGTGCCCTTCCACATGGCCTGCGCCTGCTCGGCCTCGGTGTCGAAGAGGCGTACGGACACGGTGTTCGCCGTCGGGCCGTCGTCGACGAGCGCCGGGTACGCCTTGACCGGCTGGCCCGCGCGCCGGGTCTCGAAGACGCGGGAGAGCGCCCCGATCGTCCAGTCGGTGAGGCCCTTGCGCTCGACGGACTCGCCGCCGGAGCGCTCGGCCGTCGCCGCGGCCGCCTGGGAGATGGCCTGGCGCGCCTTCGGCTTCAGCCGCAGCTTGAGAGCTTCCAGGTCCTTGTCCTCGGCGAGCTTGCGGCGCCGCTCGTCGACGATCCGGAAGGTGATCTTCAGATGGTCCGGTACGCGGGTCAGGTCGAAGTCGTCGGGTGAGACCGGGACGCCGACCATCCGCTGCAGCTCGCGCGCGAGTGTCGTGGGCAGCGGCTCCTGGAGGGGCACGGCCCGGTCCAGGAACGCCTTCGCGAAGTTCGGAGCGGGTACGTAGTTGCGGCGGATCGGCTTGGGCAGGGAGCGGATCAGCTCGATCACGACGTCCTCGCGCAGGCCCGGGATCTGCCAGTCGAAGCCCTCGTCCGTGACCTGGTTCAGGACCTGGAGCGGGATGTGGACGGTCACGCCGTCCGCGTCCGCGCCCGGCTCGAACTGGTACGTCACCCGGAATTTCAGGTTCCGCTGGTGCCAGGTGTCCGGGTAGTCGTCCTTGGTGACGGCCTCCGCGGACTCGCGGATGAGCATGGACCGCTCGAAGTCGAGCGCTTCCGGTTCCTCGCGCTGCTTCTGCTTCCACCAGGAGTCGAAGTGCGCGCCGGAGACGACGTGCTCGGGCACCCGCTGGTCGTAGAAGTCGTAGAGGGTGTCGTCGTCGACCACGATGTCGCGGCGCCGCGCCCGGTGCTCCAGCTCCTCGACCTCGGTGAGGAGCTTGCGGTTGTCGGCGAAGAACTTGTGGTGCGTGCGCCAGTCGCCCTCGACCAGCGCGTTGCGGATGAACAGCTCGCGGGAGACCTCGGCGTCGATCCGGCCGTAGTTGATCTTCCGCTGGGCGACGAGCGGAACGCCGTACAGCGTCACCTTCTCGAACGCCATCACGGCGGCCTGGTCCTTCTCCCAGTGCGGCTCGCTGTACGTGCGCTTGAGGAGGTGCTCGGCCAGCGGCTCGACCCACTCCGGCTCGATCTTCGCGTTGACCCGCGCCCAGAGGCGGCTGGTCTCCACCAGCTCCGCCGACATCACGAAGCGCGGCGGCTTCTTGAAGAGGGCCGAGCCGGGGAAGATCGCGAACTTGGCGTTGCGGGCACCGACGTACTCGTTGCGCCCGCGGTCGCGACCTGCCTGCTTCGGGTCCTTCTGCGTGGACTCCTTGGACTCCTTCACGTCCTTCATCCCGATGTGGGAGAGGAGGCCGGAGAGGAGGGAGACGTGGATCAAGTCGCCGGGGGCATCGTCCTCGTTGAGGTGGATGCCCATCTGCTTGGCGACCGTGCGCAGCTGCGTGTAGATGTCCTGCCATTCGCGGATGCGCAGGAAGTTCAGGAACTCGCGCTTGCACATCCGGCGGAAGGCGGAGGAGCCCAGCTCTTTTTGCTGTTCACGGACGTAGCGCCACAGGTTCAGGAGGGCCAGGAAGTCGCTGGTCTCGTCCTTGAAGCGGGCGTGCTGCTGGTCGGCCTGCGCCTGTTTGTCGGAGGGGCGCTCGCGCGGGTCCTGGATCGACAGGGCCGCCGCGATCACCATGACCTCGCGCACGCAGCCGTTCTTGTCGGCCTCCAGGACCATGCGCGCCAGGCGCGGGTCGACGGGCAGCTGGGCCAGCTTGCGGCCCTGCTGCGTCAGGCGCTTCTTCGCGTCCTTCTCGCTCGGGTCCAACGCCCCCAGTTCGTGCAGGAGCTGGACGCCGTCGCGGATGTTGCGGTGGTCCGGCGGGTCGATGAAGGGGAACTTCTCGATGTCGCCGAGGCCGGCCGCCGTCATCTGCAGGATGACCGAGGCGAGGTTCGTCCGGAGGATCTCCGCGTCCGTGAACTCGGGCCGCGCGAGGAAGTCGTCCTCGCTGTAGAGGCGCACGCAGATGCCGTCGGAGGTACGGCCGCAGCGGCCCTTGCGCTGGTTGGCGCTGGCCTGGCTGATCGCCTCGATGGGCAGCCGCTGCACCTTCGTACGGTGGCTGTAGCGCGAGATGCGGGCGGTGCCCGGGTCGATGACGTACTTGATGCCCGGGACGGTCAGGGACGTCTCCGCCACGTTCGTCGCGAGGACGACGCGTCTTCCCGTGTGCTGCTGGAAGACACGATGCTGCTCGGCGTGCGAGAGGCGCGCGTACAGGGGCAGCACTTCGGTGAAACGGAACTTCTTCTTCTCCAGGGCGTCCGCGGTGTCGCGGATCTCGCGCTCGCCGGAGAGGAAGACGAGAATGTCGCCCTCGCCCTCACGCTGCAGCTCCTCGACGGCGTCCGTGATCGCGGTGATCTGGTCGCGGTCGGAGTCGGCTGAGTCGTCGGGGTCTTCTTCGAGCAGCGGGCGGTAGCGCACCTCGACCGGATACGTGCGGCCGCTGACCTCGACGATCGGGGCGTCGCCGAAGTGCCGTGAGAAGCGCTCCGGGTCGATCGTCGCCGAGGTGATGACGACCTTGAGGTCCGGGCGCTTCGGCAGCAGCTGGGCCAGGTAGCCCAGCAGGAAGTCGATGTTGAGGGACCGCTCGTGGGCCTCGTCGATGATGATCGTGTCGTACGCGCGCAGCTCGCGGTCCGTCTGGATCTCGGCCAGCAGGATGCCGTCCGTCATCAGCTTGACGAACGTGCTGTCCTGGGCGACCTGGTCGGTGAAGCGCACCTTCCAGCCGACCGCCTCGCCCAGCGGCGTGTGCAGCTCGTCGGCGACGCGCTCGGCGACCGTACGGGCCGCGATCCGGCGGGGCTGGGTGTGCCCGATCATGCCGCGCACGCCCCGGCCCAGGTCGAGACAGATCTTCGGGATCTGTGTCGTCTTGCCGGAGCCGGTCTCACCGGCCACGATCACGACCTGGTGGTCGCGGATCGCCGCGGCGATCTCGTCCTTCTTCTGGCTGACCGGGAGCTGCTCGGGGTACGTGACATCGAGGGCCGCGCGGCGCTCGCGCCGGGTGGCCATACGGGCCTCGGCCTTCTCGGCCTCGGCGTCGATCTCGGCGACCACCGTGGCGCGGGCCTCGGGCTTGCGGATCTTCCGCGCCCCTTCGAGCCTGCGGCCAAGACGGTGCGCGTCCCGGAGGGACAACTCGGAGAGGCGCCGCGCGACGGCGGCGAGCCGGTCGGCGGCGGGGGCAGGCTGCGTAGACATACGTCCTTCAGGATCTCACCTCGGGGAAATTTGTGGCGAACGGTTTTGCCACAGTGGCCGGGCCGGTAGGTGGCAGGTGGCCGACAGGCGGGCCCTCTCGGGGTGTATGCGGCTTATCTGTGCTTTAGCGTCCAGGTATGTCGTCCTTGCACGAGCCGGAACAGCCGCGACCGCACCCCCCGCACGGTGAGCACGGGCGCCCGCCGACGAAGGCCGATCGCTGGTCCTCGTACAAGAAGTCGCCGTTCCTGCCGGCGTGCGTCCTCGTCGTCATCCTGGCCGCGGCGGCGGCGCTGTTCGCGGCCTCATACACGTACTCCATGGCGAACCCCACGCCCCACAACATCCCCACCGGCGTCACCGGTGAGCCGGACGCCGCGCGGCGCAGTGCCTTCGTCGGCGCGATGGAGAAGGCGCTCGACGCGGAGCTCGACCTGAAGCACTACGCCACCCGGTCGGCGGCCCGCGAGGCCATCGACGAGCAGCGGATCTTCGCGGTGCTCGACGTGCGCGACAAGGGAGCCAAGGTGGAGCTGGACGTGTCCGGCGCGTCCGGGGTCTCCGTGGCCCAGGTGTTCTCCGAGTCGGCGCCGGTGGTCAGCAAGAAGACCGGGATCCCGGTGACCGTCAAGGACCTGCACCCGCTGCAGAGCGGCGATCCGCGGGGCCTCGCGATCTTCTACATCTCGCTCGCTGCGGTGATCATCGGGTTCGTCGGGGCGATCCAGCTGAGCGTGCACGCGCGGGGCCTGAACCCCGCCGAGCGGATCGCGTTCACCGTGGCCTACGCGCTGTTCGGCGGATTCGCCGTGGCGGCGGTCGTGGACTGGGGGCTGGGCGCGCTGGATCTGCCGTTCGTCGAGTCCTGGCTGATCCTCGCGCTGACGATGTTCAGCTGCGGGATGGTCTTCACGATGTTCAACACGTTCTTCCACCGCTGGGCGATGATCCCGACCTGGGGGCTGCTTGTCCTGGTCGGCAATCCGGCGTCGGGCGGCGCGGTGGCGCCGCCGCTGCTGCCGACGTTCCTCGGCCGCCTCGGGCAGTGGCTGCCGCCGGGGGCATCGGTGAACGCGCAGCACACCGCGGTGTACTTCCAGGGCCACCAGCACGCCTTCCCGTTCCTGGTGCTGGCCGGCTGGGGGCTCGTGTCGAGCGGCCTCTTCTGGTTCTGGCGGCACAAGCATCCGGGCGGCCGCGGGACACAGCCGCTGCACGCGGCCGCCGTCTGACCCGGTTCACGAGGGACTGCGGCGGCTTTGAGCGGGGCCCGGACAAGCGCCCCGGTCAGCGCCGAAGGGCCTCCACCGGCTGGATGCGCGAGGCCCGCCAGGCCGGATAGAGGCCTGCCAGCACGCCGGTGACCAGCCCGATCAGCGGGGCGGCGGCGACGGTCGCGGGGTGCACGACCGGCGTCCAGTCCCGGGCCAGAGCGACGGCGACCACCGTCACGGTGCCCAGGCTGGTGCCCACCAGGCCGCCGAGGGCGCCGAGGGCTCCGGACTCGGCCAGGAACTGGGCGGTGATGTGCCGGGCGCGGGCGCCCAGGGCGCGGCGCAGCCCGATCTCGCCGGTCCGCTCCAGCACCGCGACCAGGGTGGTGTTGGCGATGCCGACCGCGCCGATGACCAGGCAGATCCCGGCCAGCAGCAGAAAGAGCTGACTCAGGTCGGAGCCCACGGTCGAGCGCAGGGCCTTGGGGGCCGGGGGCGGGACGACCTTGAAGTACTCGGGGTGGTCGGGGCGCAGCGCGACGGCCGCTTCGGTGGCGACCTGCTGGGCGGCGCCCAGTTCGGTGGAGATCAGCATGCCGGACTCGGTGGGGCCGGGGGCGCCCCAGATCTGCTCGGCGGTGGTGCGCGGGACGACGACGGAGAGGAGCAGGTCGGCCTTGCGCTCCACGTCGTCGACGATACCGACGACGGTGAACGACTCCTCGCCGATGAACAGCGCGGGATGGGTCTCCAGGGTGGTGATGCCCAGCCGGCTCGCGGTTCCCGCGCCGATCAACGCGACCCGGCCGGCCCGGGCCATCCGCTCGTCGTACAGCCGCCCCTCGGCCAGGGTCGGCACGGCGGCCTCGAGGACGCCGGGTGAGGCTGCGACCACATCGATCCGCTCGCCTCCGGCACTGTCGCCGACGGGCGCGGAGCGGGTACTGCTCGCCCGGTCGTCCCGTACGGTCCAGTAGACGCCCGCGGCCTTGACCCCGTTCACTCTGCGCATCCGGGCGTCGGCGTCCTCGGGGAAGGCGGGCCCGGTGAGCTGGGCGGCGTCGTCGGCCGTCTCCTCGACCGTCACCTCGGTGGCGGTCAGCGCATTGAACCGGGCGTCGATCTGGGACGAGGTCGTCGCGGTCAGCCCGAGGATCGCCACGAACGTGCCGACGCCGAGCACCGTGCCGAGCGCGGTCAGCGCGGAGCGGGCGGGCCGCTGCAGCACTCCGGCCGTGGCCTCGGCGAGCAGGTCGCGGGGGGCGAAGGAGGAGGGGATGACGCCTGCGGCGCGGCCGCGCCGGATGCGCAGCTTCACGCGGCCACCCGCTGCTCACGAAGGACGCCGTCGCGGATGGCTACGGTGCGGGCACCACGGGCGGCCACCTCCAGATCGTGCGTGATCAGCAAGATGGTCATCCCGTCGGCGTGCAGTTCGTCCAGCAGCCCCAGGACCGCCCCGGCGCTGGCGGTGTCGAGGTTGCCGGTGGGCTCGTCGCACAGCAGCAGAGAGGGGCCGGCGGCCAGCGCCCGTGCGATGGCGACGCGTTGGCGCTCACCGCCGGAGAGCCGGGTGGGCAGCGAGTCGACGCGGTGGCCGAGGCCCACGCGGACCAGGGCGTCGCGGGCCCGCGGGCCCCGCTCGGCGCGGGGGACGCCGTTGTAGACCATGGCCAGGGTGACGTTCTCCAACGCCGAGCGGTGCGGCAGCAGATGAAAGGCCTGGAAGACGAAGCCGATGCGACGACCGCGCAGCGCGGTCCGATCGGCGTCACTCAGCGCGCCGGTGTCGTAGCCGTCGAGGAGGTACGTGCCCTGGGTGGGGGCGTCCAGCAGCCCGGCTATGTTGAGGAAGGTGGACTTGCCCGAGCCCGAAGGCCCGATGACGGTGACGAAATCCCCGGGCTCGATGAGCAGTTCACACGGCTTGAGGGCAGGCACGGGCGGTGGCCCCGGATAGGTGAGGCCGACCTGGCGGAACTCGATGACCGGCGTCACTGTCCCACCGCCCCCTTCTTCACACCCACGATGACCTGCTCGCCCTTGTCCAGCCGGGCAGCCCCCACCGGCTCCACGGCGACGAAGCCGTCGCCCGCGGTGCCCGTGCGTACCTCCACCCGACGCTGCTCGCCGTTCGGCTGGAGCACCGTGACCGTGGTCCGGCCGTCGGCGCCCGCGGTCAGCGCGGTGATCGGCACGACCAGTGCCTTGCCGTCGGTACGGGCCGCTTCGATGGTCAGCCGCACATCTTGCCCGGCCAACTGGGCATCCAGCGCCTTGTCCGGATCGACCCGCAGCAGATAGCCGCTCTGCCCCGGCGCCGTCGGCTCCCCACTGCCCGGCTCGTCCTCGCCGCCACCATTCCCGCTGCCGCTGTCCGGCGCAGTCGGCGAAGCGGCCAGCGAACCCACCTTCGCCTGCGCCTGGATGCCGGTCAGCTCCGAGTAGATCTGCACCCGCTGCCCCTTGCGCACCAGGCCCTTCTGATGCTCCTGCAGATAGGCCTGTACCGCGAGCTTCCCGCCGGACACCGTCAGCATCGTCCCGTCCACGGGCGCGCCCACCCGCCCCGGCACCGCATCCACCCGGGCGGGAAAGCCCTGCAGGTAGACCACTTCGCCGGCCGGCAGCCGGGGGCCCGACGCGGCCTGTGCGGCAGCCAGATCGTCCCGCGCCTCGGCCAGATCGTCCCGCGCGTACTGCACCGCACGCGCCGACCCCTTGCCCTTGGCGTCCTGGGCCTCCTCCACCGCCCGCTCAGCCGCCGTCACCGCACCCTCGGCCGTCTTCAACCCCGCCCCGTTGTCGTCCACGGCCGGCAGCGGGTCGTAACCTATCGCGGCGTAAAAGGCGTCGAGGGCGGCCTTGGTCCCCGCTCCGAAGGTCCCGGCGGTATCGCCGCCCGTGCCGTGCCCCAGGTCCCGCAGTGCCCCCTGCAGTTGCTTTACGTCGTCGCCTTCCGCGCCGGGCTTGAGGTCGCGGTAGACGGGTATCCGGCCGGGCAGCGCGAACACCGGGCGCCCGGAGACCTCGAGCAACACCTGCCCGGCCTTCAGCCGATCGCCCTGCTTGACCGGCAACTTGGTCACGACGGGTGCGGAACCGTCCTCCCCGCCGGCCACCTGCGGCGCCACATCCACACTCTGTCCGGCAACGACCTGCCCGCGCACGATCACCGACGACGTCAGCACCCGATGTTCCACCGGTGACGTCAACACCGACCGCTCCGGCGGCCTCGCGTCCGCCGCCGCCTGCGAAGGCGACTTGATCAGCGTGGCGGCCACCACTCCGGCCCCCGCGAGCAACACCGCCCCACCCGCGACAGCGGCGATCCAACGGCGCCTGCGCGCAAGGCCGTTGGCGGGCCCCCCGTTCGCGGAAGCCGTCTCTGCGACCTCCTGCGTCGTCTTGACAACGGGTTCGTCCCCGGCATCCAGTTGTGCGGTCACTTCACCACGTTTCCTCGTCGCACCCTGCGGACCTGCTTCACCGTGTCCTGCCGGGGCCGGTCAGCCGCCGACGACGACGTCCTGGTCGTCGTTCTCGCCAGGGCTGCACTTCTTCAGTGCCGCGATGAGGGCGTTGTTGTCGCCCTCCTTGGACCTGTCGTAGGTGGTGAACCCCTCGGCCTTCATGCACGCGACGAAGGCCGGGTCCGCCTTCGCTTTCTCACCTGCGTCCTTCGAGGTGTCCTGCGCAGGCAGGAGATCCGCGCACTCCTTCTCGGCCTTGGTCAGCACCGCCGCGTCCCCACCGGCCTTGACCACGCGGAGTTCACCGTCGGGGGTGGTCTCGGTCTTGACCCCGTTCTTCTCCAGGCACCCGTAGTAGTCGCGTTCCGAGTCGCTCGCCGCCGAGGGCTTCGCACCCGCTGCGGGCTTCTTGCCGGAGTCGCTCCCGCTGCCCGCGCCGTTCTCCTCGGCGCCGCCGCATCCGACCAGGACAGCGGCTGCCAGGAGTGCCGCGCACAGCGATTGCGTGACGCGAGTGGGGAACGGCATGAGTGACTCCGTTTTGCTGAGGGGAGGGGGGCGGCGCAGCCGCTCCGCGGCACGTCACGCCCAGCCGTCTTCCCCCGGGATCGTCCGCCGCAGAACGGGTCCAAGCGTGACCGACCCCACCACGTGGTGAGAGCCGCCGTCTACTGGCCCAAGGGACAGTAGACGGCGCTTGTTTGACGATCTGTAATGACGCGGCACGTCGAACAGCTGTACAGGCAACAACACCTCAGCAGCTAGGAGTTCTTTTTATGACCCACCTCACCCGCCGCGTGGCCACCGTCGCGCTGGCCATCTCCGCCCTCGGCGGTCTCGGACTGGCCACCGCCGGCACAGCGGCAGCCGAACAGGTCGCCTACGACGGCTACCTGGACCCGGAGGAGATCGGCTTCTACTTCAACTCGAACCAGGCCGGCTGCGTCTTCGACCTGTTCGACAAGGACCAGAACTTCAACAACGACTATTTCAAGGCCTTCCCGAGCTCCGGCTCGTGCAACGGCAAGGGACAGGTCGTCGGCAACAACACCGCCTCCTACAAGAACCGCAGCGGCGATGACTGGTACGTCCACACCGGCCCCAACAGTGGTGGTACGTACCACGGCGAGATTCCCGCCTATTACGTCGGTAACGCGACCGCCAACTTCAAGAACAACATCGAGTCGGTCTGCTGGGTGGTCGAGTACTGCGCCCCCTACTAGACCGCACCGGGCGGCACCCGCCCGAGCTCTCACCGCCCGCTGTCCCGCTTGCCGATATCAAGCGGGACAGCGGTTCGCTCACGCTACCCGGACGACGACCGCGAGGATCCCCGCCATGGCTCTCCCAGCCCGACTCCTGGCTGCCACCTGTCTGGTGAGCGCCGCCGTACTGACCCTCAGCGGCTGCGGAGGCGAGGAGACCGCAGGCGACAGCGCGGGAAAGGAGCCGGCCATCGGCAGCATCAAGAAATTGAGCAGCACCGAAGGCCTGGAGTTCCCCATCGCCGCGTACGAGGTCACTTCCGATCAGCAATATCAGGCGAAAAGGGCCCAGAATCGTCTGGTAGAGCAGTGCATGAAGCGCTTCGGCTTCGAGTACGCCCTCCCCGCCCCGACCCCTCCGAGCGGGGATGACTCGAGCTCACGGATCTTCGGGCTGACCAACGCGGAGGACGCGGCCCGGTCCGGCTATGCGAACCCTGGCCGGGCAACCGACCCGGCGCCCGCCAAGAGACAGTCGCCGACCCCTCTCAGCCGGACCGGCCAGACGGTGCTCAACGGGGTGGACCCCGTCGCCGAGGCTGCGGCGAAGGCCAAGGGCAAGGCGGCTGCCCCCACCGATGAACCCATGACGCAGGCCGAGGCGGAGAAGGCGCCGGGCAGCGGCATCACCATCAACGGCAAGGAAGTGCCCGTCGGCGGCTGCGGTCGCGAGTCGGCTCTGAAGCTGTACTCCCCGAAGCCGGGATCCGTCGACATCCTCTTCGTGTTCAATCTGGGTGGTGAGGCGGAGTCCAGAGCGCTGGAGGACTCCAGGGTGAGGAAGGCCACGAGCAAGTGGTCACAGTGCATGGCCGATTCCGGCTTCACCACCTCCAGCCCCGACAACATCCAGTCGGACCTGGGCCTGAAGCAAGGTCAGCTCTCCAGCCCTCAGGCCATCACCGTCGCCAAAGCGGACGTCGCCTGCAAGACGAAGGTCAACTACATCGGCATCCGCTACGCCGTGCAGAGCGCGTACGAGAAGTCTCTGGTGGAAGAGCACGCCGAGACCCTCGACCTGTTCAAGCAACAGACCCAGGACCGGCTCCGCCTCGCAGCGCAACTCAACGGCTGAACAAAGCAGTTACGATTCAGCCGGATCAGGATTGCGCGGGCTCCGAACAGCCGTGCGGCTATGGAAGCCCGGGGGGGGATTCATGCGTTCTGTTGATCACGTGGACAGGGACTGCTTGCCGGCCGGGGGCGGTGGTACGGCGGCAGCCGCGGACTTACTTCATCGCGCGCTCGCCCTCGATCCCCCTCTCACCGAGACCGAGGAGAAGATCCTCGACCTGCTGCGGGGTGGGCCGACCAACGCGGAGATCGCCACTCACCTGGGTATCACGACCCGTACGGTGAAGTTCCATATGTCGAACCTCCGGGTGAAGCACTGCGGGCTCTCCCGCCTCCAGCTCTGCCTGCTGGCCACGTTGCGCCGACTGGGCCCCGGTGCGGCCGGGACCACCGCGAGACCCACCGATCAGAAGTGAACAACGAGATCTCCGGAACCACGAAAAACACCCCGGACGGTATGTCCGGGGTGTTTTCAGTGCAGTGGCTGGGGCCGGGATCGAACCGGCGACCTATCGCTTTTCAGGCGATCGCTCGTACCAACTGAGCTACCCAGCCACGCAGTTCACCGAGGTGATCTGCAAGCGGTCCTGACGGGATTTGAACCCGCGGCCTCCACCTTGACAGGGTGGCGAGCACTCCAAACTGCTCCACAGGACCAAGCTGTGCGTGCAACAGTGTCGCACACGGTCTTACGTGCCCCCAACGGGATTCGAACCCGTGCTACCGCCTTGAAAGGGCGGCGTCCTAGGCCGCTAGACGATGAGGGCTATCGGCCCGCCTGGGCGCTTCGCAGCGCGTCGGGGACGTGAGAAGCATATGGGATGCGGGGAGCTATCGCCAAAACGGTTTACCGGGCCCCCGCGGAGGCGGAACCGGAGGGGGAGGCGGAGGCGGGTGGCGAGGGGATCGCACCCGGTTGGTTCTCCTTGGGCAGATGGCGGCTGACCTCGGCCTTCGTCAGACCCAGACCGCCCAGCCTGATCTCGTCCCAGGCCTGCAGACGCTTGGTGGCGCTGTCCAGGTAGAGGACGGAGGCCTCGACCGGATCGGGGTACTTGCCGTCGACCGCGCGCAGGCCGCTGCCGCCGGTCGAACCCTCGACGCGGAGCCGGGTGCCGAGGGGCAGCACCTGCATCTGCTCGCGGTGGATGTGTCCGGCCAGGACCAGCGGTACCGCACCGTCCGTCTCCCGGGCCGCCACCGGTTCGTGGGCCAGCGCGATGTCGACCGGGGTGCCGGCCGCCCGCTGGTCGCGCAGGGCCGAGGCGAGCCGGATGCCCGCCATGCGTTCCGCCGGGTCGCCCTGCGCCTGGATGGAGCGGTCCGGGGTGTACTGCGGGTCCCCGGTGCCGGCGATGCGCAGGCCCGCGACCGTGACCGCCCTGCCGTCGTCGAGTACGCGGACGTTCTTGAAGCGCTTGCGGGAGGACAGGTACTTCTGCGTCGTCTTGGAGTCGTGGTTGCCGCGGATCCACACGTAGGGCGCGCCGAGGTCCCTGATCGGGTCGAGGAAGGCGTTCTCGGCGGCCGAGCCGTGGTCCATGGTGTCGCCGGTGTCGATGACGGCCGAGATCCGGTACTGCTCGACGAGCGACCCGATGATCTTCCAGGACGCCGGGTTGAGGTGGATGTCGGAGACGTGCAGGACGCGGATCGTGGAGGGGTCGGGGCGGTACGTGGGCAGCGTGGACGTCACGTCGTAGAGCTTGGTGACGTTGGTGACCAAGCGGGCCAACTCCTCCTGGTAGACGTTGAATTCGGTGACGATCGAGCGGGCGTTGCCGACCACCGAAGGGGCCGAGGAGAGCAGCCCGGAGAACTTCGGCTCCAGGACCGACTTCGGGTTCCAGGTCGCGTACGCGGTCCCGCCGGACGCCGCGAGGAGCGCGAGGGCCAGACCGCCGGCCGCCAGGGCGCGGCGCGGGCGCCGGTAGACGGCGAGGCCGAGGGCCGTCGCGCCGGAGACCACCGCCACACAGGAGCGGACGGCCAGGTCGAGGGTGCCGTGCTCGACGTCGCGGATCACCTCGTCCTGGAGCCCCGAGATGCGCTCCGGGTGGTCGACGAGGGCCCGGGAGCGGATCGGGTCCAGCTGGTCGACGTCGACGTCGAGGCGGATGGGGGCCGTGTGGGACTTCAGCTCCAGGGCGCCGAGCGGGGACACATTGATCTTCGTGCCGCCGGAGAGGGACGGGCGCAGCGTCATCCGGGTGTCCATCGGGCCCACGGGGGCGCGGACGCTGCCGACGACGAGGAGGCCGAGCCAGGCGCCCAGCAGGACGACCGCGACCAGGCCGAGGGCGCGCGTCCAGGGGTGGGGCGCGGGGGCCTTCAGCAGGGCCTGCGGGGCGGTGCGCGGGCCCCGTGGCCGGTGAAGGACTCGGCGTATGGCTACAGCGGGCGAGCGGGCCATTGCTGGCGTATGCCCAAGTGGACGGGTGGATATGCGGGGTCGTGCCGGACAATGGCGGTGTGCTGGAGATGACGCGCGAGGCATTCGAGGAACTGGTGGCGGAGGCGCTCGACCGGATTCCGCCCGAGTTGACGCGGCTCATGGACAACGTCGCGGTGTTCGTGGAGGACGAACCGCCCGCAGGCGATCCCGAGCTGCTCGGGCTCTACGAAGGGACGCCGCTCACCGACCGCGGTGAGTGGTACGCGGGGGTCCTGCCGGACCGGATCACCATCTACCGGGGTCCGACGCTGCGGATGTGCGGGTCCAGGGAGGACGTCGTCGCGGAGACGGAGATCACGGTGGTGCACGAGATCGCCCACCATTTCGGGATCGACGACGCGCGGCTGCACGCTCTCGGGTACGGCTGAGAGCAGGTGTCCGAGGGGGCTGAGCCGGCTGAGCGGCCCCGGCGTCGTTTGTGCGGGCTTTGTGCGGTGGCCACGCGGTGCGTGTCCTTGTGCCGGGCGCGGGAGTTGGGAACGTTGACCCCGTCACGTGCCCGGAGGTGCGCCCGTGCGCCAACTGTCCGTATCGCTTTGTGCCCTTCGACTGAGCCGCATGGCCGCGACCACGGTGGCCGTCGCCGCGGCCGCCGGGTGCATGAGCGTGGCCGACGACGGGCGGCCCCCCGCGCCCTCGCACTCCGCGGCGCACCGCGGCGGGGGCACCGTGCTCGACGGGGGCGCGCTGGTCTCCGGCAGCGGCAGCGGCAGTGGCGTCCGGGCGCGGGGCAAGGACGGGTCGTCGGCGGGCCCGGACGCCGCCGCTTCGGCCTCGGGGTCCGCCTCGCCCGCGGCCTCCGCGTCGCACGGCGCGGCCCCGTCGAAGGCGGCCCCGCCCGCGCGGGACACCACGCCGCCGGTGAAGCCGAGTCCGCCGCGGGTCACTCCGTCGTCCCCGGCCCCGCCGAAGGAGACGCCGACACCGACGCCCACGCCGTCCGCGACGACCGCGGAGCCGTCGTCCTCCGCGCACGAGCACGGGACCTCCCCCCAGCTGATGCGCGAGCCGGCGCCGCGGGCCGGGAGCCCCGCGTAGGGGTGTGAGACGCGTCTCACGAGCGGGTATATCCAGGAAGCGGTTTGCCTTGGGGGGTGGGGGGTGCGTATGGTGGTAGATCGTTTGATCCCATTTGCCCGGCGCCGTACAAGAGCGCCGCGTGGCGCGTACTCTCCCTTGCCGTGGCTGGACCGCATTGAGGCGGTCGATTTGCGAATTTGCGAATACACGGAGTTGACGGGCGCGTGCCGAAACTCCGGAAGGTTTCGCATTTCGCATGTCCATTTCTGCTGAAAACACCATCGTGAACGTCGTCGAGAACGACGAGAAGAACGACATCGCCGAGGCCGTCGAGGCGCTCGAGAGCATCAACAGCGCCGACAGCATCGACGCCGATGTCGAGAACAACACCGCTGACACAGCTGACACCGCTGACACCGCCGACGAGGCCACCGAGCCCGCCGAGCCCACCCTCACCTTCGCGGACCTCGGCCTGCCCGAGCCCGTCGTGCGCAAGCTCGCGCAGAACGGTGTGTCGACCCCCTTCCCGATCCAGGCCGCGACCATTCCGGACGCCCTGGCCGGCAAGGACATCCTCGGCCGTGGCCGCACCGGCTCCGGCAAGACCCTCTCGTTCGGTCTGCCGATGCTCTCCCGCCTGGCCGGCGGCCGCTCCGAGAAGCACAAGCCGCGCGCCATCATCCTCACGCCGACCCGTGAGCTCGCGATGCAGGTCGCGGACGCCCTGCAGCCCTACGGCGACCAGGTCGGCCTGAAGATGAAGGTCGTCTGCGGCGGTACGTCGATGAGCAACCAGATCTACGCCCTGGAGCGCGGCGTCGACATCCTCGTCGCCACCCCGGGCCGACTGCGCGACCTCATCAACCGTGGCGCCTGCAACCTCGGCAACATCGAGGTCGCCGTCCTCGACGAGGCCGACCAGATGTCCGACCTGGGCTTCCTGCCCGAGGTCACCGAGCTGCTCGACCAGGTCCCGGCCGGCGGCCAGCGGATGCTGTTCTCCGCCACGATGGAGAACGAGATCAAGACCCTCGTCTCCCGCTACCTGAACAACCCGGTCAGCCACGAGGTCGACAGCGCCCAGGGCAACGTCACGACGATGTCGCACCACATCCTCATCGTGAAGCCCAAGGACAAGGCGCCGGTCACCGCGGCCATCGCCTCCCGCAAGGGCCGCACGATCATCTTCGTCCGTACCCAGCTGGGTGCCGACCGCATCGCCGAGCAGCTGCGCGAGTCCGGCGTGAAGGCCGACGCGCTGCACGGCGGCATGACGCAGGGCGCGCGTACCCGCACCCTCGCCGACTTCAAGGATGGCTACGTCAACGCGCTCGTCGCGACCGACGTCGCCGCCCGAGGCATCCACGTCGACGGCATCGACCTGGTCCTGAACGTGGACCCGGCCGGCGACCACAAGGACTACCTGCACCGCGCGGGCCGCACGGCGCGAGCCGGCCGCACGGGTACGGTCGTCTCCCTCTCCCTGCCGCACCAGCGCCGCCAGATCTTCCGGCTGATGGAGGACGCGGGCGTCGACGCCGGGCGTCACATCATCCAGGGCGGTGCCGCCTTCGACCCCGAGGTCGCGGAGATCACCGGTGCCCGGTCCATGACCGAGGTGCAGGCCGAGTCCGCGGGCAGCGCGGCGCAGCAGGCCGAGCGTGAAGTCACGCAGCTGACCAAGCAGTTGGAGCGTGCGGGCCGCCGCGCGGCCGAGCTGCGCGAGGAGGCCGACCGCCTCACCGCCCGTGCCGCCCGTGAGCGCGGCGAGGACGAGGAGGGCGTGGCCGCGGCCGTCGCCGCCGCCGCGGAGGCCGCCGCCGAGCAGGTCGCCGAGGCCGTCGCCGCCGAGGTGCCGCAGCAGTCCCAGAACTCGTCGGGGTACGAGCAGTCGCGTCAGCGCCGTGACGACCGGGGCAACTTCGAGCGTCGTGACCGTCGTGACAACGACCGTGGCGGCAACCGTGGTGGCTTCGAGCGTCGCGACAACGGCGGTGACCGCGGTGGCTTCCGCCGGGACAACGACCGTGGTGGCCGTTCCTTCGAGCGTCGTGACGACAACCGCGGTGGCGGCTTCAACCGTGACGACCGTGGTGGCAGCCGCTCCGGTGGCTTCAACCGTGACGACCGTGGTGGCAACCGCTCCGGTGGCTTCAACCGTGACGACCGTGGTGGCAGCCGCTCGGGTGGCTTCAACCGCGATGACCGTGGTGGCAGCCGTGACAACCGTGGCGGCGGCTTCGAGCGTCGTGACGACAACCGCGGTGGCGGCTTCAACCGTGATGACCGTGGTGGCAACCGCTCGGGTGGTTTCAACCGCGACGACCGTGGTGGCAGCCGTGACAACCGTGGCGGCGGCTTCAACCGTGACGACCGTGGCGGCTTCCGCCGTGACGACCGCCCGTCCGGCGGTCACCGGGGCAGCGACCGCCCGTTCAACCGTGACCGTCAGGGCGACCGCCCGTCGGCCGGTGGCGGCCACCGTCCCCACAGCCGTCGTGACGACTACCGTGGCGCCGGCTCGGGCTCCGGCTCGTCGTCCTTCGGACGCCGTGACGAGAAGCCGCGCTGGAAGCGCAACGGCTGACACCGGTCTCCAGGCATCGAAGCGGGCCCATCCCCTTGCGGGGGTGGGCCCGCTTCGCTGTCACCCGCATCCCGGCCCCGCCCCGCCCCGCTGTTAGGCTCCGGGAGCCCTGTGTAGAGGGCATGAAGTTTCTGTGAGGGGCCCCACACCCTCCGATGCGTCCTGCGCGCGCCGCCGATCTGCCGCGCGCCGTTTCGGGGAGGGGACCCATGGGGGTCAAACACAGACGTTCCACCGTCGTCGCGGCGGGGGCCGTGCTCGCGCTGGCCGGCACACTGCTGCCCGCGGTTGTCCCGGCGAGCGCCGCGGACCAGCCGGCCGAGAGCGTGATCGCCGCGTCGAACCGGTTCCTGCCGCGCTCCGAGGCGCTGTCCACCGCGGGGGACTCGGGCTACCTGCATACGCAGGAGGGCACGAGCGGCCTCCGGTGGACCGACGCGGCCACCGGGGAGAGCCGGCCGCAGACGAAGGTCCTGAGCTTCCTCAACACCGGTCTCGGCACCACGGGCAACGGGACGGCCGGCGGCACGGTCACGGTGACGGACCTCGGGACGACCGCCGCCACCACGTTCACCCTCCCGGCCGGGCAGCGCTGGGCGCAGGCGTACAACGAGTCCGTCCTGGTCAGCGTCGAGGTGAGCGGCGACCGCGCTCTCGGCGCCCTGCACCTGCTCTCCGCCGACGGCACCGACCGGGCCGCGGGCGAGCTGCCCGCCGGGCTCAAGCTGCGGCGAATGATGGTTCAGGACCGCGACGGCGCCGTGTTCCAGTTCGCCGACGCGGAAGGACAGCTGCACCTGATCGCGCTGGACTACGCCACCGGCGCCGTCAGCGAGGTCTTCGCCGGTCTCGACCGCGCCGAACTGCCCACCTCCTTCGCCCTGTCGAAGGACAAGGTGCTCGGCTACCGGCCTTCCTCGGGCACCGCGTTCACCACCGGGCGCGGCCGCACGGACGCGCCCGTCACCCGCACCTCGGTGCCGGGCCCGAGCAACTCCACCACGACGCCCAACGCGCAGATGGCGCTCGCGGGCGACCGCATCCTCGTCGTCCACCGCGAGGCGATGCCCGCCTACTCGGCCGGCCAGAAGCTCTACTCCGTGGCGATCGGCGGCGGCACCACGGAGCTGCTCGCGCACGCCGATTACCGGCTGGCCACCGCCCCCGACGGCAGCGTCCTCGCGGTGGGCGGCGCCGACGCCGGTGACTGGGCGGTGCGCCGCTTCACGCCGGACGGCGGCCGGTCCGTGGTCCGCGCGGTGCCGCCGATGGCCGCGGCAGTCGACGGTCTGTCGATCGCGTCCGGCCGGGTCTCCACGGTGGCCCTCGGCGACGGATCCGACCTGCGGGGCCTGTACACGTACGACCTGGACGCGGCGGGCCGCCCCGGCGAGAAGACCCTTCGGTACCGGCTCGCCGACACGTACAAGAAGTGCACGACGGGCTCGTCGTGCGTGGAACTGTTCGGCACCGGCACCGGCCTCACCGGATACTCGTCGGGCAGCTCCGTGCACCTCCCGATCAGCAAGAACAGCCTGTACATACTCGGCTCCGGCGGCGTCTCCGACGTCCGGGTCCTCGACACGTCCGGCCGCTACGTGCTGTTCGAGTCGGCGTCCGCCGGAAAGCTCTACGTCGGCGACACCGAGGAGCACAGCGCGGACGACGTCATCCACACCCGCTCCCGCAGCGCCGCCGCGCTGTGGGGCACGAAGCTGTGGAAGCCCGCGACGACGACGGGCAGCGTCAACGCGTACGACCTGAAGACCAAGAAGACGTCCGCGGACGTGAAGCTCGGCTCGGGGTGCGTGCCCCAGGAACTGCAGACCCTGGGGCGCTGGCTCTACTGGAACTGCGGCCCGACCGGCAAGGCCGGCGTGTGGGACTCCACCGCCGGCAAGAACATCACCGTGCCCTCCGGCGGCGAGGCGCTGCTCGGCGACGGCTTCCTCGTGCGGCACGAGCGCGACGGCGCGGGCAAGCTCGTGCTCACGGACTTCCACGGCGGCGCGGGCACCTCCGTGACCACCGGCGACCTCGCCGAACTGCCCGCGGGGAACAAGCCGACGCAGCGCCACGTCACCTGGGACGTCGACCGGTACACGGGCACCGTCGTGTACGCGGACACCGCGCAGCGCATCCACATCAGACCGACCGGGGTGCCGCGCACCCGCGTCACGAACATCGACTCGACCGTCGACGACTACATCAACCTGGGCTGGATCAACGACGCCGAGCAGAACGTCTGGCACGGCTCCTTCCAGCTCAACCGCCCCGCCACCGCCTGGAAGCTGACCTTCAAGGACATCGCGGGCCGCGCCGTGCGCACCGTGACCACGGGCGACGTCCAGGGCGCGCGCCTGAGCCTGACCTGGGACGGGAAGCGGACCGACGGCAGCGTGGTGGACGGCGGCCGGTACACCTGGTCCCTGGACGCGGACGCCGGCGACGGCTTCCGCACGGTGAAGTCGGGCACCACGGACGTCGAGGGCGCGAAGACCACGCACCGCGACTACAACGGCAACGGCTTCGGGGAGCTCCTCGGCTTCAGCTCCAAGGGCACCCTGCACGCGGACGAGTTCCACGGTTCGGACGGCATGTGGTCCTCCAGCAGCTCCGGCTGGCCGACCGGCAACCGCTTCTTCCCGTTCGGCGACCTGACCGGCGACCGCTGCAACGACGTCCTGGTGCGCACCTCGTCCGGCACGCTCTACCGCTACGACGGGGACTGCTCCGGCGCGGTCGAGAAGACCAGCCCGCACGTGTCGCTCGGCACGGGCTGGTCCGCGTACAACTACCTGACCTGGGCCGGTGACCTGAACCGTGACGGCCGCCCCGACCTGATCGCCCGCAAGGCGTCCACCGGGGACATGTACGTCTTCGCCGGCACCTCCGCGGGGAAGCTGGCCGCGGGGAAGAAGATCCGCTCGGCCTGGAACACGTACACCCAGATCCTGGGAGCGGGCGACCTCACCGGCGACGGCATCGGCGACCTCGTCGTGCGCCGCAAGGACGGTGCGCTGTTCCGCTACGACGGGGCGGGGGACGGCACGTTCAAGGACCGCAAGGCGGTCTTCACGAACTGGGGGAACTCGTACCGCAAGGTCGTCGGCATCGGCGACCTGAACTACGACGGGAAGAACGACCTGCTGGCGTTCGACACGTCCGGCCGCATGTGGCGGTACCTGGGGAACGGCAAGGGGTCCTTCGCGGCCCGCACGCAGGTCTGGGAGGGCTACACGAACTACGCGGGCGGCCTCTCGTAGCTTGATCGAAAGCATGTCGAGCCCCCGGCGAGGGAATCGCTGGGGGCATGACAAATGAAGCGGAAGGCGCCGCTCGCTCGGACGAGGAGCGGCTCGCCGAACTCGGCTACACCCAGGTCCTCGCCCGCCGCATGTCGGCGTTCTCCAACTACGCCGTCTCCTTCACGATCATCTCGGTCCTCTCCGGCTGCCTGACGATGTACCTGTTCGGCATGAACACCGGCGGCCCGGTCCTCATCACCTGGGGCTGGGTCGCGGTGGGGCTCATGACCCTCTTCGTGGGCCTTGCCATGGCCGAGATCTGTTCGGCGTACCCGACGTCGGCGGGCCTGTACTTCTGGGCGCACCGCCTCGCGCCGGAGCGGTCGGCGGCGGCCTGGGCCTGGTTCACCGGCTGGTTCAACGTGCTCGGGCAGGTCGCCGTGACCGCCGGCATCGACTTCGGCGCGGCGTCCTTCCTCGGCGCGTACCTGAACCTCCAGTTCGACTTCGAGGTGACGCCCGGCCGCACGATCCTCCTCTTCGCCGGGATCCTGATCCTGCACGGCCTCCTCAACACCTTCGGCGTGCGCATCGTCGCCGTCCTCAACAGCGTCAGCGTGTGGTGGCACGTGCTCGGCGTCGCCGTCATCGTCGGCGCCCTGGCCTTCGTCCCCGACCACCACCAGTCGGCGTCCTTCGTCTTCACCGAGTTCGTGAACAACACGGGCTGGGGCAGCGGCGCGTACGTCGTCCTCATCGGCCTGCTCATGGCGCAGTACACCTTCACCGGCTACGACGCCTCGGCCCATATGACCGAGGAGACGCACGACGCCTCGACGGCGGGCCCCAAGGGCATCGTCCGCTCGATCTGGACGTCGTGGATCGCGGGCTTCGTCCTCCTCCTGGGCTTCACGTTCGCGATCCAGTCGTACGACGGCGCGCTCGACTCGGCGACGGGCGCGCCCCCGGCGCAGATCCTTCTGGACGCCCTGGGCGCGACCGCGGGCAAGCTGCTCCTGCTGGTCGTCATCGGCGCCCAGCTCTTCTGCGGCATGGCGTCCGTCACCGCCAACAGCCGCATGATCTACGCCTTTTCGCGCGACGGCGCCCTGCCGTTCTCCCGCGTGTGGCACACGGTCAGCCCGCGGACGCGGACACCCGTCGCGGCGGTCTGGCTGGCGGCCGCGGCCGCGCTGGTGCTCGGCCTGCCGTACCTGATCAACGTCACGGCGTACACGGCGGTGACCTCGATCGCGGTGATCGGCCTCTACATCGCGTACGTCATCCCGACGTTGCTGCGGCTGCGCAAGGGTGATTCCTTCGAGCGGGGCCCGTGGCACCTGGGCCGCTGGTCGAAGGCGGTGGGCGTGGTGGCGGTGGGCTGGGTGGCCGTGATCACGGTCCTCTTCATGCTGCCGCAGGTCTCCCCCGTCACCTGGGAAACCTTCAACTACGCCCCCGTCGCGGTGCTCGTCGTCCTCGGCTTCGCGGGGGTGTGGTGGCTGGCGTCGGCCCGCCGCTGGTTCCTGCGCTGACCCGGGATGCCGATACCCGATCGGCGTTCGCGCGTCGTCGGGCTATGCTCAGGGGTGCGTCGGCCGAGGTCGGCGTGTGGACCCTTAGCTCAATTGGCAGAGCAGTGGACTTTTAATCCATTGGTTGTGGGTTCGAGTCCCACAGGGTCTACCGAGCAAGAAGCGCCCCCACCTGCGGAGTCCGCGGGTGGGGGCGCTTCGTGTACCGACTACGCAATCAGTCGTTGGCGCACTGGTTGCCGAACGCCGGGTTGAGCAGACCGATCACGTCGATCGAGTTGCCGCAGACGTTGACCGGCACGTGGACCGGAACCTGGACGTTGTTCCCGGACAGCACGCCCGGGCTGTTCTGGGCGTTGCCGACGGCGGTGGCTCCGTCGGGGCCGTCGTCCGCCGAGGCCAGGCCGGCGGAGCCCACGATGACGGTGCCCGCAAGAACCGCGGCGGCTGCGAATGCGCGAATACGCATCGAATCTCCCTGAGAGATGGGGGAAGGGGATGACTCGACTATCACACCGCTGCGCAGGGCCTGGCTCGGCGAATTGGGCCATTGGAGGGCATGTTCTGCCGTCAGTTGTTCTGGAGGACGCGCGCGATACGAGGCCCGAGCCAGCGCTTCAGCGAGCGCAGCGACTGGTTCCGGCCGATCGCCCGGTCGACCCGGTAGTACAGCTGGGGCGGGATGTAGGGGAGCAGCGGCGAGTGGCGCTGGCCGAGCAGCGCGAACATCTGGTGGGGCTCCAGATCGACGTAGCGTGGCAGGTTCTCGTACCAGCCGGCACTGTGCCGCGCCGCGCTCTGCAGCGGGAGCAGCGCGCGCTTGCGTACGCGTTCGTACTCGTCGAGGGCTGTCCCCAGCGTGGCCGGGCTCCGCAGGGACGCGGCCAGGGCCATGGCGTCCTGCATCGCCAGGGTGGTGCCGGCGCCGATGGAGTAGTGCGTGGTGTGGGCGGCGTCGCCGATCAGGACCAGGTTGCCGTGGGACCAGACGCGGTTGGTGACGGTGGGGAATGTCTGCCACTGCGCGGGTCCGGCGACATCGGTCCGGCCGATCAGCGGGTGGCCCTCCAGCGGCTCGGCCAGCAGGCCCTCCAGCAGCCGCAGGGCGTCCGACCGCTCCATGGTGTCGAGGCCGAGCCCCGACCAGGTGCCCGGCGCGCACTCGACGATGCAGGTGCTGTGTTCGCCGTCGAAGCCGTAGGCGTAGCACCAGAGCCAGCCGTGGCCGGTCTCCACGAAGGCGAAGGTGAAGGACCGGAAGACCTTCGTGGTGCCGAGCCAGACGAACCGGTTGCGCCCCGCTGTCACCTGCGTACCGAAGTGCTCGGCGTGCTGGTCGCGCAGCACGCTGCGGGCCCCGTCGCCCGCCACGATCAGGTCGGCGTCCAGCACCGGGTCCTGAGCCGAGACCGCACGGCCGAAATGCGTGCGCACGCCCAGCGAGGCCGCGCGGTCGGCCAGGATCCGCAGCAACCGGTGGCGGCCGATGGCGAAGCCCTCGTCACCGTGGTGGACCGTGACCCGGTCGCGGACGTGGGCCACGCCGTCGCTCCAGCGCACCGAATGGTCCCTGATGCTCTGTGCGGACGGCTCGTCGTGGGCCATGAGGGTGTCGAGCATGTCGGGCCAGTAGGTGACGCCCCATCCGTACGTCGAGCCCGCGGCGTTCTTCTCGTAGACGCTGATGTCGTGAGAGCGGTCCCGCAATTTCAAGAGGATGGCCAGGTACAGGGTCGCGGGCCCTCCGCCCACGCAGAGCACCTTCATAGGGTTCCTCTCCCTTACGGCCCGTTCGGGTATTACTCGGAGAACGACGCGACGTTCCGGTGGTTCTTCAATGAGAGGCGTGCCAAGGATGTTCTCCACGCGATGCGGGGCCGCCCTGTTCGGTGCCGTGGTTGTTCTCGCCTGTTTTCCTTCCGTGCGGGCGATGGCCGATACGCGGGACCCGTCCGCGCTGTTGACCGTGCAGGAATGCCGGGCACAGGGCGGCACGCCCGAGTTCCGTATGTACGGAGGCGGTGACGCCTATCGGTGCGTCAAGGCGGCCCATGGCGCGGGACCCACCTCCGGCGGACCGGATCCGGGTTTCGCCTATGTGCGGCGCCCGCATTTCGCCCTGGACTATCTCGCGCCCGCCGAGTGCCAGGCGGGTGGCGGTGTCATGCGCTGGGAGGACGGCGCGGACGCGGGCGGCGGGACGCAGGTGTGCCAGGGCGGCGTCTACGACGGGAGGACGGTGGCTCCTGCTTTTCAGGAGCGGGCCGGCGGGCGGGGCTGAACCCGGAGGGGGCCGGATTACTAACGTTTTCAGGATGTATCCCCGTATCAGCCGTTACTGCCGGTGGGGCCGTGCCGTTGAACAGGCCGACGGCTGCGACCACGCGGCCGCACCTGCCAAGCAAAAGGAGAACGTGATGTCTCGCATCGCGAAGGCCGCCGCTGTCGCTGTCGGCACGGGTGCCGTGGTGCTCAGCGGAGCCGGTCTGGCCATGGCCGACGCGGGTGCCCAGGGCGCAGCCACCAACTCGCCGGGCGTCCTGTCGGGCAACCTGCTCCAGGTCCCCGTGCACATCCCGGTCAACGCCTGCGGCAACACCGTGGACGTCATCGGCCTGCTCAACCCGGCGTTCGGCAACCAGTGCGCCGGTGACGTGGACGGCGACCACGACCACGACCACGACGACAACGGCAACGGCGACGGCGGCTACGGCAGCTGACCCCCCGGGGCGCGAGCCCTCATGACGGCCCTCGGCACGGCGGTGCCGGGGGCTTTCGCGCGTGCGGGCGCGCTCACTCGTACCGGTAGAGGGACGTGTGATCGAGCATGTCGGCGATCGGGGTGTCCCACGGCGGCATGGTGTCGCCCGCGGCGAGGACGCGGTGGTGCCCCTCCTGCCCGCGTCCGGGCTGCTCGGCGGGGAGGTAGGGGGCCGCCTCGGGATGGCGTTGCCGCCACCGCGACCAGCACAGGTCGACGAAGGCGTGATGGAGCCAGAAGACGGGGTCGTTCACCGATCCGGCGCCCAGCATGTGCCCGCTGACCCAGCGGTGGACGCGGTTGTGGTTGTACCAGGTGCGATCGCCCCGGCGGCTGGGCCAGCCCTCGAGCTTGTTGCGGAACCCGGCGGGGGCCAGCGAGTTCCAGGGGTCCTCGTCGTAGGCGGACTCGTCCATCGCCGCGGCGAGTTCGGTCTTGCTCGGCAGCGCGATCGGGTCCTTCGGCCGGCCGAAGTCCCGCATGAGGAAGTCGCCGTCCGTCACGGCCTCCGTGATGATCCAGTCGCCGTGCGCCCGCGCGAACGGGCCGGTGGTCACCCGGTGGTCGGAGCGGCGCCCGTTTCCCCCCAGGAAGTCCTCGCCCCACAGAGAGGCGGCCGGAGTACGGGCCACGGTCCAGTCCCAGTACGGGACGGTGACCCCGGGATCGGTCTGTTGCAGAGCCTTCTCGAACTCCAGCAGGAACTTGCGGTGCCAGGGGAAGAACGACGGGGCCATGTGCGCCACGCGTAGGCCGCCGTCGCCGTCGCCCGTATAGAACTCGATGTGCGTCCGCACGAAATCGTCATAGCGGCCGGTGCGCTTGAGGGCGAGCACGGCAGTGACGAAGCGCCTCTTCTGCGCCTTGCTGAGCGTGCTCTGGTTCTGGCGGGTGTGGACCACCGGTCGTCACACCTTTCGGTCTCGGGTGGTCCCCGGCCGGTGCTCGGGGGACCGCGGTGCCTGGGCCCGCAGCTCCTGGCTGCCGAGCTCCGCCACGGCCCCCCGCGCCGCGGCCAGCGGGCCGGCGTACGACTCGTAGTGGTCGACCATGCTCAGGTACGAACCGTCGGCCCGGCGCATCAGGTGCAGCGGCCGCCCGTCGACGGTGACCTGCCATGAACCGGCCTCTCCTGTCTCCGGGTCGGGCAGTCGGACGCCGGAGATGCGCCGACCGAGGTACGTCTCGTCGAACGCCTCGGGTTCAGGCCCCGGTCCGGGCTCCGGCGCGTCGGCCGGGCGGATCTGCAGGACGGCCGTGGTGGTGGAGGCGGCGCCCAGCAGGATCAGGGCCGCGCTGCGACGGGTGAGGGCCGGTCCGCCGCGGAACACATCGGGGTGCACGTACGTCTTCTCTCAGCTCGTCCAGAAGTCCCACCAGCGGGTCAGGACCAGCATTCCCACAGCTCCGACGTGCAGTGCGGGCAGCACCCAGGGGAACTCGGTGAGGAACGAGCGGACCCCGGCAGGAGCCGGAAGGAACCCGCTGCGGGCGTTGAATGCGGTCAGGCACCAGAACATGACGATGGTCGCCGCCCAGGCCAGACAGCACCACAGGCACAGCGAGTTGATCCGGTACAGGGACTGGAACTGGAGCCAGGTCACGAACCCGACCCCGAACAGGCAGCCCGCGTCGAGGGTCAGCCAGTACCAGCGGGGAAACCGTGCGCCGGCCAGCAGACTCGCCCCGACGCAGAGCACGATCCCGTAGGCGACGAGCCCCAGCATGGGGTTGGGGAACCCGAAGACGGCGGCCTGCGCGCTCTTCATGATGTTGCCGCACGAGACCACCGGATTCAGGCTGCACCCGGGGTGGAAGTTCGGGTCTTCCAGCAACTTGAACTTGTCGAGGGTGATGACCCAGGACGCGAGCACGCCGGCGGCCCCGGTGATGACCAGGACGAGCGCGAGGGCCGGATTCCGGTCCACGTGCGGCGGTGCGCTGTCCTCGCCGCCGACAGGGCGGTCGGCGGGGTCGGCGCGGTCGGCCTGCGGTGGAACAGGTGTGAGAACCCGCTGATGATCCGTAGTACTCACTCGGCCTCCCTGGTAGGTAGGTGTGCGGGGCGGTCAGCTGCGGATCTTCCTGACGGGCAGAAGGCAGTGCGCAGCGGCCGTCAGGGTCTCCTCGTCACCCACGAAGCTCTGCAGGTCTTCCTCGGTGACAGGGCGGCCGGGGGTCGCGGTGGGCCAGGGACGCGTGGTGAAAAGGAAATAGGCGTTGCCCCGTGCCTCCGCGGCCGCGAGCCATTCGGGCGGCACCGGGCACTGCGCGTTCACCGGATGCATGGAAACGACGGCCTGGCCCGCCTCGACGAGCAGGGAAACCGGGAAACTCGGGTTCCGTACGCCGTCGTGGACGGCACCGACGGCGAGACCGTGATTGCGCAGAAGGGCCCGAATGGCCGCTTCTCCGGCCTCGGGGCCCGCGGGGGAATCCCCGAGGGAGTAGGCGAGAAGGAAAGGCATGTCGCCTTTCTCGCCCGGGTGGTCCCCACTCCAGGCGATGACGGCCAGAGTGCCCAGCTCGGCGGCCTTGAACGGGGTTTCAACGCTCGACGTAGAAGTCACCGAAGAAGCCTAGCGATTCATGGTCCGGGCTCGGCCGCGATGTCACTCGATCGGCCGAACCGGGGCCACTCGTTCGAGAAAGCAGTAAGACAAGTCAGACAAGGAAGCAGTCGGACAGGAATGCGGTCGGACGAGAATGCGGGGTGCGGGACTACTTGCCGAGCGGAAGTCCGCCGAGCATGCCGAGGGGAGCCGCGGCACCGCCGGGGTGGAGACCCTTCGCTGCCCCCGCGACCGTGCCGAGCAGACCCTTTTCGTGCTTCGGGTCGAGCAGGTTGGTGTCGATCGGCGAGGCGAGCGGCTGGTTGGTGACCTGGGTCAGGGCGTCGTTGACCCCGCCGTTCAGGCTCATGGGAGGGAGGTCCGATGAGGCAAAGGCGGGGGCGGCGGCACCGGCGATCGCCATGGAACCGGCCACCACAGCGGCGATCTTCAAAGCCTTCATCATATTTCCTTTCTTCGATGACTTTCCGTCACCGGCGCGGACATTCGCCATTCGTGGTGCTCAACGAGCGTCCTGGCC
The DNA here is from genome assembly GCF_044765445.1 of Streptomyces sp. NPDC102467. Lineage (NCBI taxonomy): Bacteria > Bacillati > Actinomycetota > Actinomycetes > Kitasatosporales > Streptomycetaceae > Streptomyces > Streptomyces sp. NPDC102467. The sequence goes on along the minus strand of NZ_JBIWKA010000008.1, from coordinate 44,835 downwards.
GACGGAAACCCCGGCGCGCCGCACGAATTTTGGGGTGGACATGAGGAGAACCCGTCGGTGGGTGCCGGGTGGCACGTTCCGACGGGTTCTCCGCGCCTGCTTCGCCACGGGCGCGTGCATCACCGTGAGACATCGCGTCATGTGCCGCAACCGAACGGCCCCGGTGCCGGAACAGGAAACAGCCGCCCCCCTGGAAGAGGGGCGGCTGCGGAAGAGCCGGACTGAGCTGGTCAGTCGTTGGCGCAGGTGTTGCCGAAGGCCGGGTTCAGCAGGCCGATGACGTCGACGGTGTTGCCGCAGACGTTGACCGGGATGTGGATCGGAACCTGGACGGCGTTGCCCGAGATGACGCCGGGCGAGCCGGTGGCCGCACCCTGCGCGCCGCTGTCGGCGGCAGCGATGCCGGCGCTGCCGGCCATGGCGGCGGCGGCCACAGCGGAGAAGACGACTGCCTTGGCGGTACGCGACATGAACATGCTCCTTGGGGGTCGATCCGTTCGGCCGGAACAGGTGCCCGGCTTGTGGTGCAACGGAGCGGCCTTCCTCCGGGTTGCGGCTCCGAACGGGTGAATAGCCGTTAGGGCATTGAAGTGCGTTACGGAGAGTCGCCGCGATGAGGGCGATAATTTCACAAGTCCGTCACACATCGTGTATCAAGTGAAACCCGCTTTCCGGTCGCTACTGTTGGCTGCTCCCGGTTCGGGGCGATATGCACCCAGGGAGTCGGCAGATAAGTGTGACTTTCTTATTTGTTGCTCTGCGCTGCAGAGAAACTGCTCATTCCTGAAAGGGAAGTCGGCCGTGCGAAATGTCAAAGGCTGTTTCCTGCGTCGCGTGACAGTGGGCCTGTTGTCCCTGGCGGCCGTGTCCCTGACCTGTCAGGCGACCGCGACCCCGGCGGCGCCGGTCGCCGAGAAACCCCGTATCCCGTTCGCCACGCGGTACGACTCCGTGCTCCACGGCGGGTTCGTCCGCGCGGCCAACGCGTCGATCACGTGCAGGGGCGCCGCCTCGACCAAGAAGGTGGGGTGCTCCGCGGCGCGTTCGGGCGCGACGGCGAGCAACGGCGATTTCGACATGTTCTACACGGACGTCGACCGCGATCCCAACACCTACAACTCGACCCGCGCCGAGGTCCGCCTGCCCGCCGGAGCGCGTCTCGCCTACGCCCGTCTGTACTGGGGCGGGAACCTCCGCGTCGGCGAGCAGAAGCCGCCGCGCGACAACGGCCGCGTCCTCGTGGCGGAGCCGGGCGGCGCGTACAAGCAGGTGCTGGCCGACAGCGCGGTCGGGCACCGGGTGGCAGGCGGCGCGGACGCGTTCCAGGCCTCGGCGGACGTCACCGACCTGGTGCGGGCCGGCGGCTCGGGCCTGTACACCGTGGCGCAGGTGAACGTCGCGATGGGGCGTACGGCCGCCGGTGCCTGGGGCGGCTGGACGCTCGTCGCCGCCTACGAGAAGAAGTCCGAGCCGTTGCGGCACCTGTTCCTTCAGGACGGGTTCGACATGTTCGGCAAGCAGCATGCGAGCCAGGCCTCCCACATCAAAACGGCGCCCGCCGTGGGCGCGAAGGGCTACGTGGGGCTGGTCGCCTACAACGGTGACCGCGGCCGCACCGGTGACTCCCTGACGGCCTGGACCGGCCGGAACAAGCCGGTGGCGCTCTCCGACCGGGCCAACCCCACCCGGGACGTCCTCAACTCGACCATCAGCGAACCCGGCACGCGGCCGTCGAAGCGCGTGCCCGCTCATGGCAACACCCTGGGTTACGACTCCGACGTGTTCCCGCTGGGCCGGGCCGTCGGCCGGGGAGACACGGCGCTGGATCTGCGGCTGGTCTCCCCCGGGAACGCGGCCTGGATCGGCGTGCTCTTCGGCGCCGTCGACATCCGCTCCTAGCCGATCCCCCCTTTCTCCAGCCAAGCAGCTCCAAGGAAAAGGCGATGCATGTGACGTCTGCACCCGTGCCGCCGCATGTCCTTCATGTGACGCAACCGGTCGACGGCGGAGTCGCGCGCGTGGTGGCCGACCTCGTGCGCAGGCAACTCGCCGCCGGGATGAGGGTCTCGGTGGCCTGTCCCGCCTCCGGCGCCCTGCCCCGTCTCCTGGCCTCCTCGGGATGTGACGTCCTGGAGTGGCAGGCGTCGCGATCCCCCGGAAAGGGCCTGATCCAGGAAGGACTGCGGCTGGCCGACGTGGTGGCCAGGACCAGGCCGGATCTCATCCACGCCCACAGCGCCAAGGCGGGCCTGATCACCCGGCTCGTCGTCCGGGGCCGCGTCCCCACCGTCTTCCAGCCGCACGCCTGGTCCTTCGAGGCCGTCCGCGGGGTCAACGCGCGGATGGCCCTGAGCTGGGAACGCCTCGGCGCGCGCTGGGCCTCCCGGCTCGTCTGCGTCAGCCGGGCCGAGCAGAGCACCGGCAGCAGCCAGGGGATCGACGCGGAGTGGCGGCTCGTCCCCAACGGCGTGGACCTGGAGCGCTTCCGTCCGGCGGAGCCCCGCGGCACGGCACGCGGCGGATCCGGCGACGGCCCGCTTGCCGTGTGCGTGGGCCGCCTGTGCCGGCAGAAGGGTCAGGACATCCTCGTAGAGGCGTGGAAGGACGTGCTCCGCGAACTGCCCCGGGCGCGCCTGGTGCTGGTGGGCGACGGGCCGGAGACGGCTCGGCTGCGGGCCGCCGCACCGCGCTCGGTCTCCTTCGTCGGGGCGGTCGATGATCCGATTCCCTGGTACCGGGCGGCGGACCTGGTCGTCATGCCCTCGCGGTGGGAGGGCATAGCGCTCGCTCCGCTGGAGGCCATGGCCTGCGGGAGCCCGGTCCTCGTCACCGACGTGGACGGGGCCCGCGAGAGTCTGCCGCCTCGCCTGGCGCCATCGTGTGTGGTCCCGCCGGAGGACGCCGCGGCTCTGGCCCGCGCCCTCATCGGCCTGCTGCGCGACACCGAAGCGCTTCGCTCCCTGGGCCGTGACGCCTACCGCCATGTGCACGCCCACCACGACGTACGGCACACTGCCGCGGCGGTCGCGGCGGTGTACGGCGAGCTTCTGGGTCCGGAGACCACCGAACACAGAGAGCCGATCACGACGTGACCCCGGAACGAACCGTCGCCCCCGCGGCCGGCCAGCCGCTCACCGTGGACGAGGCAGGCGCCTCCGCCACGGTCGTCGCCCAGCGGACCGCCGACGGCAACGAACTGACCCTGATCGGTGGCCCCGCCCGGGACCACTCCTCCCGCGCGCTCCTGCTCGCGGCGGACGGCACGGCGGCGCTGCTCGGCACCTTCGCCCTCACTCCGCCGCAGCGGCACCCGCTTCTGGTGGCCGGTTTCGTCGTCCTCGTGCTCGCCCTGCTGCGGTCCGCGGGGCTGTACCGGCGGATCGAGTCGCGCCACATCCTCGATGACTGCCCTGCCGTCGTCGGACGCCTGATGCTCGCGTGGTGCGTGCTGACAGCGGCCTCGGTGACCCTGCCGCTCCTGACGCGGATTCCGCCGGAGGCCCTGCTCACGGGGTGCGCCGCGCACGGCGTGCTCACCGTGGCGGCCCGTGCCCTTGTCTACTGGCGGCGCCGGGCGGCCCTGATCCGCAGGCCCCGCGCGACCCTCCTGGTCGGGCCGGAACCGGTGGCGGCACGGGTCGCCGCGGCCCTCCAGCGCGGCCGCCCGAGCGGGATCCGCCTCGTGGGCATCGTCAGTGGCGAGACGCAGGACCCGCGAGGGGAGGGCGAGGAAGCGCCGCTGCCGGTGCTGACGAGCCTGGACGACGTGCGGCGCGCGGTGATCCAGAACGGGGTGCGGCGCGCGATCCTCCTCGGCGGCGCGGGCGACCCGGAACACCGGCCCTGGCTGCGTAGCCTCGCCGAACTCCGCTGTGAGTTCTGGGAGTTGGACCCAAACCCGGCGTTGTACGTGCCCGATCAGCGGGAGGCGGACGGCTATCTGGCCGGGTTCCGCTACCGCCCGCTGAGCGGCGCCGCACACCGGGTGCACCTCGGCAAACGCGCCCTGGACCTGGCCGTCTCCTCGGTCCTGCTGATGCTGGCCGCTCCGGTGCTCCTGGTGTGCGCGCTCTGGCTGCGGATCGGTGAGGGGCCCGGCGTGGTGTTCCGGCAGGAGCGCGTCGGCAAGGACGGCCGCCCGTTCACGCTGCTGAAGTTCCGCACCCACCGCCCGGCGGACCCGATGGAGTCCGCGACGCGCTGGAGCGTCGCCAACGAGCACCACATGCCGTGGTTCTGCCGGTTCCTGCGCCGGACCTCGCTGGACGAGCTGCTGCAGCTGTGGAACGTCTTCCGCGGCGACATGAGCCTGGTCGGCCCGCGCCCGGAACGCCCGTACTTCGTCATGAAGTTCGGCGAGACCTACCCCGGCTACAGCGAGCGGCACCGCATGCCGACCGGCATCACCGGCCTCGCCCAGATCAACGGGCTGCGCGGCGACACCTCCATCGAGGACCGCTGCCGGTTCGACAACGCCTACATCGACAGCTGGTCGCTGTGGCGGGACGTCTGCATCCTGATCCGCACGGCGACCGAATTCTTCCGCCCCACGGGAAGTTGACGAAGTGACAGCCGTCCCCGCCTACACCGATGTACGCGCCAGTCCCGCGGCCGCATGGTTACGGACCGTGCGCCGCGCGGGGCCCGTGCTCCCCGTCCTGCTCCTGATCAGCCTGCTGGCGCTGCCGCTGGGGGCGGGGGGCCGCGAGGGCAGCGGGCAGACCCCGGCCGACGCGGTCTCCGGACTCGTGGTGCTCTTCTGCGTCGTCCGCGCCGTGCGCGGTGGGCTGCGCCCGCTGACCCGTACGGCCTACGTCGTCCTCGGCCTGCCCGTGATCGCTGTCGCGGTGGCCGCCCTCGGTGCGGGATCGGTGGCCAACTCCCTTGAAGGGCTGGTGCGTTACTACCAGATCTTCGTGCTCGTGCCCGCCGCCGTGCTGCTGCTCGTACGCGACCGCGGCGACTTCCGGCTCGTCGGCTGGGCGCTGGTCGCGCTGGGCCTGTGGCAGGGGTCGATCGGCGTCTACCAGTACCTGAGCGGCACGGGCGCCTCGTACGCGGGGGAGGACATCCGGGCCGTCGGCACGTTCGGCGCCTCGGATGTGATGGGCATGTCCACCGTGGTCGCGTACGGGCTGATCTGCGCCGTGGGTCTCGCGCTCGGCGGCGGCACCCCGCGCGTGCGGCTCACCGCCCTGGCCTGCGCGCTGGGGCTCCTGGTGCCGCTGGCGCTCTCCTTCAGCCGTGGCGCGTGGATCGCGACGGCCGTGGTCTGTGTCCTGCAGATCGTGCTCGCCGGAGTGCGGCGTGCGGCCCGGCTCGTCCTCGTGGGAGCCGCCGCGGCGGTCGTCCTCGTCGGCGGGTTCGGTGTGGGGACGTCGATGCTCCAGCAACGCCTGAGCAGCATCACGCAGGTCGCGGCCACCCCTGACCAGTCCGTGACGGACCGGTACACCATGTGGGCGGCGGCGATCGACATGTGGGAGGAGCACCCCGCGACCGGGGTCGGGCTCAAGAACTTCCCCGCCTACCGCGACAGCCACGCGTCGATCGCGCTGTCCGCCGGCAGTGACGTGGCCGGCGCGGGGGCCGCCTTCCACCGGCAGCCCCTGCTGTCGCCGCACAACATGTACCTGCTGGTCCTCAGCGAGCAGGGCCTGTTGGGGCTGTGCGCCATCGTGGGGAGCTGGGCCGCGCTGCTGGTGTGCGGCGCCCGGCGGCTCGTCACGGCCCACCGCCGGGCCCGCGGCCTGGACTGCGCGCTCATCGCCTGCGGGCTGCTCGGCTGGCAGCTGATCGACTTCGCGTACGCGGACATCGGCGGGCCGTCCACGGTGCTCACCGCGGTGGTGTTCGGGGTGGTCGCCTGGTGGGCGCTGGCGCCGGCCGCCCTCGCCGGGTCCGGGACGGGGGCCGGGCGATGAAACCGACCCTTCCGCTCGACGGAGAAGAGACCGTGCGGTCCTCCGCCATGCCGTCGCAGGCGACAGCCGAGCCGCCCGCGCCACCCGTCGCCGGGAAGCGCCCCGACGTACCTGGCACGTCGGGCACCTTCCTGGCGCGGGCCGCGCTGCTGACGGCCGTGCTCTCCGCCGCCGGGTCGCTGCTCGGCCTGGTCCGGGACCAGACGCTGGCCCATATCTTCGGAGCGGGCAGCGCGACGGACGCCTTCCTGGTGGCGTGGACCGTGCCCGAGGTGGCGACGACCCTGCTGATCGAGGACGGGCTCGCGTTCATGCTCGTCCCCGCGTTCAGCGCCGCGATCGCCGCGCGGGCCACCTCGCTGCCGACGGAGCAGGACCCCGTACGGGCCCTGGTGGCGGGCTCGCTGCCCCGGCTCGCCCTGGCCTTCCTGGCCTCCGCCGTGCTCCTGATGATCGGGGCACCGCAACTCGTCGAGCTGCTCGCGCCGGGGCTGCCCGATCCCCAACTGGCCGTGGACTGTACGAGGTTGACCGCGACCTGTCTCTTCACCTTCGGGCTCACCGGGTACTGCAGCGCCGCCCTGCGGGCCCACAGCAGTTACCTCGCCCCGGCCGCCATCTACGTCGCGTACAACACAGGCATCATCATCACGCTGCTCGTGCTGGCCGACCGCTGGGGTGTCCGTGCCGCCGCCGCGGGCGTGGCGGTGGGCGGCTGTCTGATGGTGCTCGTCCAGGCGCCGGTGCTGTGCCGACGGCTGCGGAGTGCGGCCCGTGGGGCGGCAGGCCGGGCCGTGGACACGAAGGCGTCGAAGAAACAGGCCATGGATCTGGCGCTGATCGCGACCGTCCTGCTCTTCGCGCTGTGCCGCCAGTCGCAGGTCTTCATCGAGCGCTTCCTCGCATCCTCCCTGCCGTCCGGCGCCATCTCGCACCTCAACTACGCGCAGAAAGTCGCGCAGTTGCCGATGGTGCTCTCCCTGATGCTGTGCACCGTCACCTTCCCCGTCGTGGCCAACGCCCTGGCCCGGGGCGACATCGAACGGGCCAGGGACCGGGTGGAGCGCGACATCGCGCTGGCCGCCTGCATCGTCCTGTCCGGCGCGGCCGTGGTGTTCGCCTGCGCGCCCGAGATCATCCAACTCCTGTTCCAGCGCGGCGCGTTCACCGGAAGAGACACCGCCGCCACGGCGTCCATCATGCGCGTCTACTCGCTCGGCCTGCTCGGACACTGCCTCGTCGGCGCGCTGGTCCGCTCCTACTTCTCCGCCGGGCGGCCCACCTGGTACCCGGTGGCCGCGATGGCCGCGGGCATGACGCTCACGGCCGGAGCGGGCACCTTCGCGGTCGCCTACTGGGGCGTCGGGGGCATCGCCGCCGCCAACGCGCTGGGCATCACCTTCACGGCGGTACTGCTGCTCACCGCGATGGACAGCCGCAGCGTTCCCGTACGGCTTCCCGTGGTGCTGCTCGAACTCGGCAAGACCCTGCTCGCGGCCGTCGCCGCCACCGGCGCCGGGCTGCTGTGCACGTCCCGGATCGAGCAGCCGCTCGCGGCTCTCGCCGTCGCCTGCCTGGCCATCGGGGCCGTCTTCGCCTTCCTGCTGTGGGCCCTCAACGTCCAGGCCTTCCTGCCTGCCGTCCGCATCGCGACCAGAAAGCTTCGGAATGTCCGTTGAAACTGCGCTCCAGGAACGACCCGGCTCCAGAACGCGGGACCTTCTGCCCGGACGGTCCCCCTGGGTGGCGATGTACCACTCGGTGGACGACTGCGCCGACGACCCCTACAACGTCACCGTCACCCCCGACCGGCTGCGCCAGCAACTGCACTGGCTGCGCTCGCGCGGCCTGCACGGCGTCAGCGTGGCCCAGCTCCTCGACGCCCGCTGCCGGGGAGCCGGCCGCGGCCTGGTCGCCCTCACCTTCGACGACGGCTACGGCGACTTCCTCGAGAACGCCCTGCCGCTCCTACGGCACTACGAATGCAGCGCCACCGTCTTCGTCCTCCCGGGCCGGATCGGCGGCGAGAACGGCTGGGACGCCGAGGGCCCGCGCAAGCCGCTGCTGACCGCGCAGGGCATCAGGGCGGCCGCCGCCGCGGGCATGGAGATCGGCTCGCACGGGCTGACGCACATCGACCTCACCCTCGCCGACGACGAGCAGCGCCGGGCCGAGCTCCAGCGGAGCAAGCTGCAGATCGAGGAGCTCACCGGGCGCGAGGTGTTCGGCTTCTGCTACCCGTACGGGTCCGTCGACGCGCGGACGGTCGAGGGCGTCCGCCGGGCCGGATACCGGTACGGCTGCGCCATCTCCCCGGGGCCGCTCACCAGCGTGTACGCCATGCCCCGGGTCTTCGTCGGCCAGGCGGACACGCCGTGGCGCCTGGAGCTCAAGCGCCGGGTCCACCGCATTCGAAGACGCCCCTGGCAGGTCGGGGAGGACGCGCGGTGAAGGTCCTGCACGTCATCACCGGCCTGGGCGCGGGCGGCGCGGAACAGCAACTGCGGCTCCTGCTCAAAGAGTTGCCGAAGTCGCACGACGTCGTGACCCTGACCAACCCGGGGCAGGTCGCCGAGGGACTGATCCGTGACGGCGTGCGCGTCGCCCATCTCGGCATGGCCGGAAACCGGGACGGACGCGCCCTGCCCCGCCTGGTGCGGCTCATCCGGGGCGGCCGGTACGACGTGGTCCACACCCACCTCTACCGGGCCTGCCTGTACGGCCGGACGGCGGCGCGGCTCGCCGGTGTGCGGGCCGTGGTCGCCACGGAACACTCGCTGGGCGACGCGCAGATCGAAGGGCGCCCGCTGACCAGAGGCGTGCGCGCCCTCTACCTGGCGGGGGAGCGGCTCGGCCGGGCGACCATCGCGGTCTCCCCGGCGGTGGCCGACCGGCTGCACGGCTGGGGAGTCGCCCCGCACCGCGTGCACGTCGTCCCGAACGGCGTCGACGTCGCCCGCTTCACCTACGACCAGGCGGCCAGGGCCAGGACCCGCCGCGCCCTCGGGCTGCCCGCCGACACCTTCGTCATCGGCGGGGTGGGACGCCTGGTGCCGGGCAAACGGTTCGACGTACTCGTCGCCGCGCTGCGCGAACTCCCGGCGGACGTACGGCTCCTCCTGGTCGGCACAGGACCCGAGGAGGAGGGTCTGCGGCAGGCCGCGGACCGTGCCCAGGTCCTGGACCGGGTCGTCTTCGCCGGGGAGCGGCCGCACACCGCGGCGGAGTCCGGCTCCGTCGATCTGCCCGCGCTGTTGTCGGCGATGGACGTGCTCGCCTCCCCGTCGGTCGACGAGGCGTTCGGGCTCGCCGTGGTGGAGGCGCTGGCCTGCGGCCTTCCCGTCCTCTACGTCACCTGCCCGGCGGTCGACGATCTGCCCGCGGGCACGGCCCCCCGTGCGGTCCGTGTCCCATGCCTGCCCGCCTCGTTCGCCGTTGAGGTGCGAAGACTCCGTGCCGGACCGGCCGATGACAGGCCGCCGTCGGAGGCCGCCCTCCACTACAGCATCGCCCGGAGCGCCACGCAGCACCTAGAGGTGTACGCGGCGGCCCTGGGCGCCTCGACCCCAGGAGTGAGTACGCGATGACCGAAGCCGCCCAGGAGAGGGCCGCCTCCCGCCCGCTGTCCGCCCGCATCGGCGCCCGCACCAGGAAGGCGCCGCGCTGGTGGCCCCTGCCGGCGGGCATCCTGCTCGGAGCGCTGGCCGGTGGCGTGTACGGCGTGGCCAGTACGCCGGAGTACACGGCGACCAGTTACGTGATCGCCGTACCGACGAAGGGCTCCGACGCGATGTCCGCGACGGGCTTCGCGCAGGCCTACAGCAGGGTGGCCACGCAGGTCGCGGTGTTGAGCGACGCCCAGGTCGCGGCGGGCGTCCCGGTGGAGACGCTCCGCTCGAGCGTGCGCGCGGAGACCTCGCCGGACGCGCCCATGGTCGCCATCTCCGCCGCATCGGACGAACCCGCCGAGGCGATGGCGATGGCCAACGCCGTCGCCCGCGCGCTGACGGCCAACGCCAGTCACACCAAGGACTCCACCCACGTCGAACTCCTGCGGTTCACGCGGGCCGTGCGGCCGACCGAGGCGTCCTCGCCCTCGGCCGGACTGACGACCCTCGTCGGCACCTGCGCCGGAGGGCTGCTCGGCGGCCTGGCGCTGCTGCTCCGCCCGCGCCGGGAGCCCGACGGCCGCGCGACGCCCACCGTGCCGGCCCCCGCCGCCGCGGACGCGATGCGGGGCGGCGCCTGATGCCGACGGGCGCACCCGCGCCGTCCGCCCCGGTCGTCACGGTGTGCACCGACGCGGCCGAGTTCGGGGCGCTGCGTGAGGAGTGGAACCGCCTGCACCGCTCCTGCGGGACCGCGACACCGTTCCAGAGCCACGCCTGGCTCCACTCGTGGTGGCTCTCCTACGGCCGCCCCGGCCGACTGCGCGTCGTACTCGTACGCCTCGAAGGACGGCTCGTGGCAGCGGCGCCGCTCATGCTGCGGCTGCGCCCCTTCCCCTCGCTGACACCGCTCGGTACGGCCATCTCCGATTTCAGCGATGTCCTCGTCGAGGACGGGCCGCCCGGATCCGTTGGCCCTGCCGTCGACGCCCTCAGTGCCGGGCTGTGGCGACTGGCCCGTACCGTGGTGATCGACTTCCGTGAGGTGCGGCCGGGCAGCACCGTGGAGACCCTCCACGCCGGCTGGCCGGGGCCGCGCCGCCGGCTCGACGACTCGCCGTGCCTGGAGCTGCCCGCGCTGCCGATGGACGACCTGGTGGGGCGGCTGCCCCGGCCCAGGGCGCAGCGGGCCCGCGCCAAGCTGCGCAAGCTGGACGCGATGGGGATCGAGCGCCGCGTCGTCCCCACCGCCGAGGTGGGCACCTCGGTACGGCGTCTCCTGGAGCTGCATCAACTGCAGTGGCAGGAACGGAAGGTGACCACCGAGCACGTCAGGCCGCGGTTCGCCGAGCACCTGACCCGCTCGGTCACGCTGATGGCGCAGACGGGCGACGCCGTCGTCACGGAGTTCACCCTGGACGGCTCGGTCGTGGCCGCCGACCTGACCTTCCTCTCGCCCCGCCTGGCCGGCGGCTACCTCTACGGCGCGCACCCGCAACTGAGGGAGCGCAAGGTCGACGTGGCCACCATGCTGCTGCGCTCGTGCGCCCAGCACCTGCAGAGCGGCCCCGGCGACGGCGTGCTGAGCCTGCTGCGGGGCACCGAGCCGTACAAGCTGCACTGGCGGCCCGAGCAACGGGTCAACCAGCGCTTCCTGCTGGCCCGCCGCGGCTCGGCCCCGCTGCTGGCCGCGCTCCTCGCCGACGTCAGCGCCCGGACCTGGGCCAAGCGGGCACGGCGTGCCTGGAGGGAGCGCGGTGGCGACCCGGCGTAGAGCCCGGCCCGCCACCACGTCCTACGGTCGTGCCGGGTCAGGAACGCCGCCCCCACCAGTCGAACCGCAGGCACAGCTTGCCGCCGAGCCAGTGCTCGACCCAGTCGCCCAGGTCGACCCGGGAACACTGCGGGGTGACCGGGACGGTCGGTTGCGTCGGTTGCGTCGGTTGGGTCGGCTGCGTGGGCGTGGTGCCCGGCTTGTCGCGGCCGGTCAGCGCCGTCCGGTAGACCGCAGACGCCTTCGGGTTGGCGCCGCACTGCCACACACCGTGCGGGCAGTAGTCCGTGAGCGTGTTGTAGAGCGGCTTGTGCGCGTCCATCCAGGCGAGCATGCGCCGCATGTACTCGGCGTTGTCGCCGTTGCGGAAGAGCCCCCACTCCGGGTACGAGATCGGCTTGCCGTGCTGCTTCGCGAAGTCGACCTGCGCCTGCAGCCCGTACGGCTCGGACACCTGCTCGTCGAAGGCCTTGCCCTCCGGCTGGTCGTACGAGTCCATGCCGATGATGTCCACCGTGTCGTCGCCGGGGTAGCAGTCGGTCCAGGGCACCGCGTCCCGGCCCCTGCTGGGCGTGAAGTCGAACCGGAACTTCTGCCCCGGCACGCTCCGCATCACCGTGACGATCCGGTTCCAGTACTTCTTCCACGCGACGGGGTCGGGCCCGCAGCGGTGCGTGTAGGTGGTGCCGTTCATCTCCCAGCCAAGCACGACGACGGTGTCCGGTACGTGGAGGGAGACCAGGCGCTCGGCCAGGACGCGGAAGTGCTGGTCGAAGTCGCCCGCCGCGCCCTGCCCGAGCAGCGCCCGCACCTCCGGGTCCGGTACGCGCGCCTCGTTGCGCTCCAGCATGGGGACGTTCAGTACGAAGAGCCGGTCATCGCGCTCGCGGCGCCACTTGGCCCAACTGTCGAGGAACGTCGGGGAGCCCTCGATGTTGCTCCACCGGTCACCGGGAAGATAGGTGTGCCCCACGCGCAGGTCGGCGCCGCCGAGCCACTGCGACAGCTTCGTCATCCGCGTCACACCGCTCGGCCCGTAATCCAGGTAGGCACCGAAGGCCGGGAACCTGTCCGCTCCCGCCGCCGGGGCCGGATCAGGGGACGTCGTGGCCGACGGTGTCTGTGACGGTGCCGGTCGGCTGCGCGGGCTCGCGCCCGCCGGCTCGATGGACACGGATCCCGACGCGACCACGGCCGAGATCAGGATTCCCGCCGCGATCAGTGGCAGGCGTCTGCGTTTCGTCCAGCGGCGTTTTGTGACCATGTCTGCTCCTTCGTCCCGCGCTCGCTCCATTTCTGACACTCAGTCATATGAACGTGTATGGCGCCAATCGTGGAACGGCCGACGGCCGCCCTCCCTCACCCTCACGGGTGAGTTCCTGGAAAGGAATCGACACATGCTCGACCCCTGTGTGCCGGTCGTGCTGCTGCGGATCGACCCCAACCCCTTCCACCACGGAACGCTGGGGGCGGCCCGCTCCCTGGGCCGCTGCGGTGTGGAGGTCCACGTGGCGGCCGCGGGGGCAGGCAGCCCGGTGGCCCGATCGCGCTACGTCACACAGATGCACCCCGCGCCCCGGCCGGGCGCTTCGCCGGCCGAGGTCGTCGGGATTCTGCGGCGAACGGCGGCACGGATCGCCCGGCCCGCGGTGCTGATCCCGATGGATGACGCGGGAGCCATCGCGGTGAGCCAGCTGCGCGAGACGCTGACCGAGATGTTCCTCCTGCCGGAACAGCCCGAACACCTCGCCGAGTACGTCGCGGACAAGGCCCGGCTGCCCGAGCTCTGCCGCGCCGTCGGCATCGAGCACCCCGCCACGCTGCTGCCGCGGGACGAGCACGAGGCGTACAGCGGAGCCGAGGAGCTCGGCCTGCCCGTCGTGGCGAAATGGAGCCACCCGTGGCTGCTCCCCCCGGGTTCCGGCCTGCGCAGCACATGCCTGGTCAGAACCGCGCAGGAGGCGAGAAGCCTGTACCTGAAGGGCCTGGGCACCGGCAGCGAACTGCTGCTGCAGAGGTACCTGGCCGCGGGGCGGGGCAACGACTGGTTCTTCCACGGATACGTCGACCGGCACGGGAAGCTGCACGGCGGGGGAGCCGGCGCCAAGCAGCACGCCTGGCCGCGTGGCGCTGGGCTGACCGCGGTCGGCCGCTGGGCCCCCGTACCGGAGCTGCAGGCCACGGTCGAGCACCTCGTCGAGGCGCTGGAGTACCGGGGCATCTTCGACATCGACTTCCGGGTCGACACCGAGACGGGCAAATACTGCCTGCTGGACTTCAACCCCCGCCCCGGAGCGCAGTTCAGGGTGTTCGCCGACGGCAACGGCCTGGACGTCGTACGCGCCCAGTACCTCGACCTGACCCACCAGCCGCTGCCCGACGGGCACGCCCTGCCGGGGCGCACGTTCATCGTGGAGAACTACGCGCCGCTGTCCGCGCTCCGGGCCCTGATGACGTCCACGCTGCCCGCCCGCCGCTCCGCCGTGACCGGGGAGTTCGCCTGGCACGCCGCCGACGACGTCGCGCCCGCCCGGGCCATGGCCGCCGCATGGTCCCAGCACGCGGCACGCCGGCTGCTGCGCCGCCCGCGCCCGACGGTCGACGACCTGCCCGAGGCGCTCTACGAGGGGCCGAGCGGCCCGACCGAACCCGCTGCCGCCGTCCGGACCGCGACGGCTGAACGAAAGGCGAGCTGCTGATGCACGACCTGTTGGTGGTGGGCGCAGGCCCCTACGGCCTGTCCATTGCCGCCCACGCCCAAGCGCGCGGCCTCGACACCCGGGTCCTCGGGCGCCCGATGGACTCGTGGCGCCACCACATGCCCCGGGGCATGTTCCTCAAGTCGGAGCCGTGGGCCTCCAACCTCTCCGCGCCGGGCGGCCGATTCACCCTCGACCAGTACTGCGCGGACGAAGGCACCGTCGCCCGGCACGGCCTCCCGACCCCCGTGGAGACCTTCACGTCCTACGGCCTGTGGTTCGCGCGGCAGGCGGTGTCGCAGCTGGACGAGCGGCTGGTCGAGCGCATCGACACGGCGCCCGACGGATTCACCGTGCGGACCGAGGACGGGCAGCTCCTGCGCAGCAGGGCCCTGGCCCTGGCCAACGGCCTGCTGCCGTACATGCACATCCCGGAAGCCCTGCGGGGCCTCTCGGGCGAGTACGTGTCGCACAGCAGCCGGCACAACGACCTCGGCCGGTTCAGGGGCTCGGACGTCACGGTCGTCGGAGCGGGGCAGGCCGCGCTCGAGATCGCGGCGCTCCTCGCCGAACAGCAGACCCGGGTGCGGATCGTCGCGCGCGCGGCGCAGCTGGACTGGAACGACGTCCCGCCACCTTGGGTGCGCCCCTGGCACAAGAGCCTGCGTGCCCCGCACAGCGGACTCGGCTGCGGCTGGCGCAACTGGTTCTACGCCGAGCGGCCGGGGGCGTTCAGCAAGCTGCCGGAACGCACCCGGGCCGCCATCGCCACGACCGCGCTCGGGCCCGCGGGCGCCTGGTGGGTCCGGGACCGGGTGCGGGCCGCCGCCATCGACATCCGGATGGGGCGGACGCTGGTGGACGCGAGGCCGTCATCGGGGCGGATCCACCTGCGCGCGGTGGGCTCCCCGCACGGCATGGAGGACTTCGAGACCGATCACGTCATCGCGGCCACGGGATTCCAGGCGACCTGCGCGCGGATGACGCTGCTCGCACCCCGGGTGAGGGACATGCTGGCCCGCCCCGAGGAGACACCACGGGTGGCCCGGGGCTTCGCGTCCGCCTGCCCGGGTCTCTTTCTCGCAGGACTCGTGACGACGCCCGACTTCGGCCCGGCGATGCGCTTCGTCCACGGAGCGACCTACACCGCGCCCACCCTGGTCGACGGGGTCGAGCGGTACCTGAGGCGGCAGCCCTGGCGGGGCGGTTCCGCGGTGCCGCCCGGCCGGAAGGCCGCGCCGGCCCCCGTGGCGGTCGCATCCGACAGCTGACGCGACAGGCGGCGGGCTCTACGGGGCTCGATGGGGCTCGATGGGGTGACACGGCGGGCAAACGGGTGAACCGGTTCTTCAGAGCCCGCGGCCCGGTGGTCCACTGTCGCCTGTCATGAGGACGGCCGCGCTGTCTTCCTCCAGCCGTCGGCTGCACGCCGATGGAAGGCAGCTCGTATCCGCGGTGTCCTCTGTGGGCCGGGAAGAGCGTTGGCGTAGCTCTTCCCGGCCCGACACTCAGCGACGTGCCGTGCGGGCCCTGCGATACAGGATTCCGCCGCCGACCAGGAGTCCGGCGCCGGCGGCCGCGGCCCCCAGGACGTTCTGGTCGACTCCCGTGTCGGCGAGCCGCTCCTGCGCCACCGGCGCCCGGAGGACGGCCGTCGCCCCCGTCATCGGTACTGCCCGACGGCTGACCGCGTCGACCTCGCCGGCGTCGTGCGCACCGGGAAGGGCTCGGTCGGCGGGCGGCGAAGACGGCCCCTCGTGTCCCTCGTGCCCCTCGTGCGGAGCCGGCGGCACCTCGTCCTCCGAAGACCCCGGTGTCGTAGTCGTGTGCCCCCCGTTGGCACAGGAGTTGCCCATGGCGGGGTTGAGCGCGCCCACCACATCGACGGTGTCGCCGCACAGATTCAGGCCGACGTTCACAGGGGCCTGCACGGAGTTGCCCGCCAGGACACCTCCGGACTGCGTCGAGCTCCCGGTAGCGGTGGCGGCAGGCGTGTCGGTGTGGGGCGCGCGCGTGCGTGCCCTGGCCGGAGCGTGTTCGGTCGTGTCGTCGCCGTACCCGCCCGCCCGCGGGTGGCTGACCGAGGAAGCGACGGCGTGGGAGTGCCCGTCGTTCTTGCATGTGTTGCCGAACGCCGGATTCCCTACGCCCACCGCGTCGACGGAGTTGCCACAGAGATTGACCGGGACCGCCACGGGGGCCGCGACCGAATTGCCCGACAGCACGCCGGGAGAACCGCCCGACTGCCCCGTACTGCCGGTCCCGGCGATCGCGCTGCCCCCGGTCATGGACAGAATGCCGGTCGCCGCCGCAGCCGCCACCGCCCCGATTCTCAGTGCCTGCTTCAATGCGTTTTCCTTTCCTGCTCGAAATTCGAAGCCGACCCTGGCGCTCGGAGGCATCCAGGGTCGGCCGGGGGACGAACTGCGGTTCCCGCGTCAGTCGTTGGCGCAGGGGTTGCCGAAGGCGGGGTTCAGCAGGCCGATGACGTCGACGGTGTTGCCGCAGAGGTTCACCGGGATGTGCACGGGAACCTGCACGAGGTTGCCCGAGAGGACGCCAGGGGAGCCCACGGCCGCACCCTGCGCGCCGGAGTCGGCGAACGCCGGGGCCGCCATACCGAGGGCCATGACCGCACCGGCCACGATGGCGGCGCTCTTCTTGACAGACATGTCTTTCTCCTTTTTGCCGAGGAAGTGACTCGCGATAAAAAGGCCCGAACCGCCCGCAGTTGAAGGATGCGGACGGCCCGGGCCGGGTGCGCAGTGGCTGATCAGCCGTTCTGCGTACCGTTGCCGGAGAGGACCGGGATGTCGTCCAGGATGTGCGACAGCGGCTCGTCGCCCTTGGCCTGCGTCGAGTTCTCGACACACTGCTGGTTCTGCGGGGCCGACAGGATCGGGATGTCCTGGACGCCGACGTTGACCAGACCCACGATGTTCTGGATGTTCGCCTTGACCGGCAGGCCGACACAGGGCTTGTTCAGCGAACCCTGGACCAGGCTGAGCTGCGGGCTCATGTCGCCGTCGGTCGAGGAGTTACCGAAAGCCTGCGACGCGCCGTTGCCGCTGGCGGAGGTGGTGCCGCCGTCGTTACCGATCGCGAGCGCCGTGGGCGCGGCCGCGGCGGAGATACCGACGACGGAGACGGCGACTGCTGCTGCAGTCATAGCCTTCTTGAGCATTTTTCTGTTCCTTTTCTGACAGGCACCGGTTACTGCGAAAGGAACAACTCCCCGGGAACGCGATGGTTCCGCAGGTTCACCCGTTGCGCCGAGAGTCTGATTATCCGCACGGCGCGCGATTCCCCGTCCGAGTGAATTCGGGCAACCAAATCAGCCCGCGCGCAGTTGATACGGATGCTCTCGGAAACAACTGAAGGGAATCCCTCATGATGAAGAAGGCTGTGGCGGCTGCCGCTGTCACCGCGTCTCTCGTCGGCATCTCCGCGGCGGCGGCGCCCCAGGCGCTGGCGATCGGGGACGACAGTCCGACGACCTCGTTCAGCGGCAACCACGCGTCGCAGTCGTACGGCAACTCGTCCACGTACGGCAACATGAGCCCGCAGATGGCGCTCATCCAGGGTTCCCTGAACAAGCCCTGCATCGGTCTGCCCGCCAAGGCGAACCTTCAGAACATCGTGGGTCTGGTCAACGTCGGCGTCCAGGACATCCCGATCCTGTCGGCCCCGCAGAACCAGCAGTGTGTCGAGAACTCGACGCAGGCCAAGGGTGACGAGCCGCTGTCGCACATCCTGGACGACATCCCGGTCCTTTCCGGCAACGGAACCGGTAACCACTGATCCGTATGCCGTACGCGTTGGGCCGCCGGGACCGGCGGCCCAACTTTGTTTTTCGAGTGCTCGCGTAGTTCGCAGGTATTACGCCGAATGGGTCAGGGTTCGCAACTGTCGCAATCCTGGCCAGTTGTCTATGCGTAGCTCCGTAACGGAGTTCGCTCATGAAGGGAATTCGCATGAAGAAGCTGTGGGCAACCGCAACGATTGCCGCTTCCGTCGCCGGCCTGTCGGCGGTGGCTGCTCCCCAGGCTCTGGCCATCGGTGACGACGGGGCCACCACGTCGGCCAGCGGCAACGGCGCCCAGCAGGCGTACGGCAACTCCTCTGCCAAGGGGGACCAGAGCCCGCAGCTCACCCTGGTCCAGGGCACGCTGAACAAGCTCTGTGTCGGCCTGCCGGTCAAGGCGAACGTCCAGAACATCGTGGGTCTGGTCAACGTCGGCGTCCAGGACATCCCGGTCCTGTCGGCCCCGCAGAACCAGCAGTGCTCGGAGAACGCGACGCAGGCCAAGGAAGACGAGCCGCTGTCGCACATCCTGGACGACATCCCGGTCCTCGCGGGCAACGGCGTGCAGAACCACTGACACACCTGAGGGGCAGCTGCTGAGCGCAGCTGCCCCTCACGCGTGTCCGGATGCCCTGGTCAGCTGCCGAGCAGGTTGGTGACCGGCGCCACCAGGTCCGTGACCTGGTGCAGCTCGCTCAGCTTGTTCAACTGGTTGAGGCCTTGGAGCTGCTCGGCCGTACGGGGCACCTCGTCGCGGTGCGCGGCGGGCACGGCCATGGTGGAGACCGCGTCCAGCGTCGCGGTGGGGGAGATCATGTTGCTGGACGGGTCGGGCAGCGTGGCGGCCCCCGCGGCCGGTGCGGCGATCGCGGTGGAGCCGACTGCGAGCAGAACCGCGGTGATAACTCGTCGAGTTGAGGTCATGTCTCCATAACTGCACGCAGGACATGGCGGACACGGGACAAGGAAGCCCCCCACTCGACAGGTCTAAACGCCGGTCGGCCGTGCGACAGGACCGTGCGACGGCCGGGTGGCCGGGCTCCCGACCGGCGCAACAGATCCTGCGCCGCCGGCCCGCACGGGTCACGCTGCCAGTGACCGAACCGGAGGTACCGGAGGCATGGCGAGGTATGGCATGGCAGCGGGCAGGCGGGCGCGCAACGTATCGCTGGGGTTCCTCGTCCCGGCTCTGATGGGCGCCGTCGCGGCGTGCGGCTCGTCGGCCGGCACCGCCGCGGACGTCGCGGCACACCCCGACACCCGCCCCGCCGGCCACGCCTTCGCGCACCCCGGCGTGCTGGTCGGCACGGCGCAGCTGACGGCCGTCCGCGACCACGTCGCCCGTAAGGAAGAGCCGTGGCTGTCGGCGTACAAGGAGATGAGCACGAGCAAGTACGCCGCCCTCGACTACAAGGCGAAGCCGTACGCCGTCGTTCGGTGCCCGCCCGACACCCGGCCGGGCCAGGGCTGCGTGGAGGAGCGCGAGGACGCCATCGCCGCCTACACCCAGGCGCTGCTCTGGAACATCACCCGTGACAAGGCCCACGCCGTCAAGGCCGTGCAGATCCTGGACGCCTGGGCGGGCACGGTGAAGCGGCACACCGAGGGCAACGCCGGGCTGCAGACCGCCTGGGCCGCCACGTCGTGGGCGAAGGCCGCCGAGCTGATGCAGTACACGTACGACGGCTGGCCCGACGGCCAGGAGCTGAAGTTCCAGCGGATGCTGCGCGACGCCTACCTGCCCGGGGTGCGCGGCGGTTCCGCCGACTTCAACGGCAACTGGGACCTGGTCATGGCCGACGCCACCATGAGCGTGGCGGTCCACTTGAACGACCGGGCCGCCTTCGACCAGGCCGTGCAGCACTTCAGGACCCGCGTCCCCGCGTACTTCTACCTCTCCTCCGACGGGCCGCTGCCGGTGCGGCCCGCGGGCAGTGACATCGACACCCCGCAGAAGCTACAGACGTACTGGTTCGGGCAGAAGACGTTCAAGGACGGGCTCGCCCAGGAAACCTGCCGCAACTTCAAGCACGCCAGTTACTCGCTCGCCGCGACCTCCCACATCGCCGAGACCGCCTGGCACCAGGGCCTCGACCTGTACGGAGAGGTGAAGGACCGGCTCGCGGCGGCGCTGGAGTTCCACTCCAAGTACCAGCTCGGCGCCACCGCCCCGGCCTGGCTGTGCGGTGGCAAGGTGCAGCGGGACATGGGGCCCGACACCGAAGTGGCGCTCAGCCATCTCCGGGGACGCCTCGGGATGGAGCTTCCGGAGACCGAGAAACTCACCCGGCAGCAGCGGCCCGAGGGCACGGACGATTTGTTCGTGGCATGGGAAACGCTCACGCACGCGCAGGCCGCATAGCGGCCGCCGCCGTGGCCGCGGGGAGCGATTGGCTTTCACCGTCCCGGATGGCGTAGTGTTGCATTCATCGCCGCGGGGTGGAGCAGCTCGGTAGCTCGCTGGGCTCATAACCCAGAGGTCGCAGGTTCAAATCCTGTCCCCGCTACTGAAGGCAGAGGCCGGAATCTTTCGAGATTCCGGCCTCTGCCTGTTTGCGGGCCTCGGTGGCTTTACGGGATTGACCCGGACGGAGCAGTAATGCTCGCCCCCGGCCCGCCTTCCGGGAACCCTTGGTGAGACGCCGGGTATCGGCCGCGGACGTGGCGGGAGACAAGTGGTGGGGCAGCGAGGAGGGCGGCACGGACTCGGGGCGGATTCCGTCGCCACGCGTGCCTTTCTCCGCGTGCTGCCCCTGCTGCTGATCGTCGGCGGTGCGGTCTACGAGTACTGCACGCCGTCCGGGTTCGCAGGGTCTCCCCTGTTCAGCGCGGCGCCCCTGGTCGTCGCCCCGTTCTTCTCGCTGGGCAGCACGATCATGGCCGGGGCCGTCTCGATCGGCGCCATCGTCGCCGTACACCTCAGATACTCGTTCCACTCCGACGTCTACACCGAGATGGCCACCGTGGCCACGGTGTGCGTCCTGGCCTGCTTCATCAACCGGATCGTGCGCCGCGGCGACGAGCAACTCGCCTCGGCGTGGCAGATCGCGGAGGCGGCCCAGCTCGCGGTGTTGCCGGAGCCGGCCGGGCGGATCGGCGGCCTGGCCATCGCGGCCCGGTACGAGGCGGCGCAGGCCGACGCGTTCATCGGCGGCGACCTGTACGCGGTGCAGGACACTCCGCACGGCGTGCGGCTCGTGGTCGGGGACGTACGCGGGAAGGGCATGGGTGCGGTCGCCGCCGTGGCCGTCGTCATCGGCGCGTTCCGTGAGGCCGCCGAGCAGGAGGGCAGCCTGGAGGCGGTCGCCCAGCGCCTGGAGCGGGCGCTGGCCCGGGAGGGCGGCCGGCGCCGCGGCATCGACGACTTCGAGGGCTTCACCACCGCGGTGCTCGCCGAGATCCCGCACGGCGGCGACGTCCTGCGCATCCTGAACCGCGGGCATCCCGAGCCGATCGTGGTGCTCGGCGACGGCACGGTCCAGGTGATCGAGCCCGCCGAGGCGGCGCTGCCGCTCGGCCTGGGCGAGCTCGGCTCCTGGCCGGACCGGGCCACCGAGGCCGGCTTCCCGCCCGCGGCGACGCTGCTGCTCTTCACCGACGGGCTCTCCGAGGCGCGGAACGCGAGGGGCGTCTTCTACGACCCCGCGGCCCGGCTCGCCGGCCGCGTCTTCCCTGGGCCGGGGGAGCTTCTCGCGACGCTGGCCGAAGAGGTACGCCTGCACACCGGGGGCGGCGCCAGTGACGACATGGCGCTGCTCGCCGTACGGCGTCCTTGATCGATGTCACGAGGGGTGACCGCACGACACCACTGCGCATAACAATTGACACTACGTCAGAAACTGACGGGTTTGGGATGCGCCGGAACCGGCGGTCAACTCGCCCGATTGCGCCCGCTCGTGCCCCGTTAAGTCCAGGCCGTGAACGTGAACGATCAATGGGAACGGCTTGGAATTACTGTCGGCTGTCTATTAACGTTCGATAACGCAGCGCGGTCGTCCCAGCCGTCACTAGCGACGGCTCCGTGCGCACACGCTTAATCCCGAAAGGGAGCCGGGGAACCACCAACTTGGGGTGAATCAGGCATCGTTCCGTCGCTTTTCGGGCGCCGGACGTGCTCGTAGGAGACCTTCCTGCTCCGAACCCGTCAGCTAACCCGGTAGGCGAGAAGGAAGGAAAGGAGAGCGCCCCCGTGGCGTCGAACCGCCCTGCCCCCGAGTTCTCCGGATTCTCCGCCGACCCCGCCGATGGCGGGTTCGGTGTCGAGCAGGAGACCTGGGAGGAGTGGAATCCCACCGAGGAGTCCGTCCGTCCCGTCCGCGGCAAACACCGCGTAGCCCGGCAGCGCGGCGGCCTCGCGCGCAGCTCCACGGTCCTCGGTGTCGGCGTGATCGCCGCCGTCGGCGCGGGCGGCATCGCCAGCGCGCAGGGCGGCAAGCCCGCCGTCCACATCTCCATGCCCGACCTCTCGGCGGTCAAGGACTCGCTGCCCGAGGCGAAGTCGCTGCCCGGCGTGGGTGCGCTCATATCCGACGGCTCCGACTCCTCGTCCGGCGCCGCCTCGGCCACCCCGCTCACCACGGTGGGCAACGGGCAGTCGGACGCGGGCGAGACGCTGCGCGCCCGCATCATGCAGCAGGCCGAGACCCAGCAGAACGCCGCCGACGCCACGGCGCAGGCCGCGGTTCAGAAGGCCGCCGCCGAGCAGGCCGCCGAGGAAGCGTCGGCGAAGCAGGAGAAGGCCGAGGCCAAGGCCGCCGCCGACAAGAAGAAGGCGGCGGAGGAGGCCAAGAAGAAGGCCGAGGCCGAGCGCCTCGCCAAGCTGGCCAAGAGCTTCAAGCTCCCCGTCGCCTCGTACACCATCACCGGCACCTTCGGGCAGCCCGGATCCATGTGGTCCTCCGGCTACCACACGGGCCTCGACTTCGCGGCTTCCACGGGTACGCCGATCTACGCCGTCCACAGCGGCACCGTCACCGAGGCCGGCTGGGCGGGCGCGTACGGCTACCGCACGATCATCACCCTCGACGACGGCACCGAGCTGTGGTTCTGCCACCAGTCCTCGCTCAACGTCAGCGCCGGACAGAAGGTCTCCACCGGCGACGTCATCGGCCGCGTCGGCGCCACCGGCAATGTCACCGGGCCCCACCTCCACCTGGAGGTCCACCCCGGCGGGGACGCCACCGGCATCGACCCGGCGGTGTGGCTGCGCGGCAAGGGCCTCACTCCCTGAGCCCTGTCCGCCCCTGCGGAACACGGGTACGGAACACGGGTACGGAACACCGTGTCCGGAATACCAGGTTCCGTAGGGGCGTTGAAGTCGGGCATGACTTCTTCTCCCGCACTGCGCAAGCTCGGCTCCTCCGACCTGGAGGTCTTCCCGCTCTCCCTCGGCGGGAACGTGTTCGGCTGGACCGCCGACGAGGCCGCCTCCTTCGCGGTGCTCGACGCCTACACCGCCGGGGGCGGCAACTTCATCGACACGGCGGACTCGTACTCGGCCTGGATCGAGGGGAACAAGGGCGGTGAGTCGGAGACCGTCATCGGCAAGTGGGTCAAGGCCCGCGGCAACCGCGACGACGTCGTCATCGCCACCAAGGTCGCCCGCCACCCCGACTTCAAGGGCCTGCGCGGCGCCAACATCAAGGCCGCAGCCGACGCCTCCCTCACGCGCCTGGGCACCGATTACATCGACCTGTACTACACGCACTTCGACGACGACGAGACGATCCCCGTCGAGGAGATCATCGGCGCGCTCGACGAGCTCGTGAAGGCGGGCAAGGTGCGCAACATCGCCGCGTCGAACATCTCGCCCGAGCGCCTCCAGGAGTCCCTCGACTTCTCCGACCGCGAGGGCCTCGCCCGGTACGTCGCGATCCAGCCCCACTACAACCTCGTCTCACGCGACACGTACGAGGGCGCCCGGCAGGACATCGCCTCCCGCGCCGGGCTCGCCGCCGTCCCGTACTACGCGCTGGCCGCCGGCTTCCTGACCGGCAAGTACCGGCCCGGCGTCACGGTCGACAGCGCGCGGGCCGGAGGCGCGGCCAAGCACCTGGAGACCGAGCGCGGCCGACAGGTGCTGACCGCCCTCGACGAGATCGCGGGGGCCCGCGGCGCCGAGATCGCCACGGTCGCCCTGGCCTGGCTCGCCGCGCAGCCCACCGTGGCGGCGCCGATCGCGTCCGCGCGCACGGTCGAGCAGCTGCCCGCGCTGCTCGCGGTCGCGGACCTGGAGCTCACGGACGCGGAGCTCGGCCGCCTCACGACGGCCTCCGCCTGACGTCTTGGAAGGGCCTCAGTAGCGGTACGGGTTGTACGCGGGTCCCTGCGGCATCGGTCCCGCGTACACCGGCGGCCGCCACATCGGGGCCGCGACCTGGGAGGCGTAGGCGAGCGCGGACCGCGCGTAGCCGCGCCGCTCCCACAGCGCGTCGAGCAACTCCCGCTCCCGTACGACGAAATCGGCGCCGGCCCGGCCCTTGTGGCCGCGGCGCCTGAGCAGCGCGAGCGACGTCGCGTACCGCTCGTACTCGGCGACCGCCGTCTCCGCCTCCTTGCCTCCGTAGTACGCGGCGTACTCCCGGGCCAGGCGGCGGGCCTTGAGCGAGCCGAGGGCGAACGGCTCGGGCGGCGCGAGCCAGCCCGCGGCGACATAGGCGGGCAGTTCATCTCTCACTGTGCGCAGCTCGCGGTGGCGTACGTACACCGCGAGCCAGGTGACGAGGCCGAACACCGGCACCATGAACGCCGCGTACACCGCGAAGAACCCGTACTCGCCGAAGGACGACGAGCCGTTCCAGAACGCGTGCATGCCCATCGCGGCGAGCAGCCCGGCGAGCGGCAGGAGCACGCGGCGGACCCGGCCGCGGTCGGGCGCCATGACCGCGGCGATCCCGAAACCGATGCCGGTGAGCACCGTGAACAGCGGGTGCGCGAACGGCGACATCACGATGCGCACGAAGAACGTCGCCGCCGTCACCGAGGTCAGGCCGGGGCCCGTGCCGGTCAGCTGGTCGGTGCCGAACGCGTTGCCCAGATACAGGATGTTCTCGGTGAACGCGAAGCCGGTCGCGGTGACCCCGGCGATCACCACGCCGTCGACGATGCCGGTGAAGTCCCGTCTGCGGAACAGGAAGACGAGCAGCACGGCCGCGGCCTTCGCGGACTCCTCCACGACGGGGGCTATGACGGTGGCGCCGAGAGTGTCGGCGCCGGTCGGGTCGGCGGTGGCGGTCTCGATCCAGCGGGTCGCGAAACTGTTCGCGACGATCGCTATCAGGGCCGCCGCGCAGGCGCCCCAGGCGAAGGCGAAGAGCAGGTTCCGCCAGGGCCCGGGCCGCACCCGGTCCAGCCAGCGGAACGCGGATATCAGCAGCGGCACGGGCAGCACGGCCAGGCCGAGCCCGACCAGGAAACCCTCCGTGCCGGTCTGCTCCCGCACCAGCGCCGCGATGACCGCGCCGGACAGCGCGAGCAGCGTGGCGAGACCAGCGGCCCGCACACCTTTCCGTTCCCACCAGCGGGGATGCGGAACCGCGCCGGCCGGCCGGGTGCCGGGGGCGGGGTCCTGGTGAGGCGGGCAGCCGGGATACGAAGCCACTCGTTGACCCTAACGAGGGATGCGGCGGGCCGCGACGGGGCCCAGGTCCCTTCTCGCTACCGGCGGCGGAACAGCAGGTCGTGCACCACGTGCCCCTTGTCCAGACCCTGGCCCTCGAAGCGGGTCAGCGGGCGGAACGCGGGACGTGGCGCGAAGCCCCCGTCGGGCCGGGTGTTCTCGTAGTCGGGGTGGGCGGTGAGCACCTCGAGCATCTGCTCCGCGTACTCCTCCCAGTCCGTCGCGCAGTGCACCAGCGCTCCGGGCCTGAGCGGCCCGGCCACCTGGTCCAGGAACTCCGGCTGGATCAGCCGGCGCTTGTGGTGCCGCGCCTTCGGCCACGGGTCGGGGAAGTAGACGCGCAGCCCGTCGAGGCTGTCGTCGGGCAGCATCGCGCGCAGCAGGATGATCGCGTCGCCGTTGGCCACCCGTACGTTCGTCATGCCGCCGCGCTCGGCCAGGTTCAGCAGATTGCCCTGGCCCGGTGTGTGGACGTCGACCGCGAGGATGCCCGTCGACGGGTCATCGGCCGCCATCTGCGCCGTGGCCTCGCCCATGCCGAAGCCGATCTCCAGGACGACCCGGTCGAGGCCGGGGAAGAGCTCGGCGAGATCGAGGACGCGCTGCCCGTCGATGTCCAGGCCCCACCGGGACCACAGCCGCTGCAACGCGTCGGCCTGCGTGAGGCTGACCCTGCTGCGGCGCGGCTGGAAGCTGCGGATACGCCGCTCGAAGTGCGATCCGGCCGGGTCGGGCCGCGGCCCGTCGGGGAAGCGCGGCTCGTTCGGGCGCACGGGCGGGGCGGGGGGCTTGGGCGATTCGGACTCAGACACAGTGGGGGCGATTTTACGGGTTCGCGGCACGGCCGGGGTGCGGGGCGCCGCGCCGGGGGCTCGGACAGGTCCTAGACCGGGCCGAGCGCGTCGAGAGCCCGGCGGGCCACCTCCCTGCCGATGGGCAGGGCGGCCGTCGCCGCGGGGGACGGCGCGTTCAGCACATGGACCGTGCGGGCGCCCTCCCGGATCAGGAAGTCGTCGACCAGCGTCCCGTCCCGCAGCACCGCCTGCGCCCGCACCCCTGCGGGCGCCGCGATCAGGTCGTCCGGCGTGACCGCGGGCACCAGCCGGCGCACCGCGTCGGTGAACGCGCGCTTCGACGCGGAACGCAGCAGCTCCCCGGCCCCGTACCGCCAATGGCGCCGCGCGACCTGCCACGAGCCGGGCCAGGCCAGCGTCCCCGCCAGCTCCCGGGGCCGCACGACGCCCCAGTCGTACCCCTCCCTGGCGAGCGCGGGCACCGCGTTCGGCCCGACGTGGACGCTGCCTTCGATGCCGCGCGTCAGATGCACGCCGAGGAAGGGGAACGCCGGATCCGGCACCGGGTACACGAGCCCGCGCACCAGCTCGGGTCTGGCCAGGTCGAAGTACTCGCCGCGGAACGGCACGATGCGCATCCCCGGGCCGTCCCCGGCGAGCCGGGCGACCTGGTCGCAGCGCAGCCCCGCGCAGTTGACGAGGACCTTGCCGCGGACGACGTCCCCGGCGGCGGTCCGGGCGGCGACCCCCAGCGCGGGCCGCCGGTCGATCTGTACGACGTCCGCCCCGTACCGGATGTCGGCGCCGGACGCCTCCGCGAGGTGCTCGGCGACCGCGCGGTAGTCGGCGATGCCGGTGCTCGCCACGTGGATGGCGGCCAGGCCCCGCACCTCGGGCTCGTACTCCTGGATCTGCGCGGGACCGAGCTCACGCACCGCGATCCCGTTCTCCCTGCCGCGCTGGGCGAGCGCGTGCAGGCGGGGCAGCTCGTCCCGGTCCGTGGCGACGATCAGCTTTCCGGTGACCGCGTGCGCGATCCCGTACTCCACGCAGAACTTGACCATCTCGGCGGCGCCGCGCGCCGCGAACCGCGCCTTGAGCGAGCCGGGCCGGTAATAGACCCCGCTGTGGATCACCCCGCTGTTGCGCCCCGTCTGGTGCCTGGCCGGGCCCGATTCCTTCTCCAGGACGACGACGCGCGTGCCCGGTGCGGCGCGCGAGACGGCATACGCGGTGGCGAGCCCGACGATCCCGCCGCCGACCACCAGCACATCCCCGTCGTACGCAGCCGTCCTCACCGGACCTCACCTCCTGCCCTGCATCTTGCCCGACGCCACTGACAATCCATGCGGGACAAGGGGCACGGCCCGAGGTCGGCCCTCCGGATCAGGCCGGTGCCGTCCGTGTCGTCCGGATCAGGCCGGTGCCATCAGGAGCGGCCGGGCCCGCTCCCGCAACTCGACCACCTGCGGCTCGTCGCCGTACGGCTCCAGGCGGTGCAGCAGGTCCTTCACGTACTCCGTGGTCCGCGCGGACGAGATGCGTCCCGCGACCTCCAGGGCGCGGGTCCCCTGCTCGCACGCGGCGTCCAGGTTCCCCGACTCCAGCTCGGCCACCGCCGACACCACGAGGCGTAAGCCGTGCGAGCGCTGGAACTCCTCGGTGGGCCGCGACAGCGCCTGCTCCGTGAACCTGCGCACCTGCCGGGGCGCCTTCAGGTCCCGGTAGCACTCGGCGGCGTCCGCGGCGAACCGGTCGTAGGAGTAGAAGCCCAGCCAAGAAGGATCGCTGTCGCCGTCCCGGGACCGCTCCAGCCAGCCCTCGGCGGCCCGCAGCGCGGCTCCCGCCGCCTGCGCGTCACCGGCGCGCGCGTGGGCGCGTGCCTCGACGAGCCGGAAGAAGCTCATGGTGCGCGCGGTCGCGAGGCCCCGATTGCGCTCCACGGCGGCCTGCGCGAGGTCGACGCCCTCGTCCCCGAACCCGCGGTAGGTGGCCTGCAGCGACATGGAGGCGAGTACGTAACCGCCCAGCGGCACGTCCGCGGCCGCCCGTGCAAGGCGCAGCGCCTGGATGTAGTACCGCTGCGCCGCCTCCTGCTGCCCGGTGTCGAACGCCATCCACCCGGCGAGCCGTGTCAGTTCGGCCGAGGCGCCGAACAAGGAACGCCCCACATCGTCCGAGTACGCGCCGAGCAGCAGCGGTGCCGCCTCGACCCGCAGGCACTCGGGCACCATCGACGAACGCCAGTCGCCGCCCCCGTACTTGGAGTCCCAGCGCCTCGCGTCCTCCGCGGCCTCCCGCAGTTTCAGTACGTCGCTGTGGCCGACCTTCTGGGGTGAGCCCTCCTCGGTGGTGTGCGCCTCGCGGGCGACCGAAGAGTCGGCCGGTGTTATCAGCCACCGCGAGGCGGGCGTCGCGTACGCGCTCACCGCGAAAGAACCGGCCAGGGACTGCCAGATACCGCCACTGCCCGCCCGGCGCCCGGCGAGGTCGAGCCGGTACAGCTCCGTCGCGGCTTTCACCGCCGCCCGTACGTCGCGCGGAAAGGCGAGGCCCACCTCGGGCGCGGGGTCCGCGTCGGCCAGACCGATCTCGTGCAGCGGCACGGGCCTGCCGAGTTTCTGCCCGATGGCGGCCGCGATGAGGTGCGGGGCGGCGCCCTGCGGCACCATGCCCTTCGACACCCACCGCGCCACCGATGTCTTGTCGTAGCGAAGGGTCAACCCGCGCTGCGCGCCAAGGTCGTTGACACGACGCGCCAGCCCCGCGTTACTGATTCCCGCGAGGGCGAGGACGGCGCCGAGTTTCTCGTTCGGTCCGCGTAGCTCCCTGGACATGCGCCACCCCTCGACCACAGACGGCTGCCGCGCCGGCACCTCGCAGGCCATGGCGGCCTGGCATAACCGCGCGGCATTCGTACACCCAGCGTAGTTCGCCGGATCCCAAGCGTTAAGTGGCGTAGTTCCGGATGGCGAGATTGTTGTCCGCGTGGAAATACGGCGCAGGCCACGCCCTGTGACCGTGTGCTCCTGGTGTGGTGCCGTGCGCCCGTGCGTGCGCTCTTACTCGGGCATGGGGGTGGCGCTTGCATGGAACCTGCGTGGGTCGGCCCGCTGTACTGGATCCAGTGGGCTGGGGGACACCGCCGCCTACATCCCCGCGGGCGGCGGACCGGTCCGGGAGGCGAAGTGCGCCTCCCGGACTGTGCGTTGCGCGCTGTGGCCGAAGCGGGGTGTTCAGCTCCGGCCAACAGCAGCCGATTTGGCCGAATCCCGACCCTGTCGTCCTACGTTGCCGTGGTGGTGCCACGGTTCAACTACGGCTCGAAAGGGGCGCATTAAGGGGAGCGTACGACGAGTTCCGCTCCCCACTTGGCCCCTCTTCGGCGCCTCCTTCGTGGCAGCATGGGGAACCCTTGGTTGTCCACAGCTTGTGGAGGCGGCGATGCGGTGGTTGGTGGGATGGAGCAGTACCACCGCCGGACCTGTTTCCTTCGAGTCCGCGGGCGCCATGGGAGCGAACGGCGAAACGGTACATCCGGTCGGCTCCCACCTCCTGTGGGGTGATCCCGACCCGCTCTGGGCGGTCGGCGACTGGCGTCCCGACGAGGTGCGCATCGTCAAGGTCGACGACCACACGCGGATCGCGGTCCTCGGCGTGTGCGGCGCCTCCGACGAACAACTGCGCGTCGGACTCTTCGCCGCGCGCGGCGGCGCCCTGCGCCACCTCACCAACTGGCCGGGCAGCTACACGGCCGTCGTTCAGGTGGGCCGCCGCGTCATGGTGATCGGTGACCTGGCCGGCGCCCGCCCGGTCTTCTACACCCCCTGGGCGGGCGGCACGGCCTACGCCACCGCCGCCCTCCCCCTCGCGGACCTCATCGAGGCCGGCCTCGACGTGGGCCATCTCGCCGCGCTGCTCGCCACCCCCGACGTCCCGGAGGCGCTGCACGACTCGACGCCGTACCAGGGCGTCCGGCGCATCCCGCCAGGACACGCGCTGATCCTGCGGGCCGGCGCCCGCGAGATCGCCGGGTACGAGGCCGTGGCGTCCCTCGCGGTGGGTGCGGGCCCCGTCGACCCCGTCAGCGCCGTGGACGGCGTACGGGACGCCCTCGTGGACGCCGTACGGACCCGGCTCGCCGCGCCCCGGCACATGCCAGGCACCGACCTGGACCCCGGACCCGTGCCCGGCATGGGCCCCGCCGAGCGGCGCGCCGCCCGCGGCATGCCCGTGCCCGGCATCGGCGCGGACCTCTCGGGCGGCCCCGCGTCCGGCACCCTCGCCCTCCTCGCGGCCGGCCTGCCCGGCCTGCCCGGCACGGTCCTGGGCCACGGCACGGGAGCGGGCGAGCGCCTGCTGGCGGTGACCTTCAACGACATCTCCACGACAACGACCAACCACGAAGCGGAACTCGAACGGGCGGGGGCGATCGCGGCGAACCCACGCCTGCACCACGTCGTAGTAGCGGCAGGTGAAGAAGCGCTGCCCTACGCCGACTTGGACGGCCCGCTCACCGACGAGCCGAGCCCCACCCTCGTCACGGCGGCGCGGCACCGCGCACGCCTCACCTCCGGAAGCGCCGACCACTTCACGGGCTACGGGGCACGCCAGGTCCTGGACGCACACCCGGCCCGGCTCACCGACCTCCTGATGGACCGCCGTCGCCGCCACATGGTGCGCCCGGTAGCGGCGCTCACGAAGGCGGACGGTTCGTTCACGGTGCCCGCGCGCGTGTACGGCGCGGCCCGCAAGCTGGCGCGTACGCCCTACAAGGCGGGCATGGAGACGTTGGCGGACCGGCTCCTGCAGCGCAGCTTCGACGAGCCGGGCGGCGCCGTCGGAGCGTCCCTCGCCGCGCTCACGTGGGCGAGACCGGGCCCGGCCGCGCGTTGGCTGACCGGCGAGGCCCTCCGAGAAGTATCGGTTCGCCTTCAACTGGGAACGACCCGCCCGGGTCCGGGCCCCGGCCAACGGCCCGGTGAATTCAGAGCCCGCGCCGCCCTGGCCCGGCACGCGGCGGACCTCCGCATCCTCGAACAGGCCGCGGAGATCCGCTTCCAGCGCCTGCACGCCCCGTTCCTCGACAACCAGGTGGTCCGCGCCTGCCGCGCCCTTCCCGAGACCCTGCGCGTCCAGCCGGGTGCCCGCGCGACGATCCTGCGTACGGTCCTGGAGGGCGCGGGCGTCGCCGACCTGCCGCCCGGCTGGGGGGCCACCTCCCACGCGTCCTCGGCCGCGGCGGCCCGCACCGGTCTGCGAGTGGCGGCGGACAATCTGATCGCCCTCTTCGATACGCCGCTGCTCGCGCAGACGGGCCTGGTCGAGGCCCGCGTCGTCCGCAAGGCGCTGCGCGCGGCGGCCGACGGTGAGCCCCTGCCCCTGGACGGCCTCGCGGACCTGGTCGCCCTGGAACTGTGGCTGCGCCGCCTGCTGTCGCGCCGCGGCACCTGCTGGACGGGCACGCCCGCCCGCGCGCGTGCGGTCCCCACGGGCAGCGTGGTCCCAGAAAGAGCCCTCGGAGCGGGTCCGCTCCGCTAGGTCGCCGATTTTTGCGCGGGCCTGCTTTCGGGGTGCGCCGGGGCGGGGTGCCGTATCGGTGTTTTCGCGGGGGCGCGCTTACGTGGTGCCCCGGCGCTGGGACCATCGTCTCGGCGTTTCCGGGAGGGCCTCTTTGCATGGCGTACCCGGGGCTGGGGTGCCGCCTTGCCCACCCTGCCGCCCTGGGGGTCCCCCCGGACGGAGTCTGGGGGAGGCAGATTGCCCAAGGCGGGCGGGGCGGCGCGGTAGCGGCGGCAGCCGGCGGGCAGCAGGGCCGCCCGACGGCGGCGCACCCGGGTCGTCGCTGGGGCGACAGCCGACGGCGCCGCACCCGAAATGCCAGACGTTCCACCGGTCGGCACTCGAAATGCCAGACGTTCCACCGGTCGGCACACGCATCGCGACGGGAGGGGACGTGTCGGGGTGCCCCCGCAGGACGCCGCGGGAACTCAGCGCCGGATGACCGCCCATGGCGCAAACACGCGTGGAGACCAATCCGGCCGAGGAGGTACCCCGACACGGCCCCGCCCCACCCACGTACAGAATGCGCAACGGCGCCCGGCGGGAAAATCCACCCCCGCCCCCCACCGAACCGGCGACAATGCCCAGGTGCAGTACACAATTCTGGGCACCACACAGGCCCACGACGACGAGGGCAACGCCGTACCCGTGGGCGGCCCCCGCCTCCGCGCCCTGCTCACGTCCCTGGCCCTGCACACCCCGCACACGGCCCCCGTGAACGCCCTCATCGGCGACGTCTGGGCGGACGACCCACCCGCCGACGCCCCAGCCGCACTCCAGGCCCTGGTAGGCCGCCTGCGCAGAGCACTCGGCAAGGGAGCGATCACCTCGGAAGCAGGCGGCTACCGTCTCGCCGCGACCCGCGCCGACATCGACCTGTACGTATTCGAGAGCCTGGTCCGCGAGGGCACCACGGCCCTGGCCATGAACGACCCGGTCCCGGCGGCCCGCATCCTGCGCGAGGCCCTGGCCCTGTGGCGCGGCCCCGCCTTGGCGGACCTGCCCGATCACACGGCGGCCACCCGCCCCGAGGCACAGCGCCTGGAGGCGACCCGCGCGCGTGTGAGCGCGGACCTGAGCCTGGGCCGCGCCCTCGAACTCGTACCGGAACTGAGGGAACTCACCGCGGAGCACCCGTACGACGAGCCCTTGCACGCGCTCCTGATCCGAGCTCTGCGGGCGGCAGGCAGAGGCGCGGACGCGCTGGCGGCGTACGAGGAGACCCGCCGCACGCTGGCGGACGGCCTCGGGGCGGACCCGGGCCCGGAACTGGCAGGGCTGCACGCGGAGTTGCTGTCAGAGGCCCCCACGACGACCACCCCCACCCCCACCCCCACCACGACCACCCGCACCCCCACCACCCGCACCCCCACCACCCGCACCCCCACCCCCACCCCACCCCGAACAGGCAACCTCCGCCCCCGCCTGAACTCCTTCGTAGGCCGGGAACCCGAACTGACCGCCATCCGTTCAGACCTACAAGGCGCACGCCTGGTCACGCTCACAGGCCCGGGCGGCACCGGCAAGACCCGCCTGGCAGAGGAGTCCGCCGCCCCGACCCCCCAGGCCTGGCTGGTCGAGCTGGCACCGCTGGACGACCCGCGCGCGGTCCCGAGCGCAGTGGTCAGCGCACTGGGCCTGCGCGAGACGGTCCTGATGACGAACGAGTTGTCGGGCCCGCACGACGACCCGACCGCGCTCCTCCTGGAGTACTGCGCCCACCGCAGCCTGCTCCTGATCCTCGACAACTGTGAGCATGTCATCGACGCGGCGGCGGAGCTCGCCGAGACTCTCCTCACCCGCTGCCCGGACCTCACGATCCTCGCCACGAGCCGCGAACCCCTCGGCGTCCCGGGCGAGTCGGTGCGCCCGGTCGAGCCGCTGCCCCCGGACCCGGCCCACCGCTTGTTCACGGAGCGCGCGCAGGCGGTGAGCCCTGGTTTTGACCCGGCGAGGGACCCGGCGGCCGTCGCCGAGATCTGCCGCAGACTCGACGGGCTGCCGCTCGCCATCGAGCTGGCGGCGGCCCGCCTCAGACTGCTCACGCCGCGCCAGATCGCGGACCGTCTCGATGACCGCTTCCGTCTCCTGACCGGCGGAAGCCGTACGGTCCTGCCGCGCCAGCAGACGCTGCGCGCGGTCGTCGACTGGTCCTGGGACCTGCTCGACGACCGGGAGCGCGCGGCGCTGCGCGAGTTGTCGGTGTTCGCCGGCGGCTGGGACCTGGAGGCGGCAGAGGCGGTGTGCGCGGGCGACGCGGGCGCGGTGGCCGACATCATCGGCGCGCTGGTGGACAAGTCCCTCCTGATCGCGACACCGCACCAGGGCCGGCACGTCCCTCCGGAGAGGAGGGGCATGCGGTACCGAATGCTGGAGACGATCCACGAGTACGCCACGGAGCGCGCCGAAGAGACCGCCGGGCTGCTCCTGGAGGCCCAGCGCCGCCACATCGCGTACGTACGCGCGCTGGTGGCGCAGGCCGATCCGAAGCTGCGCTCGGCGGAGCAACTCCCGTGGATCGAGCGCGTGGAGACGGAGCTGGACAACATCCGGGCGGCGCTGACGCGTGCCACGAGCGGACCCGGGACGGCACCCGGGACGGCACCCGAGACAGCACCCGGCACGGCCGACGAGGAGAGCGCGGTCGCTCTGGCGCTGCACATGGGCTGGTTCTGGTGGCTGCGCAACTACCGCCCCGAGGGCTCGTCCTGGATCGAGGCGATCGAGCGGATCATGCCGGACCGCTCGGCCCCGGAGGACCCGGCGGACCCGATGTACTGGCCGCGGATGAATCTGCGGCTGCTGTCCCTCTTCCTGATGGCCGAGTCCCGTCCCCACGAGGCTGTCGGCAGCGAGGAGGACCGGGCGTACGTGGAGCGTGTGCGGACGGTCTTCGAGCCGCCCAGTCCGCAGGGCGCCCGCTTTCCCGGGATCATCTGGCCGTTCTCGCTGTTCCTCGTCAAGAGCGCCCGATGGCAGGACGTGCGCCCCGCCCTCGAAGCGGCCGTCGCCAACTGCCGTCGCTACGGCGGCGACTGGGAGGTCGGCGTCACCCTGATGTTCCGTACGCACGCGGCTGTCGACATGCCGGGCAACATGGACGGCGTGGACACCGACCTCGTGGAGCTGCGGGACATCAGCCGCCGGGTGGGCGACCGCTGGATGCGCGCCCAGGTGTGCAGCGCCGCGGGGGAGGCCGCGATAGGGCGCGGCCGCCTGGACGAGGCGAAGGGCGAGTTCGAGGAGGCGCTGCGCCTCGCCTACGAAGTGGGGGCGTACGCGGAGACGCCGTTCCTGATGGCGCGCCTCGCCGAGATCGCCTACCGGGAGGGTGATCGCGTCACCGCGGACAAGGCTCTCGACGTGGCGAGCGAGGAGGCGGAGCAGCACGGGACGGTGGACACCACGGCCTTCGTCGCGTTGCTGCGGGCGCATCTCGCGCTGTCCGACGGGGAGGTGGCCCGCGCGCGTGAGCTGTGCGACCGTGCCGCCGCGGTGTCGTTGGGCGGCACGCCGCCGCCGCAGTTCATCGCGGCGCTCGGGGTGGCCGACACTCGCATCATGGCCGCGGAGTCGGGCCCCGCGGCCGGCCTGACGCGTCTCGTCGGGGTGTTGCGCGACGCGGTGATGGAGCGCTGTGCCGAGTCGGTCACCGCGGGCCTGATCGATGTCGGTGCCGAACTGCTGGCCCGCGGCGGCGACCTGACGCGCGCGGTGCGCCTGTTCGCGGCGTCGGACAGGCTGCGCGACGGCCAGCCCAGGCCGATGCCGGAGCGGGCCGAGCACGCGGCGGTGGCGTCCCGCGCGCGGGACGAGCTGGGGGACGCCCGGTACGAGGCCGAGGAGGCGGTGGGCAGGACCCTCGCCCAGCAGCAGATCCTGGCCGAACTGTCCACCGGCGCCGACGTGGGCTGACCGGGGGGCGTCTGTCTGCAAGCCCCAACTACACCCTCAACGACACCCTCAACGACACCCTCAACGACACCCTCAACGACACCCGCAACTACATCCTCAGCTACAGGTGAACCGGGATTCGGCCCAGTCGGCGACCGCCACCGAGCCGAACGGGGTGTGCGGTTCGACCACGAGCCGGATCGTCTTGTGCCCGGCCAGACCGACGTGGACCGGCACGGCCGGGTCGTTGCCCCGGACGACCTGGGAGCTCCAGGCCCGGGCGCCGTCGACGTAGACGGAGAATCGGACGGCTCCGAGCCCCAGCGTCATGTCGTCGACCCCGGCGAACGCGTCGTACGCCGTGCACGTGCGGTTCAGGTCGATGGTGACGGAGGACCCGGAGTGCACCGAGACCCCGTTCGCGTAACTCTTGCCGCCGATCGACATGCCGTACCGCTGCCACACCCAGCTGCTCTCGCCGAGCCGCATCTCGGGCTCGGCGCCGTCGCCGAGGGCGCCGTACGCCAGCCGGTTCCACTGGTAGACGGCGGGGGCAGGCGGCGGTGTCGGCTTCGGCTTCGGTTTCGGGGGAGTCGGCGTCGGCGTCGGGGCAGGTGTGGGCTTGGCCGGTGTCGGCTCGGGCGGCGTGGGCTTCGGAGTCGGCTTCGGCGTGGGAGTGGGTGTGGGCGTCGGCTTCACGGGCGCAGGCTTCGGCGCCGGGGGTTCGGGCGTGGGCGTCGGCGGCTCGGGTGAGGGTTTCGGCGGCGGGACCGGCTGCGACACCGGCGGCTTCGCGGCCTTCGCTTCCGGCTCGGGCTTCGGATCGCCGGCGAGCGCGATGGCCACTGCGACGGCGACTCCGGCCGCCACCACTCCGGCCGCGATACCGGCCTTCGCGGGCGCGCCGAGCCCTTCGGACGCCGCTCCGCCGGCCGCGCCCGATCCGGACGAGCTGCCGCCCGCCGCTGCTGCCGCGCCGGCCCCGGCACCCGCCGCACTCGCGGCGCCGCCGCCGACGAGCGCGGCCACCTTCGCGTATCCGGCGGCGCCGAACCAGCCGATGACGGCGATCGGCACGACGCCCGGGATCCCGCTGGCGACTTCCTTGATCTGCCCCGCGGCCAGCCGGCACTTGGCGCACTCGTCCATGTGCTTGCGCAGGCCCCGCTCGGCCCGCGTCCGCAGGCTGCCGCGCGCGTACGCGCCGAGCCGGTCCGCGTAGCGGGAGCACTCCTCGGACTCGGTGAGCGTCGTGGAGACGTGTGCCTGGAGGTAGGCCTCCTTCAGCCCTTCGCGCGCCCGCTTGGCGAGCACCCGCGTGCCGTTGGCGTCGAGCCCGAAGAGCGTGGCCACGTCGCTGGGCGACTCGTCCTCGACCTCCGTGTGCCAGAGCACGGCCTGCCAGCGCTCGGGCAGCGAGCGGAAGGCCTGCATGGCCATCGACTGCTCGGCCACGTGCATGGCGCGGACGTCGGCGCCGAGGTCGAGAGTGTCGTCGTCCGATACGTCGTTCGAGCGGGCGGCCTGCGTGGCGAACACGGCGAAGTCTTCGACCAGGTGCTCTTTTTTGGCCGTTTTCGTCCAGGTCGCGGCAGTGTGGCGCACTGAGGTCAACAGGTAGGCGCGCACCGCGTGCTCGGGCCCCTTGCCGCCGCGGACGGCGCCCAGCATGCGGGCGAACACCTCGGCCGTCAGGTCGTCCGCGGTGTGTGCGTCGCGACAGCAGGTGCGGGCGTAGCGGCGGACGGCGCCGGCGTGCCGGCGGTACAGCGCCTCGTACGCGCTGTCGTCCCCCGCGCGCATCCGCTCGATCAAATCGGCGTCGGAGGGCGGCAGTTGAGTACTGGACCCGGTACCTGACGCGTCACTCGACTCGATGCCCGACGCGTCCGGGGCGGCGAAGACGCCGCTCTCACGCTGAGCCGGTACGGAGGCGTCGGCGTCCGGCGCCGTGCTCCGCGGCTCGCCGGACGTCCTTCCGGGCCCGCCCTGGCTCGGCACCTGCTGAGGGGGGAGACTCCCGTCGCCCGTCCCCCCACCGTCGGGCCGCTGCTCGTCCCGCCCGTCAACGCTCATCGCGGAAAGCCCCCGACCGCACACTCTGACCCGAACACCGGGAAAGAGTGTCACACCGGGACCCCACAGAGCTGGTCCGTGCACAGCAACCACTCATCCGTGGAGATTCCCCGCACCTGAGCACTACCGTTCACTCATCCGGGGAAGCAGCAACAGATGTGCTCTGCACGTGAGTTGACCGCGGCCGGCACATGTCGGCCGCCCGCGGTCAACGCACCCGCCCGTCCACCTGCTCACTAGGGCCGCGAACGCAGCCCTTCCAGAAGGATGTCGAGCAGCCGGGCCGATGCCGCCGCCTGCTGTGCGGCGTCCGGCAGCGAGGGCGCCGCCGTCGCGATGACCAGCAGAACGTCCGACACCGTCACGTCGCCGCGCAGCTCACCGGCCGCACGCGCCCGGTCCACGAGCCGCCCCACGACCTCGAGCAGCGTCGCCGCACCCGTGTCGTCGCCGATCATGCTC
The DNA here is from genome assembly GCF_044765445.1 of Streptomyces sp. NPDC102467. Classification (NCBI taxonomy): domain Bacteria; kingdom Bacillati; phylum Actinomycetota; class Actinomycetes; order Kitasatosporales; family Streptomycetaceae; genus Streptomyces; species Streptomyces sp. NPDC102467. The sequence continues at coordinate 6,619 of NZ_JBIWKA010000008.1, read as the reverse complement.
TCGTCGAGCATGGTCGGCCGCTGCTCCACCAGCCGCAGCTCGGGCGCTCCGACGCGCTGCTCCGGGACACGCCTCTCGTCCCGGGCACCGTCGGACCGCTCGTCGGCCACGCCCACCCGCAGTACCTGCGGGGGAAGCAGCCGTCCGGCGCCCGAGGCCACCGACGTCCGTAGGAAGCGCGAGAGCGCCGACCACGGTTCGTCCTCCTGGCCGAGCGCCGTACGCGCCTGGTCGGTCAGCCGGGACGTCTCTTCCTCCGCTATTCGTCGCACCAGTACGTCCTTGCTGGGGAAACGCCGGTACACCGTGCCCACACCGACGCGGGCGCGCCGCGCCACGTCCTCCATGGGCGCCCCGTACCCCAGCTCGCCGAAAACCTCCCGGGCCGCGCGCAACACATGCTCAAGATTGCGCTGGGCGTCCACCCGCAGCGGCGTCGAGCGCGAACTGTCGCCCGTACCCCGCCCGTTGGCCCCTCCCGAAACGCCCGTGGGCGCGACGGCAGACGCTGAGGTCCATTGACTTTCCTGAATGTGCATATGTGTTCCCCCGGTAATGACGTCTCCCCCCGGAGACACTCCCCGTCATTGTCAGCCGAAGCGTGAGGAACAGACAGCGATTTCTCGGGCCCGCCCTGCGGGCCCGGCAGTGCATCCCCCGACACCCCGACAGCACACGAACATAGTTGAGCTGGAGTCAATTCAGAAGGGGCAGGTTCCGCACAGTGCGCCCCCCGAACGGAGTACGCGCCGATTCCGCCCCGATTGCCCCTCTGCCGTGCGCCCCCGCCCTCCCCGCTGACCTGCACAGCTGTCCCGTACGCAGGGGTAACGCCCGGCCGGAATCGGGGCCTTCGCCGCGTCACACAAATTGCCGGGGCTGTGGACAAACGCGTGGGGCCGATGCGTCATGGGAGGGTGAGGGAACCTGCGCGCATTCTTGTTGTCGGTGGCGGCTACGTCGGGATGTACACCGCCCTGCGCCTACAGAAGAAGCTCAAACCGGAGCTCAGAAGCGGCGCTGTGGAGATCGTCGTCGTCACCCCCGACCCGTACATGACGTACCAGCCGTTCCTGCCCGAGGCGGCCGCCGGTTCCATCTCCCCGCGCCACGTCGTCGTCTCGCTGCGCAGCGTCCTGGAGCACTGCCACGTGATCGTCGGCGAGGTCGTCGCCGTCGACCACGCCAAGCGCACGGCCACCTACTCCACGCTCGCCAGCAAGGACGAGGGCACAGGACCGGCCCCTCTCCCGTACGACGAACTGGTCCTGGCACCGGGATCGGTCTCCCGTACGCTCCCCGTCCCGGGCCTCGCCGAGTTCGGCATCGGGTTCAAGACGGTCGAAGAGGCCGTCGGCCTGCGCAACCACGTCATCGAGCAGCTGGACATCGCCTCCTCCACGCGCGACCCGGCGATCCGCGACGCGGCCCTCACCTTCGTCTTCGTGGGCGGCGGCTACGCGGGCGTCGAGGCGCTCGGTGAGCTGGAGGACATGGCCCGTTACGCGGCGAAGTACTACCACAACGTCAAAGCCGAGGACCTGAAGTGGATCCTGGTGGAAGCGAGCGACCGGATCCTGCCGGAAGTAGGCCCGGAAATGGGCCGGTACACGATCCGTGAACTACGCGGCCGCAACGTCGACGTACGCCTCGAGACCCGCCTCGAATCCTGCGAGAACCGGACCGCGGTGCTCAGCGACGGCTCCCGCTTTCCCACGCGTACGGTCGTGTGGACGGCCGGCGTCAAACCGAGTCCCCTGCTCGCCGCCACCGATCTGCCGCTGACCGGACGCGGCCGCCTCAAGTGCACGGCCGCCCTCGCGGTCGACGGCGCCCCGCACGCCTGGGGCGCGGGCGACGCGGCCGCGGTCCCCGACGTCACCGCCGAGGAGCAGGGCAAGGAATGCGCGCCCAACGCCCAGCACGCGGTGCGCCAGGCCAGGACGCTCGCCGACAACATCACGGCGTCTCTGCGCGGCCAGGCCCTCGCCGACTACGAGCACGCGTACGTGGGCTCCGTGGCGTCTCTGGGTCTCCACAAAGGCGTCGCACACGTCTATGGACGCAAGCTGAAGGGCTACCCTGCCTGGTTCATGCACCGCGTCTACCACCTCAGCCGGGTGCCCACCGTCAACCGGAAGGCCCGCGTCCTGACCGAATGGACCCTCTCCGGCCTGTTCAAGCGGGAGATCGTCTCACTGGGCTCGTTGGAGCAGCCGCGCGCCGAGTTCGAACTCGCGGCCGGGGCCGTTCCTCCCGAGGACCCTCCTCCTCCGTCCGGGAACCCGAACGGGTAACCCCGACCGCCCTGTTGCCGCCCCTGCGACGACCCGACGACCGAAGTCCTGACCGCCGTTCGGCCTGAGCGCGGAACCCCGCTCCCGGACCGGCGTCGGACGTTTGTCAGTACGGTCGGCCAGACTGGTCCACGACCCTGGGCGGGCCCCATCGCCCGCCCTCGACCCCACGAGGCTTGTCCCACAGTGAACTTCACGCGCTGGAGCGCCCGTCTCCCCGGAACACAGCGCCGCGCCGCAGCGCGGGCCGACCACGGCCTACCCCAGCGAGGCGAGAGCGCCGTGCCCGCGGCCCGCGCCGAGCACCTGCCCGACGAACCCGAGAAGGGCGGCGGCGGTGGTGGCGACGACGACGGCGGTCACAGCTGTCACAGCCATCAAGGCCATCAAGGCCATCAAGGAGGTGCCGTCGACGAGTTGCCCCTGCGCGACGTCCTCGACCGCATCCCCGCCCTGGTCGCCCTGGTGCACGGCCCCGAGCACCGCGTCGCGTACGTCAACGACGCGTACGTCGCGGCCTTCGGCGACCGCCCCGCGGGCGAGCCCGCCAGGATCGCCCTGCCCGAACTCGACGAGCTGAGCCTGCTTCCCCTCCTCGACCAGGTGCTGCGCAGCGCGAAGCCCCGCACGGTCAAGTCCCGCAAAGCCGCGGGCGGTCGCTCGTACACGGTCACCTGCACGCCGCTGGAGACGGCCGAGGGCCCCGGCGTACTGGTCTTCGCGGCCGACGTCACCGACCACGCGGAAGCGGCCGAGCGGCTGCGCACGAGCGAGCGCGAGCAGCGCGAGACGGCCGTCACCCTCCAAAGATCCCTCCTGCCCCAGGAGTTGGAGGAGCCCGACGACCTGCGCATCGCGGCCACGTACCAGCCCGGCGGCACCGAGGCCGCGGTCGGCGGCGACTGGTACGACGTCATCACCCTCGGCGGCGGCCGCACGGCCCTGGTCATCGGCGACGTGATGGGCCGGGGCGTGCGCGCCGCCGCCGTGATGGGCCAGCTCCGCACGGCCGTACGCGCCTACGCCCGCCTCGACCTGCCGCCGCACGAGGTGCTGCAACTGCTCGACGGACTGGCCATCGAGATCGACCCGCAGCAGATCGCCACCTGCGTCTACGCGGTCCACGACCCGAACGAGGGCCGCCTCGTCTACGCGTCGGCCGGCCACCTCCCCATCCTCGTACGCGACGAGAACGGCACGATCCACCGCGCCGAGGAGCCCACGGGCCCGCCGCTCGGTACCGGCGGCTGGCTGCACACCTCCGGCTCCGTGCCGCTGGGTCCCGGTTCGACGGCGGTCATGTACACCGACGGCCTGGTGGAGCGCAGGGACGAGGACATCGACGAGGGCGTGGCGGCGCTCGAGCACGCGCTGTCGGGCGCGACCGGCACCCCCCAGGTGATCTGCGACCGCCTGATCCGGGCGGCGGGCGTCACGGCCGACCACGACGACGACGTGGCCGTACTGGTCCTGCAGCACCCGGCGCGCAAGGGCCCCGACGGCGAGCGCTTCCGCAACGCCGCACTGGAGCTGCTCGGCGGTGTCGAGGCGGCGCCGCGCGCCCGCGCCTTCGCCTCCGGCGTCCTGACCAGCTGGCGCTTCGCGCCCGAGTTGCACGACCTGGGCGTCCTGGCCGCGAGCGAACTCGTCGCCAACTCTCTTCAGCACGGCACCCCGCCCATGCGGCTGCGCCTGCGCCGCACGGACCGCCGCCTGATCATCGAGGTGACCGACGGCGACGACCACCTGCCGCGCCGCCGCCGCGCGGAACCCGGCGACGAGACGGGCCGCGGCATCGCCATCGTCGCCACCATCGCCTCGAACTGGGGCTCGCGGCGCACACCGGGCGGCGGCAAGGCGGTGTGGTGCGAGTTCGTCCTGCCGCGCGGGACGGGGTGAGCCCGGCGCCCCGCGCTCACGCCTCGGCGGGGGCGGGCTCCCTGGAGCTCTGCATGACGACCCGGCTTCCGGCCAGCGACGGCTGGTCCTGCACCGGGGTGAGCCGCTTTCCGAGCCGCAGCGCCAGGACCGTGATGCCCAGCGAGAACAGCAGGAACGTCACGATGTACGGCCCGTGCAGCGCGGCCCCCATCGGCCCGCCCACCGCGGGCCCGACCGCGAGCGCGAGCTGCTTCACCAGCGCGAACGCCGAGTTGTACGAGCCGACCAGCCCGGCCGGCGCGAGGTCGGCGACCAGCGGCGCCACGGTCGGCGACAGCATCGCCTCACCGAGCCCGAAGAGCGCGTACGTGGAGATGAACGCGGCGGTGGCCATGGCCTGGCTGCCGTGCCCGAGGCCCGCGTACCCGGCGGCGATCCACGCGACGGCCCAGATGAGCCCCACGGCGGCGATGACCCGCGACCGCTTCCGGCGCTCGACGAACTTCAGCACGGCGAACTGCGCGACCACGATCATGGCGGTGTTGGCGGCCAGCGCGATCCCGAGCGTCGACGCCGAGATACCGGCGGCCTCGACCCCGTAGGCGCTCAGCCCCGACTCGAACTGCCCGTAGCAGGCGAAGAAGAGCACGAACCCGAGCCCGCACAGCTGCACCATCGCCCGGTTCCCGAGGAGCGCCCGCAGTCCGCCCGTGGACTCGCCCTTCGGTATCGCCTCGCCGAACGACGGCACGTGCGGCATCCGCACGCTCAGCACGACCGCGCCGAGGACCAGGAACATGACGGCCTCGATGCCGAAGAGCAGCAGGAAGCTGTCCGGGCGGCTCTCGTCCACGATCTGGCCGCCGATGAGGCCGCCGATGCCGAGCCCCAGGTTCTGCAGGAAGAACTGCATCGCGAAGGAGCGCGTCCGCGTCTCGGGTGACGAGCACCAGACGATCATCGTCGCGAGGGCGGGCTGCAGCACCGCGGTCCCGGCGCCGAGCACGGCGGCCGCACCGATGGCGGCCGGCTCACTGGTCGCGAGCCCGAGGCCGATCGCGCCGACGGACGCCACGACCGACGCCACCAGCAGGACGGGCAGCGGACCGCGCCGGTCGATGGCGCGGCCGGTGAAGGGCAGGACGACCAGGGCGGCCATGGCGAACGCGGCCAGCACGATGCCGGCCGCACCGGCACCAAGATCCCGAACCTCGGCCACATACACATAGAGGAACGGAACCGTGAAGCCGACACCGAACGCGCTCAGCGCGCTCCCCACCTGAACCCGGCGCATCGCGGCGCCCATCGCCCTGGTCACTTTCACCTGCCCTTTCGCAGTCAAGACTTCGAAGCTAAAGTTAGAAGCTAAACAATACACAGAGAAGGACTTCAACGCCAACCACTTGCGTGCCATACTGCGCGGCATGGCCGACACCACGGGCGGACCGACAGCCGAGCCGACCCTCGACGAGCAGATCGCCGGGTACCAGCGCGAGTTCCAGGACCTCGACCCCCAGGTCGAGCAGATCGTCTCGGCGCTCGGCAGACTCAACCGCCGGATGAACGTGGCGTACGGGCGCCAGACCTCGGAGATCGGCATCAGCAACGCCGACTGGGAGGTACTCAAGGCCCTCGTCCTCTCCGGCTCCCCTTATCGGATGGGGCCCGGCGATCTGGCCAAGCGTCTGGGTCTGACGCCCGCCGCCATGACCCATCGCATCGACCGCATGGTCCAGGAGGGCCTGGTCACCCGGGATCGCGACGAGAACAACCGCGTCCGGGTGATCGTGGAGCTGACCCCGCAGGGCCGCGAGAAGTGGCTGTCGGCGATGCGCCTCGCGTCCGTCTTCGAGGAGGAGCTCCTCCAGGATCTGACGCCCGTCGAGCGCGGCCTCCTGGGCGAGGTCCTCACGCGCCTCCTGCGCAGGGTCGAGGACGCCCAGCCGGACGCCGGCGGCCGCCTCACCGACCTCGACTGAGGCCCCTGACCGGGGAGGTTGACACTGCCCCACCGGATCCGTAAAGTTCTTCGGGTTGCCACAGAGCCGTAACGGTTCTTCGGCAACCTCCCGCCGCTCAAGCGGCATCCAAACACCAGCACGATCTCCCAGAACCGGGATTGTTTTCGGCGTGCCCGAATTCAATATCGAAACTGGGTTGCGGACGGCCTGATCGACTCGATTAGGAACGACCGCGAGGATCCGCTAACGTTTGGGACGTCGGAACGGCCCAACGGCCGGGAAGACAAACCCGGTTGACAGGGAATCAGGCCCGAAAGGATCTGATAGAGTCGACAACGCAAGAAGGCCGAAAGGCCGGAAAGCGAAAAGTAAGACCAGCAAGACGCCGAGGAAATCGGATCGGAAAGATCTGATAGAGTCGGAAACGCAAGACAGCAAGACCGAAGGGAAGCGCCCGGAGGAAAGCCCGCGAGGGTGAGT
>NZ_JBIWKA010000007.1:310137-489695 GCF_044765445.1 Streptomyces sp. NPDC102467 | reverse complement strand
CCACACCCCACCCGCCCTGCGCGGTCCCGCCGCCCCCGGCCCCGCCCCCGCCCCCCCCCCCCCCCCCCCCCCCCCCCCCCCCCCCCGCCCCCCCCCCCCCGCGCCCCCCCCCTTCTCCGGCTCATCTCTCGACGTGGCCGTGCTTACTTGCGCATGACCTCGGGCTCATGGCGGCGCAGCAGACGGGCGACCGCGAAGCCGCAGATCACGCCGAGTGCGATCAGGACCGTGAGGTTGAGGCCCCACTGGCCGACCGAGTGCTCCCAGAGCGGGTCGAGGTCGTTCGGCTTCTGCGGGTCCCAGGGCGGCATGACGTGGGACAGGTCGAGCGTGGCCCCGGCCGCGCCGATCGCCCAGCGGGACGGCATCAGCCAGGCGAACTGCTCCAGGCCGATCGATCCGTAGATCTGGAAGAGGACGCCGGTGAAGACGACCTGGACGATGGCGAACATGACGAGCAGCGGCATCGTCTTCTCGGAGGTCTTCACCAGCGAGGAGATCACCAGGCCGAACATCATCGACGTGAAGCCGAGCGCGATGATCGAGATGCACAGTTCGAGCGCCGGCGGCATCAGCAGGCCTTCCTTGGGAAGGTCCCGCGGGGTGAAGCCGATGGCGCAGATGATGACGCCCTGGATGGCCGTGATGAAGCCGAGGACGATGACCTTGGACATCAGGTACGCGGACCGGGACAGGCCGGTGGCGCGTTCCCGCTCGTAGATGACCCGCTCCTTGATCAGCTCACGGACCGAGTTGGCCGCGGCCGAGAAGCACATGCCGACCGCGATGATCAGCATGATCGTGCCCGCGTCGCCGTTGAACTTGGACGGCGGTTTGGGCGGGGCCAGGCCGAATTCGGCCGGGATGACCACGGAGACGATGCCGAGGACCGCGGGCAGGATCACCATCAGGCCCATGAAGCCCTTGTCGGACGCGATCACCGACACGTAGCGGCGGATCAGCGTGAAGAGCTGGGCGCCCCACGGCTGCGGCTTCGGCGGCTTCATCGCGGCGGGCGGTGGCATCTGCACCGACTGCGCGGCCACGGCGTCGATGTCGGCCGCGTACATCTGGTAGTGCTGCGAGCCCTTCCAGCGGCCCGCCCAGTCGTAGTCGCGGTAGTTCTCGAACGCCGAGAAGACGTCGGCCCAGGTGTCGTAGCCGAAGAAGTTGAGGGCTTCCTCCGGCGGTCCGAAGTAGGCCACCGCACCGCCCGGCGCCATCACGAGCAGCTTGTCGCAGATCGCGAGCTCGGCCACGGAGTGGGTGACGACGAGGACCGTGCGGCCGTCGTCGGCGAGGCCGCGGAGCAGCTGCATGACGTCGCGGTCCATGCCCGGGTCGAGGCCGGAGGTCGGCTCGTCCAGGAAGATCAGCGACGGCTTGGTCAGCAGTTCGAGGGCGACGGAGACGCGCTTGCGCTGGCCACCGGAGAGGGAGGTGACCTTCTTCTCCTTGTGGATGTCCAGCTTCAGCTCGCGCAGCACCTCGTCGATGCGCTGCTGGCGCTCCGCCACGCTGGTGTCCGCGGGGAAGCGGAGTTTGGCGGCGTACTTGAGCGCCTTCTTTACGGTCAGCTCCTTGTGCAGGATGTCGTCCTGCGGGACCAGACCGATGCGCTGCCGCAGCTCGGCGAACTGCTTGTACAGGTTCCTGTTGTCGTAGAGGACGTCGCCCTGGTTGGCCGGGCGGTAGCCCGTGAGTGCCTTCAGGAGCGTCGACTTGCCGGAGCCCGACGGGCCGATGACGGCGACCAGGGACTTCTCCGGGACGCCGAAGGAGACGTCCTTGAGGATCTGCTTGCCGCCGTCGACGGTGACCGTCAAGTGCCGCGCGGAGAATGAGACTTCACCGGTGTCGACGAACTCCTCGAGGCGGTCGCCGACGAGGCGGAACGTGGAGTGGCCGACGCCGACGATGTCGTTCGGGCCGAGCAGCGCGGAGCCGCCCTTGGGGATCGGCTGGCCGTTGACGTACGTGCCGTTGTGCGAGCCGAGGTCGCGGATCTCGGAGCGGCCGTCGGGTGTCGCGTGGAACTCGGCGTGCAGGCGCGAGACCTGCAGGTCCGAGACGACCAGCTCGTTCTCGAGGGCGCGGCCGATGCGCATGACGCGGCCGAGCGAGAACTGGTGGAACGTGGTCGGGCTGCGGTCGCCGTAGACCGGCGGGGCCCCCGCGGCGCCACCGGGTCCTTGCTGGTTGGGCACGTTCTGCTGCGGCACCTTCTGTACCGACGGCTGCTGGTACTGCTGCTGCTGCGGCTGCCAGGCCGGTTGCTGCGGTTGCTGGTGCGGCTGCTGTTGAGGCATCTGCGGCTGCTGTTGCGGCCAGCCGGGCGCGGCGCCCTGCGGATGCTGCTGCGGTGACGGCTGTTTCGGCGACGGCTGTTGCGCGAGGCCCGCGGCCTGTTGCTGTGCCTGGTGCGGCGCGGCGACGCCGGCGGCCTGGGCGCTGCCCTGCACGTTCACGCGCGGGCCGTCGGTCGAGTTGCCCAGGTGCACCGACGAGCCGGGGCCGATCTCCATCTGATGGATCCGCTGGCCCTGGACGAACGTGCCGTTGGTCGAGCCGTGGTCCTCGATGACCCAGCTCCGGCCGCCCCAGCTGATCGTGGCGTGCCGCCACGAGACCCTGGCGTCGTCGAGCACGACGTCGCCCCCCGGATCACGACCGAGGGTGTACGACCTGGACGGATCGAGCGTCCAGGTCCTGCCATTCAGTTCCAGTACGAGTTCAGGCACTCCAAGCCCCACTGAGTTGTCCCCCGAAGTTGTGCCCCGTCATGGGGAGTGTAGGGATGTCGAACATCGTGGGGAACTATTTCAGGAACGCCCCCGTGACCGAAAGTCGGGCCTTGCGTCGGAGGTTGTGAAGAGTCATGGGCAGCGCCTGCGCCCGCGCCGTTGACGGCGCAGATACGGCCCCGGAGAGTAGTAAGCGCCCACAACTCCCTACGGATCATGAGCAAATGGGTTATCCGGGGTGATGCGGTACGGATCGGGGGGTCCTGATGGTGACCGGCCACGACACGACTCGGCGCGGTGGCTTGCCCATCGGCGATGTGCTGCTTTCGGCCATCGCCGCGGTGAGCTGGGCGTTCATCGGGATGGCGGGGGTCGCGGCGCTCGGCCTGCATCTGCTGGAGGCCGATTCGGCGGGCTCGCTCGGGCCGATGACGGCCGCCGTGGTGGCGCTCGGCGTCGGGGGGCGCGTGACGCCGTCCGGCGACGTGTCGGCTTTCGGCCTGGGCGGGGCGCAGGCGCACACCGCGATCGATGTCGCGCCACTGGGCGTGGGCCTGGTGGGCGCGGTGCTGCTGAGTTGGTTCTTCCTGCGTTCCTTGCGGGCGGCGGGAGTTGAGATCGCCCCCGGCGAACTGGTGGCGCGCGCGGGGTCCGTGGTGGTGCTCTTCCTGGCGATGCTGGGCGGCTTGGCATGGGCGGGTCACGACCTCATCACGATCGACGGTTCGAAGCTGGGACTGAACGACATTCCGGGCGCCGGAGGGCTCCCGAGCGGCATCAAGGACAAGCTTCCCGGTGGCATCGGGGGCCTGCTCCCCGACCGGCTCGGCGATCTCGTGCACGCGAAGGCGTCCATCGGCTTCACGGTGCAGACGGGTGCCACGCTGCTCGGCGGCGCGGCCTTCGTGATCGGGGTGCTGCTGATCGCGCTGCTCGCGTCGCGCCGCACTCCCCTGCCGCGCGCCCTCGCGCCGGTGCACCGGGTGGTGCGGCCGGCCGCGTCGGCGCTCGTGGCGGTGCTGCTGGTGGCGGTCCTCGCGGGTCTGGCGGCAGCGGTGTACGCGATGATCGGCGACGACCACCCGAAGCGGATCGCGGGCGCGGCGCTGCTCGGCGCGCCGAACGGGGTGTGGCTGGGGGTGCCGCTCGGCCTGTTCGTGCCCTGGGACGGCCACGCGACGGGCGAGCTCGCGAAGCTGCTCCCCGACCCGCTGGAAGAGCTGCTCAAGGTGTCGTCGGACCGACCCTTGACGCTGGGCCGGCTGGCCGAACTCGACGGCAGGGTATGGCTGTTGGCCGTCGCGGCGGCCCTGATGATGCTGTTCGCCGGAGTGCTCACGGCGGTACGGACGCCGCGGCCACCGGGCCAGGGCGTGCCGGGCTTCGCGGGGCGCTGCGCGCTGCGGCTCGGTGTCGTGACGGCGCTCGCGCTGCCGCTCCTGGTGTGGCTGACGGACGTGTCGGCGGACGCGTCCCTGTCGGTACTCGGCTTCGACGCGTTCGGCGCGGGCATCGAGCTGCACGGGAATCTTGGGATGGCGCTGCTTCTTGGGGCCGCGTGGGGCGCGGGGGCCGGGGCCCTCGGGGCGTTCCTCGCGTCCGCGAGCGGGGCCGCGGGCAGCCGGGTGTCCCCGCTGGCCGCCGCCACGGGTGGGGCGGCCGGGCCGCAGGACCCGTCCCCGGAGTCGGCAGGTCCGTACCGGACGAGCCGCCCGTACCGACCGTCGAACGCCGACACGAACCCGTATCTGAACCCGTACGACAGCAGGCAGTACGAGGAGAACCCGTACGGCCAAGATGCGTACAGCCCGGACGCACGCGGCAGGGACGCGTACAGCCGAGATGCACAGGGCGGGGACGCGTACGGCAAGGACCTGCACGGCGGGGACGCGTACGGCGGGGACCCGCACGGCAGGGACGCGCACGGCAAGGACCCGCACGGCAGAAATGCGTACGGCAGGGATCTGCACGACGAGGTCCCGTACGGCGACGACCCGCACGGCGACGACCCGCACGGCGAGGACCCGTACGGTCGGGAGTCGCGTCGCCAGGGGCCGGTCGACGATCGATCCCGCGACGGCGTGACCGGTGCTCCCACGGTCGTGGGCCCGCTGCGGCCCGAGCCCACGTCCCGTCCCCGGGACGGCGGCGGCGACGGCAGCTGGCCGCCCCCGCCACCGCCCGCGCCCACTCCTCCGCCACCGCACAGCCCCGGTCCCACCAAGGACGGACGGCGCCGCCGCCGGGGAGACCGGGACGGGCGCTGAGGCAGGGCGGCCGGGGCGCCGACCAGCGGCGGCCGTGTCCGGTACGCGGACCGCGACGGCGGGCCCGCACACAAGCCCGATAACGTATGGGCATCATGAGCGCTCCGCAGCCCCAGTACCCCGCTGACGCCCCGAACGCCGACGGATACGTCTCCGCGCCGGCCGACGTCCCGACCCTCCTGGTCAAGATCTTCGGCAAGGACCGGCCCGGCATCACCGCCGGGCTCTTCGACACCCTCGCCGCCTACTCCGTCGACGTCGTCGACATCGAGCAGGTCGTCACGCGCGGCCGCATCGTCCTGTGCGCCCTGGTGACCGAGCCCCCGGCCGGTCTGGAGGGCGACCTGCGGGCCACCATCCACAGCTGGGCCGATTCCATGCGGATGCAGGCCGAGATCATCTCGGGCCTCGGTGACAACCGGCCGCGCGGCGTGGGGCGTTCACTGGTGACCGTGCTCGGGCACCCGCTCACCGCCGAGTCGACCGCCGCGATCGCGGCCACCATCACCGGGACCGGCGGCAACATCGACCGCATCTTCCGGCTCGCCAAGTACCCCGTCACCGCCGTGGAGTTCGCGGTGTCCGGCACCGAGACGGAAGAGCTGCGTACCGCGCTCGCCACCGAGGCCGCGAAGCTGGGCGTGGACATGGCCGTCGTCGCGGCCGGTCTGCACCGGCGCGCGCAGCGGCTCGTCGTGATGGACGTCGACTCGACGCTCATCCAGGACGAGGTGATCGAGCTGTTCGCGGCGCACGCGGGCTGCGAGGACAAGGTCGCCGAGGTGACGGCGGCGGCGATGCGCGGTGAGCTGGACTTCGAGCAGTCGCTGCACGCGCGCGTGAAGCTGCTCGCCGGGCTCGACGAGTCGGTCGTGGAGAAGGTCAGGAGCGAGGTGCGGCTCACGCCCGGCGCCCGCACCCTGATCCGTACGCTCAAGCGGCTCGGCTATCAAGTGGGCGTGGTCTCGGGCGGGTTCACGCAGGTCACGGACGATCTGCGGGAGCGGCTCGGGCTCGACTTCGCGCAGGCCAACACGTTGGAGATCGTCGACGGCAAGCTGACCGGCAAGGTCACCGGCGAGATCGTGGACCGCGCGGGGAAGGCGCGGCTCCTGCGGCGGTTCGCCGACGAGGCGGGCGTCCCGCTCGCACAGACCGTGGCGATCGGTGACGGGGCGAACGACCTGGACATGTTGAACGCGGCCGGGCTCGGCGTCGCCTTCAACGCCAAGCCGGTGGTCCGGGAGGCCGCGCACACCGCGGTGAACGTGCCGTTCCTGGACACGGTCCTCTATCTGCTCGGCATCACGCGCGAAGAGGTCGAGGCGGCGGACGCCCAGGGCGTCTGACCCCCGTGACTCCTGGCGGAGAAGGGCCCGGTACCGATGCGGTACCGGGCCCTTTTCTCGTAATCGTCGGAGCCGTAGAGGTGTGCGTCGGGTACGTGTCGTCAGTCGCTCGGCGACCAGTAGTCGACCAGTGTGGCGGTGCCCGGCTCCAGTGACTTCCAGGGCCCGGTGAAGGACAGCACGGCGAACGCCGCGGTCTTGAAGCCGGCCTTGCTCATCCGCTCGGCCGCGTCCGACTCGGCCTCGCCGGCCAGCACTTCGGCGAGCCCCTGTACTCCGGGGTTGTGGCCGATGAGGACGGCGTCCCTGACGTCGTCCGGCGTCTCGTTCAACACGGCGATCAGCTCGCCGGGGGACGCCTCGTAGATGCGCTCCTCATAGACGGTCCTGGGCCGCTCCGGCAGTTCGGAGACAGCCAGCTTCCAGGTCTCACGGGTACGCGCGGCGGTCGAGCAGAGGGCCAGGTCGAGGGCGATGCCGGAGTCGGCCAGCTTGCGGCCGGCGATCGGGGCGTCCTTGCGGCCTCGCTCGGCGAGCGGCCGCTCATGATCGGACACCTGAGGCCAGTCCGCCTTGGCATGCCGGAAAAGGACAATCCTGCGGGGTTCTGCGACGCTCATGGTTCCCAGCTTCGCATGAAAGCGGCCGTGGGGCGCAGGGAGTTGGCGGGCTCGCCCGACAGGGGTGAACCAGGGCGGAACGGAGCTAGCGGAGCACCAGTTCTTTGGCCCGCTCCAGGATGTGGCCGATGGTCGGGTCGCCCGCCGCGGCCTGGGCGTCGGCCGGATCGAGGATCAGCAGCAGGAGCGCTACGAAGGCGACGGCCGGCAGCGCGATCGCCCACCAGGGCAGCCGGATGTCGACGCCGCCCGTGGCTGCCGGGTGGGTCCGGGGGTGCGTGGGGGCCGACATGGCGTCCTCCGTGGTCCGTGGTCTTCGTCGCGGTGCGCCGACGATCTCGGCGACACTTCGAAGGTACGGACCCGGCGGCCCCCGCCCCATCCGGTGATCCACCCACTTGACCCTGACACTGGCCCCCTAGGGGATGGTGGAGTTAACCCCACCCCCTGGAGAGCGACGGGTCAGGGAGAGGCGATCGTCGCGATGATGGCGACGACCACGGTGACGGCCAACATCGCGCCGAGCACCAGCAGGAGCTTCTTCTGACTGTTCTGGGGGTTCGGCTCGAGCACAGGCGACATGCGGCAAGTGTCGCACCTGTCCCCGGAGGTCAGGACGCCGGGGCGGCCGGGGCGGGTTCGGCGGCCTCGTCCTCGATGGTGCGGTTGCGGCCCGCGAGGACGCCCACCACGATCTGCGGCACCATCAGCGCGGCCATGAGCGCGATCGGCACGCCCCAGCCGCCGCTGTGCTGGTAGAGGACGCCGACGAGCAGCGGCCCGGGGATCGAGATCAGGTAGCCGGTGGACTGCGCGAACGCGGACAGCTTGGCGACGCCTGCGCCGGTGCGGGCCCGCATGCCGACCATCGTCAGGGCCAGCGGGAAGGCGCAGTTGGAGATGCCGAGCAGGACCGCCCAGGCCCAGGCACCGGAGGCGGGCGCGAAATACAGGCCCGCGTAACCGGCCAGTCCGCACAGGCCGAGGACGACCACGATCGGGCCCTGGCTGGGCAGCCGGGCGGCGACGCGGGGGATGACGAAGGCGAGCGGGACTCCCATCGCCATGACGACGGCGAGCAGCACGCCCGCGGTCGACGCGGAGACCCCGGAGTCCCGGAAGATCTGCGCCATCCACCCCATCGTGATGTACGCGGCCGTGGCCTGGAGCCCGAAGAAGACGGCGAGCGCCCACGCGGTGCGGCTGCGGGTGATGCGCAGTCCGTCGTCGGCGCCGGAGGCCGAGGAGCGGGCCGGTTCGGCCGGGGCCGCGCCCTTCGCGCGTGCGAGCGGGATCCAGGGGAGCACCGCGGCGACGCCGAGCACGGCCCACATGGCGAGCCCGGTCTGCCACTTGCCGCCGAGCGCGTCGGTCATGGGCACGGTCGCGGCGGCGGCCAGCGATGTGCCGAGGGCGAGGGCCATCGAGTACAGGCCGGTCATGGAGCCGACGCGGTCGGGGAACCAGCGCTTGACGATGACCGGCATCAGCACGTTGCTAACGGCGATGCCCATCAGGGCGAGGGCGCTGGCGACCAGGAAGCCGACGGTGTTGCCGGTGTAGGGGCGGATGATCAGGCCCGCGGCGATCGCGACCATGCCGGCGCAGACGACGGCGCTTGCGCCGAAGCGCCTGGCGAGCCGCGGCGCCATCACGCCGAAGATCGCGAAGCAGAGCGGCGGTACGGAGGTGAGCAGGCCGGCGAGGCTGCCGCTCATGCCGAGCCCGTCGCGCACCTCTTCGAGGAGGGCGCCGAGGCTGGTGATCGCGGGGCGCAGGTTCAGGGCGGCGAGGACGATGCCGACGGGCAGCAGGCGGAGGACCCACGCGCGCGGGGCGGCACTTTTCTCGGCTTCCTCGGCGGGTACCGCGGGGTTCACGGTGTTCGCGGGCGGCGGCGCCATCGTCGGGGTCGGTGTTTCCTCACTAGCCATGAGGCCTATCTTAGAATCATGGGATGATTGGCTGTCCAATCCGTTTGCGTCACACTGCTGCTCACCGCCCGCGTCACGAAGGAACGTCGATGCCACTGACCTCTCCTCGCCGCTCGGCCCTGTCCGAGCAGGTCATCGCCGCTCTGCGCGCGCAGATCTCCTCGGGCGAGTGGCCGGTGGGCTCCCGCATCCCCACGGAGCCCGAGCTCGTCGAGCAACTGGGTGTGGCCCGGAACACGGTGCGGGAGGCCGTGCGCGCCCTCGCGCACAACGGGCTGCTCGACATCCGGCAGGGCTCGGGCACCTACGTCGTGGCGACCAGCGAGCTGGCGGGCGTGATGCAGCGGCGGTTCGCCGACGCCGATCCCCGGCACATCGCCGAGTTGCGCTCCACGCTGGAGTCGAGTGCGGCGAAGCTGGCCGCCGAGCGGCGCACCGAGCGCGATCTGAAACAGCTCGACGCCCTGCACGTACGCCGTGAGGAGGCGTGGGAGGCGGGCGACACGGAGGCGTTCGTGACAGCGGACGCGACGTTCCACATGGCCGTGGTGGCCGCGTCCCACAACGACGTGATGACGGCGATGTACGCGGACCTGGGCGAGGTCCTGCGGGACTGGCTGCGCGAGGACGTGGGTGAGCGGCTCACCGCGGAGAACCACATGGACCACACGCGCCTGGTCGACGCGATCCGGGAGGGCGACGCGGAAGCGGCCGCGGCCGAGGCGGCGTCCTATCCGTTCCTGTGCCGGCCGGGCCGGCTCACGCCGCCTTCCGGTGGCTGACCCAGGCGGTCCTCACGCTCTTCCAGCACCGCCCGTCGAGGCGCACGGTCTCGGCCGGGCCGACGGTCGCCGGGGCCGAGTCGGTGTCGATGTCCCACCACGGGTCGCACTCGATGTGCAGGGCGACCCGGTCGGCTCCGGGGTACGGGTTGTGGCAGGAGGCGGTCACCCGGGTCCCGTCGACGCGGATCCGGCACCCGGCTCCGAAGAGTTCGGGCTTCTTCTCCGCCACGCGCGCGTGGCCGGGGTGCTCGGCGGTGTCGGAAGCCGCGTCGTACGGCAGCGCGACCAACAGGACCACGGCGGTGAGGGCGGGGGCGATGCGGTGGGGCGGGGGCAGGCGCACAGAAGGGACCTCCTCGCATCCAGCGTGCGGGGAGGTCCCTGGTGCCTGCCCGGCCGGTGGGCCGAACGGGGGAGAACTTGTTTCAGGCTCTGTTGATCAGGTGACCGGGTGGCCAGGAGGTCAGGCGCCGATGGCGTGCAGGCCGCCGTCCACGTGGACGATCTCGCCCGTCGTCATCGGGAACCAGTCCGACAGCAGGGCGACGATGCCCTTGCCCGTGGGCTCGGGGTCCGCGAGGTTCCACTCCAGCGGGGAGCGGCTGTCCCACACGGAGGCCAGCTCGCCGAACCCGGGGATGGACTTCGCGGCCATGGAGCCGAGCGGGCCCGCCGCGACCAGGTTGCACCGGATCTTCTGCTTGCCCAGGTCACGCGCCATGTAGCGGCTGGTGGCCTCGAGGGCGGCCTTGGCCGGGCCCATCCAGTCGTACTGCGGCCACGCGTACTGCGCGTCGAAGGTGAGGCCGACGACGGAGCCGCCCTCGGTCATCAGCGGCAGCAGCGCCATCGTCAGCGACTTCAAGGAGAAGGCGGAGACGTGCATGGCGGTGGCCACGGACTCGAACGGCGTGTTGAGGAAGTTGCCGCCGAGCGCGTCCTGCGGGGCGAAGCCGATGGAGTGCACGATGCCGTCGAGGCGGTCGCCCAGCTGCTCGCGGACCTGGCCCTCCAGGCGCGCGAGGTGCTCGTCGTTGGAGACGTCGAGCTCCAGCACCTTGACGTCGCCCGGCCGGGGCAGCTTCTTGGCAATGCGCTCGGTGAGCGTGGGCCGCGGCCAGGCGGTGAGGATGATCTCCGCGCCCTGCTCCTGCGCCAGCTTCGCGGCGTGGAAGGCGATGGAGGACTCCAACAGCACACCCGTGATGAGGATGCGCTTGCCCTCGAGAATTCCGCCAGTGTTAGTCATCGTTCTCAGTGACCCATGCCCAATCCGCCGTCAACCGGGATGACGGCACCAGTGATGTACGAAGCGTCGTCGGAGGCGAGGAACTTCACCGCCGCGGCGATCTCCTCGACCTGCGCGTACCGGCCGAGCGGCACCTGCGAAACGATGTTCGCGCGCTGCTCGTCCGTGAGCACCTTGGTCATGTCGGTGTCGACAAAACCGGGGGCGACGACGTTGAAGGTGAGGTTGCGCGACCCGAGCTCACGGGCGAGGGAGCGCGCGAAGCCGACCAGTCCCGCCTTCGAGGCGGCGTAGTTCGCCTGCCCCGCCGAGCCGAGCAGGCCGACGACGGAGGAGATCAGCACGACGCGGCCCTTCTTGGCGCGCAGCATGCCGCGATTGGCACGCTTGACGACCCGGAAGGTGCCGGTGAGGTTGGTGTCGAGGACCGACGTGAAGTCGTCCTCGGACATGCGCATGAGGAGCTGGTCCTTGGTGACGCCGGCATTGGCGACCAGGACCTCGACGTTGCCGTGCTTCTCCTCGATCTCCTTGTAGGCCTGCTCCACCTGTTCCGTGTCGGTGATGTCGCACTTGACGGCCAGGAAGCCCAGCTTTTCGAGCTCCGCCGGATCGCCCGAGCGGTACGTGATCGCAACCTTGTCGCCGGCCTCCGCGAATGCGCGGGCGATGGCAAGGCCGATGCCCCGGTTTCCTCCGGTGACGAGAACCGAGCGGCTCAACGGATCACCCTTTCGATAGCGGTGGTGGTTCCTCGAAAACCTATCGGTACGACGCTCGGTACGGAGAATCGACCACCGACAGTGGCGTACCCGACTCACTGTCGAGTCCCTACAGAAAAGTCTGGCCGCGCGCCCCGCCGCGCGACATGATCGGGCGACGACGTGACGACAGGGAGACATTCGTGCCTCATACGATCGATGAAGCCTTCACGGCGCTCCCGCTGAGGGCCCTCGCCGATGCGGCGCTCGCCCGCGCGCGGGCGCTGGGCGCCGAGCACGCGGACTTCCGCTTCGAGCGGGTGCGCAGCGGAGTGGTGCGGCTGCGGGACGCCAAGCCCGCCGGTTCGTCCGACACCACGGACCTTGGGTACGCGGTGCGGGTGGTGCACGGCGGGACCTGGGGGTTCGCTTCGGGCGTCGACCTGTCCATGGACGCGGCGGCGAAGGTGGCGTCCCAGGCCGTGGCGATGGCGAAACTGAGCGCGCAGGTCATCAGGGCCGCGGGCTCGGACGAGCGCGTGGAGCTCGCGGGCGAGCCGGTGCACGCGGAGCGGACGTGGGTCTCCTCGTACGAGGTCGACCCCTTCACCGTGCCGGAGGAGGAGCGGGCCGGGTTGCTGGCCGACTGGAGCGCGCGGCTGCTCGCGGCCGACGGGGTGAGCCACGTGGACGCCTCGCTGCTCTGTGTCCACGAGAACAAGTTCTACGCGGACACGGCGGGGACCGTCACGACGCAGCAGCGGGTGCGGCTGCATCCCCAGGTGACGGCGGTGGCCGTGGACGGTTCGAGCGGCGAGTTCGACTCGATGCGCACGATCGCGCCGCCGGTCGGCCGGGGCTGGGAGTATCTGACCGGCACGGGCTGGGACTGGGACCGGGAACTGGCCGAGATCCCCGGGCTGCTGGCCGAGAAGATGCGGGCGCCGAGCGTGCGGGCGGGCTCGTACGACCTGGTCGTCGACCCGTCCAACCTGTGGCTGACCATCCACGAGTCGATCGGCCACGCCACCGAGCTGGACCGCGCGCTCGGCTACGAGGCGGCGTACGCGGGCACGTCCTTCGCCACGTTCGACCAGCTCGGCAAGCTCAAGTACGGCTCCGAGATCATGAACGTGACGGGTGACCGCACGGCCGAGCACGGGCTCGCCACCATCGGGTACGACGACGAGGGCGTGGCCGGGCAGTCCTGGGACCTGGTGAAGGACGGGACGCTGGTCGGCTATCAACTGGACCGCAGGATCGCGAAGTTGACCGGGTTCGAGCGGTCCAACGGGTGTGCGTACGCCGACTCCCCCGGGCACGTCCCCGTACAGCGGATGGCGAACGTCTCACTGCAGGCGGATCCGGGCGGGCTCTCGACGGAGGATCTGATCGGCGGGGTCGACCGCGGGATCTACGTGGTCGGGGACCGGTCCTGGTCCATCGACATGCAGCGCTACAACTTCCAGTTCACGGGACAGCGCTTCTTCAAGATCGAGAACGGCCGGCTCACCGGCCAGCTGCGCGACGTGGCCTACCAGGCGACGACGACCGACTTCTGGGGTTCCATGACGGCGGTCGGCGGCCCGCAGACCTATGTCCTCGGCGGCGCCTTCAACTGCGGAAAGGCCCAGCCGGGCCAGGTCGCGGCCGTCTCCCACGGCTGCCCATCGGCCCTCTTCAAGGGCGTCAATATTCTGAACACGACGCAGGAGGCGGGTCGATGAGCCCCCGGATGACTTCTCGTACGAACAGGCCGCACGAGATCGTCGAGCGTGCCCTGGCGCTGTCCCGGGCCGACGGCTGTGTCGTCATCGCCGACGAGACGTCCTCGGCCAATCTGCGCTGGGCGGGCAACGCGCTCACGACGAACGGGGTCACGCGCGGGCGGACCCTGACCGTCATCGCGACCGTCGACGGCAAGGAGGGTGTGGCCTCGGGTGTCGTCTCCCGGTCCGCCGTCACCGCCGCCGATCTCGAACCGCTGGTGCGGGCCGCGGAGGAGGCCGCCGCGCAGGCCGGGGCCGCCGAGGACGCACAGCCGCTCGTCGACGGCGTACCGCACTCCCCCGGCTTCACGGACGCGCCCGCCGAGACCTCGTCGGCCGTGTTCGCGGAGTTCGCGCCCGCGCTCGGCGAGGCCTTCGCGCGGGCCCGGGCCGGCGGTCGCGAGCTGTACGGCTTCGCCAACCATGAGCTGACGTCCAGCTATCTCGGTACGTCGACGGGCCTGCGGCTCCGCCACGACCAGCCCGACGGGACGCTGGAGCTCAACGCCAAGTCACCGGACCGCACGCGTTCGGCGTGGGCGGGCCGCTCCACTCGGGACTTCACGGACGTGGACCCGGCCGAGCTCGACACGGAGCTGGCGAAGCGGCTCGGCTGGGCCGAGCGCCGGGTCGAGCTGCCCGCGGGGCGCTACGAGACGCTGCTGCCGCCGACGGCCGTCGCGGACCTGCTGATCTACCAGCTGTGGTCGGCGGGCGCGCGGGACGCCGCCGAGGGCCGGACCGTGTTCTCCAAGCCTGGCGGTGGGACGCGGGTGGGCGAGCGGCTGAGCGAACTGCCGCTGACTCTGCGCAGCGATCCGCACGAGCCGGGTCTGGAGTCGGCGCCGTTCGTGCTCGCGCACTCCTCCGGCGACGACGCGTCCGTCTTCGACAACGGGCTGCCGCTGGCCGCCACCGAGTGGATCTCGCGGGGCGAGCTGAAGCATCTGTCGACGACCCGGCACAGCGCCGGGCTCACCGGGCTGCCGGTGGCGCCGGCCATCGACAATCTCGTCCTGGACGGCGGCTCGGGGAAGTCACTGGAGGAGATGGTCGCGGCGACCGAGCGCGGGCTGCTGCTGACCTGTCTCTGGTACATCCGCGAGGTCGACCCGGCGACGCTGCTGCTGACCGGGCTGACCCGGGACGGCGTGTACCTGGTGGAGAACGGCGAGGTCGTGGGCGAGGTGAACAACTTCAGGTTCAACGAGTCGCCGGTCGATCTGCTGAGCCGGGCCACCGAGGCCGGACGCACGGAGAAGACGCTGCCCCGGGAGTGGGGCGACTGGTTCACCAGGGCCGCCATGCCCGCGCTGCGGGTGCCGGACTTCAATATGAGCTCCGTCAGCCAGGGCGTCTGACCCCCGTGTATTCGCCCATAGACTGGGCGGGACCAGTTTTCGGGAACGTACGAGGAGACTCAGAACCGTGACGGACATCGTCGACGAACTCAAGTGGCGTGGGCTCATCGCCCTGTCCACCGACGAAGACGCGCTGCGCAAGGCGTTCGCGGACGGTCCGGTCACGTTCTATTGCGGCTTCGACCCGACCGCGCCCAGCCTGCACCTGGGCAACCTGGTGCAGATCCTGACCATGCGGCGCATCCAGCAGGCGGGCCACCGTCCGCTGGGTCTGGTCGGCGGCGCCACCGGTCTGATCGGTGACCCGAAGCCGAACTCCGAGCGCACGCTGAACTCGCCGGAGACCGTGGCCGGCTGGGTCGAGCGGCTGCGGGGCCAGATCGAGCGGTTCCTCGACTTCGAGGGCCCGCACGCGGCGACGATGGTGAACAACCTGGACTGGACCCAGGGCATGTCCGCCATCGAGTTCCTGCGGGACATGGGCAAGTACTTCCGGGTCAACAAGATGATCGCGAAGGAGGCCGTCGCGCGGCGGCTCAACTCCGACGCGGGCATCAGCTACACCGAGTTCAGCTACCAGATCCTGCAGGGGATGGACTTCCTCAAGCTGTACGAGCAGTACGGCTGTGTCCTGCAGACCGGCGGCAGCGACCAGTGGGGCAACCTCACCTCCGGCACCGACCTGATCCACCGGGTCCACCCGGAGGCCGCCGTGCACGCGATCGGCACCCCGTTGCTCACCAAGGCGGACGGCACCAAGTTCGGCAAGACCGAGTCCGGCACCGTCTGGCTGGACGCGGAGATGTTCTCCCCGTACGCCTTCTACCAGTTCTGGCTGAACGCGGACGACCGGGACATCTCCAAGTTCCTCCGCACCTTCTCCTTCGCGTCCCGCGAGGAGATCGAGGAGCTGGAGCGGCAGACCGAGGAGCGGCCGCAGGCACGGGCCGCGCAGCGGGCGCTCGCCGAGGAGCTGACGACGCTGGTGCACGGCGCCGGTCAGACGGCCGCGGTGATCTCCGCGTCGAAGGCGCTGTTCGGGCAGGGCGACGGGAATCTGGCGGACCTGGACGAGGCGACGCTGGCCGCCGCGCTCTCCGAGCTGCCGAAGGCCGAGGTCGCCGAGCTCGGCCCGGTCGTCGACCTGTTCGCCGAGGTCGGCCTCGTGGCCAGCAAGTCCGCCGCGCGCCGCACGGTGAAGGAGGGCGGCGCGTACGTGAACAACGTCAAGGTCGCCGCCGAGGACTTCGTCCCGGGCGCCGACGCCTTGCTGCACGGGCGCTGGCTGGTGCTGCGGCGCGGCAAGAAGAACCTGGCGGCGGTCGAGGTCACGGCCTGACCGCTGCTCGACGCGCACACCCGAGGGGGCCGGATCCTTGTCACGCGGATCCGGCCCCCTCAGGCGTCGGCTATGCCTTCCGCTTGTTGCCCCGCAGGGCCACCCAGGCCATCTCACCGACGCCGACCACCACCACCGCGCCGATCAGCTGCAGCAGATGCCGGATCCAGTCGATGCCCTTGGTGTCGTTGACTCCGAGGCCCGTGGCCGCCCAGTTGCCCAGAACGCTGCCGAGGATTCCGAAGACCGCCGTCAGCCACAGCGGGATCTGCTGCTTGCCCGGCAGGATCGCCTTCGCGATCAGACCGAGCACGAGACCCACGATGATTGCCCACAACCAGCTCATGCCGTCGCCTCCTCATGCGGCGTGAGAATGCGCGCATGCGCACCATGCGTTCAGTCTCTGTCCGTACCCCGTACGGCGCATGTCGGGCAGCTCCATACGAGGTACGACGCAGGGCACACGCCCGGCTCAGGCCTCCCCCGGTCTCGTAGCCGACGCACGCCGGGCGTACCGTGGAAGCGGTCCGGTCCGGGGAGAGTCCGGCGAATGCTCGGGTGGTGGAATGTGATGCGGAAGCGCAGGAGCAACGGCGGAGCACAGGTTTTCCGGATCACAGGGGCCCGGCAGGGGCTCGCGGACGACGTGCGCGGCCGACAGCGAAAGTACGTCATCGGGATGTCCGTCCGTACGCTCTCGGTGATCCTTACGGCCGTGCTGTGGAACGTGGAGCGGCCCGTCGCCATCGTGACACTGGTGCTCGGAGCCCTGCTCCCCTACGTCGCCGTGGTCTTCGCCAACGCGGGCCGGGAGAACGCGCCGGGACTGCCGTCGACCTTCGTGCCCGCCCCTACGCGACCCATGATCGCGCCCACTCCGGCCGGCGGTACGGCGGAAGCCGTGCCGGAGGACCGCGGCTGACCGTAGCCGTCTGCGCACGCCCGCGGCAGGGTGGATGAGGGGTACTCGAACCTCAAGAAAAGCTCAGATCAATCATGTAGTTCAGGTGCCGGGTGCCGGGTCGCCCGTGACATACTGCGTACGCGCTCCGCATCCCCCGTCGGAGCGACGGACCGACGCCGGGCAGCTCCCCCCGTGGCTGCTCGGCGTCGCCATTTCCGGGGCGTTTTCCGGGGCGTTTAGGGTGGACGCGTGAACCTCGCGAACCTCTCAGGACCGGCCCCCACCACCCCCCAGTGCTCGGCCAAGGGCTGCCGCGACGACGCGGTGTGGGTGCTCGCGTGGAACAACCCGAAGCTGCACACACCGGAGCGGCGCAAGACGTGGCTCGCGTGCGAGGAGCACCGCGAACACCTCGCCCAGTTCCTCGGCGTACGCGGCTTCCTCAAGGATGTCGTGACGCTGGAGGAGTGGGACGCCCCCGCGGAGTGACCCGCGCGTCAGGCGTCAGCCGCCGATCGCCGACATGGGGCGGTCGGGCTGCAGGAACGTCGGGTCGTCGAGGCCCGAGCCCGCCTTCTTGCCCCACATCGCGAGCTTCCACATACGGGCGATGTTCTCGTCGCTGCCCTCGGGGCCCTCGGCCCTGAGCGCTGCCCGCAGGTCCGTCTCCTCGGTGGCGAACAGGCACGTGCGGACCTGGCCGTCGGCGGTCAGCCGGGTGCGGTCGCAGGCCGAGCAGAACGGGCGGGTCACCGAGGCGATGACGCCGACGCGGTGCGGTCCGCCGTCGACGACCCAGCGCTCGGCCGGGGCGGAACCCCGCTCCTCGGAACCCTCATCGGTGAGCTCGAAGCGCGTACGGAGAGAGGCGAGGATGTCGCCCGCGGTGATCATGCCGTCGCGCTTCCAGCCGTGCTGGGCGTCCAGCGGCATCTGCTCGATGAAGCGCAGCTCGTAGCCGTGCTCGACCGCCCAGGCGAGGAGCTCGGGGGCCTCGTCCTCGTTCAACCCCGGCATCAGGACCGTGTTGATCTTCACAGGGGTCAGTCCCGCGTCGTGCGCGGCGGCGAGGCCCTCGATGACGTCCTTGTGGCGGTCACGACGGGTCAGGGTCTTGAAGACGTCGGGGCGCAGCGTGTCCAGCGAGACATTGACCCGGTCCAGGCCCGCCTGCTGCAGGGCGGCCGCGGTGCGCTTGAGCCCGATCCCGTTCGTCGTCAGGGACATCCTGGGGCGGGGGGTCAGCGCGGCGACCCGCTCGACGATGCCGACGAGGCCGGGGCGGAGCAGGGGCTCGCCGCCGGTGAAGCGGACCTCGGTGATCCCGAGGTGGGTGACGGCGATGCGGACGAGGCGGACGATCTCGTCGTCGGTGAGCAGGTCCGGCTTGGCCAGCCACTGAAGGCCCTCTTCGGGCATGCAGTACGTGCACCGCAGATTGCACCGGTCGGTCAGTGAAACCCGCAGGTCGGTGGCGACTCGGCCATAGGTGTCGATGAGCACGTGGGCCCCCTCCCTGGAACGTGGGCTGTCTTCTGTCCTCCGAGCCTACGTGACGGGTCCGACAGGGGGAGGCCTGTGATCCCACGAGCATGCCGCGCCCCCGTTCGTAGAGAGCTACGAGCGCTCTGCGAACGGGGGCGCGGACAGGGCTCGGATCAGTGGGCTCCGGTGCCGGTGAGCGAACGGACCTCCAGTTCGGCGTACTTGCCCTTGTCGGCCTTCTCCTTGGCCAGGTAGGTGCCGAGGATGCCCAGCAGGAAGCCGACCGGGATCGAGATGATGCCCGGGTTCTCCAGCGGGAACCAGTGGAAGTCGACGCCCTTGAACATGGACGTCTTCGGGTTGCCGGAGACAACGGGCGAGAAGAGGACCAGGAAGACGGCGGTGAACAGGCCACCGTAGATCGACCACAGCGCCCCGTTGGTGTTGAACCGCTTCCAGAAGAGGCTGTAGAGGATCGTCGGCAGGTTCGCGGACGCGGCGACGGCGAACGCGAGGGCGACCAGGCCCGCCACGTTGAGGTCGCGGGCGAGGGCGCCCAGGGCGATCGAGACGATGCCGATGAAGACGGTCGCCCAGCGGGCGGCCCGCATCTCCTGCTTCTCGGTCGCCTTGCCCCGCTTGATGACGTTCGCGTAGATGTCGTGTGCGAACGAGGACGACGAGGCGAGGGTGAGGCCCGCGACGACCGCGAGGATCGTGGCGAACGCGACCGCGGAGATGGACGCCAGCAGGACCGCGCCCCACGTGGAGTCCACGCCGCCCAGATGGAGGGCGAGCAGCGGGGCCGCCGTGTTGCCTGCCGGGTTCGAGGCGATGATCTCGGCCGGCTTGATCAGGGCGGCGGCGCCGAAGCCGAGCGCGATCGTCATCAGGTAGAAGGCGCCGATGATGCCGATGGCCCAGTTGACCGACTTACGGGCGGCCTTGGCGGTCGGCACCGTGTAGAAGCGGATCAGGATGTGCGGCAGGCCTGCGGTGCCGAGCACGAGGGCGATGCCGAGCGAGAGGAAGTCGATCTTCGAGGTGGCCGTGGCGCCGTACTTGAGGCCGGGCTCAAGGAACGCCGAGCCCTTGCCGCTGTTGTCGGCGGCGGTGCCCAGCAGGTCCGAGATGTTGAAGTCGAACTTCAGCAGCACCAGGAAGGTGAGCAGGATCGTGCCCGCGATCAGGAGCACGGCCTTGACCATCTGCACCCAGGTGGTGCCCTTCATGCCGCCGATGGTGACGTACACGATCATCAGGACGCCGACGAGCGCGACGATGCCGATCTTGCCCGCGTCCGACGTGATGCCGAGCAGCAGCGAGACGAGGACGCCCGCGCCCGCCATCTGCGCGAGCAGGTAGAAGATCGAGACGACGATCGTGGAGGTGCCCGCTGCCGTGCGGACGGGGCGCTGGCGCATGCGATAGGCGAGCACGTCGCCCATCGTGTAGCGGCCGGAGTTGCGCAGCGGTTCGGCGACCAGGAGGAGCGCCACCAGCCAGGCGACCAGGAAGCCGATGGAGTAGAGGAAGCCGTCGTAGCCGAAGAGGGCGATGGCGCCGGCGATACCGAGGAACGACGCGGCGGACATGTAGTCGCCGGAGACCGCGAGGCCGTTCTGGAAGGCGGTGAACTGGCGGCCGCCCGCGTAGAAGTCGGACGCGCTCTTGGTCTGCCGGCCCGCCCATACGGTGATGACGAGGGTCGCGAGGACGAACACCGCGAACAGGCTGATGATCAGTGGGCGGTGCTCGCCGGCTTCTCCGGCGGCGAGTACGTGCTGTGCGGGGCTCATGCGCCGCCCTCCATACGGGTCTTGATGGCCTCGGCCTTGGGGTCGAGCTTCGCGGCGGAGTACCGCGCGTACCACCAGGCGATGAGGAACGTGGTGAGGAACTGGGCGAGGCCGAGCACCAGGGCGACGTTGATGTTGCCGAAGAGCTTGGTGCCCATGAAGTCGCCCGCGTAGTTGGAGAGCAGGACGTAGACCAGGTACCAGGCGATGAACGCGATGGTGATCGGGAAGGCGAACGAGCGGTGCGCCTGGCGCAGTTCACCGAACTCCGCGCTCTGCTGCACCTCGACGAACTCCTCGGTGGAGGGCAGCGCCGGAGCGGAGTCGGGGCTGCCCTTCTGGGGTGGTGGTGCGTCGGTGGCCACGGAGTCTCCTCGTGATGCGGGTGCTGTCGGGGACGGGTGTATCTCACAGTGATGTGGATCACGTGAGCCGGGTCGCGATCGTAGGGCTCCCCGGCGTGATCCAACAGGGGGCGGAAGCGTGCGCGTGCCCCTTGCACAACGGCACGGGGACCCGCGCGCCGTGGTTCAACTCCCCTGATTTCTTTCGGAACTCGTTGATGACCTGCGGCGACTAGAGATACGTTCACACCGCACCACGCGTCATGTACCTGCCCGAGCACCACTTGTGTTCGGGCTTTTCCGTATTCACCGAATACGACGGATGATGTGGAGATCCCATGGCTCATCTGCCTGCCAGACGCCGCCTGGCCCTCGCCCTGCCGATCGGCGTCGCACTGACGGCCTCCTTCGGCTTCCTGCCGTCCGCGGCCGCCGTGCCCGCCGACTCCCCCGCGGTGAGCGCCAGTTCATCGGACACCGCGGATTCAGGGGCGTCGCTCACCTACGTGGTGAACACACGCGGCACCGACGGCCGCACGCTCGCCTCGGTGCGCAAGGCGATATCCGCGGCCGGCGGCTCCATAGTCGAGGGGTACGGGAAGATCGGCGTCATCGTCGTCCACTCCTCGAACCCCGACTTCGGCAAGCAGATGCGCGCCGCGCGGGGCGTGGCATCGGCGGGCGCGACCCGCACCGCGCCGCTCAGCCTCGCCGGCACGACCGACGAGGGCGCCGTACAGAAACTGTCCAAGGCCGATGCCAACGCCCTGGCGAAGAAGGCCACTTCGGCGCAGGAGCCGCTCGAGGCAGACCAGTGGGACCTGCGGGCGATGGGCGCGGACAAGGCCGCGAAGATCAACCCGGGCAGCCGGAAGGTCACCGTCGGCGTCATCGACACCGGCGTCGACGACACCCACCCCGACCTCGCCGCGAACTTCTCCGCCGCCCAGTCGGCGAGCTGCGTCGGCGGCAAGGCGGACACCTCGCCGGGCGCCTGGCGGCCCGCGAACCCGGACCACTACCACGGCACGCACGTCGCCGGTGAGATCGCCGCCGCGCGCAACGGGGTCGGCGTCGCGGGCGTCGCGCCGGGCGTGAAGGTCGCGGGCATCAAGGTGGCCGACCCGGTCAGCGAGCTGTTCTACCCGGAGAGCGTCGTGTGCGCCTTCGTGTTCGCCGCCGACCACGGCATCGAGGTCACCAACAACAGCTATTACGTGGACCCGTGGATGTACAACTGCATGGACGACCCCGACCAGCGGGCGATCGTCGACGCGGTGAACCGGGCCCAGCTGTACGCCACGGAGAAGGGCACCCTGAACCTCGCGTCGGCGGGCAACTCCAACCACGACCTCGACTCGGACGCGATCCTCGACGACTCCAGCCCGGACGACTCGACCGCGGTGAACCGCACGATCGACCCGCACACCTGCTTCGACGTGCCCACGCAGCTCCCGGGTGTCGTCACGGTCAGCGCGACGGGCGTCACCAACTCCAAGGCGTACTACTCCAGTTACGGCAACGGTGTCATCGACATCGCGGCGCCGGGCGGCGACAAGTACCAGATCCCCTCGGACACCCCGTCGAAGAACGGCCGCATCCTCTCCACGCTGCCGGGCGGCGAGTACGGCTGGCTCCAGGGCACCTCGATGGCCTCGCCGCACGCGGCCGGTGTCGCCGCGCTCCTCAAGTCGACGCACCCGAAGGCGTCCCCGGCGCAGTTGCAGGCCCTGATGAAGGCCCAGGCGGACGAGGAGGTCTGCCCGGCCTCGTACGACGGTGACGGGGACGGCGTCGTCGACGCGACCTGCAAGGGCGGCAAGCAGCGCAACGGCTTCTACGGCTACGGCGTCGTCGACGCCCTCAGGGCCGTCAAGTAAGCCTCGGCGCAGCCGACTTATGTATCCACACGTACGTTTCTGAACGAACGGGAGATCCATGACTTCGCCTCACCCGCGGGCCCGGAGCGCACGCCGCGCCCTGTCCGTGCCGCTCGGTATCGCCGCCGTCACGGCCCTGGCCTTCCTGCCGAACGCGGCGGCGTCCGCGGCGCCCGCCGTGGACGCCGCAGGGACGGACGGACCCGATCTCAGCTATGTCGTCAACGTCCATGCCGGACACGGTGGTTCGGCCGGAGTGAAGAAGGCCATCGGCCAGGCCGGCGGGACCGTCGTCATCGCGTACGACAAGATCGGCGTCATCGTCGCCCACTCGAAGAACCCGGACTTCGCGAAGACGATCCGCACCGTGCGGGGCGTCCAGTCGGCCGGGGCCACGCGCACCGCGCCGCTGGCCGCACAGTCCAGCGACGACGTCGCCACCGAGCAGGTGCTGACCACCGCGGAGATCAAGAAGGCCTCCGCGCAGGCCACTTCGGCGCAGGATCCGCTGGAACCGCTGCAGTGGGACCTGCCCGCCATCAAGGCGGACCGGGCCCACGAGAAGTCGCTGGGCAGCTCCAAGGTGACGGTCGGCGTGCTCGACTCGGGCGTGGACGACACCCACCCGGACATCGCGCCGAACTTCGACAAGGGCGCATCCGCCAGCTGCCTGGGCGGCGTACCCGTACAGAAGGACAACGCGTGGCGTCCGGTGGCCGGCGAGTCCGACCACGGTATGCACGTGGCGGGCACCATCGCCGCCGCGAAGAACGGCGTCGGCGTCACCGGTGTCGCGCCCGGCGTGAAGGTGGCGAGCCTGAAGGTGGCCGAGCCGGCCACCGGCATGTACTACACCGAGGCCGTGGTCTGCGGCTTCGTGTGGGCGGCCGATCACGGCGTCGATGTCACCAACTCCAGCTACTACACGGACCCCTGGCTGTTCAACTGCAAGACGGACGCCGACCAGAAGGCACTCGTCACGGCGGTCACGCGGGCCTCCCAGTACGCGGAGCGCAAGGGCGCGGTGAACGTCGCGGCGGCCGGCAACGCCGAGACGGACCTCGCGCAGGACGAGATCGTCGACGACTCCTCGCCCGACGACACGACTCCGGTGCCGCGGACGGTAAAGACAAAGGACTGCCTCGACATACCGTCGCAGCTGCCCGGCGTGGTCACCGTCTCCGCGACGGGCGCCAAGGGCATCAAGGCGTCGTACTCGAACTGGGGCAGGAACGTCGTCGACATCACGGCGCCGGGCGGCGACAGCACCGCCTACCAGACGCCCGCTCCCCCGGCGACCAGCGGCCTGATCCTGTCGACGCTGCCGGGTGGCAAGTACGGCTACAAGGCGGGTACGTCGATGGCGTCGCCGCATGTCGCGGGCGTCGCCGCCCTCATCAAGTCGACGCACCTGCACGCGTCGGCGGCGCAGGTGAAGGCGCTCCTCTACAAGGAGGCCGACGCGACGCCGTGCACCGACCCGTACGACATCGACGGTGACGGCACGGTCGACGCGGTGTGTGTGGGAGGCAAGAACAAGAACAGCTTCTACGGAGCGGGTACGGCGGACGCGTTGGACGCCGTGACCAAGTAGCGGTTCCTGTCGCGGGATTGCGGGGAGGGGCCGGACGGCCCCTCCCCGCTGCACCGTGATGACCTTCCGGCATAGTGCCTGCATGACGCACACACCCGGCACCGCACCTGTCTGGGACGCACTCGGTGGCGACCCGGCCCTGTTGCCCCGCATCTCGTACCGCACGCGCGCGGGGTCGCTGCCCGCGCGCCTGCCCGTGATCGCAGCGGCCCGCGCCTGCGTGGGTGCGTGCGCCCTGGCAGGCGCGGAACTGGCCGCCACGCGCGCGGGGCGGCCGGTGGCCGACGTACTGGTCGACGACGGCGCGGTCGCGACCGCTTTCACCAGCGAGCGGCAGCTGCTCATCGACGGGCGCGCGCCGGTCAACTTCGCCCCTCTGTCGCGTTTTTGGCGTACCGCGGACGGCTGGCTGCGGACGCACGCGAACTATCCGCACCACCGGGCGCGGCTGTGCGCGGCGCTCGGCGTCGGCGCGGACGCGACGGTGGAGGAGGTGGCGGCCCTGCTCGCCGGGCGGTCGGCGTACGAGGTCGAGGAGACGGTGTACGCGGCCGGGGGCCTGGCCGTCGCGCTGCGCACGCCCGAGCAGTGGGCGGCGCATCCGCAGGGCGTCGCGGTGGCGGCCCGTCCGCTGCTGACGCGGGACCGGCTGGACGAGGCCGCGCCGCGTGCCGCGCGGGGTGCCAGCGCGCCGCGCGTTCTCGATCTCACCCGGGTCATCGCGGGCCCGGTCGCCACCCGCACGCTCGCCCTGCTCGGCGCGGACGTGCTGCGGGTGGACACGCCGCGGTTGCCGGAGGATCCGGACGCGCACGCCGACACCGGGTTCGGGAAGCGCTCGACGCGGCTCGACCTGGCGGACAGCGCGGACCGGCGGGCCTTCGAGGAGTTGCTGACCGGCGCCGACGTGGTGGTCACGGGCTACCGGCCGGGCGCGCTCGACCGGTTCGGGCTGACTCCGGAGGCGCTCGTCGAACGGCGTCCCGGACTCGTCGTGGCGTCGCTGTCCGCGTGGGGCGCGTACGGGCCCTGGGGTGGGCGGCGCGGCTTCGACAGCCTCGTCCAGGTGGCGACCGGCATCGCGGCGGTCGAGGGCTCCCCTGCGGAGCCGGGCGCCCTGCCCGCGCAGGCGCTCGACCACGGCACGGGTTACCTGCTCGCGGCGGGAGTCCTGCGCGCGCTCACCGACCAGGCGCGGGACGGCGGTTCTCGGGTGCTGCGCTGTGCGCTCACGCAGACGGCGGGGTGGCTGCTGAACGCGCCGCGTCCGGCGGATCCCGAGGGTCCTGAGGGTCCGGAAGCAGTCGGGGGTGCGCCGGATCCGGGGCACCGGCTGGCGGAGACCGACAGCGCGCTGGGCCGGCTGCGGTACGCGCCGTCACCGGTGTCCTTCGTCGGCGGGCCCGCCGACTGGGCGCGGCCGCCGGGCAGATGGGGCACGGACGAACCGAGTTGGGCCCCACGTGGTTGAAAAGCGTGCGTGTCCGGATCGCTTTGCTCCAGTTGTCCCTGCGCACTTGCCCCGGTCTGTGCCGACTGGTGAAGATCCGAGCGTGACTTCCATACCGCCGGCCACCGAGATGTCGGACGCTC
Source organism: Streptomyces sp. NPDC102467 (assembly GCF_044765445.1). NCBI lineage: Bacteria > Bacillati > Actinomycetota > Actinomycetes > Kitasatosporales > Streptomycetaceae > Streptomyces > Streptomyces sp. NPDC102467. Next base: position 463,978 of record NZ_JBIWKA010000007.1, on the reverse strand, counting down.
CCGCAGGCGGCGACGAGCCCGCCCGCAGACCCGGCGCCGGGCGCGCCGTCGCGGTGCTCGTGCTCGTCGCCGCCGCCGCGCTGATCCCGATGTTCGGGCCGCGGGCGGCGCTCGATGCCACGGGCGAGGCGGCCGCGCCCGGCGTCGGGGGGATCGCGCTGCTGCGTACGGTGCTGTTCGCGGCGGTGTGCGTGCAGGCGGGCGAGGTGTTCGCCGGGTTCCTCGCGCGCAGGGTCGCTCCCGCGCAGGAGCCGCCGCGGGCCTGGTCGGCGTACGCGTCGTGGGCGGGGTTCGCGGCCGCGCTCGGGCTCGCATCCGTGGTGGCCGCCGGGAACCTGATCCCGCACAGCCTCACCGCCCTGGACATCGGCGGCCTGTACGGGACGCGGGACGGCACCCTCGCCCTGGTGGAGGTCAACGCCTTCCTGGTGGCCGCTTTGTGCACGCGCTCCCGTCGTCCGGCGGCCGCGCTGCTGCCGCTGGCCGCCGTGGTCGTCGCGGAGGCGCTGCGCGCGCACCCGGACACCGAGGACACCCCGCTCGTCGGCTCGGCGCTCACCCTCGTCCATCTGACGTGCGCCGCACTGTGGGTGGGCGGCCTGCTGTACGTACTGCGCATGCTGCGTGCCTGGCGGACGACCGCCCCGGAGGCGGGCACGGCGCTGCTCGGGCTCTACGCGCGCGTGGCCGCGGTGCTGCTCGCGGCGATCACCGCGACGGGGCTGTGCAGCGCGCTGCGCCGGATGCCGCCGAGCACGGTCCTCGACCAACTGACGTCGACGGCCTACGGGCGCACCCTGCTGGCGAAGGTGCTGCTCGTGGCCGTCGTCGCGGCGCTGGCCGTGGTGGCGCGACTACGGCTGCGCGGGGCGCGGGACCGCACGAGTGCGTACGTTCCCGCGCGCGCGGAGGTCGTGGCGCTGGCCGCCGTCGTGGCGGTGTCGGCGGTGCTCACGGCGCTGCCGCTGCCGATCCGCTGGTAGGTACCGCTCGGTGTGCTCAGTGGGCTCGGTGCGCTAGTTGGTGACCATGACCTTGAGCGCGGTGCGCTCGTCCATCGCCTTGTAGCCGTCGGGCACGCCCTCGATGCCGACCGTCATGTCGAAGACGGGCGACGGGTCGATCGTACCGTCGAGCACGTCGGGCAGCAGCTCCGGGATGTATGTGCGGACGGGGGCGACGCCGCCGCGCAGCGCGATGTTCCGGTCGAACATGACACTCAGGTCGAGGCCCGTGCCACTGCCGTGCGGGACGCCCACGAAGCCGATGGCACCGCCGTCGCGGGTGATGTTCACGGCCGTCCGCATGGACTGCTCGGTGCCGACCGCCTCGATCACGGAGTGCGCGCCCTGGCCGCCGGTGAGTTCGCGGATCGCCTCGACGGCCGCGTCGCCGCGCTCGGCGACGACGTCGGTGGCGCCGAAGCGGCGGGCGATGTCCGTACGCACTTCGTGACGGCCGAGCGCGATGATCCGCTCGGCGCCGAGCCGCTTGGCCGCGAGAACGCCGCACAGGCCCACCGCGCCGTCGCCCACGACGGCGACCGTGGCGCCCTTGCGCACGCCCGCGCCGAGGGCCGCGTGGTGACCGGTGCCCATGACGTCGGAGAGCGTGAGGAGGGCGGAGAGCAGGTGGTCGTCGGAGGCCGCCTCTGCGGGCAGCCGCACCAGCGTGCCGTCGGCGTACGGGACGCGCACGGCCTCGCCCTGCCCGCCGTCGTAGCCGACCGCGCCCCAGAACCCGCCGTGCTCGCACGACGTGGTCAGGCCTTCGCGGCAGTAGTCGCAGACGCCGTCCGACCACATGAAGGGTGCGACCACCAGGTCGCCGCGGCCGACGGTGGAGACCTCGGTACCGGTCGCCTCGACGATGCCGAGGAACTCGTGCCCGATGCGCTGGCCCGGCCGGCGTGCGGCCTCGCCCCGGTAGGCCCACAGGTCGCTGCCGCAGATGCAGGCGCGCAGCACGCGCACGACAGCGTCGGTGGGCAGTGCCACCACGGGATCGGGGACGTCCTCGACCCGCATGTCGAACGGGGCGTGGATGGTGGTGGCGCGCATGGGGGGTGTTCCTTTGTGCAGGTCAGTGAGGGGTGCGCCGGGTTTCGACGCGCCTTTCACGGTACGCCGACCGTGGTGCCGTCCGCTCCTCGAGCACCCCCTGGGCCAGCAGGTACTGCGCCGCTACGTAGGTGAGCATGACCCAGAAGTCGGGGCGCGGCAGAGCCGGCCACTCGGCGACGCCCATGGCGATGAGCGAGTCGGACAGCAGGAAGAGGGCGCCGCCGATGCCGGCCACCGGGCCGAGCCGGGAGGCGCCGTACGCCATGGCGGTGAGCAGCACGCTGTACCCGGCGACGGGTCCACGCATGTCCGGGGGCAGGTCGGGCCAGAGCGCCGCGACCGTCGCAATGAGCGCGACGCAGTAGACGGCGCCGAGCAGCGTGCCCCGCGCGCGTGGCCTTCCCTGCCGCTTGAAGAGCACCAGGTAGGAGATGTGCCCGGCGGCGAAGCAGCCCATCCCGGCGAGGAACGCGGCGTCCTGGTCGAACAGGAGCAGGACGTCACCGCCCCATCCCCACAGCAGGGCGGCGCACAGCAGTCGGGGTGCGCCGCGCGCGACGACGTACGCCACGAGGAGGGGCATGAGGAGCGGTTTGGCGACGGTGTGCGTCGCGTCCGATCCTGCGAGGAGCGCGCCGAGGTCGACGGCGCACACGACGAGGAATCCGGTGCGCAGGGCCCGGGGCAAGGTCACGCGGCGCCCTCGGTGACCTTCCGCGGGGCGTGCGGCGCGCTCGTGGGCCGCGGCTGCCATCCGGGGCCCCGGAAGACCCGTCCGGCCCGCTCGCGCCAACTCGCCGCCGCCTTCAGGTCCCGCGCGATGGCCGCGTACTCGTGGGTGGCGACGCGCAGCGGGTTGAAGGAGTTGATGTTCTTGGTGAGCCCGAACACCGGGCGGTCGCCCTCCGCGACCCAGGACCCGAAGAGACGGTCCCAGACGATGAGGATGCCGCCGAAGTTTCGGTCCAGGTAGCCGCCTTGGGACGCGTGGTGCACGCGGTGGTGGGAGGGCGTGTTGAAGACGAACTCGAAGGGGCGCCACATCTTGTCGATGCGTTCGGTGTGGATCCAGAACTGGTAGACGAGGTTGGCCGAGGAGCAGAACGCGAGCGCCGCCGGGTGTACCCCGATCGCGATGAGAGGCAGGTAGAACGGCCATACGGTGAGGCTCGTCCAGGGCTGGCGCAGCGCGGTCGACAGGTTGAACTTGCGGCTGGAGTGGTGCACCACGTGGCACGCCCACAGGATGCGGATGACGTGGTGCCCGCGGTGCGACCAGTAGTAGAAGAAGTCCTGGCCGAGCAGCATGAGCGGCACCGTCCACCAGAGCACGGGCACGCGCAGCGGCGTCAGTTCGTAGACCGCCGTGTAGACGGCGAGGATGGGGATCTTCCACAGGAAGTCGAAGACGAGGCTTCCCAGGCCCATGGTGATGCTGGTCGCCGCGTCCTTGGTCTCGTACCCGGCGGCGTCCTCGTCCGGATGGATGCGCACGCTCACGATCTCGACCACGGTGAGCAGCACGAAGGCGGGTATCGACCACAACACGACATCGGGCAGGTTCGGCGACGACATGCGTGCACCGTAAGGGCAGGTGACGGGCCCCGGCTAGGGGTTGTTACCGACAAGTATTACCGCCGGTACGCACTACGGGCGTGCACTACGGGCACGCAGCGGGCTTCCGCCGGGGCTCGTCACCGCTCACCACACGCGGACCGACCCTCCCTTCGCGAACACCGGGCTCGTCGCGTCGGCCGGCGGCTCCTGGAGGGGCTCGTCGATCTCGGCGACCGTGGGCCCCACGCGGGCGGCGATCGGATCCAGGAGGGCCAGGTCGAAGCCGTAGACGCGGGCGGCGTTGCCGCCGACCATCGCGGCGATCTCCTCGCGGGACAGGCCCGCGTAGGAGATCCGCAGTCCTTCACGCGTGTAGGGGTACGTGCCTTCGTCGTGCGGGTAGTCACTGCCCCACATGATCTTGTCGAGGCCGATGCGGTCCCGTAGCGGCACTTCATGGGGGCGCATGAAACTGGCGCCTACGTAGCAGTTCTCCCGCCATACCGTAGAGGGACCCTTGCCCATCGAATCGGCGAGCCCGGCGCCGAACTTGGACTCCGCGGTGTTCGCCTTCGTGGCCGCCGCGACGAGACGCCCGTGGTAGTAGTCCAGCATGTCGAGCACACCGGGGATCCACCCCGAGCCCTGTTCGGTGAGGACGAGCCGCAGCTCCGGGTGCTTACGGAAAGCGCCGCCGAAGATCAGGTGCCACAGGGCCCGGTGCGAGAACCAGGTCGTCTCCACCATGAAGACGGCGCGCGCGGCCGGCTCCTCGCCGAGCGGCGGCGACGCCGAACCGGCGTGGTGGTTGACCGGGACACCGAGTTCGGCGCAGGTCCGCCAGATCGGGTCGTACGTCGCCGAGTACAGCTCGGCGAGGCCCGAGCCCGGCGGCGTACCGGGCAGCAACAGGCCGCCCTTCAGGCCCGCGTCCGCACAGCGGCGGATCTCCTTCACGGCCTCGTCGACGTCGTTGAGGAGGATCTGGAAGACGCCCGCTCTGCGGCCCGGGGCGGCAGCGCAGAAGTCCGCGAGCCACCGATTGTGGGCACGCAGACCCGCCCAGCGCTGCTCGAACTCGGCGCGCGAGGGCGCGGGCGCCATCAGGGACGCGGACGGGAAGAACGGCGGGATGGTGTTCGGGAAGACGACCTCGGCGACGACGCCGTCGCGCTCCAGCTCCTCGGTGCGGCGCTCGGAGTTCCAGTTGCGGTCGGCGGTGTCGGCGAGCAGGTCCTCGTACGGGTTGACGTAGGTGGCCGCCCACGCGTCGAAGGCGTCGTGGTGCGCGCGCTCCAAGTACGGCTTGTAGTCGAGGAGATCGGCGCCCGCGTGGCAGTCCGCCGAGATCACCGTGTAGCGGTCATCGGACGAGGTCGGTGCGGTCATGAGGTCACCCCGAGGGTCGGGAAGTCGTGGTCGGTCAGCCAGTGCCTGCCCACGTCGCGCGAGCGGGCCCAGGACGCCTCGACGGCGCTCTGGTCGGCGTCCTGGCCGAGGTCGGCCGGGGTCGGTCCGATACGGGCCGCGAGCGGTGCCAGCCTGTCGGTGTCGAAGCCGAACACCTCGGCCGCGGCCAGGCCCAGCATGCGCCGCGTCTCCGCGACCGGGATGTCGTGAAAGGTCTTCCTCAGCCACGCGCGCGTGTCCGGCCAGGTCCCCTCGGGGTGCGGGAAGTCGCTGCCCCACAGGATGTTGTCGACGCCGATCTCGTAGCGCTGCGCCAGTTCGCGGCGCTTGGTGTTGGTGGCGCAGATGAAGACCTGCCGGTCCAGGTACTCGTGCGGCGAGCGCTTCAGCTCGGCGAACGGGGAGAGCTTCTTGCCCCCATGGGCGCCCAGGTAGAGGCGGTCCATGAACCACAGCAGGTTGGGCAGCCACCAGCAGCCCGACTCGGCGATGCCGAACTTCAGCCCCGGGTGCCGCTCGAAGACACCGGACCACAGCAGGAACCAGAGGGGGCGCGCGGGCCACCACGTCACTTCGCTTACGTAGATGCCGAGATGGTCGCCGTACTCGTGGCGCGGCGCCGCACCCGAATGCGTCACGACCGGCATCCCGCACTCGGCCGCCGCCGCCCACACGGGGTCGTAGACGCGCGCGTGGTAGGGGTCCTTGTCGACCCACATGGAGGGGATCATCAGCGCGCCGAGTCCCGACTCCTTGGCGCGCTGCACCTCGGCGACGACCTTGCGCACGTTGTCGACGGCTGCCGTGATGGGCAACAGGGCGACACCACAGTGCCGTTCGGGGTGCTGCGCGACGAAATCGGCGAGCCAGCGGTTGTGGGCCTGCGCGCCGGCCATGCCGAGTTCGGGGTCCTGGTCGCCGGAGAGGCCGAGCCCCACGCCGAAGGGTGCCGCCGTCCGGCTGTCGACGGCGTCCGCGTCGGGGAAGACCACCTCGGCGGCCACTCCGTCACCGTCGAGCTCCTTGAGGCGCTGTGCCGCGTCCCAGCCGCCGCGCAGGCCCTCCTCGTTGTCGGTGAACCATTTCTCGGCGAACGCGTCGTTGCGGATGCCGAGGCGGGTCGCCTCCTCGCGGCGGGCGTCCCGCTCGCCGAGGAAATCGTCGAAGGCGCGGTGGAAACGGCTGTCCAGGTAGGGCCGGTACTCCTCGGTGGGCAGTCCGGCGTGGCAGTCGGAGGAGATGATCAGGTACGGGTCCCGGTCGCTCATCGTGCGTCCCTCCTCGGAGGAGTCAGTCGAGAATGAAGCTCTCCAGGTACGCCGGGTTCGCCCGGTCCAGCATCGACTGCGACCTGGCCCGGATCTGCCGGTCGCTGTGCTCGCTCTCGGGAAGCAGCCAGAACCGGTCCGCCGCGATGCCCTCCACGACGAGGTCCGCCACCTCCTCCACGGGCGTGAAGGCGACCTCGTGACCGGCCTCCTTCATGGCGGCCTCCCACTGGTCGAGGCTGCGGTAGGGCGTCTTGCGGGGACGCTCCTTCGCGTACTGGTCGGGCCGGTTGCGGTGCGATTCCCACAGGCCCGTGCGCAACATGTGGGGGCCGGGGAAAAGTACGGACGCGCCCACGCGCGCGTGCTCCGCCTTCAGGTGCGCGTACAGCGACTCGGTCATCGTCACGACGGCCGCCTTCGTGACGGCGTACACGGACGCGGTCGGCAGCGGCGCGATGCCGCCGTCCCCGGAGGACGTGTTGACGACGTGTCCGGGCTCACCGCTCGCGATCATGCGCGGCACGAACGCCTGGATGCCGTGGAAGACGCCCCACACGTTGACGGCGAACGCCCACTTCCAGTCGTTGGGTTCGTGGCTCCACATGCGGCCCTCCGCGCCCGAGCCGACGCCCGCGTTGTTGCACAGCACATGGCAGGCACCGAACGTCGCGTACGTGTCCTCGGCCAGCGCCATGACCTGCTCGCGCTCACCGACGTCGACCACGCGCGCGTGCACCGTCGCCCCGCTCGCCCGCAGGCCGTCGGCCGCGCTCTGAAGGGCGCTCTTCTCCACGTCGGCGAGCACGACCTTCAGGCCGTCCGCCGCGAACCGCCGCGCCATGGCGAGCCCGATCCCGCTCGCCGCGCCCGTGACGACGGCGACCTGCCCCGCCTCCGGCCGCATCAGGCGCTCCCCTCGGGCGGGCCGTCGAGGATCTGCTGCGGGTCGTCGTAGCGCTGGTGGATGTAGGGCAGCAGGGCCTGGCCGCTGACGCGCTCGACGACCCTGCCCTTCTGGTCGGTGGTCTTCTCACCGATGGTGATCTCCACGAGGGTGCGGACGGGAAGGTCGGCGACGGGGTCGTACATGGACTCGCGGAGCACGATGTCCCCGGTGATCCGCTCCAGCTTCCTGACCTTCTCGTTGCGTACGCAGTGCACGAGGACCGGATCGGCGTCGAACCCCGAACCGTCCACCGCAGGAAGGAACTTGAAGTAGAAGTCCGTCTTCCGCGACGGCTCCGGCAGGGGCAGGGTCTCGCTGACGGCGCCCCGCACCTCCACGAACTCGATGCCGTGCCGGGCCAGTGCTGCCCGCACCACGAGCCCGTCGCGCTCCACCGTGACGTCACCGAGCTTCTTCGGTTCGCCGAACACCTCACGGCCGCCGATCAGGGCCCGCTCGTGGGTCATCGGCATGACCAGCGGATACCAGCCCGCCACCCCGGCGTGCTCGGCGGCGACCGCGACCGAACCGGCGCCCAGCGGATAGCCCGGCAGGTCGACCTTGCTGATGTTGACCCGGACCAGGGGCCGCGCGGCGGGCTTGAGCGGCGGTGGCAGCACCGCCGCGACCGTGTCCGGGTCGGACTCCCACACGGCGACCACGCCGGTGGACCAGATGTCGGGAAGCTTGCTGCTCGCGGTGCGCGCGGCGGCGATCTCCGCCTCTGTGCGCGCTCCGTACCGTACGCGTGCCATGTCGTACCGCCCTTCGTCCGTGACGTGTCGGGGGTCGTTCGCGTGGCGCCTGTAACACAGTTACACCGGCGGCGATGAAGGGTAAAGACACGTGCACCGGCCGGTACGCAGAAGCCAGGAGAGGGGGCGCGGCATGACGCGCTCACCGCTCACCCGCGACGAGGTGCTCGACGCCGCCGCGGCCCTGGTCAGACAGAGCGGCCCGCAGGCGCTGACGATGCGGGGGCTCGCGGCCGAACTGGGCACGGCCGTCACGTCGATCTACTGGCATGTCGGCAACCGCGAGTCGCTGCTCGACGCCCTCGTGGAGCGCACGGTCGCCGATCTCGGCGAGATCCGGCCGCGCGGCGGCACTCCGCAGGAGCGCGTCGTCTCCGTCGCGCGGGCGCTGCGCCGGCTCCTGCGCGCGCATCCGCACCTGGTGGCGATGGTGCATGAGCGCGGCCTCACCGAGCGCATGTTCCTGCCCGCGCAACAGGCCCTGGTGCACGAGGTGCACGCGGCGGGGCTGCGCGGGGCCCGCGCAGCCGAGGCCGTGCGCGCCGTCCAGTTCCAGGTCGTCGGGCACGTCCTGGTCGAGCGGAACCGGGAGCGGGCGCCCGTACAGCGGCCCGGCGAAGAGGACTTGTGGGCCGAAACGGACACGGCCACGGCCGCCGCCGAGGACGACCGGGCCCTCGCCCGGGCGCTCGCCGCGCCGGTGGATCCGGAGCGTGTCTTCACCACCTCCGTACGGGCGCTGGTGAAGTCCCTCCTGGAGGCGGGCACTTGACCTGGCCGCCGATTTTCGGGCCGGGCGGCGACCGGAGTGTCAGTGACGGCCCGTATCCTCAGGGACCATGCTCGAAGACCGCCCGCCGACGTTCGCGTCCGCAGCCCCCTGGCCGACCGCGTACCCCAAGGGATATGCGGTCGTCGACGTGGAGACCACCGGCCTCTCCAGGGACGACCGGATAATCTCGGCCGCCGTCTACCGTCTCGACGCGCAGGGCGAGGTCGAGGACCACTGGTACACGCTGGTCAACCCGGAGCGTGATCCGGGCCCGGTGTGGATCCACGGCCTGACGACCGACGTCCTGGACGGCGCGCCGCTGTTCCCGGACATCGCGGAGGAGTTCGCCGCGCGGCTCGACGGCCGTGTCCTGGTCGCGCACAACGCGGTCTTCGACTGGTCGATGATCGCCCGCGAGTACGCGCGCGCCCAGCGCACCGCGCCGGTCCGTCAGCGGCTGTGCACCATCGCGCTCTCCAAGGAGCTGGGCCTGCCGCTGCCCAACCACAAGCTGGAGTCACTGGCCGCGCACTTCGGTGTCGTACAGGAGCGCGCGCACCACGCTCTCGACGACGCGCGCGTGCTCGCGGAGGCGTTCCGCCCGAGCCTGCGGGCGGCCGCCGTGGGGAACGTGAGACTGCCGCTCCTGGAGTGCCGCCCTCTCACGGAGTGGTCCGAGCCGTCGGTACCGCGGCAGCCGGCGGCCCCGGGGGTCTCCTACCGGGGTGGGGGCGCGGGCAGTTGGCGCCCTTCCCGTAAGCGGCCGGCGTGCCCTTACCCGAACCCTGGCCGGTACGAACCGGGCAAACCACTCAAGCAGGGCATGCGTGTCGCGTTCTCCGGGGACACCTCGGTCGACCGGGAGCTGCTCGAGGACCGGGCGGTCGAAGCGGGCCTCCATGTGGCGACGAGCCTGTCCCGGCTGACCAGTCTGCTGGTGACCAATGACCCGGACTCGTACACGTCGAAGGTCGTGAAGGCCAAGCAGTTCGGGACGCCGGTGATGGACGAGGCGGCGTTCGGACAGCTGTTGCGCGACGTAGAAGACGCTACGGGCGCGGCGGGCGGGGCCTGAGGGACAGACGGGTGATTTGCGGGGCGACTCGCCCCGCGCCCACTCGCCCGGCGCCGCCCGGACGCCCACCCTGTGGCGCATGGCACGTTGCGAAGTCTGCGGAAACGACTACGGCATGTCGTTCGAGGTCCACGCCCAAGGAGCGGTACACGTCTTCGACTGCTTCTCCTGCGCCATCCACCGCATGGCACCGATCTGTGAGCACTGCCGGTGCCGCATCATCGGGCAGGGCGTCGAGGTCGACGGGCGCTGGTTCTGCGGGGCGCACTGTTCCCGCGCGGAGGGGAAGGTGGGCATCGTCGACAACGTCTGACCCTTACCTGGGCCCGTCCACCCCAACCGGGCGCACCCCCCTGAAAACACCCCATGACCGAGCGGTACCGTCATGGGGTGTACCGCTTCCTGTTGACCCGGCAGTGGGTGATCCTCACCCTGGTCGCTCTCGTCCTCATCCCCACGATGATCCGGCTGGGCATCTGGCAGATGCACCGCTACGAGGAGCGCGCCGCACGGAACCAGCTGGTCACCGACGCCCTCAAGGCGAAGCCCGCGCCGGTGGAGGGGCTGACGAGGTCGGGGCACACCGTCACCAGCAGAGAGCGCTACCACTCCGTGACGGCGAAGGGCCGCTTCGACACCGACGACGAGGTCGTCGTGCGCCGCCGCGTCAACTCCAACGAAGAGGTCGGCTACCACGTCCTGACCCCGTTCGTCCTGGACGACGGCAAGGTGGTCCTGATCAACCGGGGCTGGATCCCGGACGACGACACCGATCAGTCCACCTTCCCCAAGATCCCGGCACCGCCCCGCGGCGAGGTCACCGTCACCGGGCGCCTGATGCCCGACGAGACGACCGCGGCGAGCGGCATCAAGAACCTCGAAGGCCTGCCCGACCGGCAGATCATGCTGGTCAACAGCGAGCAGCAGGCCAAGCGGCTCGGCAAGGAGGTGCTCGGCGGCTACGTCGCGCAGACCGCCCCCGAGCCCAAGGGCGACACCCCGGAGCTGATGGGCAAGCCCGGCATGGAGGACTCCGCGCTGAACTACGCGTACGCGTACCAGTGGTGGCTGTTCTCCGCGGCCGTACCGGCCGGCTGGGTGATCCTGGTCCGGCGCGAACTGCGCGATCGGCGCAGGAAGGCGGAGTCCGAGCAGGCGGCGCGGGACACCACGCCGGCCGCGGTCTGAGCCCCTCCTGCCTCACTTTTCCTCACTCGCCCGGTCCCGTCCTGGATTGCCGCACCGGGGCGCCGGGAACTCGCTCCGCGTGCACCCACATATCGAGGACTACGCCCTCATCGGCGACGAACAGACCGCGGCTCTGGTCGGACGGGACGGCTCCGTCGACTGGCTCTGCCTGCCGCGGTTCGACTCACCCGCCTGCTTCGCCGCGCTGCTCGGCGACGAGGAGAACGGCCACTGGCGGCTCGCCCCCAAGAACCTCAAGGACGGCGAGACCTGTACGCGCCGCGCGTACCGGCCCGGCTCCCTGATCCTCGACACGGAGTGGGAGAGCGACGAAGGCCACATCCGGGTCACCGACTTCATGCCGCAGCGCGACAAGGCACCCGATCTTGTACGGATCGTCGAGGGGATCAGCGGCCGCGTCACCGTCCGCGGCACCCTGCGGCTGCGGTTCGACTACGGCCACGTCGTGCCCTGGGTGCGGCGCTGCGACGGGCACCGGGTCGCCGTCGCGGGCCCGGACGCGGCGTGGCTGCGCAGCGAGCCCGAGGTGCACACCTGGGGCGAGGCCTTCGGCACCCACTCCGAGTTCACCGTCGAGGCGGGCGAGACGGTCGCCTTCGTGCTGACCTGGCACCCCTCGCACGAACCGCGCCCCGACCTCATCGACCCGCACGAGTCGCTGCGGCACAGCCTCGCCGACTGGCAGGCGTGGGCGGACCGGTGCTGCTACGAGGGCCCCCACCGGGAGGCCGTCCTGCGCTCCCTGCTGACTCTGAAGGCACTCACCTACGCGCCGACCGGCGGCATGGTCGCCGCGCCCACCACCTCGCTGCCGGAGGAGATCGGTGGCGTACGGAACTGGGACTACCGCTACTGCTGGCTGCGCGACGCCACCCTCACCCTGAACGCGCTGGTCTCCGCCGGATATCTGGACGAGGCCGAGGCCTGGCGCGACTGGCTGGTGCGCGCGGCCGCCGGTGACCCCGCGAAGCTGCAGATCATGTACGGCCTCGCGGGCGAGCGCCGACTGCCCGAGCAGGACCTGACCTGGCTGGACGGATTCCGTGGTTCACGCCCCGTACGCAGCGGGAACGACGCCGTGCAGCAGTTGCAGCTCGATGTGTACGGCGAGGTCGTCGACTCCCTCGCGCTGGCCCGCCACGCGGGTCTGCACGACAAGCCCCACGTCTGGCAGCTGCAGTTGGCGCTCCTGGACTTCCTGCACGACGCGTGGCGCGAGCCCGACGAAGGGCTGTGGGAGGTGCGCGGGCCGCGCCGCCACTTCGTCCACTCGAAGGTCATGACCTGGGTCGCGGCCGACCGCACCGTACGCGCCCTGGAGGACCATCCGGAGCTGCCCGGCGACCTCGACCGGCTGCGCAAGCTGCGGGACACCATCCATCAGGATGTGTGCGAGCGCGGCTACGACGCCGAGCGGGGCACCTTCACGCAGGCGTACGGCTCGACCGAACTCGACGCGGCGACCCTGCTCATCCCGCGCGTGGGTTTCCTGCCGCCGGACGACCCACGGGTGATCGGCACCGTCGACGCGGTCCGCAGAGAACTGGCGCGGGACGGTTTCGTACGCCGCTACAGCACGGACCACAACTCCGTCGACGGCCTGCCGGGACAGGAAGGGGCGTTCCTCGTCTGTTCGTTCTGGCTGGCGGACGCGCTGCACATGACGAGGCGCACGAAGGAGGCGCGCGAGCTGTTCGAGCGGCTCGTGGCGCTCCGCAACGACGTGGGGCTGCTCGCCGAGGAGTACGACCCCCGGGCGGGCCACCAGCTCGGCAACTTCCCGCAGGCGTTCAGCCATATCGGCCTGGTGACCAGCGCGCTGACCCTGTTCGGCACCACCGGCACCGGAGAGGCAGGATAGGAACCATGGATCTTGGACTGAAAGACCGTGTCTACGTAGTCACCGGCGCCACCCGTGGCCTCGGCAACGCCGCCGCGCGTGAACTCGTCGCCGACGGCGCGAAGGTCGTCATCACCGGGCGCGACGAGCAGACGGTCAAGGACGCGGCGGCCGCGCTCGGCCCGAACGCGCTGGGCGTCGCCGTCGACAACGCCGATCCGCAGGTCGCGGAGCGGGTGATCGGCGTCGCCCGACAGGAGTTCGGCGGGTTCGACGGGATTCTCGTCAGCGTGGGCGGGCCCGCGCCCGGCTTCGTCGCGGACAACACGGACGAGCAGTGGCAGTCCGCGTTCGAGTCGGTGTTCCTCGGTGCGGTACGGCTCGCGCGGGCCGCGGCGGCCGAGCTCGGCGAGGGCGGCGTCATCGGCTTCGTGCTCTCCGGCTCCGTGCACGAGCCGATCCCGGGACTGACCATCTCGAACGGACTGCGGCCCGGCCTCGCCGGGTTCGCCAAGTCCCTCGCGGACGAGCTGGGCCCGCACGGGATCCGTGTGGTGGGGCTGCTGCCCGCCCGCATCGACACGGACCGCGTCCGCGAGCTGGACGGGATGTCGGCCGACCCGACGGCGACCCGGGTGGCCAACGAGTCGCGGATTCCACTGCGGCGCTACGGCACCCCGGCCGAGTTCGGCCGGGCCGCCGCGTTCTTCCTGTCGCCTGCCGCCTCGTACCTGACCGGGGTCATGCTGCCGGTCGACGGCGGCTTCCGGCACGGCTTCTGAGCGTGCCTGAGCCCTGAGGAACCCTTGCGGAGAAGGGCGCCTCAGGGCTCAGTCGCTCTCAACTCACCCTCTCCGCGCGGTGCTTGACCGCCCGCAGTCGGACCTCGGCGGGCAGTGACTCCAGGCCCGCCGAGTCCCTCGCCTGTGCCAGCGCGCCGTCGCCGAGCTGCCGCAGGGCGTCGCCGGGCGCGGCGTGCGGTTCCAGGGTGAGGTTCATCCTGGCCCGTGGCGTCGAGCGGCGGCCGGTCAGGACAGCGCCCGCGTGGTCCACGCCGTCCAGTTCCTCTGCCCCGCTCACCAGCACGCTCTCCAGGGCCCGGCCGCGCACCAGCGCGCCCTCGCCGTCCCCTGTGTCGACGAGCACCTCGGTCAGGCGGCGGCGCCGGAACTGCGCCACCAGCCACCACAGCGCGAGCAGCACCAGGACGCCGAGCACGGCGATCACCACCGGCCACCACCAGCCCTCGTCGCGCCAGCGCTGCCGGTCCGCGACGCCGAGCAGGACGTCCTTGCGACTCTCGTAGATCCACCACGAAGGAGGCTTCGCGCCGAGGCCGACGGCGAGCACCGAGCCGCCGCCGGCCACCAGGACGAGGCCGAGCAGACCGAGCACGATCCGGTTCACGGTTCTGAGCACGTCCCTCATCCCTTCTTCCCAGGCCGTGCCACGCGCACCACGAGCTTGGGGTCTCTGTCGATCCCGAGCCCCCTGATGCCGTCGCCCAGCGCGGAGTCCAAGTCGGCCCGTACGTCGTCGAGTTCACGGAAGTGCGAGACCGCCCGCACATCCGCCTTGGAGCGCTTCATACGGACGCGTACGGACTGCACGCCCGACACCTCCATGGCCCGGTCGCGCAGCACCATCGCGGCGGCGTCCCGGTGCAGTCCCGCCCGCATGTCGGGGTGGGCGGGGCGCATCGGCAGGAGACCGCGCAGCCCGGGGGTCACCGCGAGGAGCAGCAGCCAGAGGCCGAGTGCGGCGGCGATACCCGCACCGACCAGGACGCCGGTGTTCTCCAGCGGCCGTTCGGCGAGTTCCCGGGCGAGGCTGCGCCGCCACTGCATGGCCGGGCGTCCGGAACGTACCGACGCGACATCGTAGAGCAGGATGCCCACCGCGCCGAGGAGCACCAGCGCGGCCAGCGCCGCCGGGATGCGGCGGGCCGACCAGAAGCGGCCGGGTTTCTTCTGGCCGTCCAGGGTGGGGTGCGCCGCGTGGGACGCGGTGGGTGCCGACCGGTCGTCCGGGTCTTCCCCGGAACGCTCGATGACGGGCAACCGCTGGGTTGGTTCGCTCACCGGATCCTCCCCCGGGCCGTCGCACCCGACCGGGCCGGATGCAGCCGTTCCACCTGGACAGCCACCTCCGGCACCTCCATTCCCGCCAACGTCCGCACCCGCTCCGCGACTTGACGGCGTACGGCGCCGCACTGGGTGCCGATGTCCGCCGGGTAGTCCAGCTCCAGGCTGATGCGGACGCGAGCGGTGTCGTGGTGCACGGTGACCGTGGCATGCGGCGGCGCCCCGTCGTCCGGGACGGCGTCCAGTGCCTCACGTGCCGCGTACGCGGCGATCTTCGCGACGACCCGGTCGGCGATCCGGGTCGCGCCGCGCTCGGCGGGCGCGACCTGTGCCGCCACGGGTCACCGCCGCCGGTCGCCGCGCGAGCGGAAGAACTCGCCGGGTTCGAGGTCCCCTTCGAGGAACCGGCCGGCCACGAAGCCGATGGCGCCGAGCGCCGCCACCAGCACGAACGCCCCGAAGCCGCCGAAATATCCGGCGAATCCGAGGGCCATGCCGGCGATCATTCCGATCACGGCCAGATTCATCGTGCGCTCCTCTTGCCTACGCTGCGTACGGATCCGGTGCTCACTGGAGCCGCGATTCCTGCTCGTCGTCGTCCTCGTCGTCCGGCAGCTTCACGTCGCTGACGGCGATGTTCACCTCGACGACCTCGAGCCCGGTCATGCGCTCGACGGCCACGATGACGTTCTCCCGCACAGCGCGTGCGGTGTCGGTGATCGACACGCCGTATTCGACGACGATCTCCAGATCGAGCGCCGTCTGTACCTCACCGACCTCGGCCTTCACGCCGCGCGACACGGACTTGCTGCCGCCGGGCACCTTGTCGCGCACGGCGCCGAAGGTCCGCGACAGGCCGCTGCCCATCGCGTGGACGCCGTCCACGTCGCGGGCCGCGAGACCGGCGATCTTCTCGACGACGCCGTCGGCGATGGTGGTCCGTCCCCGGCTCGCGGGGTCGCCTCCGCCTCGCTTGGTCACGTTGGTCCTGCCGGCGGTGGCCGCGGGCATGTCGCCGGGCTTCTGCGTGGTGTCGCTCATCGGGGCCGTCCCCTCTATGAGGTGTAACTCGGTGGGATGGTGCCTTCTTTTGCCCACATTAAGTGCGGTTACCTCGTCCCGCGCCCGGGATGGGGCAGCCTGGGGCAATGACGGTAGACCGATGGGCACAGGCGGTACGGCAACAGCTGGGGATCGGCAGGCTGCTGCCGTTGGGCGGGCCGGGTGACGGGGCGTGGATCGTGGAGCCCGCCGCGCAGGAGGTGCTGCGCCGGGCGGTGGCCGGGGTGCGCGGCGTGCGCCTGGGTTCGGTGCGGCTGTCGCCGGCCGACCCCGACGGGGAGTACGAGTCCGTGGTGCCCGCCCCGCCGAGCGCGCTGCCGCCGGGGCCGTTGCGGATCGTGGCGGAGTGCGCGGCGACGGCCGACGAGCCGCTGCCGTCGGCCACCGCCCGGCTGCGCGCGGCGCTCTCCCGGGCGGCGGACGAAGGCCTCGGCCTGGTGGTGACGGAGGTGGATCTCCAGGTCACGGCGTTGCTGGAGGCCGAGGCGGGGACGGATCCCGCCCCCGAGAAGGAGACGGAACCGGGGTCGACCGAGACGCCGGCGCCCCTGTCGGGCGACGAGGGGCGCGCGGCGCAGGCGGCGCTGGCCGTGCCCGGTGTGGCCTGGCTGACGGGCGCCCTGGGCGGTCGGGGCCGCGCCATCCACCTGGAGGAGCAGGCGGGCGGGGCAGCGCTGCCGCGGCGTCATGTGCGGGTGGAGCTGGCGGTGTCGGACGGGGCCCGCGCCCTCGATGTCACGCAGGCGGTCCGACGCTCCGTGACGGCGGCGCTCCCCGACGCCCCGACCGTCGCGGTGCTGATCACGGATATCGCGCCGCGAACGGCGGGTGGCGCGACAACCTCGCGGGACTGACCCGAACGAGGGAACTCGGCCCGAACGGAGGGAACTCGGCCCGAACGAAGGAACTCGGCCCGAAATATCGCGGGTCCCCGGCCCGGAATTCAGTCGCCGAGGCCGGCCAGGTCACGCAGGCGCCGCCCCTGGGCGGCGCGCTCGGCCGCGCGCTGCTCGTCCAGCGTGCGGCCGCCCACCCCCTGCAACAGCGCCTTGGTCTCGATCACGGCGTCCCGCGGAGCGGCGAGCAGCGCCGCGACCAGGTCCTGCGTCGCGGCGTCCACCTGGTCGGCGGGCACGGCGACATTGGCCAGGCCGCAGGCCACGGCCTCCTCGGCCCGGACGTAACGCCCGGTGACACAGATCTCCACCGCCCGCGCGTATCCGACGAGCGAGACGAGCGGGTGCGTACCGGTGAGGTCGGGGACGAGCCCGAGGCTGGTCTCGCGCATGGAGAACTGCACGTCGTCGGCGACGACGCGCAGGTCGCACGAGAGGGCGAGCTGAAAGCCCGCGCCGATCGCATGCCCCTGGACCGCGGCGACGGAGAGGATGTCGCCGCGCCGCAGCCAGGTGAAGGCGGATTGGTACTCGGCGATCGTGGAGTCGAGAAACTCCTCGCCGCCGCGTGCCATCTCGATGAAGGACGGCTCGCCGTCGAAACCCTCGGGCGTGAACGCCTGACGGTCGAGGCCCGCGGAGAAGGACTTGCCTTCGGCGCGCACCACCACGACCCGCACGGAACCCGGCAGGGACCTCCCGGCCTCGGCCAACGCCCGCCACAGAGCGGGACTTTGGGCGTTGCGCTTGTCCGGGTTGGTCAGGGACACCGTGGCGATCGCGTCGTCGACGGTGAGCCGGACGCCGTCCTTGTCGAGCAGCGGTGCGGGCGTGGTCATCTGGACCTCCGAGTCTGCGCGGTCATAAGTGACTGCACAGTAACCACCCGGCCGATCAGTAGACCGACCGGGTGGTCACCGAAGGAAACAACGAGCCAGGTCGCGTCAGTTCGCCGCGGCCTTCTTGCCTCGTGTGGCCCCGCCGCGACCTCGCAGCGTGACCCCGGACTCGCTCAGCATCCGGTGCACGAAGCCATACGAGCGACCGGTCTCTTCGGCCAGCGCCCGGATGCTCGCACCGGAGTCGTACTTTTTCTTCAGGTCTGCCGCGAGCTTGTCGCGCGCGGCGCCGGTTACCCGGCTGCCCTTCTTCAGAGTCTCGGCCACCCGTGCCTCCTCGTGGGAAGTGCGCTCTGGAATTCCCATGATCACCCCTTGCGGCGTTCCTGGCCACCCATTCGGCAAGGTCCGTAGGCGCTCAATTCCTGGTGGCAAGGGTGTCCACACGAGTGGAATTCAAAATTCCGGACGCCTCACGCGGCGCCCGGAACCCCCCGTATCGAAGAACCGGCAGGTCAGCGATGCCCCGAGCGCCGCAAGGCCGCCGAAGCCCGGACCGCGGAAAAATCCGTGTATGACACACCGCGGTACGAGGCGATCTCACTCAGATGAGGGATCACGGATCGGCCGAATGATCCATACCGAGTGGATCAATCATTCGATCACGCCGTGCTGACGCGTCCGAAGCGGGCACGAAACGGGCAGCCGGGGCCCGAAACGGGCCCTCGCCACGTCAGGCCAGGGCGACCAGGTCCGCGTAGCCCTGGCCCCACAGGTCCTCGACACCGTCCGGGAGCAGGATGATGCGCTCCGGCTGGAGCGCCTCGACGGCGCCCTCGTCGTGCGTGACGAGGACGACCGCGCCCTTGTACGTGCGCAGCGCGCCGAGGATCTCCTCGCGGCTGGCGGGGTCGAGGTTGTTCGTGGGCTCGTCGAGGAGCAGCACGTTCGCGGACGAGACCACCAGCGTCGCGAGCGCGAGACGGGTCTTCTCGCCGCCGGAGAGGACCCCGGCCGGCTTGTCGACGTCGTCACCCGAGAAGAGGAACGAGCCGAGCGTCTTGCGCACCTGGATCAGGTCGAGGTCGGGGGCCGCGGAGCGCATGTTCTCCAGGACCGTGCGCTCCGGGTCGAGCGTCTCGTGCTCCTGCGCGTAGTAGCCGAGCTTGAGGCCGTGCCCCTCGATGACCTGCCCGGTGTCGGGCTTCTCGGCGCCGCCGAGGAGCTTGAGCAGGGTCGTCTTGCCCGCACCGTTGAGACCGAGAATGACGACCCTCGACCCCTTGTCGATGGCCAGGTCGACGTCGGTGAAGATCTCCAGCGAGCCGTACGACTTCGAGAGGCCCTCGGCCATCAGCGGCGTCTTGCCGCACGGCGAGGGATCGGGGAAGCGCAGCTTGGCGACCTTGTCGGACTGGCGCACGTCCTCCAGACCGGCGAGGAGCTTGTCGGCGCGCTTGGCCATGTTCTGCGCGGCCACCGTCTTGGTGGCCTTGGCGCGCATCTTGTCGGCCTGCGCGTGCAGCGTGGAGGCCTTCTTCTCGGCGTTCTGGCGCTCGCGCTTGCGGCGCTTCTCGTCCGCCTCGCGCTGCTGCTGGTAGAGCTTCCAGCCCATGTTGTAGACGTCGATCTGGGAGCGGTTGGCGTCCAGGTAGAAGACCTTGTTGACGACCGTCTCGACGAGCTCGACATCGTGGGAGATCACGATGAAGCCGCCGCTGTACGACTTGAGGTAGTCGCGCAGCCACACGATCGAGTCGGCGTCAAGGTGGTTGGTCGGCTCGTCGAGGAGCAGGGTGTCCGCGTCGGAGAAGAGGATGCGGGCCAGCTCGACACGGCGCCGCTGACCACCGGAGAGCGTGTGCAGCGGCTGGCCGAGGACCCGGTCGGGCAGGTTCAGCGCGGCCGCGATGGTGGCGGCCTCCGCCTCGGCGGCGTACCCGCCCTTCGTGAGGAACTCGGTCTCCTGGCGCTCGTACTGCTTGAGCGCCTTGGTCTGGGTGGCGCCCGTGCCGGTCGCGATGCGCTGCTCGTTCTCGCGCATCTTGCGCATCAGGCTGTCGAGGCCGCGCGCGGACAGGATGCGGTCGCGGGCCAGGACGTCGAGGTCGCCGGTGCGCGGGTCCTGCGGCAGATAGCCGACCTCGCCGGAGCGGGAGATGGTGCCGCCGGCCGGGATGCCTTCACCGGCGAGGCACTTGGTCAGGGTGGTCTTGCCCGCCCCGTTACGGCCGACCAGGCCGATGCGGTCGCCCTTGGCGACACGGAAAGAGGCGTTCTCGATGAGGATGCGGGCGCCGGCGCGCAGTTCGATACCGGATGCGGTGATCACGGGGGTTACTCCAGGACAGGGTTAACGGCTGATTGACAAGACGGGGCCAGGGCGAGGGCCGGTCGGCGCCGCTAAACCACCCAGAGGGGAAACGTCATACGAGCCAGTTTAACGGTGGGATGCAAACGGATTCGCCGGGGCCGTGGACGGGCCTGTGTCGGCTGTGCCCGGCAGCTCGTTGCCCAGGGGTGTACGGCGGGGCACGATCCTGCCGAGGCCGTCCACGGCCACGATCCGCTCGCTCCACGCCACCGTGTCGTCGGCGCAGGGCTGGGCGACCAGCAGAGCGGATGCCCGCCTTACGTAAGTGGCCGGTTCGAACGCGCAGCCCGCGCGCGCGGGCAGCACCCAGCGCAGGTCGCCGTCCGCGGCGCGGTACGCGGCGATGCGGTGCGGCGTGATGACGGCGAGCATCCGGCCGCCGGGGTCGAGCGGCTGCAGGACCCCCGCTCCGTCGTGCGCGCCCGGCGTGCGCAGCCAGGCAGCGGCGCCCGGGATCGCCCGGTGCCAGCGCACGGTGCGCCCCTGGGCGCCCTCGGTGTCGGTGACCATGCCGTCGCTCCACAGCGCGAGCGCCTGCCCCGGCGCGGCCAGCACGGCGAGCGGACGGCGCCCTTCGCGGGTGTGCCGCCAGCGCACGGCGGTGTCGTACGCCTCGACCGCCGCGCCTCTCGTACGCAGCCGGAGAGCGCCTGGCGCGGGGTCCGCGGCCACGCGCGCGTAGCGGGTGAGGTGGTCCCCGAAGGGAGCCGGACGGACGTGATGGGCGGCGGCGATCAGGGGCAGGACGAGGAGCGCGGCGGCGAGCGGCCGAAGGAGGGCCCTGCGGGGGCGGCGGGGCGCGGGCTCCGGGTGCGGAAGCGGCGGCCGGGCGGTCCGCCGTGCGGGGACCGCCTCTGTCGTCACGTCGAGCGGTACGACCGCCATCACCCGCCCCCTCCTCACCGCCAGGCACAAATCAAGCGCAGAGCGTAGCGGCGGGCGGGAGCGAGAAGGTTCGCGGACGGCGGTGACACGGCGGGGGCGCCGGCACCCTCCCCCGTTCGGCCCTGGGATGGGGGCCCGATGCGCGCCCCTGGGGTCAGGCCCCGCCCGTGTGGACCTGGAACGCCGCCCGGCGTACCGCCTTCGCGAGGGCCGGGTCGGGGTGCGCGGCCGCCAGGGCGACCAGGACCTGGACGGTTCGGGGGTGGCCGACGGCACGGACCTCTTCGATCAGCGCGGGCACGGTCGGCTGCACCGCGGACTCCAAGTGCCGTACGAGCAGGGGCGCTTCGCCGTGGTCCGCGACGGCCGCTGCCGTGTCGACCCAGAGCCAGGTGGCCTCTTCGCGGGTGAGGACCGTGTGCACGTCCTCGGGGTCGGCGCCCTCGTACTCGGCCAGCCACAGCAGGGCATAGGCGCGCAGGCCCGGCTCTTCGGCGCAGCGGCGCACCTCGGGCTCGGCCGGCGCGCCGACGACCCGCAGCGCCTCGAAGGCGAGGCCGCGCAGCAGCGCGTCCTCACCGCGGGCGGCGTAGAGGAGTTCGGTGACAGCGTTGCCGACGTCGCGGGCGGCGAGCCAGGCGCGGTACTCGGCGCGGGCCGCGTTCGGGCGCAGGCGGGCGCAGCCGCGCAGCATGTCCTCGGCGGACACCTCGATGTTCCCGGCCGGGGACTGGGCGGCGACGCAGATCTGCTCCAGCTTGACCCAGACCGCCCAACTGCCCAGCGGCGTAAGTATGGCGGCCTCGTCGGCGTACGTCAGGGCGCCGACCGAGGCCAGGCCCGCGAGGGACCAGTCGAGCAGGGGGAGCAGCGGGGTGTCCTCGGGCGGCACCGGCTCGGGCCGCGGCCCGTACGGGATCTCGCAGCGCTCCGTGCGCAGTTCGGTGACGCGCTGGTCGAGGAGGTCGAGGAGCTGGGCGGCCGGGACGGGGCCTGCCATCAGCTGGCAGAAGGAGAGCAACTGCGGTACGGCTTCGATGACTTCGGCCACGGCGGCGGGCTCGAGGGAGTCCGGCGCCGGGTGGACGAGGGACCAGGCGTCGAACAGGGCGACCCAGCCGCGCAGCACGGCCGTGTCGTCGCGGTCCCAGACGCGCAGCCGCCAGCCGGGCCGGGCGATGTCGCCGTGCACCTCGACGAGGCCGGCCAGCCGCGCGGTGTCCCAGTCGGCGCGGACCTGGCCGACGGTCAGGCCCAGATCGGCGGCGGCGCGGCGCGCGGTGGCGTCCGAGAGGGTGCCCTTGCCGTCGTCCGTGCCGGTGCCGTTGCCGGCGCTCAGCGTGGAGTCCGCCCAGCGCGCCACACGGACGGCCGCGGCGAGGCCCTGCCGGGCGGCGCGGGCGAGCTCGGCGGGCGGCGGGGTGCCCTCCGGCGGGCGCGGCGCGGGCCGCCGGACCGCTGCGCGGGGGGCGGCGGCGGCCAGGGGCTGGCGGCGCGGGCCGACGAGTCGGAGTCTGGAGTCGCGCGGGGTACGGGACGTCACTTGAGCAGTGTCCAGGGTGACCCCGCGAAATCCCAAACGGGAGCTGTTGTTCGGGGTTCGGCTCATGGTTCGCCGGACCCGGACGCGGGTCACATCAGCGGCGTCAGGAAGCGCCGCAGCGCCTCTTCGTACCCCTTCGGGTCCGCGTTCCACATCGCGTTGTGCGGGGCGTCGTCGACCGTGTGAAGGGTGACCAGATCCGGGCGCCTGATGGCCAGTCGGCGGGAGAGCGCCCAGGGCGCCACCTCGTCGTCGGGGCCGTGCAGCAGCAGCGTGGGGACCCTGAGGGCGCCCGGGTCGACGGCTTCGCCGAGGCGGTCGCCGCTCAGCCCCGTGCGGCCCTGCGCGGCCCGTACCGCGAGCGGGAGCAGCGGGGCAGGGGTGCGCCGGGCTCCGGCCAGGGCGCGCAGCGTCGCCTCCCAGCTGAGCACCGGGGAGTCGAGGACCAGGCCCGCGATGCGGTCGCGCAGCGCCGAGTGCGCGGCGGCGTGCAGGGCCATGGCGGCCCCGGTGGACCAGCCGTGCACGATCACGTTCCGGGCACCGAAGCGCACGGCGTGGCGGATCGCGGCGTCCAGGTCGCGCCACTCCGTCTCGCCGAGGTGGCCGAGGCCGTCAGGGGAGCGCGGCGCGCCGAGGTCGCCGCGGTAGGCGAGGGAGAGCACCGGGAGCTGGTGGTGGTGCAGGAACTCCATGACGTTCATGGAGTGCTCGCGGGTGGTGCCGAGGCCGTGCACCGTGATGACCCAGGTGTCGCGCACGCCGGGCAGGAACCAGGCGGGCAGCGCCCCGAGTTCGCCCGGGATGTCGACGTCGGCGTGGTCGAGGCCGAGCGCGGACTTGGGGTCGCCGATATACACCTGCGGCGTGAGCCACGCCTTGCGGCCGGGTTCGAGGGAGCCGTGGGTGACGCGCTCCAGGCGGCGCACGACGGTGTCCACGGCGTGCGGCGCCGACTCGATCACGGGCCCGACGACCGCGTGGTAGTTGTCGCCGGCGAGGCCGTACGTGCCCGGACGCAGCGAGGCCAGGTCGCGGGTGAGGGTGATCTGCCCCGCGGCGACGGCGTGGACGGTGAGCCTGGGCTCGGTGGGCAGGGGGCGCCCCGCGGGCGCCTTGAGCGCGGCGTCGCTGGCCAGCCGGCCGGCGGCGATCGCGGCGGCGGAGACTCCGAGCACGGCGGTGACGGCAGCGGCTGTCGCTTTGACGGTACGCACTCGTCCAGTGTCGACGGACGGGCCCGCCCGGGCCAGTGGGGCGGTGGGTGGGAGTGACGCCCGTCGGCTGCCGGGCCGGGCGGGTCGAAATTTCCGGTGGCGGGCGGGTCTACGCGCCGTCCGTCTGCTGCCCGTACCCGCTGAGGCGCTCCCCCGCCTCGCGCAGCTGCTCGTCCGTGAGGAGAGAAGGGGTGCGGCCGGGGACGGAGTGGGCGGTGAGCCAGAGCCGGCACATCCACTCCAGCTGCGCGGTGCGGTCGTAGGCGGCGGTGAGCGTGGGTCCGTATGTGATGGTCCCGTGGTTCTGCAGCAGGCACCCGGTGCGTCCGGCCAGGGCTGCGAGCATGTTCTCGGCCAACTCGTCCGTTCCGTACGTCGCATAAGGGGCGACACGCACCAAGCCCCCCAGGGCAGCGGTCATGTAGTGGACGGCCGGGAGTTCGGGGACGAGCGTGGACACCGCGGTGGCGTGCACCGCGTGAGTGTGTACGACGGCGCGCGCGTCGGTGTGCCGGTAGACGGCCAGGTGCATCGGGAGTTCGCTGGTGGGGGCGAGCGTGCCGGTGTGCTGCGTGCCGTCGAGGTCGACGGCGACGAGGTCGCGCGGGCCGAGCCGGTCGTAGGGGACGCCGCTCGGGGTGACGAGGACGGCCTCTCCGACACGGATGGAGGCATTGCCGGAAGTCCCCACGACCAGTCCGTCGCTCACCGTCCTGCGGGCTGTCGCCACCAGCTCTTCCCATGCCTGCGCGAGTTCCGTCATGCCGCGCATCCTGCCAGGTGTACATAACGCGACATAGGGGCATAGATCGCCCCCTGATGACCATTGGCTGGCCTTCGACGGGCAAGACGGGATCTTCCAGTAATCTCTGGGAGATTTGTCATGAACGTCGCCATCCGGGGGGAAACATGGCTCGTGATCGCAAACCGTCCCGCCGCCGCGCCGCCGTCGCGGCGGCGTCGTCGGTGGCCGCTCTGACACTGGGGGTATCCGCACTGGCCGAGCCGCCCGCACAATCCGCGGGCCTGCCGCGGGGACACGACGTCTCGTCACACCAGAAACACGTCAACTGGCGGAAAGCAAAGAGCAAAGGGGCCCGGTTCGTCTACGTGAAGGCGACCGAGTCGACGACCTACAAGAACCCCTACTTCACGCAGCAGTACAACGGCGCCCGAACGGCCCGCCTCGTCCGGGGCGCCTACCACTTCGGCGTGCCCAATCAGTCGTCGGGCAGGACCCAGGCCTCGTACTTCGTGCGCAATGGCGGGGCCTGGTCGCGGGACGGATGGACGCTGCCGCCCGCGCTCGACATCGAGTACAACCCGTACAGCAAGAAGCACAAGTGCTACGGGCTGAGCAAGGCCCGGATGGTCTCGTGGATCAAGTCCTTCAGCAACGAGGTACTGCGCGGCACCGGGCGGCGTCCGGTGATCTACACGAACTACCACTGGTGGAAGACGTGCACCGGCAACAGCCGGGCGTTCGCCGCCAACCACGCCCTGTGGCTCGCCCGCTACGACGAGAGCTCGGGCGCACTGCCCGCCGGATGGACGTACTGGACGTTCTGGCAGTACGCCAATCGCGGCGGCCTGCCGGGCGATCAGAACGTCTTCAACGGCTCGATGGCCCAGCTGCAGCGGTTCGCCCGCGGGTAGCCGAGCGGGCCGATCCAGAATGCGCGCCGCCGCCCCGGCCCCAACCGGAGCGGCGGCACTGGAAGACCAGAGCACTGGGTACTGGGGTACTGGGTGACAAGAGCCACAAAAGCCTCTTGCGTCAGGCCTCGGATACGCAGAAAACCCCTGGGACACCGGGGTCCTTGCGTGTTCTCACAGTCGCTCTGCGTGGGGGTTGCCTGAGGTCCTCCACCAGTTCACCTTCCGTTCATGCGGCCGCCCTACGTTCACCAAGGCTTCGGCAATCTGCCGTGGTCAGCGACGCCGTCCGCAACCTGAAACGGATATACGGATATGGCACTTGATGCCACACTCCTGCTTGCGATCGTGATCGTCACCGCGCTGGTCTTCGATTTCACCAACGGTTTCCACGACACCGCCAACGCGATGGCCACCACCATCTCGACAGGCGCCCTCAAGCCGAAGACGGCGGTGGCCATGTCCGCCGTGCTGAACCTCGTCGGAGCGTTTCTCTCCGTAGAAGTCGCGAAGACCATTTCCGGCGGCATCGTCAACGAGGACGGCCTCAAGACAGAGGTCATATTCGCGGCGCTCGTCGGCGCCATCCTCTGGAACCTGCTGACCTGGCTGGTCGGCCTGCCGTCCAGTTCCTCGCACGCCCTGTTCGGCGGCCTCATCGGCGCCGCGGTCATGTCGATGGGCTGGTCGTCGGTGAACGGCGGCACCGTCGTCACCAAGGTGCTGCTGCCCGCGGTCGCCGCGCCGATCGTCGCCGGCCTCGCCGCGATGCTGGCCACCCGCCTCACGTACCGCATCAGCAAGAAGACCGACCAGAAGGCCACGGCCAAGGGCTACCGCGCCGGGCAGATCGCCTCGGCCGGACTCGTCTCCCTCGCGCACGGTACGAACGACGCGCAGAAGACGATGGGCATCATCACCCTCGCCCTGATCACCGGCGGCGTCCTGAACCCCGGCGCGAACCCGCCGCTGTGGGTCATCGTCTCGGCCGGTATGGCCATCGCGATGGGCACCTACCTGGGCGGCTGGCGGATCATCCGCACCATGGGCAAGGGCCTCACCGACCTCGCCCCGCAGCAGGGCTTCGCCGCGCAGACCAGTGCCGCGACCGCGATCCTCGCCTCCTCGCACATCGGCTTCTCGCTCTCCACCACGCAGGTCTGCTCCGGCGCCGTGATGGGCTCAGGACTCGGCCGCAAGGGTGGTGTCGTCCGCTGGTCGACCGCCACCCGGATGTTCATCGCGTGGGGCCTGACCCTGCCGGCCGCCGGTCTGGTCGGCGCGGGCGCCGAGTTCCTCACCAAGCAGGGCACGTGGGGCATCGGCCTGACGGCGCTCCTGCTGATCAGCGGCTCCGCGATCATCTGGAAGCTGTCGCGCCGCGACTCCGTCGACCACACGAGTGTCACCCCCGACGCGACCGACTCCGTCGAGGAGCCCGCGGGCGTCGTGACCACGGCCATCGCCGCGGTCAGCCCGCCGCCGATCGCCGCGCTCGTGGAGTCCGGGGCGTCGGCCGAGATGAAGTCCACGATCCCCGCTCCGGCCTCGGCCGTGGCCGACCCCGCGCGCCCCGCCGGCGCCACGCTGTAAGGAAGCAGGACCAGCTATGAAGATCGACTGGGCGGCTCTCGGCTCCGTCTTCGGGGTCAGTCTCGTGGTCACCGTGGCCCTGGTGGGTCTGTTCACCCTCGGCATCGTGGGCCTCTCCAAGCGCGAGTCCACGGCGCAGCGGGGCGGCTCGGCGACGATCGCCACGTCCGGCGCGTACCTGTGCTTCGCGCTGTGCGCGGCGGCCGTGGCGTACGGGATCTTTCTGATCGTGGCGTGACCTGGATCCGGGTCCAGACCGGGGCCCGGATCTGACCCTGGATCCGGCCCTGGTTCCGGCCCGGCCGGAACCGGCTCGACGACAGCGCCCCATGGACTCCTGGTCCATGGGGCGCCGCGCATCTCTGTGGACCTCCCCACACTCGCCTCTCCCAGGTCAACGGCGAGTTGACGCACCTTCGCGCACCGTGGTGGACTTCCCGGGCCATATACGGCAGCAGTTCGAGGAAGCCGGTGCGAATCCGGCGCGGTCCCGCCACTGTGAGCCCTCCTTTGGGGAGGGTGAGCCAGGAACTCTCGCTGCCGGTCTCGTCGAACCAGGGCGTGGACACCCTGAGTGAGGACAACTACCGCCATGTTCGCCCTGCGCGGCGCGGCGCGGCCCGAGCGCGTCTTCGCGTCCGGTGCCGCCGCCGGACTCCTCGCCGACCTGCTGTTCGGTGATCCGCGCCGAGGGCACCCCGTCGCCGGTTTCGGCCGGGCCGCGGGAGCCGTGGAACGCGTGCTGTGGCGGGACCACCGTGGGTGGGGCGCCGCGCACACGATGGTCTGCGCAGGTGGTGCCGCAGCTGTCGGCGCCCTCGCCGCCCGTGCCGTACGCCGCTCCCCCGCCGCCTCCGTCGCGCTGACCGCCGCCGCCACCTGGGCCGTGCTCGGCGGCACCTCGCTGGGCCGCGAGGCGCGCGCCGTCGGGGCCGCGCTCGAGGCCGGGGACGTGGAGCTGGCCCGCGAACTGCTGCCGCGCCTGTGCGGCCGGGACCCGCAGGGCCTCGACGCCGACGGGATCGCGCGCGGGGTCGTCGAGTCCGTCGCCGAGAACACCTCGGACGCCGTCGTGGGCGCGCTGGTCTGGGGCGCCGTGGGCGGGGTGCCGGGCCTGCTCGCCTTCCGGGCCGTGAACACGCTGGACGCGATGGTCGGGCACAAGTCCCCCAAGTACCGCCGGTTCGGCTGGGCGTCGGCCCGGCTCGACGATGTGACCGGGTGGCCGGGGGCGCGGCTGACGGGAGCGCTGGCCGTACTGACGGGCGGGCGGCCGCGTGAGGCCGCCCGCGCCTGGCGCGAGGACGCGGGGCACCATCCGAGCCCCAACGCGGGGGTCGTCGAGGCCTCGTTCGCGGGGGCGCTCGGGGTGCGGCTCGGCGGGACGCTGGCGTACGGGGGCAGGATCGAGCACCGGCCCGTGCTGAACGCGCGAGGGCGCGCGGTGCGGGTGTCGGACGTGGAACGGGCCGCGCGGTTGTCGCGGCGGGTGAGTGTGGCGGCGTGGGGAGTCTGTGTGGCCGGGCGGTTGTGGGTGCGAGGGTCTGGGTGGGGGCGTCGATGAGCGGGCGCGGAGGCGGGCTGCTCGTCGCCGGGACCACGTCGGACGCCGGGAAGAGCGTGGTCACCGCGGGAATCTGCCGGTGGCTCGTGCGGCAGGGCGTGAAGGTCGCGCCGTTCAAGGGGCAGAACATGTCCCTGAACTCCTTCGTGACGCGCGAGGGCGCCGAGATCGGACGGGCGCAGGCCATGCAGGCGCAGGCCGCCCGGGTCGAGCCGACCGCGCTGATGAATCCGGTGCTGCTCAAGCCGGGCAGCGACCGCAGCAGCCAGGTCGTACTCATGGGCAAGCCCGTGGGCGAGATGAGTGCGCGGGGCTACCACGGGGCGCGGCAGGGCGCGTTGCTCGACACCGTCGTGGGGTGCCTGGAGGAGTTGCGGGGCAGTCATGACGCCGTGATCTGTGAAGGGGCGGGCTCCCCCGCCGAGATCAATCTGCGCCGTACCGACATCGTGAACATGGGCATCGCGCGGGCCGCGCGGCTGCCGGTCCTGGTGGTCGGGGACATCGACCGGGGTGGCGTCTTCGCCTCGTTCTTCGGTACGACGGCGCTGCTGGCGCCCGAGGACCAGGAGCTGCTCGCCGGGTATCTGGTGAACAAGTTCCGGGGCGATGTGACCCTGCTCGAACCCGGCCTCGACATGCTCAAGTCCCTTACCGGACGGCCCACTTACGGAGTGCTGCCGTTCCAGCACGGCCTCGGTATCGACGAGGAGGACGGGCTGCGGGTGTCCCTGCGGGGCACGGTGCGCGAGTCCGTGGTGGCGCCGCCCGTCGGCGAGGACGTGCTGCGGGTCGCCGTCTGCGCGGTGCCGCTGATGTCGAACTTCACGGATGTCGACGCGCTGGCCGCCGAGCCGGGCGTCGTGGTCCGGTTCGTGGACCGCGCCGAGGAGTTGGTGGACGCCGATCTGGTGGTCGTGCCGGGCACGCGCGGAACGGTGAAGGCGCTGGAGTGGCTGCGTGAACGGGGACTCGCGGACGCGATCGTCCGGCGGGCCGCCGAGGGGCGCCCCGTGCTCGGCATCTGCGGCGGGTTCCAGGTGCTCGGGGAGCGCGTCGAGGACGAGGTCGAGTCGCGGGCCGGTGTCGTCGACGGGCTCGGCCTGCTTCCCGTACGCGTGCGGTTCGAGCGGGAGAAGACCCTGGAGCGGCCGGTGGGCGAGGCGCTCGGGGAGTACGTCGAGGGGTACGAGATCCATCACGGGGTCGCGGAAGTACTCGGCGGGGACGCCTTCCTGGACGGGTGCCGGGTCGGGGCCGTCTGGGGGACGCACTGGCACGGGTCGCTGGAGTCGGACGGGTTTCGGCGGGCGTTTCTGCGGGAGGTCGCGGACGCGGCAGGCCGGCGGTTCGTGCCGGCGCCGGACACGTCGTTCGCGGCGCTGCGCGAGGAGCAGTTGGATCGGCTCGGGGATCTGATCGAGCACCACGCCGATACGGATGCGCTGTGGCGGTTGATCGAGTCCGGGGCGCCGGACGGGCTGCCGTTCGTTCCGCCGGGGGCTCCGTCATGAGCGCCGCCGCGCGTGCGGCCCTGGGAGGTCGCCCCCGCCGCCCCTTCCCGTCCCGTCCCCGGAGGCTGCGCCCCCGGACCCCCGTCGGCTTGTTCGCACGTGCGGGTGCGTGGGGGCTGGTCGCGCAGTTCCCCGCGCCCCTAGGTCCGTACCACTCATCGGAGGTTGACCGCTGATGCCCACCCCCTACCCCTTCACGGCCCTCGTCGGCCAAGACGATCTGCGGCTCGCTCTCCTGCTCAACGCCGTGTCGCCCGCCGTCGGTGGTGTGCTCGTGCGCGGCGAGAAGGGGACCGCCAAGTCCACTGCCGTGCGGGCGCTTTCGTCGCTGCTGCCCGATGTGGACGTGGTCCCGGGGTGCCGGTTCTCGTGCGCCCCGACAGCGCCCGACCCACAGTGCCCTGACGGGCCGCACGAGGTCGGCCCTGGGGCTCAACGCGCCGCGCGCATGGTCGAGTTGCCGGTCGGCGCGTCCGAGGACCGACTCGTCGGCGCGCTCGACATCGAACGGGCGCTCGCCGAGGGCGTGAAGGCCTTCGAGCCGGGTCTGCTCGCCGACGCGCACCGCGGAATCCTCTACGTCGACGAGGTGAACCTGCTCCACGACCACCTGGTCGATCTTCTCCTCGACGCCGCGGCCATGGGCGCCTCCTACGTAGAGCGCGAGGGCGTCTCCGTACGGCACGCGGCACGCTTCCTTCTCGTCGGGACGATGAACCCCGAAGAGGGCGAGCTCCGGCCGCAGTTGCTCGACCGGTTCGGGCTGACCGTGGAGGTCGCCGCGTCGCGGGAGCCGGAACAGCGCGTGCAGGTCGTCAAGCGGCGGCTCGCCTACGACGACGACCCCGAGAGCTTCACCGCACGCTGGGCCGGCGAGGAGGCTGACGTGCGCGAGCGGATCGTCGCCGCTCGCGCCCTGCTGCCCCAAGTGCGCCTCGGTGACGGGGCGTTGACGCGGATCGCCGCGACCTGCGCCGCGTTCGAGGTGGACGGGATGCGGGCCGACATCGTGATGGCGCGTACCGCGACCGCGCTCGCCGCGTGGGCGGGGCGCACCGATGTGCTCGCGGAGGACGTGCGGCAGGCCGCGCTGCTCGCGCTCCCGCACCGGCGGCGGCGCAATCCCTTCGACGCGCCGGGGCTCGACGAGGACAAGCTCGACGAGACCCTGGACGAGTTCGGCCCCGACGACCCCGCCGCTGAGGACGATCCCGAGCCCGACGGCCCCGATGACGGAGGTCCGGACGGTGGTGGCGGGCTCCCGCCGCGGAACGGCCCGCAGGACGGACCTGAGCAGGAGGGACCGCAAGAGGGGTCCCCGCAGGACGACCCCGAGGAGCCCGGCGCCGCGTCGCAGGAGGCCCCCGAGGAACCGGCGGGCGCGCCCGCGTCCGGCGGGGCCCGGGAGCAGCGGGCCGTCTCGGCCGGTGAGCCGTTCCGTACGAAGATGCTGAGCGTCCCGGGTCTGGGCGAAGGCGCCGCCGGGCGCCGGTCCAGGGCGCGGACCGAGCACGGCCGCACGACGGGCGCGGTGCGGCCCCGGGGCGCCCTGACCAAGCTGCATCTGGCGGCGACGGTGCAGGCGGCGGCGCCGCACCAGCGGGCACGCGGCCGCTCGGGCCGCGGGCTGGTCGTGCGCCGCGACGACCTGCGGCAGGCCACCCGGGAGGGCCGCGAGGGAAACCTGGTCCTCTTCGTCGTGGACGCCTCCGGGTCGATGGCCGCGCGGCAGCGGATGGGCGCCGTGAAGGGCGCCGTGCTGTCGCTGCTGCTCGACGCCTACCAGCGGCGCGACAAGGTGGGCCTCGTGACGTTCCGCGGGACGGGGGCCGAGGTGGCGCTGCCGCCGACATCGAGCGTGGACACGGCCGCGGCCCGCCTGGAGACGCTGCCGACCGGTGGGCGTACGCCGCTGGCCGCGGGGCTGCTCAAGGCGCACGAGGTGCTGCGCGTGGAGCGGCTGCGGGACCCGGCGCGGCGGCCGCTGATGGTCGTCGTGACGGACGGGCGGGCCACGGGCGGCCCCGAGCCGGTGAAGCTGGCGGGACGCGCGGCCGGGCTGCACGCCACCGAGGGCACGGCGTCCGTGGTCGTCGACTGCGAGTCGGGCCTGGTGCGGCTCGGGCTCGCCGGGCAACTGGCCGGTCAACTCGGCGGCACCGCCGTCACGTTGGAGGACCTGCGGGCCGACGCCATCGCCGGACTCGTCAAGGACGTACAGGGAACGAACCAGACCCGCAGGAGGGCCGCCTGATGCCGCAGGGACAGCCGAGTGTCGTACCGGACGACGGGCTGACGACTCGTCAGCGCCGCAACCGCCCGCTGGTGTTCGTGCACACGGGCATCGGCAAGGGCAAGTCGACGGCCGCGTTCGGGCTCGCGCTGCGCGCCTGGAACCAGGGCTGGCCGATCGGGGTGTTCCAGTTCGTCAAGTCGGCGAAGTGGAAGGTCGGCGAGGAGAACGCGCTGAAGGTCCTCGGCGCCTCCGGTGAGGGCGGCACCGTCGACTGGCACAAGATGGGCGAGGGCTGGTCGTGGGTGCAGCGCGACGACCAGGCCGACAATGAAGAGAAGGCCCGTGAGGGCTGGGAGCAGGTGAAGCGGGACCTGGCCGCCGAGACGTACAAGCTGTACGTGCTCGACGAGTTCGCGTATCCGATGCACTGGGGCTGGATCGACGTGGACGAGGTGGTGGAGGTGCTGCGCGGGCGTCCCGGCACGCAGCACGTCGTCATCACGGGCCGCAACGCCCCGGAGAAGCTGGTCGAGTTCGCGGATCTCGTCACCGACATGTCGAAGGTGAAGCACCCGATGGACACGGGCCAGAAGGGCCAGCGGGGCATCGAGTGGTGACAGGCACGACAGGTACCACTGGGGCGGCGACCGTGGACGTACCGCGGCTGGTCATCGCCGCGCCCGCGTCCGGGTCCGGCAAGACGACCGTGGCGACGGGGCTGATGGCCGCCTTCGCCGAGCGCGGTCTCGCCGTGTCGCCGCACAAGGTCGGGCCCGACTACATCGACCCGGGCTACCACGCCCTCGCGACCGGACGCCCCGGCCGGAATCTGGACGCGTACATGTGCGGGCCCGACCTGGTCGGCCCGCTGTTCGCGCACGGCGCGCGGGGCTGCGAACTGGCGGTCGTGGAAGGCGTGATGGGCCTGTTCGACGGCGCTTCGGGGCAGGGCGAGCTGGCGTCGACGGCTCATGTCGCCAAGCTGCTCAAGGCCCCCGTCGTCCTGGTCGTCGACGCCTCGTCGCAGTCCCGGTCGGTGGCGGCGCTCGTGCACGGCTTCGCCTCGTTCGACCCGCAGATCCGGCTCGCGGGCGTCATCCTCAACAAGGTCGGCTCGGAGCGGCACGAGCTGTTGCTCCGGGAAGCCCTGGAGGAGGTCGGCGTCCCGGTCTTCGGCGCACTGCGCCGGGAGGCTCAAGTAGCCACGCCCGCACGTCACTTGGGACTCGTCCCGGTGGCCGAGCGGAGTTCCGATGCGGTGGGTTCGGTGCGCGCGGCCGCGGCGATGGTGCGCGCGGGGTGCGATCTGGAGGGGCTGCTGGCGCTGGCGCGTACGGCGCCGCCGCTGATGACGGAGGCGTGGAGCGCGGCGCCCTCGGAGGTGCGGGGTCCGGTGTCCTCGCAGGTGCGGTCGGCCGAGGCGCGCGGTAAGCCGGTCGTGGCGGTGGCGGGCGGCCCCGCCTTCACCTTCTCCTACGCCGAGCACGCCGAACTGCTGACGGCGGCGGGCGCCCAGGTGGCCACCTTCGACCCCCTCCACGACGAACACCTCCCCGAGGGCACCGCCGCGGTCGTCATCGGCGGTGGCTTCCCTGAGGTCTACGCCCCCGAGCTCTCCGCCAACGGACAGCTCCGCAAGGCCGTGGCGGAACTGGCCCGCTCGGGCGCCCCGGTGGTCGCCGAATGCGCGGGCCTGCTGTATCTGTCGCGGTCCCTCGACGGACAGGAGATGTGCGGGGTGCTGGACGCGGACGCGCGGATGACGAGCCGGCTCACGCTCGGCTACCGGGACGCCGTCGCCGTCTCCGACAGCGTGCTGGCACCGGCCGGGGCCCGGCTGCGCGGCCACGAGTTCCACCGCACCGCCCTCGAACCGGGCGCGGGGCCCGCGCCCGCGTGGGGGATGCGGCTTCCGACGCCGCGCGTCGAGGGCTTCGTACAGCAGGGTGTGCACGCCAGTTATCTGCACACCCACTGGGCGGCCCTTCCGGACATCGCCCGGCGCCTCGTGGACCGGTGCGGCGGCACGCCGTGAGCTCCGCGCTCTCAGCCGGCGAGGCCCACGACGAGCCAGATGAACGCCGCGCCCGCGACCGTGCACAGCAGGGTCGAGCGGGCGGGGTGGTCGTGGTGGGCCTCGGGCAGGATCTCGGCCGCCGCCAGGTACAGCAGCACTCCGCCGAAGAATCCGAGATAGCCGCCGAGCAGTTGCTCCGGAATGGTGAACAGGAGTGTCGAGGCGGCGCCCACCACGGGGGCCGCGGCGTCGGCCAGCAGCATCATCGTCGCCTTGCGGCGGGCGTTCCCGTACAGGCGCGTGATCGTGTACGTGTTGAAGCCGTCGGCGAAGTCGTGCGCGATCACCGCGAGCGCCACGGCGAGGCCCATGCCGCCGCCCACCTGGAACGCGGCGCCGATCGCGATGCCGTCCATCATGCTGTGCCCGACCATCGCCCCGGCCGCCGTGAGGCCGACCTCGGGAGTCCGCCCGTGTCCGTGCTCGGCGGCCCCGTGGGCGGCCTGGCGCTGGGCGAGGAGGTGTTCCAGGACGTGCGCGCCGAGGAACCCCGCGACGAACAGCAGCAGCGCCGCCGGCACCCCGAAGACCGGGCCGCCCGCCGCGTCCAGGGCCTCCGGCAGCAGGTCGAGGCCGACCACGCCGAGCATCAGTCCACCCGCGAGCCCGAGCACCAGGTGGCGCCGGTCGGTGACCCGCCTCGCGGTCCAGCCGCCGACCAGGGTCATCACAAAAGCGCCGAGCGCCACGAACACCGCCATGGGCACTGCCTAACCCATCCGACCCCCGCGGCGCACATCCGACACCGCCCGGATGCCGTGATCGTCGGGGTCGGGGCCCGCGCCGGGGTGGCCCCGGACGAGGTCCTCGGGCTCGTCCGGGCCGTGCTGGACGAGGCGGGTGCCGGGGCGGGCGACGTGGTGGCGCTCGTGACGGTCGACGTGAAGGGGCAGGAGCCCGGGATCGTGGCGGCGGCCGGGGCGCTCGGGGTGCCGCTGGTGACGTACGACGCCGGGACGCTCGCCGCCGTGCCGGTGCCGCACCCCTCGGAGGGGGCGCGCGGCGCGGTGGGCACGCCGTCGGTCGCCGAGGCCGCCGCGCTCGTCGGCGGGGGTGAGCTGCTCGTTCCCAAGCGCATCTCGACGGGGGCCGGCGGAGGGGCCGGACGGGTGACGTGTGCGGTGGCCAGGGCCGGGTAGGGTCCGGTCCCGCTCGGCCCCTCCACCTCGTACGTCTTGTACGTCTTTCCGTACCCCGCAAGGAGTCAGTACCGTGCACACTCCTCCCCCGGCCCTGCTCGCCGCCCTGGAGCGGCGGCTCGACGACGTCCTGGGCGGCGTCGCCCGCGCCCCGTTCGACCGGGCCGATGTGACGGTCCTCCTCGTGGGGCAGGGCTCTGCCGACTCCGCGGTCAATGCCGAACTCGCGGCGGCCGCACGCCTGTTGTGGGAGGGCAGCGGGTACGCCGGGGTGGAGCCGGCCTTCGTGTCGGCGGCGGCGCCGGACGTGCCGTCGGGGCTCGACCGGTGTGCGGCTCTCGGGGCGCGGCGGGTGGTCGTGCTGCCGTACGAGGCGCTGCCGCCGGACCGGTTCTGGGAGCAGGCCCTGGGGTGGGCCGCCGCGCACCCGGAGGTGGAGGTGCGGCGCGGGGAGGCGCCCGCCGGGCCCTCGGCCACGGCGGACGGGCCCGATCTGCGGCATCACGGAGATGCGGAAGTGCGGGACGACGGGGAGAAGTTGACGGATCTCGCGGTGAACGTCCGCACCGGTACGCCGCCCGCGTGGCTGCGGGAGCACCTCGCCGGGTCGCTGGAGGGTCTCGCCGCGTATCCGGACGGGCGGGCCGCGCGGGCGGCGGTGGCGGCGCGGCACGGGGTGCCGGTGGAGCGGGTCCTGCTCACGGCCGGGGCGGCGGAGGCGTTCGTCCTGCTGGCGCGGGCGCTTGCGGTACGGCGCCCTGTGGTGGTGCATCCGCAGTTCACGGAGCCGGAGGCGGCGCTGGAGGATGCCGGGCACGCGGTGGGCCGGGTGCTGTTGCGGGAGGCGGACGGCTTCCGGCTCGATGCCGCGCTGGTGCCCGGGGACGCGGACCTGGTGGTCGTCGGTAATCCGACGAACCCGACGTCCGTGCTGCATCCCGCCGATGAGGTGGCCCGGCTCGCGCGGCCTGGCCGGGTGCTCGTGGTCGACGAGGCGTTCATGGACGCCGTGCCGGACGAGCGGGAGTCCCTGGCCGGGCGGACCGATGTGCCGGGTCTGGTGGTGCTGCGGAGCCTGACGAAGACGTGGGGCCTTGCCGGGCTGCGCATCGGGTACGTGCTGGCCGAGCCGGAGGTGGTGGCCGCCCTGGAGCGCGCGCAGCCGTTGTGGCCGGTGTCGTCGCCCGCGCTGGTGGCCGCGCTGGCGTGTGTCTCGGAGCGGGGGGGCGCGGAGGCGGCCGACGCGGCGCTGGCGGTCGCGGCGGACCGGGAGTATCTGGTGGGCCTGTTGCGGGAGTTGACCGGTCTCGGGGTGTCGGTGGCGGGTCCTGCGGAGGGGCCGTTCCTGTTGGTACGGGTACCGGACGCGTGCGCTGTGCGGGAGCGGTTGCGTGCTGCCGGGTTCGCTGTGCGGCGGGGCGATACGTTTCCGGGGTTGGGACAGGACTGGGTCCGGGTTGCCGTGCGGGGCCGGGATGTCAGTGCGGGGTTCGTGGCGGCGTTGAGAGAGGCGCTGGGCGGCTGAGTCGCGGCTGGTCGCGCCGTTCCCGGTGCCCCCAACGGGGCGCCGCCCCCCAGCAGCGCCCCTCCCCCCCTGCCCCCAGATCGCGACTACGCGCGCGTGCGCCCGCGGCGGGCCATGGCCACGGCGCCGCCGCCCGCGACCAGGAGGACGATCGCGCCGCCCGCGATGTACGGCGTCATCGAGTTGCCGCCCGTTTCCGCCAGGTCGGCCTTGGTGCCCTGGGGCTTCACCTCGGTGTCGTCCGCCGGCTTCGGGGAGGCGGGCGGCGCGGCCGGCTTCGGGGATTCGCAGGTGGCGCCGGCCAGGGTGACCTCGCCGTTGACCTCGGCGACGTTCAGCTTGAGAGGGTTCACGGAAACCTTCAGTTGCAGCGCGGACGCGGCCGCCGTCGTCGAGGTCGTCGACGTGGTGGACAGGCCGAGCGAGACCTCACCGACGCCCGGGACCTTGACCTCCGTGGTGCCTCCCGTGCTCAGCGTCACCTTCTTGCCGAGCACCGTGACAGAGCCCAGCAGGTTCGATTCGGCGACCGGTTTCTTGCCGGCCTCGCACAGGGCCTTCGAGGTGACCTGGTCGACCTCGATCAGGGAGAGCAGCGGCAGGCCGGGGATGTGGACCTTGGCGTGGACGAGCTGCGTGAAGCCCTCCGCCTTCTTGGCGTCGACGGTCGCCCTCGCCTTCGCCACGTCCGCGCGGAGCACGCTGAACGGCCGGTTGCCGTCGACGCCGTCCAACTGCACGGACAGCGCGGTCTTCTCGGCGCTGGCGGGGGCCTGCACCTCGTTCAGCGCGACCTTGAGCGGGACGTTCACGGTCTTGTTCAGGAGAGAGACGTCCAGGCCCGTGCGGAGCACGACCGCGCCGGCCTTGCCGCCGTGGTCGCCGGTCGCCGCGGCGGGGCCCGCGGTCGCGAGCACGGCGGGTCCGGCGGCGAGCACGGTCGCCACGGCCGTAGCGGCGATGCGGTGGGCGGGCGTGCGCAGAGCAGTGGTGACAGTGGAGCTGGGCATGCTGGTGGGACCCCCAGTAGAGGACGAAAGGTGACGAGAGAGGACAGAAGGAGACCGGTCGGTACAGCTCAGGATGAGAGAGGACAGAAGAAGACCGGTCGGGACAGTTCAGGACGAGAGATGAACAGCACACGGGACGTCGGAGCGTGCGCATGGGGACACACGCGGCGCCACCGACACCGTCGACCGGTCATCGATGAGGGAATCTTTACGCACTGAGAGTGAACGGGCGGCAACCCGAAGTGAGTTCACCCCAAAGGGGGGTTTCCGTGCATGTCTTCGAATCTTCGGGCTCGCCTGTTCCCTGAAGCCACTCTGATGTCACCCGAACCGGCCACCCGCCCCCATGCGCCGGTTGACAGCGCGGGCGCGGACAAGTTGTGTGCAACGAGCAGCTGCCCGCGCAGGTCACGCTGTGTCAACCCGTGTACTGGGCAGAGGAGTTCGATGCCGCGCAACGTCGTTCTGATCACCGCCGACCAGTGGCGCGGCGACTGTCTCTCGGCCGCGGGCCACCCGGTGGTACGGACGCCCTATCTGGATCAACTTGCGGGCCGCGGCGCCCGGTTCGACCGCGCGTACACGGCGGTGCCGTCCTGCATCCCCGCGCGGGCCGCGCTGCACACCGGGCTCGCGCAGACCTCGCACGGCCGCACCGGGTACCGCGACGGGGTGCCGTGGGAGTACCCGGTGACGCTGGCGGGCGAGTTCGGGCGGCACGGGTACCAGACGCGGGCGATCGGGAAGCTGCACGCGTACCCGGAGCGCCGTCGCATCGGGTTCGACGAAGTGACGTTGCACGACGGGTACTTGCACTTCGCCCGGGACCGGCGGACCGATCCGCGGTTCCACGACGACTATCTGGCATGGCTGGAGCGGCAGCCCGGCGGCGGCGAGTACACGGACCACGGCCTCGACTGCAACAGCGTGGTGGCGCGGCCGTGGGACCGCCCGGAGCGGCTGCACCCGACGAACTGGGTGGTGACGGAGGCGGTCGACTTTTTGTACCGGCGGGATCCGACGGCGCCTTTCCTGCTCCACCTCTCCTTCCACCGGCCGCATCCGCCCTACGATCCGCCGCGCTGGGCGTTCGAGCAGTATCTGGACGCGCCCGAGTACCGGCCGGTGGTGGGTGACTGGGCCGGGGCCCTGGAGGAGTGGCGTGACGACACGCGCGCCGACGCCAACTACGCGTCGTACGACGGCCGTACGGTCCATCGTGCGCGGGCCGGCTACTACGGCCACATGTCCCACATCGACCAGCAGATCAACCGGT
The DNA here is from genome assembly GCF_044765445.1 of Streptomyces sp. NPDC102467. Taxonomy (NCBI): domain Bacteria; kingdom Bacillati; phylum Actinomycetota; class Actinomycetes; order Kitasatosporales; family Streptomycetaceae; genus Streptomyces; species Streptomyces sp. NPDC102467. The sequence goes on along the minus strand of NZ_JBIWKA010000007.1, from coordinate 424,590 downwards.
TCGTGCAGGCGCTCGACGAGTTCCGGCTCGCCGACGACACCTGGATCTGCTTCACGTCGGACCACGGCGAGATGCTCGGCGAGCACCGGCTGTGGCGGAAGGCGTATCCGTACGAGGGGTCGGCGCGGGTGCCGTTGATCCTCGCGGGGCCGCGCGGGGCGCTGCCCAGGGGGACCGTCGTCGGCTCCGGCACGGTGGCCGAGCTCCGCGACATCATGCCTACGCTGCTGGAGTGCGCGGAGCTGCCGGTGCCGGACGGCCTCGACGGGCACAGCCTGCTTCCGGCGGCGCGGGGCGTTCAACTTCCCTCACCACGTCCGTACTTGCACGGCGAGCACGCCCTGTTCGGGGAGTCGATGCACTGGCTGACCGACGGGCACAGCAAGTACGTGTGGTTCTCGGGCGCGGGACGCGAGCAGCTTTTCGACCTGGACGCGGACCCGCACGAGCTGCACGATCTGGCGCCGGACGCACCGGAGGACGTCGCCGAGTGGCGTGCGCGGCTCGTCGCGGAGCTGACGGAGCGGCCCGAGGGGTACGTGGAGGGCGGTGCGCTCGTTGCCGGCCGGGAGCCGTTGGACCAGCTGCCGGCGCGGTGGCGCGCGGCGCGGGCCTGAGGGGCGCTCCGGCGGGCGGGGGCCTCTATCTGTTGCCCGCGCCCCCGCTAACCCGCTGCCCACTACCCCACGACCTTGCCCCGCAGCACGATCCGGCGTGGCGCGGCCAGCACTCCCACCTCCGCCCGCGGGTCCGTCTCGTACACGACGAGGTCCGCCGGGGCGCCCTCCTCGAGTGCCGGGCGGCCGAGCCACTCGCGGGCTCCCCAGGCGGTGGCCGAGAGCGCCTCGACCGGGGGGATGCCCGCCTTCACCAGTTCGGCCACCTCCCCTGCGACCAGGCCGTGGGCGAGGGCGCCGCCCGCGTCGGTGCCGACGTAGACCGGGACTCCGGCGTCGTAGGCGGCGCGGACCGTGTCGTAGCGGCGGTCGTGAAGCCGCCGCAGGTGCGCCGACCAGCGCGGGAACTTCTCGTCGCCGCCCTTCGCGAGCTGCGGGAACGTGGCGATGTTGACGAGGGTCGGGACGATCGCGACGCCTCGCTCCGCGAAGAGCGGGATGGTGTCCTCGGTGAGTCCTGTGGCGTGCTCGATGCAGTCGATGCCCGCCTCGACGAGGTCGCGCAGGGAATCCTCGGCGAAGCAGTGGGCCGTGACCCGGGCGCCGAGCCGGTGGGCCTCGGCGATGGCCGCCTCGACGGCTTCGCGCGGCCAGCAGGCGCTGAGGTCGCCGATGTCGCGGTCGATCCAGTCGCCGACCAGTTTGACCCAGCCGTCGCCGCGCCGGGCTTCCTGGGCGACGTACGCGACGAGTTCGTCCGGCTCGATCTCGTGGGCGTAGTTGCGGATGTAGCGGCGGGTGCGGGCGATGTGCCGGCCCGCGCGGATGATCTTCGGGAGGTCCTCGCGGTCGTCGATCCAGCGGGTGTCGGAGGGCGAGCCCGCGTCACGCAGCAGCAGGGTGCCGTGGTCGCGGTCGGTCAGGGCCTGCTTCTCCGCGGTCTCGGCGGGGACCGGGCCGTGGGTGTCGAGGCCGACGTGGCAGTGCGCGTCGACGAGTCCGGGGAGCGTCCAGCCGTCGACCGTCGTCACGTCCAGGCCCGCGGCGGTCGGCCGGTCGTAAGTGATCCGGCCGTCGATCACCCACAGTTCGTCGCGTACGTCCTCGGGTCCGGCCAGGACCCTTCCGGTCACGTGCAGCACCTCTGCTGGGCTCGGCTCACTCATGCGCGAAGCCTATGAGGGGGGTGGGTACGCTCGACAACGGCATCCCGTCCGAACCCGTGAGCGAAGAGAGCACCACCGTGACGCATCCGTTTCTCGATCTGGCCCCCCTGAGCGCGGAGCACTTCGCCTCCATCGAGGACCGCGTGGCCCGTCTCATGAACACGTCCGCGTCCCAGGACGTCGTGATCATGCAGGGTGAGGCGCTGCTGCCGCTGGAGGGCGCGATCCGTGGGGCGGCGGGGCCCGGCACCGTCGCCCTGAACGTGATCACCGGCCCGTACGGGCAGACCTTCGGGGACTGGCTGCGCGACTGCGGGGCGACCGTGCACGATCTGGCGGTCCCCTTCCACGCGGCCGTCACCGCCGATCAGGTGCGGGAGGCGTTCGCCGAGCACCCTGACATCGACTTCGTCTCGCTGGTGCACGCGGAGGCGGCGACCGGCAACACCAACCCGGTCGCCGAGATCGGCGCGGTGGTGCGGGAGCACGGCGCGCTGTTCTACCTCGACGCGGTGGCGTCGATCGCCGCCGAGCCGGTGCTGCCGGACGCGTGGGGCGTGGACCTGTGCGTGATCGGCGCGCAGAAGGCGATGGGCGGCCCGGCCGGGGTCTCCGCCGTCTCGGTGAGCGCGCGGGCCTGGGAGCGGATGGCCGCCAACCCGCAGGCGCCCCGGCACTCATACCTGTCACTGCTCGACTGGAAGCAGCGCTGGATCGAGGGGGGCCGGAAGGCGCTGCTGCACGCCCCGGCACAGTTGGAGATGCTGGCGCTCGAAGCGTGTGTGGACCGGATCGAGAGCGAGGGGCTCGACGCCCTGATGGCCCGGCACGCGAGCGCCGCCGCCGCGACCCGGGCCGGAGCGCTTGCCCTGGGCGGAGGACTGCAGCCGTACGTCCATGAGGCCCGGGACGCCGCTCCGGTCGCCACGACGCTGCGGGCGCCCGCCGGGACCGACGCCCGTGAGCTGGTGGCGAAGGCCCTCGCCGTCGACCCGGTGCTGCCCCTGGTCGCGGGCGGCGGCGCGCTGGCCGCGGAGATGATCCGGGTCAACCACTACGGTCCGCAGGCCACCCGCGGTGTCGTGCAGTCCTCGCTGGCCGCTCTGGGCGGGGCGCTCGCGGAAGCCGGGTCCGAGGTGGACCTGGAAGGTGCGCGCAAGGCTGTCGCGGGCGCCTGGGCATAATCCCCTCCGTCTCCCACACAGCCTCCCGCACACAGGAGCGCCGCCTTTTCGGGCGGCGCTTTTCTATTTCTTCTTTCAGGCATTCTTCAGGTAATTATCAGAACAGCTTCCAGTACTGCTTCTGCCCGCTTTTCCAGGTCGTAAACACTAAGATTTCAACAACGGGAACCGACGTAATTCGGACGGGCGTCCGACCAGTTTCGACGTTGTGACGTACTCCACAAGCTCAGCGTTTTGACCGTTTTATCCGTGTGAAATCGGTACATTCTTCAGAAAGCTCATGCGCGGGCCCACCTGCGCGCGTTAACACAGATCCCTCGATCGCGTAACCCCTGGCCCAGATGCAATTCCAGAAATTGCTCGGTAAATTCAATTCGCATGACCGCCGCACAAGCGCAATTCCAGCTCGACCAGCCCAGCGTGGCCGACGGGGCCGCGATCTGGCGTATCGCACGTGACTCCAAGGTGCTCGACCTCAACTCCTCGTACAGCTATCTGCTGTGGTGCCGCGACTTCGCGGCCACCTCTGCGGTGGCCCGCGACGAGGTCGGCGAGGTCGCCGGATTCGTCACCGGCTACATCCGGCCGGAGCGGCCGGACACCCTGGTCGTGTGGCAGATCGCCGTGGACGACGCCCACCGCGGGCACGGTCTGGCCGGAGAGCTCCTGGACGGAGTGACCGCGAAGGTCGCCGCCGCGCGGCAGGTCACCACCGTCGAGACGACGATCACGCCGGACAACGCGGCGTCCCAGGCGCTCTTCCACTCCTTCGCCCGCAGGCACGGGGCCGGAGTGGAGCGCACGGTCCTCTTCGACGCGGGGCTGTTCCCCGACGACGGGCACCTGCCCGAAGAGCTGTACCGCATCGGACCGCTCGCGCCGGCCGTCTAGCCGGTCCCGAGACCATCGTGAACCCCCCTCAACTCCCCTTTCAAGAGGAGCATTTGCTGTGACCATCACCCAGCCGGACCTGAGCGTCTTCGAGACCCTTGAGTCGGAGGTGCGCAGCTACTGCCGCGCGTGGCCCACCGTCTTCGACCGGGCCCAGGGCAGCCGCATGTACGACGAGGACGGCCACGAGTACCTGGACTTCTTCTCGGGAGCCGGCTCGCTCAACTACGGCCACAACAACCCGGTGCTGAAACGCGCCCTCATCGACTACCTGGAGCGGGACGGCGTCACGCACGGCCTCGACATGTCGACGTCGGCCAAGCGCAACTTCCTGGAGTCCTTCCAGAACATCATCCTGCGCCCGCGCGACCTGCCGTACAAGGTCATGTTCCCGGGCCCGACGGGCACCAACGCCGTCGAGTCCGCGCTGAAGCTGGCCCGTAAGGTCAAGGGCCGCGAGTCGATCGTGTCGTTCACGAACGCCTTCCACGGCATGTCGCTCGGCTCGCTCGCCGTCACCGGCAACGCCTTCAAGCGGGCGGGCGCCGGCATCCCGCTGGTGCACGGCACGCCCATGCCGTTCGACAACTACCTGGACGGCCAGACGCCCGACTTCATCTGGTTCGAGCGGCTGCTCGAGGACCAGGGCTCCGGCCTCAACCAGCCCGCCGCCGTGATCGTCGAGACGGTGCAGGGCGAGGGCGGCATCAACGTGGCCCGCGCCGAGTGGCTGCGCAAGCTCGCCGACGTGTGCAAGCGCTGGGACATGCTGCTCATCGTCGACGACATCCAGATGGGCTGCGGCCGCACCGGCGCCTTCTTCTCCTTCGAGGAGGCGGGCATCACACCGGACATCGTGACTGTTTCGAAGTCCATCAGCGGGTACGGACTCCCCATGTCCCTCTGCCTGTTCAAGCCGGAGCTCGACGTCTGGGAGCCGGGCGAGCACAACGGCACGTTCCGCGGCAACAATCCCGCGTTCGTGACGGCCGCCGCCGCCCTGGAGACGTACTGGACCGATGGCCCGGCCATGGAGAAGCAGACGCTCGCCCGCGGCCAGCAGGTCAACGAGGCCCTCGGCGCGCTGCGCGACGAGTTCCCCGGCGACACCGTCCAGTACCGCGGGCGCGGGCTGGTGTGGGGACTTGAATTCCGCGACAAGGAGCGGGCCGGAAAGGTCGCCAAGCGCGCTTTCGAGCTCGGTCTGCTCATCGAGACCTCCGGCCCCCAGAGCGAGGTCGTCAAGCTGCTTCCGGCGCTGACGATCACGCCCGAGGAGCTGGAAGAGGGGCTGCGCACACTCACCAGGGCTGTGCGCGAAACCGCCTGACGCCCCCTCAGGAACGTAGAAGAGAGAGGCAGCAACTCACCGTGATTGTCCGTTCGTTCAAGGAGATCGAGAACACCGACCGGCACGTGAAATCGGCGTCCGGCACGTGGGAGAGCAAGCGCATCGTCCTTGCCAAGGAGAAGGTCGGCTTCTCCATGCACGAGACGATCCTCTACGCGGGTACCGAGACCGACATGTGGTACGCCAACCACATCGAGGCCGTACTCTGCGTGGAGGGCGAGGCCGAGCTCACCAACAAGGAGACCGGCGAGAAGCACTGGATCGAGCCGGGCACCATGTACCTCCTGAACGGCCACGAGCGCCACACGCTGCGGCCCAAGACGGACTTCCGCTGCGTGTGCGTGTTCAACCCGCCTGTCACCGGGCGGGAGGACCACGACGAGAACGGCGTATACCCGCTGCTGACCGAACCCGAGGAGGCCTGATCCCGATGACCGCCATCTCTGCGGACCCCGACATCACCGATCTGTACCCGACCCGCGGTGCCTCCGAAGTGGCCACCCCGCGCGTCGACCCGGTCGTCTGGTCGCCGCCGGGGGCGCGGGGCCCGATCCGTGAATCGGACCTCGCGGGCTTCGAACGGGACGGCTTCCTCGCGATCGATGAGCTGATCGGCCCGGACGAGATCGGCGTGTATCAGGCCGAGTTGAACCGTCTCGTCAGCGATCCGGCGATCAAGGCCGACGAGCGCTCGATCGTCGAGAAGAAGACGCAGGACGTGCGCTCCGTCTTCGAGGTGCACCGGATCAGCGAGGTGTTCGCGAACCTGGTGCGCGACGAGCGCATCGTGGGCCGGGCCCGCCAGATCCTCGGCTCGGACGTCTACGTCCACCAGTCGCGGATCAACGTGAAGCCCGGCTTCGGGGCGAGTGGCTTCTACTGGCACTCGGACTTCGAGACCTGGCACGCCGAGGACGGTCTGGCGAACATGCGGACGGTGTCCGTCTCCATCGCGCTGACGGAGAACTACGACACCAACGGCGGCCTCATGATCATGCCGGGATCGCACAAGACGTTCCTGGGCTGCGCCGGTGAGACGCCGGAGGACAACTACAAGAAGTCGCTGCAGATGCAGGACGCGGGCATCCCCTCGGACGAGGCCCTCACCAAGTTCGCCGACGCGCACGGCATCAAGCTGTTCACCGGCAAGGCCGGCTCGGCGACCTGGTTCGACTGCAACGCCCTGCACGGCTCGGGCGACAACATCACCCCGTACCCGCGCTCGAACGTGTTCATCGTGTTCAACAGCGTGGAGAACACGGCGGTGGAGCCGTTCGCGGCACCCATCCGGCGCCCCGACTTCATCGGGGCGCGGGACTTCACTCCGGTGAAGTGACGCCGTACGTACGCACATAAGTGGGGGCGGGACCGACAGACGGTCCCGCCCCCACTCATGTGCGCTCACAGCGCCGGGTCACAGCCAGGCGAGCCGGGCCGCGCGGTCGAGGACGGCACGCACGGCTTCCTCGTCGCCGAGTGCGCCCCTGGGGACGGTGCCCGGGGCGGCCCGGCCGCCGATCAGCAGGCAGAAGTCGACCGGATGCAGGGCGAGTTCGGCGCGTACCGGTGCGCCCTCCGCTCCGAGGATCCACTCCGTGCCGCGGGCGTCGTCCGTGACGGTGAGCGCGACCGGCTCCGCGTCGGGGCCGAGCGCTTGGCCGAGGATGCGGACGGCGAGGCGGACCAGCCGCCACAGGTGCGCGGCGGGCGGCGGGGGCACCGGGCGGTCCACGGCACGGCCGATGTCGTCGGCGTGGATCCAGGTCTCGAAGGCGCGGATCAGGAAGTGCTCGGCGACGGGGAGCCTGATGCCGACCAACGTGGCTGTCCGCGCGGCCTGTTCGGGGTCGCGGGCGGCCGGGGTGTCGAGCAGTGCGGCCGCTTGCGCGTGCCAGGTGGCGACCGTGTCCCGCGGGGCGCGGGCGCGTTCGTGGGCGATGACGCGGTGGGTGCGGCTCGCCCAGTCCGTGCGCCAGTCGGTCTCCTGCGCGGCGACCGGCACGGTCGGGGCCGCCGGGGCGTTGGCCGGAAGGCCCAGGTGGGTGGCGAGGTGCTCGTCGGCGGCGATGAGGTGGGCGACCGTGTCCTGCACGGTCCAGTCGTGGATCACCGGGGTGCGCCAGGCGGCGGGGTCCGGGGCGGCGTCCGCGTCCGGGTCGAGTTCGGCGAGGAGTGCCTGGAGCGCGGCCACCGCGGCGGCGTAGGGCTCCGCGTGCGGCGCGGTGCGGGGCGCGGGCGGGCGGGCGGCGAAGGCGCGGGCCAGGACGTCGTCCCTGACCGCGGCCCGGGGCGGGGCGAGACCGGCGGCCGGGCCGTCGAGCAGCCGCACGGTCTCCCGCAGCCGCGCCGCCTCCGCCGCGCACGACGCGCACTCCGCCAAGTGCCCCGGCAGGGAGCGCTGTTCGGCCGGGGTCAGCGCGTGCACGGCCCAGGCACCGAGGAGATCGCGGATCGCCGCGTGGTCGTATTCGTCGGTCGCCATCACGCGCTCCTTTCCGTGGCCGGGTCGGGCGGCTCCGCCAACGTTTCGGCCAGCCGGTGCAGGGCCGCGCGCAGCCGGGTCTTCGCGGTGCCCTCGGGGATCCCGAGCTCCGCCGCCGCCTGACGGTACGTCCGCCCCGCGAAGTACGCCAAGTGCACCACCTGCCGCTGTGGCAGCGGGAGTTCGGCGAGTGCGGAGTGCAGCAGGAGGGCGCGCTCCCGGTCCACGACCCGTTCGTCGGGGCCGGGGTCCTGTGCCGGGATCGCGTGCAGGACCTCGTCGTCCGCACCGGCCGCCTTGCGGTGGCGGGCCTCGCTGCGCACCCAGTCGACGGCGCGGCGGTGCGCCAGCATGGTGAGCCAGGTGCGGAGCGTGCCGCGGCGCTCGTCGTACGTGCAGGGCCGCGCCCAGAGGTGGGCGAAGACCTCCTGCGCGACGTCGTCGGCGGCGCCGGCCTGGTGCGTCACCCGGACGGCGACGCCGCGGACGAGCCCGCCGTAAGTGTCGTACGCCTCGGCGAGCGCGGCCTCGTCGCCGTAGACAAGACGCCGGTGCAGCTCGGCGTCGGCCGTCGGTCCTGTCCCGTCCTTCCGGGCCACCGGCACCACCACCTCGTAGTGCTTTCTAGCGTCCGGCGGGGCCGAGCGCCAGGGTCCGGCCGGTCGATCAGCGGGAGAGGGCGTCCAGCAGCCGGTCGACATCCTCGGGCGTGTTGTAGAGATGGAAGGAAGCCCTCAAGTTGCGTGCACGATTGGAGAGTTCGAGTCCGGCGGTATGCAACTCCGGTTGCTGTACGCCGAGTTCGGGCACCGAGATGATCGGGGAGCCGGGCGACGGGATCGGTGCCCGGCCGAGGGACGCCAGGCCCGTACGGAAGCGGTCGGCGAGCGCCAGGTCGTGGGCGCGTACGGCGTCCACCCCCAACTCCTCGATCAGGGCGAGGGAGTGACGTGCCCCGGCGTACGCGATGAGGCCCGGCGACTCGTCGAACCTGCGGGCGGAGCGGGCCAGCTCGGTGACGGGGCCGTAGCAGCTGTCCCACGGCTTCTCCCCCGCGACCCAGCCGCCGAAGACGGGCGTCAGCTCCTCCGGGTCCTCGGGGCCGACGAAGAAGACCGCGCCGCGCGGGCAGGTGAGCCACTTGAAGGCGACGGCGGCCATGTAGTCGGCCTCCGCGGCGTGCTCGGCGAGCGGGAACCACCCCGCGGCCTGCGAGGCGTCGACGTAGAGGCGGGCGCCGTGGGCGCGGGTCGCGGCGCGCAGTGCCGCGAGCTCCGCCACCCGGCCGTCCGCGGACTGGACCGCGCTCACGGCGACCAGCGCGGTGCCGGGCCGGACGGACTCGGCGAGCGCCTCCAGCGGGACGGTGCGGACCTTGAGGTCCCCGCGCACGTGGAAGGGGTTGATCGTGGAGCTGAACTCGCCCTCGGCCACGAGGACTTCGGCGCCTTCGGGCAGCGACGCGGCGATCAGTGCGGTGTACACGGCGACGGACGCGCCCGTCGCCACCCGGGTCACCGGGACCCCCGCGATCCGGGCGAACGCGGCGCGGGCCTCCTCGACGTCGGCGAACAGGGAGTCGAGGGAGCGGCCCCGCACCATGGCGGAGATCGCCTCGCGCATCGCGTCCGCGGCCCGTACGGGCAGCAGCCCCGAGCTGGCCGTGTTCAGGTAGGTGGTGGCCGGGTCGTACTGCGCGCGGACGAGATCGAGGTTCAGGGCAGGGGCGACGGGCAGGTGCTCACCGGTGGTCTCCATGACCCCACTCTGCCCCGCCGCGGGAAGGGTCAGGCCTGGGGAACCGCGCAGCCGTCGGGGCCGCAGGCGTCGCCGCCCTCGGCTCCTTCGATCACGGTGAGCGGCGAGCGGCTGCCCCACGCCTGGGTGAGGGCCTGGGCGAAGACCTCGGCGGGCTGGGCGCCGGAGACACCGTACTGGCGGTCGAGCACGAAGAAGGGCACGCCCGTCGCGCCGAGTTCGGCGGCCTCGCGCTCGTCGGCGCGCACCTCGTCGGCGTACCGGTCCGGGTCGGCGAGCACCTCGCGGACCTCGGCCTCGTCGAGTCCGGCCTCGACGGCGAGCCGCACCACGTTCTCCTCGTCGGCGAAGACGGAGCCGCCCTCGGCGAAGTTCCCGCGGTACAGGACGTCGATCAGGGCGTCCTGGACGCCCTTGGCCGCGGCGAGCTGGAGCAGGCGGTGCAGGTCGAAGCTGTTGCCGTAGTCGCGGCCCTCGGTGAGGTAGGGCAGGCCGAGCGCTTCGGCCTGCTGTCCGAGGCCCCGCTCGTTGGCGGCGGCCTGGGCCTCGCTGATGCCGTACTTCTGGGCGATGTGCGGGACGACGAGTCCGGTCTCGCCCTTGGCGGCGGACGGGTCGAGCTCGAAGGAGCGGTGCACGACCTCGACCGCGTCCTTGTGCGGGAACGCGTCGAGTGCCTGCTCGAACCGGGACTTGCCGATGTAGCAGAACGGGCAGTTGATGTCGGTCCAGATCTCGACGCGCATGGGGTCTCTCGCTCCAGTTTCGTACGGCACAGGGGGTGCCCCTGCGCCGTACTTCAACCGGATGGTGCCTCCGCTCATTCCCGGCGGGCGGGAACGGCGGCAGCGGTCAGGAGCCGTCCCGCATGCCCTGCGGCCAGGCCGGGCGGAACTCGATGTGGTCGTAGCGGACCTCGCACCCCTCGCCCGTCGGCGACTGCGCGAGGAAGCCCACCTGGGCCGCCGCCGCGGACTTCTCGTCGCCGAGGGAGAAGATGCGGACGAACGTCCACGTCTCGCCGTCGGTCGAGGCGTGGAACGCGAAGGCCGCACCGGTACGGCTGATCCGCAGCCACACCGTCGACCCGGGCACCACGAAGGCGTTCGCGTCGTCGGAGTGCCCGCGGGTGACGACCGTGCAGATCGTCGGCTCGGCCGGGGAGCGCTCGTAGCAGAGCTTCGCCCACTCCCGCTCTCCTACGTGGAGGTAGAGGACGCCCGCGTCGAAGTCCGCCGCGAAGCCGACGGTGACCCGGGCGATCAGCTGGAAGTCGCCTTCCGGCGCCCCGATCAGGCGGGGCGCGTCGGAGGCGGGTTCCAGCGAGTCGCCGGTCGGCGGCACGAAGCGGTCCTGGCGGGCGCCGGCCCGGCCGGTGAGCGTTCCGTCCTCGTACGACCACTGCCCGTCGGGGCCGTAGGGGTACAACGGGAACGGCAGTTCAGGAAGGTGGAACTCCATGGGCGTCAGTTCTCCAGGCGGCCGTTGTAGCGGCGCGGCAGACCCAGCGGGTTGTCGTCGCGCAGCTCCGGGGGCAGCAGGGCCTCGGGGGTCGTCTGGTACGAGACCGGACGCAGCCAGCGCTCGATCGCCGTGCCGCCGACCGAGGTGGAGGTCGAGGTCGTCGCCGGGTACGGCCCGCCGTGGTGCTGGGCGGGGGCGACGGCGACGCCGGTCGGCCAGCCGTTGACCAGGACACGCCCTGCGAGCGGGGTCAGCTCGGCGAGGATCTCGGTGCCGCGGCCCTCGCCGGCGGCCTCTTCCGCGGAGAGCTGGACGGTGGCCGTGAGGTTGCCGGGCAGCCGCGAGAGGACGGCGGTGATCTCGTCCGCCGACTCGTAGCGGGCGACGACCGTGACCGGGCCGAAGCACTCTTCGAGGAGCAGGTCGTGCGCCCCGCCCTCGACCGCGAGCTTCGTGGCCGGGACCGTGAGGAAACCGGGGCTGACCGTGTGCTCGCCGCCCGCGCCGGGGGTCACCGGGGCGTCCACGTCCGGGAGCTGCGCCCGCTCGGCGACGCCCGCGACGAAGTTGTCGCGCATGCGGTGGTCGAGCAGGACGCCGGCGGCGGTGTCGCTGACGGCGGCCGTGAGGGACTTGACAAGAGCGTCGCCCGCCTCGCCGCCCGGCGCGAAGACCAGGCCCGGCTTCACGCAGAACTGGCCGACGCCCAGCGTCATGGAGCCCGCAAGGCCCGTACCGATCTGCTCGGGACGCTCGGCGGCGGCCGCCTCGGTGATCACGACCGGGTTGAGGGAGCCCAGCTCGCCGTGGAACGGGATCGGCACCGGACGGGCCGCGGCCGCGTCGAAGAGCGCACGTCCGCCGCGTACGGAACCGGTGAAACCGGCCGCAGCGACCAGCGGGTGCTTGACCAGTTCGACGCCCGCCTCGAAGCCGTGCACGAGACCGAGCACGCCCTCCGGGATGCCGTGCTGCGCGGCGGCCCTGCGGATGACCGACGCGACCAGCTCGGAGGTGGCCGGGTGGTCGGGGTGGGCCTTGACGACGACGGGGCAGCCCGCGGCGAGCGCGCTCGCGGTGTCGCCGCCGGGCACGGAGAAGGCGAAGGGGAAGTTCGACGCCGAGTAGACGGCGACGACGCCCAGCGGGATCTTGTAGCGGCGCAGGTCCGGGATGGGCGGGGTCGCCGTGTCGTCGGGGTGGTCGATGACGACGCCGAGGAAGGCGCCCTCGTCGACGACCTTCGCGAACGCCCTCAACTGGAAGCCGGTACGGGTGAGTTCGCCGGTGAGGCGGACCGGACCGAGTGCGGACTCCGCGTCGGCGGCCTCCACCAGGTGGTCCTTGGCCTCGTCGAGCAGGTCGGCCGCGGTGCGCAGGAAGGCGGCGCGGACGGCCCGGTCGGCGAGCGCGGGGCGGGCCGCGTGGGCGGCGCGAACCGCCTGGTCCACCTCTTCGGCCGTGGCCTCGACCGCGACCTGCTCCCGCTGCTTCCCGGTTCGGGGGTCGACACTCCAGACTGGTGCTGCTGCCACGGCGAATTCCTCCAGCTTTTCTCGCGGCTCGCCGGACGAGCCGCGAGGGTCGTTCGATATACTGAACGCTGTCTCTGTCGATGAACTGTACGGAGACTATTTCTCGTCGAACGAAGGGGTCAAGGGCGATGTCGGCTGGCGAGACGGGGGCCGTTGCGGGCACCGCAACAGGTGGCGCGCAGGCTGGCGCGCAAGGGGGCGCACAGGTCAAGTCGGCGGTGCGCACGGTCGAGCTGCTCGAATACTTCGCGGGCCGCCCCGGCATGCACTCCCTGGCCGCGGTCCAGGAGGCGGTCGGGTACCCGAAGTCGAGCCTGTACATGCTGCTGCGCACGCTCGTCGAGCTCGGCTGGGTGGAGACGGACGCGACCGGGACGCGGTACGGGATCGGGGTGCGGGCGCTGCTCGTCGGGACGTCGTACATCGACGGCGACGAGGTGGTGGCCGCCGCGCGGCCCACGCTCGACCGGCTCTCCGACGACACCACGGAGACCATCCACCTGGCGCGCCTCGACGGCACGAACGTGGTCTATCTGGCCACCCGCCAGTCGCAGCACTACTTGCGGCCCTTCACGCGCGTGGGGCGGCGCCTTCCCGCGCACTCCACGTCGCTGGGCAAGGCACTGCTCGCCACGCACACCGACGAGCAGGTCCGCAAGATGCTCCCCGAGACGCTGCCCGCGCTGACCGAGCACACGATCACCGACCGCGAGAAGCTCATCGAGGAGCTGCACACGGTGCGGGAGCAGGGCTTCGCGGTGGACCGCGAGGAGAACACGCTGGGCCTGCGCTGCTTCGGCGTCGCCGTCCCGTACCGGACGCCGGCCAGGGACGCGATCTCCTGCTCGGTGCCGGTGGCACGCCTCACGCCCGCGCACGAGCAGATGGTGAAGGACGCGCTGTTCGACGCCAGGGACCGGCTGACCCTGGCCACGCGTCGGCTCTGAACTCGCGATCCCGCGCGTGAGAGGTTTCTGAGAAAAGCGGGTCTATTGGAACGATTCGCTCCGGGCCGCTCGTCTTACCAGCGGGATGAACAAGACGATCAGGCGCGCCTCCGTCTTCAGTCTGCTGCTCGTGTTCGCTCTGCTGGTCAGGGCGACATGGGTGCAGTTCTACGACGGCCAGGCCCTCGCGGACAACGACAAGAACCGGCGGAAGACGATCGCGCAGTACGCGTATCCGCTGGGCGACATCATCGTGGGCGGAAAGGCGGTGACGGGCTCGGAGAAGACGGGTGGCGGAAGCGACCTGAAGTACAAGCGGACCTACACGGACGGCTCCCTGTACTCGGCGGTGACCGGCTTCACCTCACAGGTGTACGGCTCGACGCAGCTGGAGTCCCTGTATCAGGACACCCTGGACGGCACCGACAACCAGCTGAAGAACCCGGTCGACACGATCACCGGCAAGCACGCGAGCCCCGGTGACGTGGTCACGACGATCGACCCGGCCGTGCAGAAGGCCGCGTCCAAGGCGCTCGGCGACACGAAGGGCGCCGCCGTCGCGATCGATCCGGAGACCGGCAAGGTCCTCGGCATGGTGTCCTCGCCGTCGTACGATCCGTCGCAGATCAGCGGTTCGGGTTCGTCCGACGCGAAGGCGTGGAAGAAGCTGTCCGACGACGAGGACGTGCCCACCATGAACCGGGCACTGAAGCAGGCACTGCCGCCGGGCTCCACGTTCAAGCTGGTGGTCGCCGCGGCCGCCCTCGAGGACGGGCTGTACTCGTCGGTCGACGACAAGACCGACTCCCCGAACCCCTATCAGCTGCCGGGAAGCAGCCAGCCCCTGAGGAACGAGAGCGCGAGCGCGCCGTGCGAGGACGCCACCCTCCGCACCGCCCTCCAGTACTCCTGCAACAACGTCTTCGGCAAGCTGGCCGTCGAGCTCGGCCAGGACAAGGTCAAAGCGATGGCCGAGAAGTTCGGCTTCAACGACGAGAAGCAGGACATCCCCGTACGGGCCGCCAAGAGCATCTACCCGTCCGGCATGGACAAGGCGCAGACCGCGCTGTCCGCCATCGGCCAGTTCGACGTGACGGCCACCCCGCTGCAGATGGCGATGGTCTCCGCGACGATCGCCAACGGCGGGGAGCAGGCCTCGCCGCACATGGTCTCCGAGGTGACGAACGCCGACGGGGACGCGATCAAGAGCTATCCGGACTCCGACGGCAAGCGCGTCGTCAGCTCCTCGACCGCGTCGCAGCTGCGGTCGGCGATGGAAACCGTCGTGACGAAGGGCACGGGCACGAACGCGCAGATCTCCGGCGCGACCGTGGGCGGCAAGACGGGCACGGCACAGCACGGCGAGAACAACAGCCAGACGCCCTACGCCTGGTTCACGTCGTACGCGAAGGACGACTCGACCGGCAAGGAGGTCGCGGTGGCGGTGGTCGTGGAGCAGTCGAACGCGGCCCGCTCCGAGGTCAGCGGCAACGGTCTGGCGGCGCCGATCGCGAAGGCGATGATGTCGGCGGCGCTGAAGAACTGAGGGCTAGGGCCCTTCTTCAGAAGGGCCCTAGCGGCGCCCCTTCCATGCCACCAGTGCCCAGACCGCGAGGAGGGGTACCGCCGCTCCCGTCAGGGCTCCCGTGACGAAACCCGCGCCCGTGCTCGCCTCACCGTCCGAGAGGGACAGGATGATCGCCGCGGCGATCAGCACGAGGGTCGCCGCCCCCAGCGTCGCGTAGAAACGGCGGCTGAAGAAGGCGTGGCGGGCCGGGGCCGCCGGCGGCGGGGCGGTGAACTCCGCCGCCGGGCCCAGCGTCGCCGCCTTGGGGCGCTTGTACCAGCCGTAGACGACCCAGGTGCCGCACGGCTCCCAGCCCTCGACCGCGAGCTTGTGGTCCAGGGCGGCGCGGCCGCGGGTCACCAACTCCCGCCGGTACTCCCAGCGTTGGAGCTGTTCGGGGTCCCGGCGGCTGACGAAGCGGCCGAGCGCGTCGATGCGTTCGACCTCCCAGCCCTCGTCGCCGAAGCGGTCCAGGAGCGCTTCGTCCGCGTAGGTGTCGGCCGTCCAGCGCCATGTCTCCACGTGTTCATCGGGGGCGGCGGCCTGCTCCTCGGCCTCCGGGGCCAGTTGCCGCGCGAAGTCCTCCACCGGGCCGAACTCCTCGACGGGGTCACCCGGCCCGGACTCGGCCACGTGCGCGGCGAGGCCGGCGACCGTGGCCGACACATGGTCCGACGGCAGTCCGCGGGCGAGCAGGAGACGAGCCAGTTCGCCCAGGTAGTCCGGGGTGGCCGGGGTGGCCGGGGTGGCCGGGATATCGGTCACCGCGCTCCTCCCATCGCCGGCATCTCCCGTACGGAGGTGTCGAACTCCCGCCACAGTGCCCCCTGTTCACCCAGCGTGGTGCGGCCCGCGTCGGTGAGCGTGCAGTAGCGGCGGCCCGGCCCCTTCTCGTACCTGGTCAGTATCGCAACCTGGGTCGCGAACCTGCCTTCCGGGTTAGCCCGCCCTTTGCCCGGCACCCCGCCCGCCGGAACCCGTTCCTCCGTCGAGTACGAAATCCCGCACGACCTTCGAAACGTCGTACGCAACGCTGGTACGCTCTCGCATCCCGTCCGGCCGCACAGTGAGGGAGGGATGCGCGTGAGCACCGTCGTGGACGACGACGACTCCGCCGAATTCCAGGCCTTCTTCGAACGGCATCACGCCGAACTCGCCCGGCTCGCCCACCTGTTGACGGGCGAGGCGGACGCCGCCGACGATCTCGCGGCGGATGCTCTGCTCGCGCTCTGGCACCGCTGGGACCGGGTCAGGAACGCCGATCACCCGGTGGCGTACGCACGCGGTGTCGTCGCCAATCTCGCCCGCACCCGGATCCGCAGCGCGGTCCGTGAGCGGCGGCGCGTCGCCCTGTTCTGGTCGGGGCGGCAGGAGCGCGCCGAGGACCCCGACGTGCCGGCCGTGGTCGACGTCCAGGGCGCGTTGCGTGAACTCCCGTTCCGCAAGCGGGCGTGCGTGGTGCTGCGGCACGCGTTCGACCTGTCGGAGAAGGACACCGCGCTCACCCTCGGGATCTCGGTGGGTACGGTGAAGAGCCAGACGTCGAAGGGCATGGCCGAGCTGGAGCGGCGGCTCGGGTCCGGCGAGCGGGACGGGCCGGCGCCGCGCCGTGTCCGGGCGGTCGGGGCAACGGTGGAGGGAGGCCCCCGGTGAACGACGAACTGCGGCAGCGGCTGCGCGATTCCGCCGGCGCGCACCGCCCCGACCGGGAGCGGATGCTCGCCCGGATCGAGCGGGGCATGTCCGATCCGCGTGCGGCGGTACCGGAGCGGCGCAGGCCCGCCGTCGGCTGGGTGCGGATCGCCGGGGCCACCGCCGGGGTCGCCGGGGCGCTCGCGGTGGGTGGCTTCGCGATCAGCGCCGCGCTGGTCCAGGACGACGGCCCGCGGCAGACGGTCGCCGTGCCCCCGACGCCCGCGGGCGTGCCGACACCGTCGGCGGACGCCACGTCGCGGGCGCCGGGGCCCTCCGACTCCCCCTCGGGGCACCGCAGTTCGCCCGCCGCGCCGCCCGCGCCCCGGCACTCCTCCTCGGCTCCGGCCGCCACCGCCACGGCCGACGGGCCACTGTGGTCGGACGGGTCCGTCGACCCCGGCTCGAACGACTTCTGGGCACAGAGCGACATCAAGTTCAGGACGAGACAACAACTGAGCGCGCTCACCGTGGAGTTGCGTGTCGCGCAGACCGGAGGCGTCAGCGGCACCGGCAACTGGCGGACCCTGCCCGCCGACGACTTCTCGGTGTCCGTCGCCGAGCGGGGCGGGTTCCTGGTGTTCCGGTGGGTCCTGAAGGACGGCCGTTCGGTGCCTGCCGGGGAGTACGTGTTCGCCGGGCAGTTCGACCACCCCCGGGGCGGACGGGACGCGGGCCGTGACAGGTACTCCGTGGCGGGACGGACAGCGAGCGGCGAACGGGCCGCTGTGGGCGGCGACTTCACGTAGCGGATGTCCGCCGGAAACGGAGCGGCAACCTTTGCTCCGGGCCCGGCGACTACCGGGCATGACGAAGAAAGCCAATCGATCCCCCCGCAATCACCGGCGACGCGTCACCCGCCGCAGGACCACCCTCGGCGGCCTCGTCGCCCTGACCCTCACGGGCGCCGCCCTCGTGACGACCGGCATGCTCAGCCCGGCCGGGGCCGCGACCGCCTGGCCGACGGCCACCGGCACCCAGGCGGTGAGCAGCAGCATCTCGGTGTCGGGCACCTACGACGGCAGCTACAAGCGGTTCTACGGTTCCGGTGATCTCGGCGGCGACGGCCAGGACGAGGGCCAGGACTCGATCTTCAACCTGAAGGACGGCGCCACGCTGAAGAACGTCATCATCGGCTCCCCCGCCGCCGACGGCGTGCACTGTGCCGGCAGTTGTACGTTGCAGAACGTCTGGTGGGAGGATGTCGGTGAGGACGCCGCCACCTTCAAGGGCAAGTCCACGTCGTCCGTCTACACCGTGTACGGCGGCGGCGCGAAGAAGGCCGACGACAAGGTGTTCCAGTTCAACGGCGCGGGCAAGCTCGTCGTCACCAAGTTCCAGGTGTCGGACTTCGGCAAGCTGGTCCGCTCCTGCGGCAACTGCTCGACGCAGTACAAGAACCGCAGCATCATCATCAACGACGTCGACGTGACCTCACCGGGAAAGTCGATCGTCGGCATCAACTCCAACTACGGTGACACGGCCGCCCTGCGCAATGTGCGGATCCACGGCGACAGCAGCAAGAAGATCAAGCCGTGCGTCCGCTACAACGGCAACAGCACCGGCGCCGAGCCCACCGAGGTCGGCAGCGGCCCCGACGGCACGTACTGCCAGTACACCGCCTCCGACCTGACCTACGACTGAGCGGTCACGCGGGGACGGGACGCCCCGCCGGTGTGACCCGGCGGGGCGTTTCCGGGCAGGCTCCGGTCAGCCGACGAAGTACGTCGGGTTCGGGAACTTGTACGTCTTGTTCGCGTAGCCGCCGTCGAGGTCCGACTGCTGGTCGCCGAAGTTGCCGACGATGTCGTAGCCGAGCGACTCGATGTGCTTGCGGGTGCCGGACTTGTACTGCACGGTCGTGCACTTCCAGGCGCCGGCGGTGGCGCAGCCGCTGAGGTAGGCGGGCGGGGTGTCGGCGTTCTTGAGGAAGACGTGACGGGCGTCGAGGTTGGTGTCGATGCCGACCTTCTTCAGGTTCTCGACGGCACCGGCGCGCTGCGACTCGCTCAGCCCCGAGTTGTAGAAGACCTCGACGCCCTTGCTCTTCGCGTACTTGATGAGGGCGGGGGTGCCGAAGACCGCCGGGCGGTCGGCCTCGGCCACGTAGGCGGCCCAGGTGGCGCTGTTGTAGACGTAGTTGGTGGAGACCTCGTAGTCGAGGCTGAGCAGCAGCGTGTCGTCGATGTCGAAGACGATCGCCGGCTTGGCGTGGTGATGCTTCGCCTTCTTCACCGCCTTGGCGATGTCCTTCTTGGCGCTCGCCTCGACGCGGTGCAGGTCGTCGGCGTAGGCGCTGTCGGGCGCGGCCTGCCAGGTGCCGTCGGCGTCCTGGGTGGCGCCGTAGTACGTCTTGATGTCGCCGACCAGCTTGCCGATGTTGTAGGGCTCGGCCGTGGTCTTCGCGGTGGGCGCGTCGGCGCCTGCCGTGCCGGTGCCGTAGAGGGCTCCGCCGGCGAGGGCGCACGCGGCGGCGATACCCGCGACTCTGATGGACTTCCGCATGTGTGGTGACTCCGGATCTGGCCCGAAACGGCCGTCGGTTCAGGAGGTCCCTGGTCCGCGCACGCTCCGTGATGGTGATCGTCCGCGCCAGGTCACCGCTTGTCTACGCGCATCACACGCATCCCGCGAGAGGCTTTATCCGATCGATACACGATCCGTGAAATTGGCGCGGTCGGCCGGGCCCGGGAAGCGGGCGGGGGAGGTCGCCGTTGATCCATTGCTCAGCCATGGATGCGGCTTGACCTCGCCTTTGAGCGCTCCGCCATAGGCTCGTTGGTCGCACACCCGACGACAAGACCGCGGAGCCGAGCACCGCCCCGCGCAAAGGACACCCAGTGCTCCAGCAGTTCACCGTCGCCGCCTCGACGCACGGTCCGTCCCCGGTGCTCCTCGCCGTGTTCGCACTCGGCGGCGTCGTCGCCCTGTGGGCCGGTCTGAGCTGGGCGTTCGACATACGCGGGAGCACCGTCCGGCGCTCCCAGCGGATCCGGCAGCGCACGGCGGACCGCTGGGGCGGCCCGGAGCGGCTCGGCACCCCTCCGGCGAACGTGTTCGGGAGCGTGGGATATCTGCGGTTCCTCGGAGTGATGCTGGCCTTCGCCGGAGTCGTCCTGCTGGTCATCGTGTACGCCCTGTGGCAGCTGGGGTGACGACTCCGGCGTCCCCTCGCCTACGACTCCGGGGAGAGGCCGTGGGGCCGCCAGTCGCCGAGGTAGCTCTCGCGGGTGTGCCGCGCGGCCTCTTCGCGGGTGAGCTGCGGCCTGTTCGCGGGCACTGAAATGTCGGCTCCCGCACCGTAGTTGCGGTACTCGGCGAACCGCTGGCTCTGCCACGGGTAGGCGTCCGACATGTTCGTGTAGGGCGCGACCGCGTCGATGCCGGGGCCCATACGGGTGTCGCGGACGGTAAGCATCGGGCGGGCCGTGGTGTCGGAGCTCGGCACCCACGGGCGGGCCAGCTTGTAGAAGGCGTCCGGGGCCGCGGAGCTGATCCGGGAGCGTGCGACGAGGAAGCCCCGCGGGTCGGCGCCCGCCGTGGACGGCGCGAAGACGAATCCGTACGGGGCCCCCGCGAGGTCCGTACGGTCGAGCGTGCGGAAGTGGCACCGGTCGAAGACCGCCGTGCCGCGCCCGAAGACGAAGTCCACGTCACCTTCCACGTAGCAGTCGCGGAAGTACTGGCGGGCGAACGTGGTCAGCGCGGACGAGTCGGCGTACAGGGTGTCCTGGTGGCCGAGGAAGCGGCAGTCGAAGAAGGCCGAACGGTCGCCCATGACCTTGATCGCGACGGCCTGGGTGCCGGTGATGTCCGGGTGGTCGGCGCGCAGCCAGTCGTTGGCGAAGGTGATCCCCCGCGCCGTGAATCCGTCGGCGCGCAGGGTCACGGTGGCCGAGCCCGTGGTGCCGTACGTGCCCGATCCGTCGGGCTTGGCGGTACCCGCCGCGTTGTCGTACACGATGACCGTGCGGCGCGGGTCGCGGGCGGCCCCGATCCAGGTCATTCCGGTCGAGGCGAGGGCGGCGGAGACCGTCTCGCGGTAGACGCCGGGCGCGATGACGAGGGTGTGGCCTGCGCCGGTGGCGGCGGTCACGGCGGCCTGCACGGTGGTGTGGTCGCCCGCGCCGTTGCGGTCTACGTAGAGGGTGCGCGCGTTCAGGCGGCGCGCGGGCGATCCGTAGGGCCCGAAGGGGCGGGGACGGGCGTGGGCGGGAGGGGTGTTCCCGAGGGCGAGCGCGGCGCCCGCCCCGGAAACGATGAACGCCCGTCGCGACGAGCCAGGTCGAGGGTGCTGAGAGAACATTCCTTCACTCCATCCGGCCAGGGGTGCGGGGCAGTGCCGATCAGCGGCTCCGCCGCGGAGCGCGAGCGACCACGAAGGCCCCGCACCCGGTCGACAACGTCGTCTCAGCGGAGCCGGTCCGCCCCGGCCCCCCGGGCGACAACCCGCGGCACGGCCTTGGCCGGGTCCACCTGCGTACGCAGTGTCGGCTTCCACCCGGCCCCCGAGGAGAGCGGGGTCGCCGGATTCGCCGCGTTGTAGGCCCCGACGAGGTCGGTCCGGGCGCCGTTCACCACGTTGCCCTCGGCGGTGACCGGATAGTCGCTCCACCGGTAGAGGACCGAAGCGGCGCCGATGCCCTTCGGCAGAGTGAACGCGTTCTTCTCGGCGACGAGTTGAGACTTGAAGCCGATGCCGAAGGAGTATCCGTAGTCGCCGTTCGCGACGTAGGAGTTGTTGTACGCGTCGACCTGCCCGAAGCGGACGCGCGGCGCGCGCTCGACGAGGTTCTTGAACAGGTTGTGGTGCAGGGTGACCCGCAGCTTGCCCTCGTCGGTGGCGCCCGCGCTGTCGCTGTTGCCGATCATGAACGTCTTGTCGTGGTCCTCGAAGACGTTCCACGAGGCGGTGACCAGGTCGGCGCCCTTGACGACGTCGAGTTCGCCGTCGTGCTGCTGGAAGATCCGCCCGTAGTACGTGGGCAGCGTCGAGTCGGGGTGGTCGCCGTCGGTGAACGTGTTGTGGTCGAGCCAGACGTGCGTGGAGTTGTAGACGACGGCCGCGTCGTACTCGGAGTTCCAGTTGCCGGTGTCGCCGTCGGTCGGGTCCCACTGCGGGAAGCAGTCGAGCGGGGACTCCATGGTGAGGCCGCGCACGATGACGTTGTCGACACCGTTGATCTGGAGACTGCCGCCCACGATGCCCGCGCCCTTGCCGACACCGATGATCGTCGTGTTGGCGGGGACGGCCGCCTTGATGGCCTTGGCCTGCGCGAGGGCCGACTGGTTGCGCAGGTACTCCTGGGTGCCGGCGGTCGCCTTCTGCTGCTCCAGGTCCTCGTCGTAGCCCCAGACGGCAGGGTCGTAGTCGGCGAGGTACCGGTCGAAGTCGTAGCCGTCGACGGCGAACTCGGAGCAGTCCGCGCCGTCCGCGTCGAGGGTGCCCTTGACCTTGATGATCCGCGGGGCGGTGCCGCTCTCGGCGAGGGCCGCCTTGAACTCGGCCCAGGTGGTGACCGTGTACACCCGGCGGGCGTCCGCGCCGCCCGTGGTGCCGGTCGTCGCCGAGGCCCAGCCGTCGTGGGCGGCGAGGGTCTGCCGGGCTACGTCGCGGCCGTGGGCCTGGGCGGCGCCCGTGCCGGTGACGGCGAGGACGAGGGCGGTGCAGCCCACGAGTCCAGCTATGACACGACCATGACATCTCTGTGTGATCACTGTGCGCTCCTTGCGGGATTTCGGACAGGGGGTTCGGACGGCGGCGAACGGGGGTTCGTTCAAGCCGGGGTGGTGCCGGGCGAACGGTGGTTCGTTCAAGCCGGGGTGGTGCCGGGCGAACGGTGGTTCGTTCAGGCCGGGGTGGTGCCGGGCAGCCAGGTCAGGCGTGACCGCCAGACCTCGGACAGCTCGTCGATCTCCTCGCCGAGGCGGCGCACGTCGCGCGCGGGCAGCACCCGGCGGCGCAGCAGCTCGGTGGCGACGAGGCGGGCCACGGCGATCGCGCCGGGCGGGTTGGCGTGCGTGTTGTCCTGTTCCGTGGCGGTCCAGTTGAAGTAGACCTTCGTCTCCTCGACGCCGAGCCGCTGCCACAGCGCGAGCGACAGCGCCTGTATGTCGAGGAGCGCGACGCCCTCCTGCCGGGCGAGGGCCCGCATCGCCGCCGGGTAATCGCCGTGCGTGGGCAGCGCGGTGCCGTCGGCGTCGAACTTCCTGCGCTCGACGGCGGTGGCGAGCACCGGCCGGGCGCCCTTGGCCCGCGCCCCGTCGACGTAGAGCTTCAGGTGCTCCTGGTACGTCGACCAGGGCTCGGTGTAGCGGGCGGGGTCGGCGCTCTTCTCGTCGTTGTGCGCGAACTGGATCAGCAGGAGGTCGCCGCGGCGGATCTCGGTGAGGATGGCGGAGAGACGGCCCTCGTCGACGAAGCTCTTCGAACTCCGGCCGTTGACCGCGTGGTTGGCGACCTTGACGGAAGGAGCGAGGAAGAACGGCAGGGCCATGCCCCAGCCGGTCTCCGGCTCGGCGTCCGCGTACTTCTGGGCCGCGGTGGAGTCCCCCGCGATGAACAGGGTCCGGCGGCCGTCCTTCGCGGTCCTGGCCGCTGCCGGGGGCGCGAAGGACGCGGCCAGCGGCAGTCCGGCGAGCGCGGCCAGGGTCGCTCTTCGGGTGGTCGACACGACGATGTGCCGTCCTTTCTTGGACGTATTCTCACGAACCTACGGGGATGGCGGGTCCGGCGGCGGGAGTGGCGGGACGTGTGACATCCCGCCGCCGGACCGGTCGGCCGGGCGCGAGGCGGTGAGGGAAGGGCTGTGGGACAGGCCTTACTTGGCCTGCGCCTTCCACTCGTCCTGCGCCTTGTTGAGCTGCTCTGCGAGCGTGTCGAGGAACTTCTTCGCCGACTCCTTGCCGAGCATGACCTTCTGCAGGTCGTCCTCGTTGTCGGCCTTGGAGACGGTGTTCCAGTCGGGCAGGTAGTACGGCAGCTGCACGATCTTGGTGGAGCCGGACGCCAGGGCCTCGGCGGCGAGCCGGGTCGGCTCCGACTTCTGCACCCAGGCGTCCTTGGCAGCCTCGGTGTTGGACGGGATCTGCTTGGCCGACTCGTTCCACTTGCTGTTCTGCGCGTGGGACGCGGCGAACTCGATGAACTTCCAGGCAGCCTGCTTGTTCTTGCCGGACTTGAAGAGCCCGAGCCCGTCGACGGGGTTGGAGACCTGGACGCGGGTGCCGTCGTCACCGGTCGGGTTGGGCAGGCCGCGGAACTTGTCGCCGAACGCCTTCACGTGGTCGCCGTAGGAGCCCAGGTTGTGGCTGAGCATGCCGATCTGGCCGCTGTCGAACTGCGCGACCATCTTGGTGAAGTCGTTGTTGACGTCGGCGGACGGGGTGGCCTTCTTGTAGAGACCGACGTACTTCTCCAACGCGGCGACGTTCTTGGGGTCGTTGACCGTCGTCTTGGTGCTGTCCGCGTCCCAGAACGAGGTGATGCCGCTCTGCCCGTACATCACGTCGAGGGCCTGGGCGATGGAGCCCTCGCCGCCGCGGATGGTGTAGCCGAACCGGTTCTTGCCGGTGTCGGTGAGCTTGTCGGCGGCGTCGAAGAACTTCGTCCACGTCGTCGGCGCGTCCAGACCGGCCGTCTTGAACATGTCGGTGCGGTAGTACAGGACGCCGTTGTTGGCCGAGGTCGGGACGGTGAACATCTTCGAGCTCGAGCCGCCGGCCGCCTTGACCGACTCCAGGAAGGCGTCGTTGATCTTGCCGCTGAGGGAGCTGGTGGCGAGGCGGTCGTCGAGCGGTTCGAGGGCGTTCTGCGCGGCGATCCCGGCGAGCATCGCAGTGCCCACGCCGCCGACGTCGGGCAGGCCGCCGCCCTGGATCGCGGTGTCGTACTTGGACTGCACGCTCTCGGCGGGAATGCCGACGTACTTCACCTTGATGTCGGGGTTCGCCTTCTCGAAGTCCTTGATGATCTCCATCCAGACGTCGCGGCGCACGGCCGTGTTGTTGTCCCAGAAGGTGATCTCACCCTTGCCGGAACCCTCGCCCCCCTTGTCCCCGCCCGCGCCGCTGCCGTCGTCGCCGCAGGCGGTCGCGGTGAGTGCGAGAACGGTGGTCAGGGCGAGGGCGGTGCCGGTGCGGAGGGTGCGTCTGCGCGTACGGATGTTCATGATCGGCTCTCTTCTTCTGGATCCAACTGAGGGTGGCGGCCGGCGGATGGCGCCCGGCCGGTGATGCCTAGCGGGTGACGGGTGATGCCTGGCGGGCGATACGGAAGTGCGTGAACAGGGCTGTCCCGGCGGGTCCCGGGCCGGGCGGTGCCGCCGCGAACAGGCCGAGCAGCGCGCCGACCCAGCGCCACGGCGCCGCGGCGAACATTTGGCCCGAGGGCCGGAAGCCGGCGCCGTCGCCCGTGTCGACGGAGAAGCGGCAGCGCGCCCCGTCGGTGATGTCGACGCGCAGCCGCGCCGTCCCGTCCGGCGCCGCGCGTCCCGCGGCGGCGTCGCGTTCCGTCTCGGCGACGGCCTCCGCGAACCGGTGCGCGACGCGGGCGGCGCCGTCCTCGGCGCGCTCCAGACCGATCCAGGAGTAGGCGTCGCCGAGCACGACAAGTCCCGCTCTGGCGCCGGGCGTTGTACTGGTGAGCCGGAGATCGACCTCGACGCGGGACGGTCGCAGCGGCAGCCTTTGGGTGAGCACATGCGGTACGCGGCGCAGGTCACGCACGCCGTCCGCGGACCGCACACAGGCGAGCCGCAGCCCGTCCCCGGCGTGCGAACTGGCCCAGCCCTCACGGGGGTTGGCCGACCACTGCCACTGCCGTCCGAACCGGCCGCCGGGGAAGTCGTCGTCGGTGGCGGGCGCGGTGACGGGCTGCGGGGGCAGCGCGGGCTTCTTGTGTACGAGCACGGGGGCGCCGTCGTCTCCGAGCACCGGCCAGCCGGACGCGTCCCAGCGCATCGGCTGCAGATGCACGACCCGTCCGTACGGGCCGCGCTGCTGGAAGTGCAGGAACCAGTCCTCGCCGATGCCGGTGCGCACCCAGCCGCCCTGGTGGGGGCCGTTGACCGCGGTGTCGCCCTGTTCGAGGACGACGCGCTCCTCGTAGGGCCCGAAGAAGGAGCGGGAGCGGAACGCGCCCTGCCAGCCGGTCTCCACACCCCCGGCGGGGGCGAAGATCCAGTACCAGCCGTCGTGCCGGTAGGCCTTGGGCCCCTCGATGGTGAACCAGCCGGGAAGCTGGTCACCGTCGATCAACAGCCGTCCCTCGTCGAGGAGTTCGCGGCCATCGGGGCTCATCCGGTGTCCGGTGAGCCGGTTCTTCACCCCGGACCGTGACCTGGCCCAGGCGTGCACGAGGAACGCCTCGCCGCTCTCCTCGTCCCACAGCGGGCAGGCGTCGATGAGGCCCTTGCCCGCCTTGAGGAGGTGCGGCTTGGTCCACGGCCCCCTGATCGACGGGGAGTTGGTCTGGAAAACGCCGTGGTCGGGGTCGCCCCAGAAGATCCAGAAGCGGCCCGCGTGGTGGCGCAGCGCGGGTGCCCAGACACCGCAGTCGTGGCGTGGTGTCGTGAACGCCTCCGCGGGTTCGAGCCGGTCGAGGGCGTGCCCGACCAGCGTCCAGTTGACGAGGTCGCGGGAGTGCAGCAGCGGCAGGCCGGGGGCCCGGCCGAAGCTGGACGCGGTGAGGTAGAAGTCGTCGCCGACGCGGACCACGTCGGGGTCGGACCAGTCGGCGGCGAGCACCGGGTTGCGGTACGTCCCGTCGCCCAAGTCGCCCGAGCCGCCCGTGCGCGGCACCCCGGTCATGCGGACACCGCCTTGCGGACCAGGGCGGCGGCGCGGGCCCGGTCGAGGCGGCCGTCGGCGACGACCGTGACGACGCGGCGCACGGCGGTGTCCCCCGCGGCGATCCGCAGCCGCACGTCGGAGGCGAGCGAGGAGCCGACACCCGGGTACTCCCCCGTGCGCACGAACCAGGGATCGCGGCGGGTCTCGGCGGTGGCTCCGGCGAACACCAGGGTCCAGCCGTCGCCCGCCAGGGCCAGCCAGGCGGCGGCGCTGCCGTGCACGGCCGACTCGCCCTCCGCGGTGGCGGTGAACACGGTGGGCGCGGCCACTTCCTTGGGCGCGCGCCAGAAGAACCCTCCGTAGGCGGCGCCGGGCCGGCCGTTGGTGGCGGGGCTGCCGATGGTCAGGTCCTGGGCGGCCGGGTTCGTCAGCGTGAAGGTGAGGTCCAACGCCCAGGCGTCCGCGGCCAGTTGTGAGGCGGCGACGGTCCGCCGTTCCCGCAGTACGAGGCAGCCGTCCGCGGTCCACTCCAGGTCCTCGACGAAGCCGTCCGGGTCGCACAGTTTGAACTCGCGGTGCCGCTGCTCGCCGTGGTTGTCCAGGGCGGTGGGCCCCTGGTCGCGGACGTAGGTGCGGCCGCCCCAGAAGTTGTACCCGGCGACGTCCGGCACGGCGACGCTCACCCCGAGGTGGTGGACGTGGTCGGCCGGGGCGAACTCGGTGACCGGGGTGCCGCCGAGGGTCGTGACCGGGTGCAGGCAGGGGCGCGGCGCGAGGCGGTGCCCGACGTCGGGGCGCAGATCGTAGCGGGCGACGGGGCGGCCCGCGCAGCTCAGGGTCAGGGGTTCGGTGGCCTGTCGCAGTAGGGGACTCACGGTGCTGCCTCCAGTCCTGGCCGGGCCCAGACCGCTCCGAGCTCGGCGTATCCGGTGAGGGAGTCGGCGCTGGCGGCGACCAGGCCGTCGATGCCGTGCACGACACGGCGGACGGCGTCCTCGCCCGCGCCGGTACCGGGCGCGGTGCGCCACGCGTCTGCGGGCAGGGCGCGCGGGTCGGGGGCGCTGCGAATCGCTTCGACGACGCGCATGAAGGCCCCCGTCGAGGCGGGTGTGACCAGGAGTTCCGCGTCGGCCGTCAGATGGTCGACGAGGTTCTCCAGGAGATCCGTGCGCCCGTGCACGGTCTCCTGCGGGCCGTGTCCCGCGCGCTGGACGAGGACGCGGTCCTGCTTGTACCAGAAGGTGATGCGGCCGCGGCTGCCGTGCACGACGACGTACGGCTCGTCCGGCCACTCGGCGCAGAGCGTCGCGGCGACGGTGACGCGCGAGCCGCTGCGCGTGGTGAGTTCGACGTAGGAGGTGTCGTCGGCCTCGATGGCGTTGGCGCGGAAGAGTTCGGTGCGGATGCCGGTGAGGTCGTCGGAGCCGGTCGCGCCGTCGAGGGCGAGGGCGGTGGCGACGGCGTGCGCGAGGGGGTTGGTGAGGACCCCGTCGACGACGTCGACCTGCCCGCCCGCGCCGTCGTCGAGGCGGCGGTGTCCGGCCCAGGGCGCGCGCCGGAAGTACGCCTCGTCGCGCGCCCACGCTCCGGCGGCGCCGGTGCCGAGCGGTTCACCGATGAGGCCGTCGCGTACGAGATCTCGTATATGGGACACGGCGTGCGAGCCCAGCGACTGGAAGCCGACCTGGCACGCGATGCCCGCCTCGGCCACGCCGCGGGCCATCCGCTCGTATTCCGTATATGACGGCGCGGGCGGCTTCTCCAGGAGCAGGTGCACGCCTCGCCGGGCGGCGGTCAGGGCCAGGTCGGTGTGTGTGGGGATCGGGGTGCAGATGATCGCGATCCGGGCCCCGGTCGCGTCGAGGAGCGCCCCGAAGTCGTCGCCCTGCGCGACCGGGGGCCGCTGGGAGCCGAATCCCGCGAGTTCCTCCTCGTCCAGCGGCTTCAGCTCGCACACGCCGGCGAGCGTGACACGGCCCGCGTCGGCGAGGCGCCGCAGGTTGTTCAGGTGCCAGCGGCCGTGACCGCGCGCCCCTGCGAGGACGACGGGGACCGGCTCGGTGGTACGCGGGCTGCCGGTGCGTGGGGTGCTCATCCCTTCACCGCCCCGGCGCTGAAGCCCGTGACGAGCCACTTCTGGATGAAGGCGAAGACGATCACGACGGGTACGGCGGCGACGACACCGCCGGCGGCGAGGGCACCGAGGTCGACGGAGTCGGCGCCCATGAGCGTCGACAGGCCGACGGGGATCGTCTGCTTGTCCTGGTCGGAGAGGAACATCAGGGCGAAGAGGAAGTGGTTCCAGCTGTGCACGAAGGCGAACGAGCCGACCGCGATCAGCCCCGGTCGCAGCAGCGGGAGGACGACGGCGCAGAAGGCGCGGAAGCGTCCGCAGCCGTCGACCCAGGCGGCCTCCTCCAGGGAGTACGGCACGTTCTTGATGAAGCCGCTGATGAGGATCATCGTGAGCGGCAGTTGGAAGACGGTCTCGGCGATGATGACGCTGCCGAGGGAGTTGATCATCTGCAGGTTGGCGAAGATCTGGAACAGCGGCACCAGCATCAGGGCGCCCGGGATGAACTGCGAGCAGAGCAGGGCCAGCATGAAGCCCTGTTTGATCTTGAAGTTGAAGCGGGCGAGGGCGTAGCCGCCGGCCAGCGCGACGACGGTCGTCATCAGCATCGAGGCGACGCCGACGAGCAGGCTGTTCTGGAAGAAGATCCCGAACGAACGCTCGTTCCACACCTTGTCGAAGTGCTCGAAGGTCAGCGGCCACGGCACCAGGGACGTGGAGCCGGTGGGCCGGAAGGCGAACAGCAGCATCCAGTAGAACGGGATGAGCGTGAAGAGGAGGTAGACGCCGAGCGGCACGTAGATCTGCCAGCGCGGTACGTCGTCGTAGGAGCGGCCCTTCTTGGGCGGGGTGGCGTCGAGCCGGCGGCGGTGCCGGGCGCGGGTCGTGGCGGCGGGTGCGGTGGTGGCGGTCAACTGGGCTTCCTTGACGGTCACTTCTCCCCGCCCCCGAACTTGCTCAGCCGCAGATAGACCATCGAGCAGAACAGGAGGATCACGAAGGCGATGGAGGTCAGCGCGGACGCGTAGCCGAAGTCGTGGCTGTCGACGGCGATGGAGGCGATGCGCAGCGGCAGGGTGGTCGTCTCACCGGCGGGCCCGCCGCCGGTGAGGGTGTAGAGCAGGTCGACGTTGTTGAACTCCCACACCGCGCGCAGCAGCGTGGACAGGATGATCGCGTCCTTGAGGTGCGGCAGCGTGATGTGCAGGAATTGCCGGACGCGGCTGGCGCCGTCGACCTCGGCGGCCTCGTACAGGTCCTTCGAGACGGATTGCAGGTCGGCGAGGATGAGGATCGCGAAGAAGGGGACGCCGCGCCAGAGTTCGGCGGTGACGACGGCCGGGAAGACCGTCGCGGTGTCCGACAGCCATGACGTGCCGTACGTGCCCACGCCCAGGTCGGCGAGGTAACGGGTGATGCCCGTCTGGGAGTTGTAGAGCAGCATCCAGACGGCCGAGGTGAGCACGCCCGAGACGGCCCACGGCGAGAAGACGAGCGCACGGGCCATGGCGCGCCCCACGAACGTCTGGTTGACGACGAGCGCGAGCCCGAGGCCGAGCAGCAGTTGGAGCACCACCTGCACGACGACCCATTGGAGGCTGAAGCCCAGCGTGCTCCAGAAGTCGGGGTCCTTGGTGAACGCGGTGACGAAGTTGTCCAGGCCCGCGAAGCCGTTGCGCCACGGTTTGGTGGGGTTGTAGTTCTGCAGGCTGTAGTAGAAGACGCTGAGCACGGGGTACGCGATGAAGCCCAGCATCAGCAGCCCGGCGGGGGCGATCAGCAGGTAGGGGAGCCTGCGCGGGGTGGCCGACGTGCGGCGCCGGGTTCGCGGGGCTTTCGCCACGGCAGCGGCTTGGGCCATGCCTGGACTCCGTTCTTCGAAGCGCTTCGCAGACGTTGTTCGGTATCTCGGCGCTGTTCGGTATCTCGGCCAATGGGTGCGGGGCGGAGCGGGGCGGCGGGGCGGTCAGCCCGCGTACGGATCAGGGACCTTGCCCGGCTTGGCCAGGAAGGCGAAGTCGCAGCCGGTGTCGGCCTGGGTGATCTGCTCGTTGTAGAGCGCCCCGTATCCGCGTTCGTAGCGCTCGGGCGGCGCGGTCCATTCGGTGCGGCGCCGATCCAACTCCGCGTCCGCAACGTTGAGTTGCAGCACGCGGGCGGTGACGTCGAGGGTGACACTGTCGCCGGTGCGCACCAGCGCCAGGGGCCCGCCGACATACGACTCCGGGGCGACGTGCAGCACGCACGCCCCGTAGCTCGTGCCACTCATCCGGGCGTCGGAGATCCGCACCATGTCGCGCACACCCTGCTTCAGCAGGTGGTCGGGGATCGGCAGCATCCCGTACTCGGGCATGCCGGGGCCGCCCTTGGGGCCGGAGTTGCGCAGCACCAGCACGCTGTCGGCGGTGATGCCCAACTCCGGGTCGTTGATGGTGCGTTGCATGGTCTTGTAGTCGTCGAAGACCACGGCGGGGCCGGTGTGCTTGAGCAGGTGCGGCTCGGCGGAGATGTGTTTGATGACGGCGCCGTCGGGACACAGGTTGCCGCGCAGTACGGCGACACCGCCCTCGGGCGCGACCGGGTTCTCGCGGGGTCGGATGACGTCGTCGGCGTGCACGACGGCGCTCTCGATCTGGTCGCCGAAGCGGCCGTTGACCGTCGGCCGGTCCAGGTGGAGCAGGTCGGGGATGCGGGAGAGGAAGGCGGGCAGGCCGCCGGCGAAGTAGAAGTCCTCCATCAGGTACGTCTGTCCGCCCGGCCGCACGTTCGCGAGCACCGGGACGGTGCGCGCGATCCGGTCGAAGTCGTCGAGCGTGAGGGTGACCCCGGCGCGGCCCGCCATGGCGATCAGGTGGATCACGGCGTTGGTGGAGCCGCCGAGCCCGAGCACCGTGGTGACGGCGTCCTCGAAGGCCTCTGCGGTGAGGATCTCGGACGGCTTGAGGGCGGTCCAGGCGAGCTCGACGGCGCGGCGCCCGGAGGCGGCGGCCATCCGCTCGTGCGCCGAGTCGACCGCGGGGATCGAGGAGGCGCCGGGCAGCGTCATGCCGAGCGCCTCGGCCGCGGCGGTCATCGTGGAGGCGGTCCCCATGGTCATGCAGTGCCCCGGTGAGCGTGCCAACCCGCCCTGCAGCTCTCGTAGTTCACAGTCAGTGAGGTTGCCGGCGCGGTGCTCGTCCCAGTACTTCCACATGTCCGTGCCGGAGCCGAGGGTCTCGCCGCGCCAGTGTCCGGGCAGCATCGGTCCCGCGGGCACGAAGAGCGACGGCACGTCGGCCGAGGTGGCGCCCATGAGCAGTGCCGGGGTCGACTTGTCGCAGCCGCCGAGCAGCACGGCCGCGTCGACGGGGTAGGAGCGCAGCAGCTCCTCGGTCTCCATGGCGAGGAGGTTGCGGTAGAGCATGGGGGTCGGCTTCTGGTACGTCTCCGAGAGCGTGGAGACGGGGAACTCCAGGGGGAAGCCGCCGGCCTGCCACACGCCCCGTTTGACCGCCTCGGCGCGCTCGCGCAGATGGACGTGGCAGGGGTTGATGTCCGACCAGGTGTTGAGGACGGCGATCACCGGGCGGCCCTTGTACTCCTCCGCCTCGTACCCGAGTTGGCGCATCCGCGCGTTGTGCGACCAGGTGCGCAAGGTGCCCTCGGTGCCGTACCACTGGTGGGAGCGGAGCTCCTCGGGGGCGAGCCGGGTTCTCGGAGCGGTGGTCATATGGACCACCCCGCCGCGATGTCCGCGACCTCGGCGCGCTCGGGTCCGGCCAACTCCTGGCTGGGCGGCCGGACTTCGCGGCGGCACAGGCCGAGTGAGGCGAGGGCTTCCTTGACGACGGTGACGTTGTTGGCGGAGGCGTCGGCGCCGCGCAGCTCCTCGAAGCGGCGGATCTGTTCCCAGACCTTCATGGCACCCGGATAGTCACCCGATCGAAGCGCTTCGATCATGGACAGCGAAATGCCAGGTGCGACGTTCACGAGGCCCGAGGTGAAGCCGGTGGCGCCGGCCGAGAAGTAGGACGGCGCGTACGGCTCGGCGAGCCCGGCGACCCAGACGAACCGGTCGAGACCCGCGTCCCGGGCGAAGGCGGCGAACCGCGCGGCGTCCGGCACGGCGTACTTCACGCCGATCACGTTCGGGCAGGCCGCGCCGAGTTCAGCGAGGCGGGACCCGGGCAGCGCGGCGTTCTTGAGGTACGGGACGACGCCGATCTCGGGGACGGCGTCGGCGATGGCACGGTGGTAGTCGACCCAGCCGCCCTCGGAGACGTACGGGTGCACGGGCTGGTGCACCATCACCATGTGGGCGCCGAGGTCGCGGGCGTGGCGTGCCGCGTCGACGGCGGTCGGCACGTCATGGCCGACACCGACCAGGATCGCGGCCCGCTCCCCCGCCTCGGTGACGGTCAACTCCGTTATCCGGGTGCGCTCTTGAAGGGTCAGGGCATAGAACTCGCCGGTGTTCCCGTTCGGCGTGAGCGTGCGCACCCCGGCGTCGAGCAGCCGTCGCAGCAGGTTCTTGTACGTGGCCTCGTCGACCGATCCGTCCTCGGCGAACGGCGTCACCGGGATCGCGACGACATCGGCCAGCGCGGCCCGCTGGTTCTGATACGAGTACGACGCTGTCATGAGCGCTGCTCACCCTCTTCTTCCGGGACCTCGACATCGGGGAAGGCCCGTCGCACGAACGACGCGATGTGGTTCCGCAGCGCGCGCGAGGCACCCTGGGCGTCACCGGCGAGGGCGAGTTCCAGGATCTCGCGGTGCTCGGCGGCCTCCCGCTCCCAGGACGGGTGGGCGGCCCAGGCGACCGCGGAGACCAGGGCGGCCTGGTCACGAACCTCGTCGAGCATCTTGCCGAGCAGCGGGTTGCCGCACGGGACGTACAGCGCACGGTGGAACTCCCGGTTGGCGAGGGAGCGTTGGGCCGTGTCGGCCGCGGTGGCGGCGCGCTCCAGGGCCTCGCGGGCGGCGTCAAGCGAGGCGCGGCGGTGCACCGTGCGGCGCAGCGCCTCCGGTTCGAGCAGCAGCCGTACGTCGTAGACCTCGCGGGCCATGTCCGCGTCCACCATGCGCACCGTGACGCCCTTGTACTGGTTCATCACGACGAGACCGGTCCCGGCCAGGGTCTTGAGCGCCTCGCGCACCGGCGTCTTGGATACGCCGAACTGCGCGGCGAGGTCGGTCTCCACCAGGGCCTGCCCCGGTCTCAACTGCCCGGTCAGGATGCGGTGCTTGATCTCGTCCTGCACGTACTGCGTGCGGGACGGGATCGGCGTGGGCACTGAGGTCATGCGCGCCTCTCGGGTCTGATGTCCGGCTGTTCTCGTATCTCGTATCGCGTCTCATATATGACGTACGAAGTACGACGCGTTGAAGCTAGAAGCAGCCGGCTGTTTCGTCAACGCTTCTATCAAAAGAAGTTCGGCCGACATCCAAATTGCCCGCTGCCCCCTGCGATCGCTCAAGAGGGCGTCCACAGAGGGCAGTTGTAGGTGTTCCGGTTACGGCTTCCAGGCCGGGTCGCGGCCGCTCAGGCCGATGACGCGGTCGAGGAGCGGGGCGTCGTCGGGTACGGGCACGATCAGCCCGAACAGGCCGTCGCGGCCGTCGGCGCCGTCGTCGCCGTCGTCGGTCGGCGCGAGCAGGTCACGGGCGGCTCGCAGCGCCGCCTCGTCGGGGACGTACTCCTGACCGGTGGCCCTGGCCACGTCCCAGCCGTGCACGACCAGTTCGTCGGCGGTGACCAGACCGGCGACGGCGCCGGGCAGCTCGAGGCCGCCCGCCTGCGTCATGCCCTGCCAGGCGGCGGGCTGCCGCCAGGTGTCGACGAGGGCGTCCAGTGCTTCGGGCAGGGCGGTTCGCCAGTCGGGGCCGAGTTCGGGGAGCGCGGAGCCGGGGTCGGTCCCCCCGGTTTCCTTGCGGCCCGCGGCACGCAGTCCGACGGACAGGCCGAGGAGGTGGCCGAGCAGCTCGCGCACCGCGTACTCGGGACAGGGCGTGGGCAGGTCGAGCTGGTCCTCACGGACGCCGTGGGCGAGGCGCGCGACGATGCGGGCCTGCGGGCCGATATCCACTGTGATGTCACTCATGGCGCTCATGGTGGGTGGACCGGCCCGCGGCCCGGAACTCATCGGTGCGGCGTGTCAGAGTTCCGCGAGCGCCCCCGTGACCGTCTTCAGGTCCGCGTCCGACGCGAGCCCCGCGTGGTAGAGGCGCAGCTCGGTGGCGCCCAGGTCGCGGGCGGCGCGGGCGTCCTCGGCAAGGGTGTCGGGGCTGCCGCCCATGCCGCGTACGACGGTCAGGTTCGCGGCGACGACGCCCTTGCCCTGCGCGGCGAACGGCCGCACCGGGTCCGCGCCGCCCGTGCAGGGCACGACTACCCCGTCGGCGACGGAGAGGATGTGCGCGGGGTCGACGCCCACGTTGGCGCCGCAGTGGTAGGAGACCGGGGAGGCGTGGAGCAGCACCTGGAACCCGGCGGGGGCCGCGTCGCGTACCGCGGCGACCGCGGCTTCCTGGAGGCTGCGGGCGGTCGCGTCGCGGTAGGCGCGGGTGGCCGTGGCGACCTCGGCGCCGAGCAGTTTCTCGACCGTGACCCAGCCGTCGTCGGCCGCCGCCCCCCGCCATACGGGTTCCAGGGCGTCCCGCACGGACCGCGCCAACTCATCGGCGTTCAGGCCGTGTTGTGCGTACCCCGTCCGGCAGTCGGCGCAGAAGCACAGCGACATCAGGTACTGTCCGGCCTCGCCGAGCCCGACGCCGGCCGTCTTGTCGTGGGCGTGCAGATGGGCGAGGCCGTACCAGCCGAGCGACTCCAGTTCGGTGCCGTGGGCGCCCGTCCTGGTGGCGGCCTCTGCGGCGAGGTCGACGAGGTAGGCGCGGGTGGCGGGCTGCGCGATGCAGGGGGCCCACGGGTAGCGGTCGCCGTAGGCGTTGCGGACCGAGGTGTCCGGGCGTTCGGCGCCGAGGCGGGAGTTGTGCGCGAGGACGACCCAGGTGTGGACGGAGAGACCGGCCTCGGCGAGGGCGGTGGCTGCTTGCCCGTACGCGTCGCCGGGAGCCCAGTCACCGGCGGCGTACGGCCTCAACTCCCTTCCTTGCCAGCGCTGTTCGTCGATCGGATAGAGCACGGAGGCGTGTTCGGCGGTGACGATGCGGTGGTGCGGGTGGCGCGGGGTGAGGGCGCGCGTGGAGTGGTAGGCGGCAGCGAGGGTGACCTGCTGGACTCCGAGATCGGCGATGCGGCGGGCCGCGTCCGGGTCGCCGTTGACGTCCCAGGGGTAGACGAACGTGGAGACCTTCACTTGCCGGCTCCTTCCAGCAACGCCTGGCCGTGCTCGATGAGTTCGGTCAGCTGCTTGACGTGTTCCTCGGTCGGCTCCTGCAGCGGCGGGCGCACCTCGCCGACGTCGAGGCCGCGCAACCGCACCGCCGCCTTCACGAGGGACACCGCGTAGCCGCGGCCCTGGTTGCGCAGTTCGACGAGCGGCCGGTAGAAGCCGTCGAGGAGCTTGTTCACCGCTGCGTCGTCGCCCGTGTTCAGTGCCTTGTGGAAGGCCTGCGCGATGTCGGGCGCGAAGCAGAAGACGGCGGAGGAGTAGAGCGTGATGCCGATGCCGCGGTAGGCGAGGCCGGTGAGCTCGGCGGTCGGCAGTCCGTTGAAGTAGAGGAAGTCCTCCGGGACTTGCGTGCGCACGGCGCTGACGATGCGCTGCATCAGGTCGAGGTCGCCGAGGCCGTCCTTGAGGCCGAGGATCTTGGGGTGGCGGGCGAACGCGACGACGGTCTCCGGAGTGAAGACGGCGTTGTCGCGCTGGTAGACGATGATGTCGAGGGAGGTCGCCTCGGACAGCTGCGTGTAGTGCCGCAGCAGGCCTTCCTGTCCGGCCACCACGAGGTAGGGCGGCATCGCCAACAGGCCGTCGGCGCCCGCCCGTTCGGCGATCCGCGCGTAGTGGACGGCGAGGGCCGTGCCGTATCCGGCGCCGGCGACGACGGGCACCCGGCCCTCGGTCGCCTCGACCGCGGCCGCGACGCAGGCCTCGAACTCCTCGGGGGCGAGCGCGTGGAACTCACCCGTGCCGCAGCAGGCGAACACGGCGGCGGCCCCGGCCTCGACGCCGCGCCGCACATGGGTGCGGTAGGTGTCGAGATCCACAGCGCCGTCGGGGCCGTACGCGGTGACGGGGAAGAACAGCGGCCCGCTGGGGATGCCGAGTCGAGCGGCGAGGGGGCCAAAAGGGGGCGACGTCACGGGCTCTCCCTGAACATGTGCATGTCTCTGATCCGCGTCTACATTTCTGAACGCGCTCACCGTAAGCCGCCCCAAAGGGGACGGTCAAGCACTCGAACTCGCCCGGCACGAACGGAACTTCTCGCTTCGGATCACTCCGCCGGATCACTCCGGAGGAGACCGCGTCCGCTCCCGCGGGTCCGTGCGGCTCTTGACGGAGCACGCGGCCCCTCTTTAGCGTGTCCATAAATGTGAATGTCGCTCACACATACGGAGATCACGCGCATGTCAGTGCCGCCCGAGCCGTCAGTGCCGTCAGTGCCGTCACGTCCCGCCACGCCCCGCACGATTCTGCTCACCGGCGCCGCCGGCGGACTCGGCACCCTGATGCGGGAGCTGCTGCCCGAGTACGGCTACGACCTCCGGCTGCTCGACGTACGCCCGATCGCGGACGCGCCGGACGCGATCGTCGCCGACCTGAACGACACGGAGGCGCTGCGCGAGGCGGTGCGCGGCGTCGACGGCGTACTGCATCTGGCCGGGATCTCCCTCGAGTCGACCTTCGAGAAGATCCTCGACGCGAACATCAAGGGCACCTACCACCTCTACGAGGCGGTGCGCGCGGAGGGCGAGAGCCGGCCGGACGGCGTCGCTCCCCGGATCGTCTTCGCGTCGTCCAACCACGCGATCGGCTTCACCCCGCGCCCGCGCACCGAGGACGGCGCCCCCGTGGTCCCGGTCGAAACGCTGCGCCGCCCCGACACGTACTACGGCCTGTCGAAGTCGTTCGGCGAGGACCTCGCGCAGTTCTACTGGGACAAGTTCGGCCAGGAGACCGTGTCGGTGCGCATCGGATCCTGCTTCAAGGAGCCGACCGACGTGCGCATGATGTCGGTCTGGATGAGCCCGGCGGACGGCGCGCGCCTCTTCCACGCGGCGCTGACCGCCGAGAACGTCGGCCACACCGTCGTCTACGGTTCCTCCGCCAACACCCGCCTGTGGTGGGACCTGTCGAGCGCCCGCGCCCTCGGCTACGAGCCGCAGGACAACTCGGAGGAGTACGCGCCGAACCTGCTCGCCGAGTTCGGCCCTCTCTCCGACGAGAACCCGGCCCATCTGTACATGGGCGGCCGCTTCATCAACGACCCGCCGATCTGGCCGTACTGAGCACCACTTGATCGAACGGGCAGGAGGGCGGGCGGGCACCGAACGGGCCCGCCCGCCCTCTTGTTCGGGCACCCGCGCCGCCCGAACCCACATGCCTCACCGCTCCCTCGCAGGTCCACGGCGGGCAGCCGGATCGCGAAACGGGCCGGAACGGGCAGCATCAAGTCCGCAACAGACCTGGTCACCGCCGCACGACGCCGGTAGAACTTCCGGTGCGGGCCCTTCCGGGCCCGAACGGGCAACGGAGCTCTCCAGGAAGGCGGGTCGGCATGAGCGCGGAGGAACGGCAGCGGGAGATCGTGCGCACGGCACGCCGCACCGGGTCCGTGGACGTCACGGAACTCGCCACCGAGCTGGGCGTCGCCAAGGAGACCGTCCGCCGGGATCTGCGCGCCCTGGAGGACCACGGCCTGGTCCGGCGTACGCACGGCGGGGCGTATCCGGTGGAGAGCGCCGGGTTCGAGACGACGCTCGCGTTCCGTACGACGATGCACGTGCCGGAGAAGCGGCGGATCGCCACCGCCGCCGCCGAGCTGCTCGGGGACGCCGAGACCGTCTTCGTGGACGAGGGGTTCACGCCGCAGCTGATCGCCGAGGCACTCCCCCGCGACCGGCCGCTGACCGTCGTCACCGCGTCGCTGGCCACGGCAGGCGCGCTCGCCGAGGCCGACAACACCACCGTGCTGCTGCTCGGCGGCCGGGTGCGCGCGGGCACGCTCGCCACCGTCGACCACTGGACGACGAAGATGCTGGCCGGCTTCGTCCTCGACCTCGCCTACATCGGCGCGAACGGCATCTCCCGCGACCAGGGCCTGACCACCCCCGATCCCGCGGTCAGCGAGGTGAAGGCGCAGGCCATCAGGGCCGCACGGCGCACGGTCTTCGCGGGCGTGCACACCAAGTTCGGCGCGGTCAGCTTCTGCCGGTTCGCGCCGGTGGGCGCGCTGGAGACGATCGTCACGGGCAGCCAGCTGCCCGCGTCCGAAGCGCACCGGTACTCGTTGATGGGCCCGCAGGTCATCCGCGTCTGAACGTGAACTCCCCTTGTACATGCGGCAATTACCCACACCCCCTGTTCTCCTTCTCCCTCCCCTTTTTGCACCCCCTTTGTCCCCATACGCCACATGAGTCCAGGAGCATCCATGCGAACCCAGAGCCGACGAAGGCCACCGGGCGCCCTGCTCGCGACGGCCGCCGCAGGGACGCTGCTCATCCCCCTCCTGTCCGGCTGCTGGGCCGGCGCGGGCGGGCTCGGTACGGGCGGTGACGCCATCAACGTACTGATGGTGAACAACCCGCAGATGACCGAGTTGCAGAAACTCACCGCCCGCCACTTCACGCGCGAGACCGGCATCAAGGTGAACTTCACCGTGCTGCCGGAGAACGACGTCCGCGACAAGATCAGCCAGGACTTCGCCAACCAGGCGGGCCAGTACGACGTCGCGACGCTCAGCAACTACGAGATACCGATCTACGCCCGCAACGGCTGGCTGCACGAACTGGGCCCGTACGTGAAGAAGGACCCCGGCTTCGACCAGCAGGACATTCTGCAGCCCATGCGCGAATCCCTCACCGGCGACGACGGCAAGCTCTACGGCGAGCCCTTCTACGGCGAGTCGTCCTTCCTCATGTACCGCAAGGACGTCTTCAAGAAGAAGGGCCTGAAGATGCCCGCCCACCCGACCTGGCAGCAGGTCGCGGACCTCGCGGCGCAGGCCGACGGCGCCCAGTCGGGCATGAAGGGCATCTGTCTGCGCGGCCTGCCCGGCTGGGGCGAGATGATGGCGCCGTTGACGACCGTCGTGAACACCTTCGGCGGCACCTGGTTCGACAAGGACTGGACCGCGCGCCTGGACGACAAGGGCTTCAAGGACGCCACGAAGTTCTACGTCGACCTCGTCCGCAAGCACGGCGAGTCCGGCGCCGCCCAGTCCGGCTTCGCCGAGTGCCTCAACAACCTCACCCAGGGCAAGACCGCCATGTGGTACGACGCGACGTCCGCCGCGGGATCGCTCGAATCCGCGAACTCCCCGGTCAAGGGCAAGATCGGCTATGTGTCCGCGCCCGTCGAGAAGACGGCGAACAGCGGCTGGCTCTACACCTGGGCGTGGGGCCTGCAGAAGGCGTCCCACAACCCCGACAACGCCTGGAAGTTCATCTCCTGGGCGTCGGGCAAGGAGTACGAGAAGCTCGTCGGCGAGAAGGTCGGCTGGTCCGACGTCCCCGCGGGCAAGCGCGCCTCGACGTACGAGATCCCGGCGTACCGCTCCGAGGCCGCCGCCTTCGTGGACGTGACGCGCACCGCCATCGAGGGCGCCAAGCCGCGCGATCCGGGCGTGCAGAAGCGGCCCGCGCCCGGCATCCAGTTCGTCGGCATCCCCGAGTTCACCGATCTCGGCACCAAGGTCTCGCAGGAGATCAGCGCGGCCGTCGCCGGTCGCCAGTCCGTCGACTCGGCCCTGAAGAAGTCCCAGAAACTCGCCTCCGAGATCGCGAAGGAGTACGAGGGCCGATGACCACACCGACCGCGACCCCGGCCCCCGTGGCCCGTACCCGCGCGCCCGCCTCGCGGCCCGCGCCCCAGAAGCTCCGTGCCTGGGCCACCCGGGCGCCGCTCCTGCCCGCACTCGTCTTCATGATCGTCGTGACCCAACTGCCCTTCGTGGCCACGCTGGTGATCTCCCTCTTCGACTGGAACGCGCTGTACCCGGACGCCCGGCACTTCACCTGGTTCGGGAACTACTCGGAGGTCCTCACCGACCCCGATCTGCGCAAGTCCGTCCTGACGACGATCGTCCTGACCGTCACCGTCGTCGTGGTCAGCCTTGTCGTCGGGCTCGGCCTGGCGCTGCTCCTGGACCGGAAGTTCAAGGGGCGCGGACTCGTCCGTACGCTGCTGATCGCGCCCTTCCTCGTGGTGCCCGTGGCGGCGGCCCTGCTGTGGAAGCACGTCCTGTACAACCCCGAATACGGGCTGCTCAACGGCCTGTTGCACTACGTCGGCGGTCCGCAGCCCGACTGGATCTCCAACACGCCGCTGATCGCGGTCGAGGTGGCGCTGATCTGGCAGTGGACCCCGTTCATGATGCTGATCCTGCTCGCCGGTCTGCAGTCGCGCTCCCCCGAACTCATCGAGGCGGCCCGGATGGACGGCGCGAGCCCCTGGCAGGTGTTCCGCCACATGACGCTGCCGCATCTGCGCCGCTATCTCGAACTCGGCGCACTGCTCGGCTCGATCTACATCGTGCAGAACTTCGACGCGGTCTTCACGCTCACCTCCGGCGGCCTGGGCACCGCGAACCTGCCCTACACCGTCTACCAGAGCTTCTACCAGGCCCACGAGAACGGGCTCGCCTCGGCGGCCGGCGTCCTGGTCGTCATCGGTTCGATCATCATCGCGACCTTCGCGCTGCGCGTCGTGTCGTCACTGTTCCGCGAGGAGGGGTCGCGCTGATGACGCGCTCAGCACTCTCGAAGCCCTCTACGTCCTCAAGCTCCTCACCTACCCTCAGAGGCAAGGGACTCGGCCTGGTCGCCTGGCTGGCCGGCATCGTCTTCTTCCTGCCCATCGCGTGGATGGTGCTGACGTCCTTCCACTCGGAGGAGGACGCGGCGACCAACCCGCCGTCCTTCGCCGCCTCGCTCACCCTCGACGGCTACCGCGACTTCTTCGGCGCGGGCGGCGGCGCGAGCCCCTGGCCCGCGCTCATCAACTCGACGGTGGCCTCGCTCGCCTCGACGCTCCTCGTCCTGGTCCTCGCCCTGCCGGCGGCGTACGCGCTGTCGATCCGCCCGGTGAAGAAGTGGACGGACGTCCTGTTCTTCTTCCTCTCCACGAAGATGCTGCCGGTGGTGGCGGGCCTGCTCCCCATCTACCTCTTCGCGAAGAACACGGACTTCCTCGACAACATCTGGCTGCTCGTCATCCTCTACACGTCGATGAACCTGCCGATCGCGGTGTGGATGATGCACTCGTTCCTCGCGGAGGTGCCGGTCGCGGTCATCGAGGCCGCCCAGATCGACGGCGCGCGCCTGCCCACGGTCCTCACCCGGGTGGTGGCCCCGATCGCGCTGCCCGGCATCGCGGCGACCGCGCTCATCTGTTTCATCTTCAGCTGGAACGAACTCCTCTTCGCGCGGGTGCTCACGGGCGTCGTCGCCCAGACCGCGCCCGTCTTCCTGACCGGCTTCATCACCAGCCAGGGCCTGTTCCTGGCGAAGGTGTGCGCCGCGTCGCTCGTCATCTCCCTGCCGGTGCTCGCCGCAGGGTTCGCCGCCCAGGACAAGCTGGTCCAGGGCCTGTCGTTGGGAGCTGTGAAATGAAGGCCGCGATCGTCGAGTCAGTGGGCAAGGTCGTCGTCGGCGAGGTGCCCGACCCCACGCCGGGCCCCCGGGACGTCGTCGTGGAGGTGGCGGCCTGCGGCCTGTGCGGCACGGATCTGCACATCCGGCAGGGCGAGTTCGCCCCTACGCTGCCGGTGGTGCCGGGACATGAGTTCGCGGGCACGGTGGCCGAGGTCGGCAGCGCCGTCACGGAGGTGCGGGTCGGTGACCGCGTCGCCGTCGACCCGTCACTGCACTGCCACGAGTGCCGCTTCTGCCGCGCCGGGCGCGGCAACCTCTGTGAGCGCTGGGCGGCGATCGGCGTGACGACAGCGGGCGGCGCGGCCCAGTACGCGCTGGCCCCCGTCGCCAACTGCGTCCGCCTCCCCGACCACGTACGCACCCAGGACGCGGCCCTCATCGAACCGCTGTCCTGCGCGGTACGCGGCTATGACGTGCTCCAGTCACGCCTCGGCTCCCACGTGCTGATCTACGGCTCGGGGACCATGGGCCTGATGATGCTGGAGCTGGCCAAGCGCACCGGCGCCGCGAGCGTCGACGTCGTGGACCTGAACGCGGAGCGTCTCGCGACGGCCCAGCAGCTCGGCGTCTCGGCGTCCGCCGCGGGACCGGACGAGCTGGACCGCCCCGAGGGCTGGGACGTGGTGATCGACGCGACGGGCAACGCGGCGGCGATCCAGGACGGCCTCGGCCGGGTGGCGAAGGCGGGCACGTTCCTGCAGTTCGGCGTCGCGGACTACGCGACCCGCGTGACGATCGACCCGTACCGCATCTACAACCAGGAGATCACCATCACCGGCTCGATGGCGGTCCTGCACAGCTACGAGCGGGCGGCGGAGCTGTTCGCGGGCGGGGTCCTCGACCCGGACGTCTTCATCAGCGACCGGCTTCCCCTCGACCAGTACCCCGAGGCCCTGGACCAGTTCGCGTCGGGCGTGGGCCGCAAGATCGTCGTCGTCCCGTAATCCGGTACCGCCTGGTGCACGACGGCACGGCCGGGACTGCTGTCCCGGC
The DNA here is from genome assembly GCF_044765445.1 of Streptomyces sp. NPDC102467. Taxonomy (NCBI): domain Bacteria; kingdom Bacillati; phylum Actinomycetota; class Actinomycetes; order Kitasatosporales; family Streptomycetaceae; genus Streptomyces; species Streptomyces sp. NPDC102467. The sequence goes on along the minus strand of NZ_JBIWKA010000007.1, from coordinate 381,318 downwards.
CGTGCCGAACGGTGCTGTCAGAGCGCCTGGGCCGCGGGCTTCACCATGCCGCGTACCGTGCGCGACTTCACGAAGTCACCCAGCGCCGTCATCTCCCACTCGCCGGAGAACTGCTTGATGAGCTTCGCCATCATCACGCCGGTCTGCGCCTCCGCGCTCGTCAGGTCGAAGCGGACCAGCTCCTCGCCGGACGCGGCGTCGATGAGGCGGCAGTACGCCTTGGCGACCTCGGTGAACTTCTGGCCCGAGAACGAGTTCACCGTGAAGACAAGGCCCGTGACGTCCTGCGGCAGGCGGCCCAGGTCGACGACGATCACCTCGTCGTCGCCCGCGCCCTCGCCCGTGAGGTTGTCACCGGAGTGCTTGATCGCGCCGTTCACGATCGAGAGCTTGCCGAAGTAGCAGCTGTCGACGTGGTTGCGCTGCGGCCCGTACGCGATGACCGACGCGTCCAGGTCGATGTCCTTGCCGCGGAACGCGGGCTCCCAGCCGAGGCCCATCTTGACCTGGCTCAGCAGCGGTTTGCCGCCCTTGACCAGGGACACCGTCTGGTTCTTCTGCAGGGAGACGCGGCCCTTGTCGAGGTTGATCTTCCCGGCGCCGGGCGCGGGGGCGGCCGGCGGGGCAGCCGGAGCCGCGGCCGGCGGCGGGGGCGGGGCGATGCGCGGGTCGACCGGCGGGGTGCTCGGCGCGGGCATCGCGGCGGCCGGGGAGGCTGCCGGGGCCGCGACGGGCGGGGCGACAGGCGCGGCGGCGGGCGCGGCCGGTTCCTCGACCGAGACGCCGAAGTCGGTGGCGATGCCCGCCAGACCGTTCGAGTACCCCTGGCCGACCGCGCGGGCCTTCCACGCGCCGTTGCGCAGGTAGACCTCGACGATCACCAGCGCCGTCTCGGCGCCGAGCTGCGGGGGCGTGAACGTCGCCAGGACCGAGCCGTCGTCCGCGTTGCGCACCGTGGCCGTGGGCTCGATGCCCTGGAACGACTGGCCGTCGGCGTCCGGGCTCGCCGTGACGACGATCTTCTCGATGCCCGGCGGCACGGCCGCCGTGTCCACCGTGATCGAGTCGGGGCTCGTGCCCCCGCCCGACGTGTACGTCACACCGGGGCCCGCCGGCTGGTTGTAGAAGATGAAGTCGTCGTCCGAGCGCACCTTGCCGTCGGCGGTGAGCAGCAGGCCCGATACGTCGAGCCGCACGGGCGCCGAGACGTCGACCGCCACACGCTGCGCCGTGAGCGGGATGTTCGAACCTGGGGTCATGGCTGTCATGCCAGGGGTAACGAGCAGCTCCGCTTTGCCGTTCCCTTACCCAAGAATTTTTCTTCCGGGCCCGGGCGCGCTCGTGGTGGCCACGGCATCGTCGAGGCGGGGCGGGGCGCGGCTCGACGGCTGTCTCACCCGTACGAGCGACGCCACGCGGGGCCGCTTGCCGCTGCGCCGATCGGGGCGCCGCGCAGTGCGAGAGTTCCGGGCGTGAATCTGCGCAAAGACTTTTCCCACGGCTCCCCGCCGGACGATCCCACGACCGGCGAGGGCGTCGCCGACGCGGGCGACCTCGGCTACAGCAAGGCCCTCGAACCACGCCACATCAGCATGATCGCGATCGGTGGCGCGATCGGCACGGGGCTCTTTCTCGGGGCGGGCGGAAACCTCGCCAAAGCGGGTCCCGCGCTGGCGATCGCGTACGCGGTGTGCGGAGTGTTCGCGTCCTTCGTCGTGCGGGCCCTCGGCGAACTCGTCGTGCACCGCCCCTCGTCGGGCTCGTTCGTGAGCTACGCCCGTGAGTTCCTGGGCGAGCGGGGCGCGTACGTCGCGGGGTGGATGTACGTACTGAACTGGGCGACCACCGGCATGGCCGACATCACGGCGATCGCGCTGTACGTGCACTACTGGTCGATGTTCACGTCGGTCCCGCAGTGGGTGCTCGCGGCGATCGCGCTCGGAGTCGTGCTCACCGTGAACCTGATCTCCGTGAAGAGCTTCGGCGAGATGGAGTTCTGGTTCGCCATCGTCAAGGTCACCGCGATCGTGGCGTTCCTGCTGATCGGCATCTTCTTCCTCGTCTCGCGCGACGACGTGGCGGGACACACCCCGGGCCTGTCGCTCATCAGCGACAGCGGGGGCTGGTTCCCGATGGGCGTGCTGCCCGTCGTGCTCATCACGCAGACGGTGATCTTCGCGTACTCGGCGGTGGAGATGGTCGGGGTGACGGCGGGCGAGACGGCCGATCCGGAGACGGTCGTACCGAAGGCCGTGAACTCGATCATGTGGCGGGTGGGCATCTTCTACGTCGGGTCGATCGTGATGCTGACGCTGCTGCTGCCGTGGACGGCGTACTCGGCGAATCAGAGCCCGTTCGTGACGGTCCTGTCGAAGATCGGGGTGCCGGCGGCGGGCGGCATCATGAACCTGGTCGTGCTCACGGCCGCGATGTCGTCCCTCAACTCCGGTCTGTACACGACCGGCCGCATCCTGCGCTCCATGGCCATGGCGGGCTCGGCGCCCTCCTTCACCGCGCGGATGAGCCGCAGCCATGTCCCGTACGCGGGCATCCTGTTGACGTCGACGGCGGCGCTGCTCGGGGTCGCCCTGAACGCGTGGCTGCCCGAGGACGCGTTCGGGATCGTCACGAACGTCGCCTCGCTCGGCGTCATCTCCACCTGGTCCATGATCATGCTCTGCCATCTGGTGTTCGTGCGGCGGGCGAAGCAAGGGCTCGTCCGGCGGCCCGCGTTCCGGCTGTGGGCGTCGCCGTGGATCGAGCTGACGACGATCGCGTTCCTGTTCGCCGTGCTCGTGATGATGTGGTTCGACACGAACGGCGCGGGCCGCGACACTGTGCTGCTGCTCGTGCCCATCGCCCTCGCCCTGGCGGCCGGCTGGCTCGTCGTACGGCGGCGGGTGCACCGGATCGCCGCCGAGTCGCAGGCGCCGCCGGTGGACCCGCTGGGGTAGCCGCGACCTGCGATCCTGTTCACTGGCTCTCGGCGGATCCCGGTCGGATTCGTGGGAACCCTGCGCGGCGCACCCGCGTCGCAGAGATCATCAGGACAAGAGCGTGCGGCGGGAGGAGTTCGATGGACCGGTTCGAGTTCGGGGAGTACCGGGCGGTCGCGCTGCTCAGTGAGAGCGGCGCGGGCCGGGCGTATCTGGCGCGCGCGGGCTCGGGGCCGCTCGTCGTGGTGAAGACGCTGGACCCTCAGGTCGCCGATGAGCCCGTGCTCCGGGAGCGGCTGCGGCACGAGGCGCGGGCGGCGCGCACCGTGCGCGGCCCGTTCACGGCGGCGGTGCTCGGCGCCGATCCGGACGCGGAGCCGCCGTGGCTGGCTGCCGAGTACTGCGCGGGGCCGTCGGTCTCGGAGGCGGTGGCGGGCCTCGGTCCGCTCGCGTCCGAAGATCTCGCGGCGCTCGGCGCGGCCCTGGCTCTGGCGCTCACCGCCATCCACGCGGCGGGGCTCGTGCACCGCGGCCTGAAGCCCGCGAACGTCCTCATCACCAGGGAGGGCCCGCACGTCCTCGACTTCGGCAGGCCCGCCCCGGCCGACGGGGACGTGATCGGCTCCCCCGGTTTCCTGGCGCCCGAGCAGATCACGTACGCCACCGAGCCCGCCGCCCCCTGCGACGTGTTCGCGCTCGGCGCCCTGCTCGTGCTCGCGGCGACGGGCCGCAATCCGCACGGCGCGGGCACCGCGCCGAAGATCGTGCACCACACACTGCACGAGCAGCCCGACCTGGTCGGGCTGCCGAACGCGGAGTGGACCGGTTTCCTGGCCCGCTGTCTCGCGAAGGAGCCCGCCGCGCGCCCGACCGTCCCCGAGGTCCTGGCCTGGTCCGGCGCCCGCGCCGCCGAACAGCCGTGGTGGTTGGGGCCGGACGCGGGAGCACTGATCGACACGCATGAGGAGTCGGTGCGGCAGCGGATCACGGAGGCGCAGGAGGAGGCCGACGCGGCGCGCGCGGGCACGCCGCGCACGTCGTACTGGGGGCCGTGACAGCCCCCGGTACGACGGTGGTCAGCGCTGGCGCTTCCAGGGTCCGGTGATCGCCAGCATGATGCCGGGCGTCTGGATGTTGGCGTACAGGGTGCGCCCGTCCGGCGAGAAGGTGACGCCGGTGAACTCGCTGTACGAGGGCTCGTCGGCGGTGCCGATGTTGAGTTCGTTGCGCGCGATCGGGTAGGTGTTGCCGCGCTCGGTCGCGCCGAACAGGTGCTGGATGCCCTCGCCGTCCTCGGCGATGACCAGACCGCCGTACGGGGAGACGGTGATGTTGTCCGGGCCGTCGAAGGCGCCGTCCACCGAGGGGTCCGGGTTGACGCCGAGCAGCACCTTCAGGGTCAGCGTGCGGCGCTTGGGGTCGTAGAACCAGACCTGTCCGTCGTGCGCGACGGGGCTCTCGTCGCGGGCGAACGAGGCGACGACGTAGGCGCCGCCGTCGGCCCACCACATGCCCTCCAGCTTGCGGGCGCGGGTGACTTCGCCGTCCTTGAACTGTTTGCGCGTGGAGACCGCCTTGGCGTCGCGGTCGGGGACGTCCACCCAGTCCACGCCGTACACCGTGCCGGTCTTCGTGGCGCGGGACAGGTCGTCGACGAACCGGCCGCCGGAGTCGAAGCACTTGAAGGCCTGGAGCACACCCGCGTCGTCGGCGAGGGTGCGCAGCTTGCCGCGGCCGTGGTGGAAGCCGTGCGGCGGGACCCAGCGGTAGAGCAGTCCGTTGGGGCCCGAGGCGTCCTCGGTGAGGTACGCGTGGCCGCGCTTGGGGTCGATGACGACCGCCTCGTGCGCGTACCGGCCGAACGCCTTGATCGGCTTCGGGGAGCGGTTGGCGCGACGGTCGGCGGGGTCGACCTCGAAGACGTAGCCGTGGTCCTTGGTGAAGCCGTTCTTGCCGGCCTTGTCCTCGGTCTCCTCGCAGGTCAGCCAGGTGTCCCACGGGGTGCTGCCACCCGCGCAGTTGGTGGCGGTGCCGGCGATGCCGACCCATTCGGCGACCTCGCCGCCGCGGCGCACCTCGACGACCGTGCAGCCGCCGGCCGCCATGGGGTCGTAGACGAGGCCCTCGGTGAGCGGCACGGGGTGCGGCCAGTCGGCGCGGGCGCCCGCCAGCTCGTGGTTGTTGACGAGGAGGGTGGTGCCGCGCGGGCCGTCGAAGGTGGAGGTGCCGTCGTGGTTGGACGGCGTGAACTCGCCGGACTCCAGCTTGGTCTTCCCGCTGTAGGTGATGACCTTGTACGAGAATCCGGCGGGCAGCGCGAGGAGGCCCTTGGGGTCGGACTTCAGCGGACCGTAGCCGGCGCCGTGGTGGCCGCCGTGGTGGCCGTGCCTGTCCTCGGCGACGTCCGTGACGTCGGTGTCGGTGGCGGCGAGCGCGCCCGGCGCGGTGGCGAGGGCGCCGACGGATCCGGCCAGGGCGATGCCCGCTCCGGTGGCCGCGGAGCGTCTGGTGAAGTCCCTGCGAGTGACTGACATGGTGGCTGTCTCCTGCTGACGGTGGACGGAGGCGGGGCCGGGTGGGGAGGGGGCGCGGACCCTGTTTCGGCCACACGTTCTCGCTCGCGTATAAACGGCGGTTGAACACCGTCCGACGTCGAGGGGCCCGCTTCCATGACTTCCGTGAACCTTCCGCAGTCCGGCCGCCGGGTTCTGGTGACCGGCGCCTCCCGGGGGCTCGGGCGGGCGCTGGCCCGCGCCTTCGCGGCCAACGGGGACCGGGTCGCCGTGCACTTCGGGTCGCGGGAGGAGGAGGCGCGGGCCACGCTCGGTTCGCTCGAGGGCGACGGGCACGTCCTCGTCGGCGGCGACGTCTCCGACGCGGCGGGCGCGGCAGCCGTCGCCGAGCGGGCCGCCGAGGGCCTCGGCGGCATCGACGTCCTCGTGAACAACGCGGCCGTGAATCTGCCGCACCCGCCCGCGACCACCTCGTACGAGGACTGGTCGGAGCTGTGGCAGCGGCACGTGGCGGTCAATCTGCTCGGTACGGCGAACCTGAGTCATCTGGCCGCGCATCGCATGATCGAGCAGGGCACGGGTGGCCGGATCGTCAACGTCGGCTCGCGCGGCGCCTTCAAGGGCGAGCCCGACCACCCCGCGTACGGGGCGACGAAGGCGGCCGTGCACGCGCTCGGGCAGTCCCTCGCCGTCGCGCTCGCACCGCACGGGATCGGCGTGGCCTCGGTGGCGCCCGGGTTCATCGAGACCGAGCGGGTGGCGCACCGGCTCACCGACGAGGTGCGCGCGCAGAGCCCGTTCGGCCGGGTGGCCTCGGCGGACGAGATCGCCGGGGCCGTGCTGTGGCTGGCGTCGCCCGGGGCGCAGTGGGCCTCGGGAACCGTCCTCGACCTCAACGGCGCCTCCTACCTGCGCACCTGACAGCGCCCGGCAGTGCCATTCCACGCGAAACGCCTTGACCGCCCTGTCGCGCGGCAATAGACAAGGCCGTACCTGCATCACCGCATCACCGCCCAGGGGTGGCGAGCCGAGTGGACGACGCACGCCAGGCACGCGATCTCCATGAGAGCCGGCCGACGAAGCCGGCCACTGTCAGGGGAAGAGGTGGTCCGGCGTGAGCCGACCCGAATTGATGCGAGGACCCGCCGGCGGTCAGCTCAGCGACAGCTCCCGCCGGCAGGCGACCAGTGACTTCCTGCGGCGCGAGGCGCCGCTGGCGAACGTGGTCGGCTTCGGCCACGGCGTGAAGTGGATCGGCGGAGAGCCCACGGGCGAGCCGGCCGTCCTCGTCCTTGTGACCCAGAAAGTGCCCGAATCACTGCTGCCCGAACGGGATGTGATTCCTCGTCAGATGGATGACGGCACCCCGACCGACGTCGTGGCCGTCGGCCAGATCTCCGCCCAGCGCAGGCAGTCCAGGCCGTCCGGCGCCCGCGCCGATGAAGGCGTCACCTATGTGCCCGACGGCGGCGTCTCCCAGCGGTTCGCCGGCTTCGGACAGCCGCGCCTCGATGAGCTCGGCGGGCTCGCGACGTTCGAGCCGCAGCTCCTCGTCCGCCGGCTGCGGCCGTGCCCCTCGGGCTTCTCGGTCGGCAACGTCGCCGTCACCGCGGGCACCCTGGGCAGCGTGGTCTACGACTTCCTGCCGGGCGCGACGGTGGACCCGCCGGGCCCCGGGCTCGGCACCCCGGCGAAGTTCTACATCCTGTCCAACAACCACGTCCTCGCCGACTCCAACCGGGCGCGGCCGGGCAGTGCGATCGTGCAGCCCGGCACGTTCGACGGAGGCACGGATCCCGCGGACCGCATCGCGACGCTGTCGCGGTTCATCACCATCCAGTTCGCCCCGCAGACGCCGCTGGACCAGCAGAACAACGTGGTCGACTGCGCGCTCGGCGAGGTCCAGTTCCAGGACGCCACCCGCGAGCAGCACTTCAGCGGTGCGCCGCGCGCCTGGCGTCGTAAGACGAATGTCGCGGTCGGCGACCTCGTGAAGAAGACGGGCCGTACGACGAACATCTCCTTCGGCCGGATCATGGCCGTCGACACGACGATCGACGTCGACTACGGCACGGCCGGTACAGCCCGGTTCAGGGACCAGATCCTCACCACGAACATATCGGCGGGCGGCGACTCCGGGTCCCTCGTGACCTCGCTCGACCAGGTGGTGGTCGGCCTGCTGTTCGCCGGTTCGTCGCAGGTCACCGTCGCCAACCATGTCGAGAACGTACGCACGTTGCTGCGCGTCGAGCTCGCCGAGCAGCTCGCCTGACACCCGAACCTTCGAAGGGAGGCCGGTCCATGACGACTCAGGCACGCAAGCAGAAGGGCCAGTCCCGCGGCGAGCACCGCTTCCACAATCCGCAGGGGGCGGAGGTCAAGACGCGCGACGAGGCGTTCGCCGCGCAACAGGACCTGTCCGCCGAGGCCGTCTCGGTCGACTGCAAGTTGGAGCTCAGCAACGGCTCGATCACCTTCGCCATCACGGCGAGGATCAACCCGAACACGCACCCCTACGTGGTGACCGGCGGCCGGATCACGTCCGGTATCTGCGGCGCCCCGTGGGACATCACGGGCGGATTCATCGGCGACACGATCCGCATCGACGCGAAGCGGTCGGGCCAGGGTTCCTGCGCCGACACGCTCACCCTGGTCGGCGAGTACCACAACCCGCCGTCGTACCGGGGCACGTACGGCTTCGACGGGGCGACGTCCTCGTTCCAGCACACGACGCGCTATCTGTGCTGACCCGCCTATGAGACGGTTCCGAACTCCCGCTCGGCGAGCGGGAGTTCGGCACCGTCGCGCAGATACGGGTGTCAGCCCTGCGCCGAACGGGCCTTGAAGGCCGCCTTACGCGCTTCCTTGGCCACCTTCTTGTCCGGGTGCAGGCGGCCCATCGCCTCCAGCACGTCGGCCGTGGCGGGGTGCTCCACCCGCCACGCCGCCGAGAAGAAGCCGCTGTGCTGCGCGGCGAGCCCCTCGACCAGCGCCTGCAACTCGTCCGAATTGCCCTCCAGGGAGAGCTGCGCGGCGATCGTGTCGACGGTCAGCCAGAAGACCAGGTCCTCCGAGGGCGCGGGCACGTCCGTCGCACCGTGCTCGGCGAGCCAGACCCGGGCGAGGCCGCCGAGTTCGGCGTCGTCGAGGACCTCGCGCAGCGCCGGTTCGGCCTCCCTCCCGACCAGCGACAGGGCCTGCTGACAGCGGAGCCTGCGCAGCGGCGCACCCTCGTCCGCGCCGCGCGCGGCGGCGAGCAACTCCCGTGCGGCGCCCAGCGGTTCACGTCGGGCGAGCCACTGCTCGATCTCGGCCTGCGCGGCCGCCTGCGAGAACGCGGACGTGGCTCCGAGCAGCGTGTCCGCACCCATGTCGACGAGGTCGCCGACAGCGGGCGCGTCGAGCCCCGCCTCCAGCATCCGGGCCCGGATCCCGTACAGGCCGAGCGGGGTGAGCCGCACCATGCCGTACCGGGAGACGTCGGACTCGTCCACGGGCTCCACGGGCTCCGCGACCGACTCGTCGGCGGCGGCCATGAGCGCCTCGTCGACCGGCTGGAACTCCACGAGGCCGACCGGGTCGAGCAGCCTGAACTGGTCGTCGAGCCGCATCATCGCGTCCGACACCTGCTCCAGGACGTCGTCAGTGGGCTCCCTCATGTCGTCGGGCACGATCATCGACGCGGCGAGCGCGGGCAGCGGGATCGGGCCGTCGCCCGCGCCGCCCTCGGTGACGGTCAGCAGGTACAGATTGCCGAGCACGCCCTCCAGGAACTCGGCCTCCGCCTCCGGGTCCCAGTCGAGCTGCGAGAAGTCGATCTCGCCGCCCTCCTCCATAGCGTCCACGAGGTCCTCGAGGTCGGGGACGCTGGCGTCGGCCAGCACCGTGTCGAGCGCGCCGAGCCACAGGCCGAGCACGTCCGCGGGGCCGCCGGAGGTGAGGGCGGCGAGTTCCTCGCCCACGGCGACGGTGCCGTACTCCTCGCCGTCCTCGCCGTCCTCGCCGTCCTCGTTCCCGTCCACGATCTCCACCAGGCCCGTGTCGACCGCGATGCGCCAGGCCTCGCTCGCGTGGGCGGCGCCGTCCTCGTCGCCGGTCAGGCCCAGCTCGGCCGCGGCGGCGGGCAGCTGCTCCTCGACGAGTTCGCCGCCCGCGCCGACCCGGGTGTCGGGTCCGGCCCAGCGGGCGAGGCGCACCGCGCGGGACAGCAGGGGGGTGGCAAGGGCGTCCCGCGCCAGCTCCGCTTCGGCGGGAAGCCGGACCGGCGGCAGGGGGGAGCTGTCTGACATCGGCTGATTCTCCTCAGGGCATACGGTGCGACCGCTCAGCCTAGACGGATTTGACCCTTTGCTGCCCGGTTCATGTACCCGTCAGGTTTCGGTCGCCCCGAAGACATCCGCGAAACCTTGACAACTCCCCTGCGCAGGCAAGAGATTTACGCGCGTAGAAAGCGTATGAAGCCACCCCTCGTCCCGGCGCTCGCCACCCGCACGTCCCCGGAGGGATCCCCTTGCCGAGCAACTCCGCGCACCCTGTGTCCATTGCGTTCTCCCGCTCCCGCCTCGCCGCACTCGCCGTCACGACGGCCTGCTGTGCCACGTACGCCCTGGTCGTGACGGCCCCCGCGCACGCGGCGGCCGCGGTCGCCATCCACGACATCCAGGGCGCCACCCGCACCTCCCCGCTCGCCGGTCAGCAGGTCACGGGCGTGGCCGGGGTGGTGACCGGGGTCAGAACGTACGGCTCGTCCCGCGGCTTCTGGTTCCAGAACACGACGCCCGACGACGACCCCGCCACCAGTGAGGGTGTCTTCGTCTTCACGAGCTCCGCACCGACGGTGAAGGTCGGCGACGCGGTGACGGTCTCGGGCACGGTCTCCGAGTACGTGCCCGGCGGCGCCTCGACCGGCAACCAGTCGCTGACCGAGATCACCAAGCCGACGGTGGCCGTGGTCTCGTCCGGCAACCGGGTACCGGTCACGACCATCAGCGCCAAGTCGGTCCCCGCCGCTTACACGCCCGCGGGCGACCCGGCGGCGAGCGGCTCGATCAACGGCCTGACGCTGCGCCCGAAGAAGTACGCCCTCGACTATTACGAGTCCCTGGAGGGCCAGAACGTACGGGTCGGCTCCTCCCGGGTCGTCACCGCGAGCGACGCGTACGCGGAGCTGTGGGTCACCGTGAAGCCGCGGGAGAACACGACCGAGCGGGGCGGCACCCGGTACGGCTCGTACACCTCGCAGAACACCGGACGCCTGCAGATCCAGTCGCTCGGCGCGGTCGCCGACTTCCCCGTCGCCGATGTCGGCGACGTCCTGTCCGGCCGCACCGAGGGCCCGCTCGACTTCAACCAGTACGGCGGATACACGCTGGTGGCACGGGAGTTGGGCACGCTGAAGCAGTCCGGGCTCAGCCGCGAGACGACCCGCGCGCAGAAGTCGGGCGAGCTGGCCGTGGCCACGTACAACGTGGAGAACCTCGACCCGACCGACGCCACGTTCGAGGAGCACGCGGCGGCAATCGTCGACAACCTGAAGTCGCCCGACATCGTGTCCCTGGAGGAGATCCAGGACAACAACGGCGCAAAGGACGACGGCACGGTCGCCGCCGACGTGACGCTGACCAGACTGATCGACGCGATCGTCGCGGCGGGCGGCCCCCGCTACGACTGGCGCTCCATAGACCCGGTCAACGACCAGGACGGCGGCGAGCCCGGCGGCAACATCCGCCAGGCGTTCCTGTTCAACCCCGAGCGGGTGGCGTTCACGGACCGCGCGGGCGGTGACTCCACGACGGCCGTGGGCGTGACCCGCAGCCACGGCAAGGCCGCGCTGACCGCGTCCCCCGGCCGTATCGACCCGGCGAACGAGGCCTGGAAGAACAGCCGCAAGCCGCTCGCGGGCGAGTTCACCTTCCGCGGGAAGAGCGTCTTCGTCATCGCCAACCACTTCGCGTCGAAGGGCGGCGACCAGCCCCTGACCGCGCAGTACCAGCCGCCCGTGCGCAGCTCGGAGACGCAGCGCCACGCGCAGGCGACCTCGGTGAACTCCTTCGTGAAGGACATCCTCAAGGTCCAGAGGAACGCCGACGTCATCACGCTCGGCGACATCAACGACTTCGAGTTCTCCGGTACGGCCCAGCGCCTGGAGGACGGTGGAGCGCTCTGGTCGGCGATCAAGTCCCTGCCGAAGAGCGAGCGTTACACCTACGACTACCAGGGCAACAGCCAGGTTCTCGACCAGATCCTGATCAGCCCGTCGATCCGGAAGAAGGACGCGTTCCGGTACGACAGCGTGCACATCAACAGCGAGTTCCACGACCAGATCAGCGACCACGACCCGCAGGTGCTGCGCCTGCGTCCGTAGGGTCACTGCCGCGTCCCCGGAGCCGGAGGCTCAGGTGAAGACCGTGGCCAGCCAGTCGCTCCAGGCGGTCTGGTTCCGCGCGGCGTCGGCGTCCGGGGCGAAGTCGTGGATGCTGATGCCGAGGGGGGCGCCCCAGGGCCCGCGGCCGAAGATCCGGTAGAAGGTGTCGTCGGTGCGCAGGCCGATGAAGTACGCGTTGCGGTAGTCGAGTACGACGTCCAGGGTCTCCCCGTACGGGCCCTGGGCGCGTACCCGGGCGCCCTCGGTGGCGTTGTCGGGCAGGCCGAGGGCGCGGCCGACGGTGGTGAGCGCCTCGCGGGTCACGGACTTGGCGGGGCCGTTCACCGTGGTGAAGGCGACCGGGCGGCCCACGAAGTGCGCCACGTACTGGCGCAGGGTGTGCAGGTAGAAGTCGGTGTGCTTGGCGACGCCCTCGTAGAGCTCGTCCCAGTTGTCGGTGAAGACGCCGCTGTGGACGTAGCGGATCAGGGCGCGGCTGCCGCCGTTGCGGGGCTCGATCGTGTAGTCGAGCTGGTTGAGCGTCTGGAACGGGGGCAGCGCGGCCGGATCCTTGGACCGGACACCGAGCCGGCGCGGCGGGTCCCAGACGGTGAGCACGGTGTTGTACGGCCCCGCGCCGCCCTGCTTCGGCTCGTACTTCATGGGCCACAGCCAGCCGCCGGTGCCGCTCGTCACGGCGTCCCAGGCCTGGTCGGGGCCCGCGCCGACCTCGAACAGGCGCGATATCTCGAATTCCTTGCCGCTGCTCTCACTCATGTCCGGGCCCCCGCCCCTCGCTGTGCCGAGCCGCGCCACCTGGCCTTCGATCCGGCGCACAACTCCGTTGTCCGCGCGGCACTTTGACTTCTCACCGGCCTCTCATGGTGGCGCATCCCGGACCTTTTGGCACCCGTACCGTCGCGCCGTTCGGCGACGAGCAGGCACCGCTCGCCCCCTCCATCCTTCAGCACTGCTCCGCGCCACCTCGTAGCAGATTTAAGTGGAGCTTCACGATGGGGCGGCCGACACTGCTCTCATGAGCGATACGAACTTCGGCCGCGCCCTGTGCGCCATGGTCACGCCCTTCACCGACGCCGGCTCCCTCGACCTGGCGGCGGCGCAGAAGCTGGCCGACCGGCTGGTCACCGAAGGGTGCGAGGGGCTCGTACTGTCCGGCACGACCGGTGAGTCCCCCACGACGACGGACGCCGAGAAGGCGGACCTCGTGCGCGCGGTGCGCGAGGCGGCCGACGGGCGGGCGGCCGTCCTCACCGGCGTGGGCACGGCCGACACCCGCCACACGCTCGACCTCGCCCGGCAGGCACAACGGGCGGGCGCCGACGGCCTGTTGGCGGCGCCTCCGTACTACAGCCGCCCGCCGCAGGACGCCGTGGAAGCGCACTTCCGCGAGCTGGCGGACGCGACGGACCTGCCCGTGATGCTGTACGACATCCCCGCCCGCACCGGCACCCGCATCGAGCCGGACACACTGCTGCGGCTCGCGGAGCACCCCCGGATCGTCGCCGTGAAGGACTGCGCGTACGACCTGCTCGGCACCCAGAAGGTCATGGCCGCGTCCGACCTGGCGTACTACACGGGCTGCGACGAGTACGTGCTCGCGCTGTACGCGCTGGGCGGCGCGGGCTATGTGTCGACCGTGGCGAACGTCGTGCCCGGCGCCTTCCGGGCGATCGTCGACGCGTACGACGCCGGTGACACCGCCGGGGCGGCCCGCCGCCAGCAACGCACCATCGCCCTCACGGAGTTGGCGATGAGCGCGGGGCTGCCCGGAACCGTCACCGTGAAGGCCCTCCTGGCCGCACTCGGCCTGCCGGGCGGCGGAACGGTCCGGGCACCCCTGAAGCCCGCCGGCCACGAGGTGACCGACGGGCTGCTCCGGGCTTACGACGAGCTGGTCAGCGCGTCTGGAACTGAGGTTCCCAGCGGCCCGGGTAGTCGGCCGACGCCTTCCTGAAGTCGCTGAGCGGGACGACCTTGTGCGAGCCCAGCGTGATCAGCAGCAACTGGTTGTGGAACTCCCCCGCGCCGCCACACTTCTCGGGGTCACACCCCCAGGCGATGATCCGCTTGCTGTCTGCCCAGGCGATCACCTGCTGGGCGGGCAGTTTCTCCGCGAGCTTCCCGGTCCTCGCATCGTTCACCGCGACGGCGATCTTCTTCCCCTTGCCCGCGAAATCCCCTCCTACGTGCTTACCGTCGGGCGAAAGCCCTGCCGCGACGTACGGCGACACGTGCTCCGTGCCGCGGGGCGCGGGTACCTTACGGCCGTCGAAGTCGTAGTAGAGGGAACCGATGTCGCCCATCATGCTCGTTTCGAACACGTAATTGCCGACGGGGCTGAACGCGAAGTCCTCACGCGCGTTGTGGTCCCACTGGTCGCCCTTCTGCGGTTTGGCGACCCACTTCCCCTTTCCGCTGGCCACGTCGATGACGGAGTAGCCGGTGCGTGAGGGGTGGCCGGGGCCCGGCAGGGTCTTGCCGCCCTTGCCGTCGGTCGTGGCGACGTCGACCTCGACGTCCTTGTAAAGGTGGTCGGGGTCCCTCTTGTACGTCGTCGCGACGAGCTTGCTGCCGTCGGCGGAGTACTCGACCCCGGCGACCCCCTGTGCCACCGGGATCCAGCGCTCCACCTTGTTCGTGGCGAGATCGAGCAGCCCGACCCGCCGGGCGGGCAGTTTCTGTTCGAGCACGGCGGCGGTGCGCAGGCCCGGGGCGACTGTCAGCACGGACCACTTGGTCGTCTTGCGGTACGTCTTCGTCGTCGGGTCGAGCACGCCGTAAATACGGGTCAGCCGTCCGTCGCCGTTCTCGAAATACACGCTTTTGTACGAGGCGAACGAGGCGAGCGCCGTCCGCCCGGCCGCGATCGCGTCCCTCGGCGGCGACTGGTCCGGGTGCGCGACGACGTCGACGGGGCCGATCACATCCATGGGCCTGACGTCCTCGCCACCGCCGATGCGCGGCACCACCACGGCTGTGGCGACCACCGCGGTGACGGCCACCACTGCGGACACGGCGGCGCGGGTCCGCCGCCTGCGCCGGGTCACGGAGACCCGGTCGGCGAGGTCGACGGGCGCGGGCCCGACCTCGGCCGCTTGTTCGCGCAGTGCCTCCTTGAGCAGTTCGTCGACGTTCACGGGCGCACCTCCACAGGCGCGTAGTCACGGGACGGCGGCTGCTCGCCGTCGGCAGGGCCGAGCGCGGCCAGTTCGGGCGCGAGCCCTCGCAGCCGGGCCAGGGAGCGGTGGGTGGTGGAGCGCACGGTGCCGACGGAGCAGCCGAGCAGGCGGGCCACGTCGGCCTCGGGCAGGTCCTCGAAGTAGCGCAGCACCAGCACGGTGCGCTGGCGCGCCGTCAGCCGGGCGAGCGCCGCGAACAGCACGACGCGCAGTTCCGCGGACGAGGTCCCCCCGTCACCCGCGGCGGCGTCGGGCACCTCCCCGTAACTCACCTCGCGGCGCGGCCACTTCAGCCGCCACCGGCTGACCTGTTGCCGGTAGAGGACCTGGCGCACGTACGCCTCCGGGTCCTCGACGCGGTTCCACCGCCCCGCGACCTTGATCAACGCGTTCTGCAGCAGATCCTCACCGGCGTGCCGGTCACCGCCGCAGAGCAGTACGGCCGTCTTCAGCAGCGCCGACGACCGGTTCGCCACGAACTCCCGGAAACCGTCCGCGCTCTCGCCGCGTGCACCACGTACCGCATCCATCGCCACCTTCACTTCCCCGTCGTTGTCATGCACCCTCTGCCTTTGATGACGCGCACGACGTGCCCCCGCTATGCCACCCCGGCGAGAAAAATCTTCTTGCCCACGAGAAAGCGGTCCGCCCCGGGTCACCCCGGCGCGGACCGCTCTCGCCTGCTGACGTGCGGCAGCCCTAGTTGTGGCTGTGCAGCACCTCGTTGAGGCCGCCCCACACCGCGTTGTTCGGGCGGGCCTCGACGGTGCCGGTCACCGAGTTGCGGCGGAAGAGGATGTTCGAGGCGCCGGACAGCTCGCGGGCCTTGACGATCTGCCCGTCGGGCATGGTGACGCGGGTGCCCGCGGTGACGTACAGACCGGCCTCGACCACGCATTCGTCGCCGAGCGCGATGCCGACACCCGCCTCGGCGCCGACGAGGCAGCGCTCGCCGATGACGATGCGGACGTTGCCGCCGCCGGACAGCGTGCCCATGGTGGAGGCGCCGCCGCCGATGTCCGAGCCGTCGCCGACCACGACACCGGCGGAGATGCGGCCCTCGACCATGGAGGTGCCGAGCGTGCCCGCGTTGAAGTTCACGAATCCCTCGTGCATGACCGTGGTGCCCGCGGCGAGGTGCGCGCCGAGCCGGACGCGGTCGGCGTCGGCGATGCGCACGCCCTTGGGGGCGACGTAGTCCGTCAGGCGCGGGAACTTGTCGATGGAGGTGACCTGGAGGTGCAGGCCCTCGGCGCGGGCGTTCAGCCGCACCGTCTCGACGTCGTCGACGGCGACCGGGCCGAGCGAGGTCCAGGCCACGTTGGCGAGCAGGCCGAACAGGCCGTCCAGGTTCTGGCCGTGCGGCTGGACCAGGCGGTGGCTGAGCAGGTGCAGCCGCAGGTACGCGTCGTGCGCGTCCAGCGGCTTGTCGTCGAGGGAGGCGATGACCGTACGTACGGCGATGATCTCCACGCCGCGGCGGGCATCCGGGCCGATGGCCTTGGCGGCGCCTTCGCCGAGCAGTTCCACGGCCCGGTCCGCGGAGAGCTTCTCCGTGCCGGCCGGGCCGGGCTCGCCCTCAAGGGCGGGCGCGGGGAACCAGGTGTCGAGAACAGTGCCGTCGGCAGTGACAGTGGCAAGGCCTGCGGCGACGGCGCCGGTGGAACGAGTAGCAGTCGTATCGGTCATGTGGGCAACCTAACCGGCCCGGGGTCACCGAGGCCAACCAGCCGCGGCCCCGTCTCAGGTGGCGGGCCTGTGCCATAGGACCCTTCTACGGAATCAGCCGCGCCAGCATCTCCCGCGCGTACCCGGCGTCGTACTCCCCGCCGGTGAGCAGCACCTGCAGACAGATGCCGTCCATCAGCGCGACCAGCGCGCAGGCGGTGACCGGGTCGGTGCGTTCGGCGAGGGGGCCGGCGAGTTCCTGGCACCATTCGTCGGCGACGGCGCGCAGCGCGGGGCGGCGCAGCGCGGCGAGGTACAGCTCGTACTCCAGCTCCACGCCGACCCGGTCGCCGGCCAGCCACTCGCCGAGCAGTCCTGCCAGTTCGCCCGCGAGGTCGACGGCCGGGTCCTGGAAGGCGCCGCGCGCCGCGACGACCTTGGCGAACCCCTCGTTGGCCTGCCGCAGCGCGGCCACCATCAGCTCGTCGAGCGTCTTGAAGTGGTACGTCGTCGAGCCCAGCGGCACATCCGCCTCGGCGGCGACGCTGCGGTGGCTGAGTCCGGCGATTCCCTTCTCGCCCACCACTCGGATCGCCGCGTCGATGATCCGCTGGCGCCGCTCGGGGTCGTAGCGCCGCGGCATCAGTGCGCCCCGCCCAGGTTCAGCAGCACGACGCCGCCGATGACGAAAACGATTCCGGCGACCTTCGTGAAGCTGAGCCCCTCGCCGAGGAAGAGCATGCCGATCGCGGCGATGACGGCCGTGCCGGCACCGGCCCAGATCGCGTACGCGGTACCGATCTGCACGGTCTTCAGGGTCTGCGCGAGCAGCGCGAACGCGATCACGTAACCGGTGACGGTGACCAGCGAGGGCCAGAGCCTGCTGAACCCCTCGCTGTACTTCATGGCCGTGGTGGCGGCCACCTCCGCGGCGATGGCGCCGGCCAGCAGGACATATCCCATGCGTACGAGTGTACATATCGTTGCGTACGCCTGTACACAGAGCCGCCCGCCGACCGGTGCCGCGTCAGCCCACCGTGAACAGGGCCGCGCGCGACTTCTTCCACTCGTCGTGGTCGAGGTCCTTGGCCTCGGTGCCGTCGCCGTACAGGTCGGCGGAGCCGTCATCGGTGATCAGCTGCACCCGGCCGCCGGACGTGGCCAGATCGGGCACGGAGACGACCGACTCCCAGCCGCCCGGGTCGCTGGCCGGCAGGTCGAGGCGCTTGACCGGGGCGTGCCCGGCGACGCCGTCCCACTGGTAGAGCGCGTACGGGTCGGAGTTGTCGTCGGCGGCCCAGCTGCCGGCCAGGATCAGGTACTGGTTCGCGGCGTTCTTACGGATGTCACGTACGGCGAGACCGCCCAGATCGAGCTCGATGGGCGTTCCGAACACCGGGGCCGAGCCGCTCGCCAGCACCTTGTCGAAGTTGGTGACGGGCACGATCAGCCCCTTGCCGCCGTCCTTCGGCGGCACGAGCGGGGCCCGGAAACCGAGGTACGCGGTGGTCGTGGAGCCGGGCGCGAACTCCAGCCCTTCCACGTTGAACCCGTCGATCTGCTTGGGGGCCTGGCCGTCCTCGGTCCCGGCGGCGAATCCGTACCGGTCCCCGTTGCCCTCGTCCCAGTCGACGAGCTTGTCGCGCAGCTTCTTGTAGGCGTGCGCGTACGTCAGCGTGGTGGAGGCGCCGGAGCCACCGACCGTCGTGGTGAAGACCGTGTTGCGGTCCGCCTTGTACTCGCCGTCCTTGTTGTTGCCGAGCGAGCCGGTCCAGTAGATGAGGTTGCCGACACGCGTGGCGCCCTCGATGTCGATCTCCTTGTCGGCGTCGACCTTGGAGGACATGTCCCAGGTCTTCACCGGCGCCCCGGACACCGAACCGTTGTACAGGCGCAGCACGTTGGACTCGTCGTCGGCGACGACGACATAGCCGCCGCCCACGTCCACGGCGGCGGACGCGTCGCTGGAGCCGGTGAAGTACCGCGCGCCGGCGGAGTCCTGCACGGCGGCCGACGCGGCGAAGTGCAGCGTGGTGGTCGCCGAGGCTCCGCCGCTGCCCGCCACCTTCAGCGTCAGGTCGGTGTAGCCCCGGCCGCGCGCGGCGACGGAGACGGTGCGGGTCGCGCCGGTGCCGCTGACGGTCACGTCCCCGGCCTGGGCCACCGACGTCTTGCTGCTGGCCGAAGCCGTCACGGTGAGCGCCGAGGCGTCGGCTCCGCTCTGCGCGACGCTCACGGTCACCGTCGGGTCGCCGGTCGCGCCGACGGCCCCGCTGAGGTAGGCGGCCGAGAGCTTGATCGTCGGGGTGGCCGAACCGGCCGCGCCCGCCGGGAAGTTGCTGCCCAAAGCGGCCAGGGTCAGCAGACCACCGGCAGCGGCGGTGACGGCCGCGCGACGCGAACGCGGTATGTGGAGCGGCACTGGGTCCCCTTCGACGACGTGGTGTCGACCGGAACGTTCCGCTCGCCGCACCAACGCCGGGTGTCGGGCGCATGTACGCGAACCGAACACCGTCGGGCACGACGAAGGGCCCCGGCGGAAACCGGGACCCTTCACCACACCTGAGACGTGCGTACCCAGGCTTACTGCTCAGACGTTCCGCTCAGACGTTGAAGCCGAGCGCCCGCAGCTGCTCGCGCCCGTCGTCCGTGATCTTGTCCGGGCCCCACGGCGGCATCCAGACCCAGTTGATCCGCAGCTCGTTGACGATGCCGTCGGTGGCGGACTTGGCCTGGTCCTCGATGACGTCGGTCAGCGGGCACGCCGCCGACGTCAGCGTCATGTCGATCGTCGCGATGTTCGCGTCGTCGACGTGGATGCCGTAGATCAGGCCCAGGTTCACGACGTCGATGCCCAGCTCGGGGTCGACGACGTCGTACAGCGCCTCGCGGACCTCCTCCTCGGAGGCCGGCTTCATCTCCACTGCTGTGCTGTCACTCATGCGGTCTTCGCCTCCTCCGCGAAGGCTTGAGCCGTCGCGTCCTTCCACGCCATCCAGCTCAGGAGGGCGCATTTCACTCGGGCCGGGTACTTGGAGACTCCGGCGAACGCGACGGCGTCCTCCAGAAGCTCCTCCATCGAGTCGTCCGGCTCGATCTGTCCCCTGGACTGCATCAGCTCCAGGAAGGTCTCCTGGACCTTCTGCGCGTCCGACAGCTCCTTGCCGACGAGCAGGTCGTTCAGCACGGAGGCCGAAGCCTGGCTGATGGAACAGCCCTGGCCCTCGTAGCTGATGTCCTCAATGGTCGCGGTGTCGTCGCCGAAGGCGTACTTCACACGCAGCGTGATCTCGTCGCCGCACGTCGGATTGACGTGATGCACTTCGGCGTCGCCGTCCCGCAAGCCCCGCCCGTGGGGGTGCTTGTAGTGGTCCAGGATGACTTCCTGGTACATGGAATCCAGCTTCATCAGTGACCCGTCCTGCCCGCTACCCGAAGAAGTTCCGTACGTGCTCCAGGCCGTCGACCAGAGCGTCGATCTCGCCGGGCGTGGAGTACAGATAGAACGACGCTCGCGTGGTCGCAGGAATTCCGTACCGCAGGCAGACCGGCCGAGCGCAGTGGTGTCCGACCCGGACCGCGATGCCCTCTTCGTCGAGCACCTGGCCCACGTCGTGGGGGTGGATGTCGCCGAGTGTGAAGGAGATCGCGGCGCCTCGGTCCTCGGCCGTGGTCGGGCCGATGATCTTGAGGTCCGGGACTTCGTGGAACCGCTTCACGGCATATTCGGTGAGCGCCTGCTCGTGCCGCAGGACGTTCTCCATGCCGATGGCGCTCAGGTAGTCGATCGCCGCCCCGAGGCCGATGGCCTGCGAGATCGGCGGCGTACCCGCCTCGAACTTGTGCGGCGCCGGAGCGTACGTCGACGAGTGCATCGACACGGTCTCGATCATCTCGCCGCCGCCGAGGAACGGCGGCAGGTCCTCCAGGAGCTCCTGGCGTCCCCACAGCACGCCGATGCCCGTCGGGCCGCACATCTTGTGGCCGGTGAAGGCCACGAAGTCGGCCTGCAGCGCCTGCACGTCGAGCGGCATGTGCGGCGCGGCCTGCGAGGCGTCGATGAGGACGAGCGCGCCCACCTCCTGGGCGCGGCGCACGATGGCCTCGACCGGGTTGTGGGTACCGAGGATGTTCGACACGAGGACGAACGAGACGATCTTCGTCTTCTCGGTGATGACCTCGTTGATGTTGCTCAGGTCGAGGCGGCCGTCGTCGGTCAGGCCGAACCACTTCAGCTTCGCGCCGGTGCGCTGCGAGAGCAGCTGCCACGGAACGATGTTGGAGTGGTGCTCCATCTCCGTGATGACGATCTCGGTCTCGTGATCGACCTTGTACGGCTCGTCGGCCCAGCCCAGCATGTTGGCGACCAGGTTGAGCGACTCCGAGGCGTTCTTCGTGAAGATGACCTCGTCGCGGCTCGGCGCGTTGATGAACGCGGCGACCTTGTCGCGCGCGCCCTCGTAGAGCGCCGTGGCCTCCTCGGCGAGGACGTGCACGCCACGGTGGACGTTGGCGTTGTGCTGCTCGTAGTACTCGTTGAGCACGTCGAGCACCTGGCGCGGCGTCTGCGAGGTCGCCGCGTTGTCCAGGTACACGAGCTTCTTGCCGTCGTGGATCGTGCGATCCAGGATCGGGAAGTCCTTGCGGATCGCCTCGGTGTCGAGGAGGCCGGTAAGCCCCTGGTGGGCCACTGTCACGCGGATACGCCACCCTTCGTGTACTTCTCGTAGCCCTCGGCCTCGAGGGTGTCGGCCAGCTCGGGGCCGCCGGACTCGACGATCCTGCCCGCCGAGAAGACGTGCACGAAGTCCGGCTTGATGTAGCGCAGGATGCGCGTGTAGTGCGTGATCAGCAGGGTGCCGACCTCACCGGTCTCACGGACGCGGTTGACACCGTCCGAGACCTGGCGGAGGGCGTCGACGTCGAGACCGGAGTCGGTCTCGTCGAGGATCGCGATCTTCGGCTTGAGGAGCTCCATCTGGAGGATCTCGTGGCGCTTCTTCTCACCGCCGGAGAAGCCCTCGTTCACGTTGCGCTCGGCGAAGGCCGGGTCCATCTGGAGCGTCTCCATCGCGGACTTGACCTCCTTCACCCAGGTACGCAGCTTGGGCGCCTCGCCGCGGATCGCGGTGGCCGAGGAGCGGAGGAAGTTGGACACCGAGACGCCGGGGACCTCGACCGGGTACTGCATGGCCAGGAACATGCCGGCGCGGGCGCGCTCGTCGACGGACATCTCGAGGACGTCCTCGCCGTCGAGGGTGACGGTGCCCTGCGTGATCGTGTACTTGGGGTGACCCGCGATGGAGTAGGCGAGGGTCGACTTGCCGGAGCCGTTCGGGCCCATGATGGCGTGCGTCTCGCCCTGCTTCACGGTGAGGTCGACACCCTTGAGGATCTCCTTCGTGGCGTTGTCGGCCTCGACGGTGACGTGCAGGTCTCGGATTTCAAGCGTTGCCATGGGTTGCCTCAGGACTCCTGGGTGAGGGGGGCGCGTACGTCGACGAAGACGCTGCCCCCTTCGATGTGTACGGGGTATACGGGGACCGGACGCGTCGCGGGAAGGCCGGACGGCTTGCCGGTGCGGAGGTCGAAGGCGGAGCCGTGCAGCCAGCACTCGATCTGACAGTCCTCCACCTCGCCCTCGGAGAGCGACACGTTCGCGTGGCTGCAGATGTCGTTGATCGCGAACACCTCGCCCTCGGTACGGACGACCGAGACCGGCGTGCCGTCGAGTTCCACCCGCTTGGGGGTGTCCTCCTCCAGCTCGCTCAGCCCGCAGGCGCGCACGAACGTTGCAGGGTCAGTCATCAGACCGACGCCTCCAGCTCGGTCGCGATCTTGGCGAGCAGGCGCTCCTCGATGTCCGGGACACCGATCTGCTGGACCAGCTCGGCGAAGAAGCCGCGCACGACGAGGCGGCGCGCCTCGTCGGCGGGGATGCCGCGGGCCATCAGGTAGAAGAGCTGCTCGTCGTCGAAGCGGCCGGTGGCGGAGGCGTGACCGGCGCCGACGATCTCGCCGGTCTCGATCTCCAGGTTCGGCACCGAGTCGACACGGGCACCGTCGGTCAGAACCAGGTTCCGGTTCATCTCGTACGTGTCCGTGCCTTCGGCGGCGGCCTCGATGAGGACGTCACCGATCCACACGGCGTGCGCGCCGTCGCCCTGGAGCGCGCCCTTGTAGACGACGTTCGACTTGCAGTGCGGCATGTTGTGGTCGACCAGGAGGCGGTGCTCCTGGTGCTGGCCCGCGTCGGTGAAGTACAGGCCGAACAGCTCGGCCTCGCCGCCGGTGGCGGCGTACGTGACGCGCGGGTTCAGCCGGACGACGTCACCGCCGAAGGTGACGACGACGGACTTGAACGAGGCGTCGCGGCCCACCAGCGCGTTGTGCTGCGCCACGTGGACGGCCTTGTCGTCCCAGTCCTGGACGGAGACGACGGTCAGCTTGGCACCGTCCCCGAGCAGGTAGTCGACGTTGGCGGCGAGCACCGCGTCACCGGTGTGGTCGAGGATGACCACGGCCTCGGCGAACGCGCCCAGCTCGATGACCTGGTGCCCGTAGGCCACGCCGCCCTCGCCGTGCACCCGGATCCGGATCGGCTCGGTGAGCACCGTCTCCTTGGGCACGGAGACGACGGACGCCTGCTCGAACGACGAGTACGCCTGTGCGGCGACGCGGTCGACGGGCTTGCCGGCCTTGCCGATCCGCGCGTCGTCCCGGCCGACGGCCGCGACGGAGACGCCGGCCGGCGCCTCCACGTCGACCTTGACGCCGGTGCCGGTGGCGGTGGCGGTGCCGTCGTGCAGCCCGCGCAGCCGCTCCAGCGGCGTGAACCGCCACTCCTCCTCGCGGCCGTGCGGGACCGGGAAGGCCTCGACGTCGTAGGAGGGGGGCGCGCTCATGCGCGTGGCGACGGTCGACTCGGCGGCCACCGCGATCGTTCCGGCGGTCGTGGAGCCCACCGGGATGTTCTGAGCCTCAGCCATGGCTGTCGTAGCGCTCGCTTTCTTACGTAAGTGGCTTGATGGAGGGGGCGGAGGGGCTCAGCCCACCGAGCCTTCCATCTGCAGCTCGATCAGCCGGTTGAGCTCGAGCGCGTACTCCATGGGCAGCTCCTTGGCGATCGGCTCGACGAAGCCGCGCACGATCATCGCCATGGCCTCGAACTCGCTCAGGCCGCGGCTCATCAGGTAGAAGAGCTGGTCCTCGGAGACCTTGGAGACGGTCGCCTCGTGGCCCATGGAGACGTCGTCCTCGCGGACGTCGACGTACGGGTACGTGTCGGAGCGGGAGATGGTGTCGACGAGCAGCGCGTCGCACAGCACGTTCGACTTCGATCCGGCGGCGCCCTCACCGATCTCGACGAGACCGCGATAGGACGTACGGCCGCCACCACGTGCCACGGACTTCGACACGATGTTGGACGACGTGTTCGGCGCCATGTGGACCATCTTGGAGCCGGCGTCCTGGTGCTGGCCCTCGCCCGCGAAGGCGATGGACAGGGTCTCGCCCTTGGCGTGCTCGCCCATCAGGTAGACCGCCGGGTACTTCATGGTGACCTTGGAACCGATGTTGCCGTCGATCCACTCCATGGTCGCGCCCTCGTACGCCACGGCGCGCTTGGTGACCAGGTTGTAGACGTTGTTCGACCAGTTCTGGATGGTCGTGTAACGGCAGCGGGCGCCCTTCTTGACGATGATCTCGACGACCGCGCTGTGCAGGGAGTCGCTCTTGTAGATCGGCGCGGTGCAGCCCTCGACGTAGTGGACGTAGGCGTCCTCGTCGACGATGATCAGCGTCCGCTCGAACTGGCCCATGTTCTCCGTGTTGATACGGAAGTAGGCCTGGAGCGGGATCTCGACGTGCACACCCTTCGGCACGTAGATGAAGGAGCCACCCGACCACACGGCGGTGTTCAGCGCGGCGAACTTGTTGTCGCCGGCCGGGATGACGGTCCCGAAGTACTCCTTGAAGAGCTCCGGGTGCTCCTTCAGAGCGGTGTCGGTGTCGAGGAAGATGACGCCCTGCTCCTCCAGGTCCTCGCGGATCTGGTGGTAGACGACCTCAGACTCGTACTGGGCCGCGACACCGGCGACGAGACGCTGCTTCTCCGCCTCGGGGATGCCGAGCCTGTCGTACGTGTTCTTGATGTCCTCGGGCAGGTCCTCCCAGGACTCCGCCTGCTTCTCCGTGGAGCGCACGAAGTACTTGATGTTGTCGAAGTCGATCCCGGAGAGGTCCGAGCCCCAGTTCGGCATGGGCTTCTTGCCGAAGAGCTTGAGGCCCTTGAGGCGGAGCTTGGTCATCCACTCCGGCTCGGACTTCTTGGAGGAGATGTCCTTGACGACGTCCTCGTTGATACCGCGCTTGGCAGAGGCACCGGCCTTGTCAGAGTCTGCCCAGCCGTATTCGTACTTGCCCAGGCCCTCGAGCTCGGGGTGGGCAGTCTCCTCGATGGGGAGAGTCATGCGGGGTTCCTCCCGGCGGTGCGTGCAGATGCGTTGGTAACGGTCTTCGGGGTGTTCTTCGGCGCGCTCTTGGGGATGAACGTCGTGCAGACGCCGTCGCCATGAGCGATCGTGGCCAGCCGCTGCACGTGCGTGCCGAGGAGCTGCGAGAACATCTCCGTCTCGGCCTCGCACAGCTGCGGGAACTGCTCGGCGACGTGGGCGACCGGGCAGTGGTGCTGGCAGAGCTGCTCGCCCTGCTGCGGGATGGGCGCGCTGCGCGCCGTAGCAGCGTACCCGTCCGCGCTCAGCGCTTTGGCCAGGGCTTCGGTCCGCCCGCCGGCCGGTGCGCCCTCCACCGCCGCGCGGTAGGCCTCGGCCTGCGCGGCGAGCCGGGCGCGGGCGAAGGCGACGACCGCCTCGTCCCCGCCAGGCTGCTTCTGGATCCAGCGGATCGCGTCCGCGGCCAGCTTGTCGTAGGACTGGTCGAAGGCGTCACGGCCGCAGTCGGTCAGCGCGAACACCTTGGCGGGACGGCCGCGCGTACGCGCTCCGTAGACCCGCTGCTCGCGCGCCACGACCACGTCATCGGCCACGAGGGCGTCGAGGTGGCGGCGGACCGCGGCCTGGGTGAGGCCGAGGCGCTGCGCCAGATCGGCGACCGTGGACGGGCCGTGGTCCAGGATGGAACGCGCGACCCGGTTGCGCGTCGAGCGGTCCGAGCGCAGCCCTGTCGCGAGCTCTTCCTGAGGGGCCCCCATGGGTGCCTCCTGAGCCTCGCCGACGTTTTTCACAACGCCATTGTTGCGTAATTCCTCAGACCCTGACAAGCGGACGGATGATCGACCCCCGGTGCCGTACATCACTTAGGTGAACCTAAGTAGGCATACGGCGTGACCTGCGGAAACGATCTCTGATCGATCAGGGTGCCCTTACCGCGGACCGTAAATACGTGGCGCCCGAACAGCTCCGCCGGGACACTGCCGACCATGCCCGCACCCCTTCCGACCGGCCCACTCGTCACCCGCGCCTCGCTCGCGTGGGACCTTCGCGCACTCGGTGTCAAGACCGGCGAGACCCTGCTCGTGCACTCCTCGCTCAGCAGCCTCGGCTGGGTCAACGGCGGGCAGGTCGCCGTCGTCCAGGCCCTCCTCGACGCGCTCGGCGAAAACGGCACATTGGTGGTGCCCGCGGAGTCCGGGGACCTCTCCGATCCCGCGATGTGGAGCGACCCTCCGGTGCCGGAGGAGTGGTGGGAGACGGTCCGGGCGACCATGCCCGTCTACGACCCGCCGACCACGCCCACCCGCTCCGTAGGGGTGATTCCCGAGGCCGTACGCACCTGGCCCGGCGCCCTGCGCAGCGCGCATCCCCAGACATCGTTCGCCGCGCTGGGCCCGCGCGCCGCGGAGATCGTCGAGGGCCACGCCGCGGACTGCCGGCTCGGCGAGCGCAGCCCGCTGGGCCGTCTGGAGGAACGGGGCGCGCGCGTGCTGATGCTCGGCACCGGCTACGGCGCGTGCACCGGCTTCCATCTGGCCGAGTACCGCGTCCCGCACCGCATGGAGGACGCGGGGCGGCCGGGCCCCGCCGGCTGGGAGCACGTCACCGAGGTGGCGATCAGCGCCGACCGCTTCGACGAGCTCGGCGCGGCCTTCGAACGGGACATCCCCGTCGTGCTCGGCCGGGTCGGCGCCGCGCAGACCCGCCTGTTCCCGCTGTCGGACGCGGTGGCGTACGCGGAGAAATGGCTACCCGTGCACCGCCCGCGCCTTTAGGGCCGCGCTGAGCCCGGTCACCCCGGTCACCCCGGTCACCCCGGTCACCCCGGCCGACCCGGCCGCCCGGGGCTCGCGGTCCGTCCCTAGACTTGCTCACCATGCGAAGCGAGCCCGTCGTCCGGATCACGAGTCTGGTGAAGCGGTACGGAAACAAGACCGCGGTCGACGGCCTCGACCTGGAGACCGGCCCCGGCATCACGGCCGTCCTCGGCCCGAACGGTGCGGGCAAGACCACCACGATCGAGACCTGCGAGGGCTATCGCAGGCCGGACTCCGGCACCGTCCGTGTCCTCGGCCTCGACCCGGTCAAACAGGCCGCCGAGCTGCGCCCCCGGATCGGCGTGATGCTGCAGTCCGGCGGCGTCTACTCGGGCGCCCGCGCCGACGAGATGCTGCGCCACATCGCGAAGCTGCACGCCCACCCGCTCGACGTGGACGCCCTCATCGAGCGCCTGGGGCTCGGCAGTTGCGGCCGCACCACGTACCGGCGCCTGTCCGGCGGTCAGCAGCAGCGCCTCGCCCTCGCGATGGCCGTGGTCGGCCGGCCCGAACTGGTCTTCCTCGACGAGCCGACCGCGGGCCTCGACCCGCAGGCCCGCCGCGCCACCTGGGAACTGGTCGGGGACCTGCGCGCCGACGGCGTCTCCGTCATCCTCACCACGCACTACATGGACGAGGCCGAGCAACTCGCCGACGGCGTCGCGATCGTCGACGCCGGCCGGGTCATCGCCCAGGGCTCCCCCGAGCAGCTGTGCCGCGGCGGCGCCGAGAACACGCTGCGCTTCACCGGCCGCCCGGGACTCGACGTGGCCTCGCTGCTCAAGGCCCTGCCCACCGACTCCGCGGCCGCCGAACTCACCCCGGGTTCCTACCGCGTGTCCGGCAAGATCGACCCCCAGCTCCTCGCGACGGTCACCTCCTGGTGCGCCCAGCACGGGGTGATGCCGGACAAGATCTCCGTCGAGCGGCACACCCTCGAAGACGTCTTCCTCGAACTGACCGGCAAGGAGCTGCGCGGATGAGCACGGATCCGACCTCACCGGCCGGGGGTCCGGGGGTTGCCCCCGGGAAGACACAGCCTCGAACTGACCGGCAAGGAGCTGCGCGGATGAGCACGACCGATCCGACCGCCGCGCGGACGGGCGCCGGTACGTACGCCCCCCGCCCCGGAGCGGCACCGCTGCCCCGCATGATCGCCACGCAGGCCGCGCTCGAGACGAAGATGCTGCTCCGCAACGGCGAACAGCTCCTTCTCACGGTCGTCATCCCCACCCTCCTGCTGGTCCTGTTCTCCGCGGTCGACATCGTCGACACCGGCTCCGGGAAAGCGGTCGACTTCCTGACGCCGGGCATCCTCGCGCTCGCCGTGATGTCGACGGCCTTCACCGGCCAGGCCATCGCGACGGGCTTCGAGCGCCGCTACGGCGTCCTCAAGCGGCTCGGCGCCTCACCGCTCCCCCGCTGGGCCCTGATGGCCGCCAAGACCCTCTCGGTCCTGGTCACCGAGATCCTTCAGGTCATCCTCCTCACCGCCATCGCGCTCGCCCTGGGCTGGTCCCCGCACGGCAACCCCTTCGCCGTGTTCCTCCTCCTGGTCCTCGGCACCGCTGCCTTCTCCGGTCTCGGTCTGCTCATGGCCGGCACGCTCAAGGCGGAGGCGACGCTCGCCGCGGCCAACCTGGTCTTCCTGCTCCTTCTGGTCGGCGGCGGCGTCATCGTGCCGCTCGACAAGTTCCCCGACGCCGCCCAGTCGGTACTCGGCCTGCTGCCCATCTCCGCGCTCTCCGACGGCCTGCGCGACGTCCTCCAGCACGGCGCCGCGATGCCCTGGGGCGACCTGGGCATCCTCGCCGTCTGGGCGGTCGTGGGGCTTGGCGCTGCGGGGCGCTTCTTCCGCTGGGAGTGAGAGGTCGCGTAACGGACGTCACAGATGGCCCACTTACGTCCCCCTCGTGAAGGCGTGCACAAGCGGCCCCCTACGATGGGGCCCGTGCCCAACGTGACCCGCGCCGACGCCGTCCAGGCGATCCGTAATCCGCTCGCCTTCATCGCCGAGCGCTGGACTCCCACGCAGCGGACCGTCCAGCGAGCGGCCCTCTCCGCCGTCGTCATGACGGTGGTCATCGTCGTGACCGGCGGCGCGGTGCGTCTGACCGGGTCGGGCCTCGGCTGCCCGACCTGGCCCAAGTGCACCGACCAGTCGCTGACCGCGACGAGCGAGATGGGCTTCCACGGAGCCATCGAGTTCGGCAACCGCATGCTTACGTACGTCCTGTGCGCCGCGGTCGGCTGGGCGATCATCGCGGCCCGCTCCCAGAAGCCGTGGCGGCGCTCGCTGACCCGGCTCGGCTGGACCCAGTTCTGGGTGGTCATGGGCAACGCGGTGCTCGGTGGCATCGTCGTCCTGGTCGGCCTCAACCCGTACACGGTCGCGGCCCACTTCATCCTCACCACCGCCCTGCTCACGATCGCCGTGCTGATGTGGCAGCGCACCCGCGAGGGGGACACGGAGCCGCGCCCGCTGGTCGGCGCGGCGATCAAGCAGCTCGTCTGGTTCCTGGTCGTGGCGTCGGCTCTGCTCATCGCGGTCGGCACGGTCGTGACCGGCGCGGGCCCGCATGCCGGTGACTCCAGCGACGTCCACCGGATGCCGCTGGACTGGGAGACGGTCGCCAAGGGACACGCGGTCCTGGCCTGGATCGTGGTGACGCTGACCTTCGCCCTCTGGTTCGTCCTGAAGGCCGTCGACGCCCCCAAGGGCCCGCTGCACCGCACGCGCGACCTGTTCCTGATCCTGCTCGCCCAAGGCGTCATCGGGTACGTCCAGTACTTCACGGACCTGCCCGAGATCCTGGTCGGCCTGCACATGCTCGGCTCTGCGCTGGTGTGGATCGGCGTCCTGCGCGTCGTCCTGTCGCTGCGTGAGCGCCCGCACGCGGCGGTGGGCCTCCCGGCTCAGGCGGACCCGGAACTCTCCACCGTCGTCTGACCCGCCTCGCCGTGACCGCCCTGCTTCACACCCTGACCTCGACCCCGTAGACCCGCTGGGCCGTTCCCGCGGCGATCATCGACGCCACCCGCTGCGCGTCCCCGAGGGACCACGCCCCTTCCGCGACCCAGCCCCCGAGCACCCGGCCCAGCGCGTCGCGGAACAACCGGGCGCCGACCACGTGCAGTTCCGGGATGCCGCGGGCCCCGCTGGAGAAGAGCAGCTTGCCGAACGGGGCCAGTTCGAGGATCTCCGCGAGGACCGCGGCGGCCCGGGCGCCGGTGCGGGCGAGGGCCGGGCCCAGATCGGCGTAGACATGAGGGAAGATCCCGGCCAGATGAGCGGCGTGCCGGTGGTACGGGTAGCCGTGCAGCAGGATCAGGTCGGTGCCGAGTCCGGCCGTGGCCCGCGCGAAGTCCGTCAGCAGCACCGGGTCCGTGCGGTCGATCCGCAGCCCCGGTTCGCCGAGCCCGGCGTGCAGTTGGAGCGGTCGGCCCGACGCCACCGCGATCCAGAGCAGATGGCGCAGCAGCACCGGATCCGTCAGGGGCCCGCCCACCGTACGCCCGGCGAGCCAACGGCCTGCCGCGCCCCGCACCTCTCCGGGACCCGGCGGCTGCGGCGCGAGGGCGAGTCCGTGCCGTACGCCCGCGACCGAGGTGAAGGCGACCGCGCCGGCGGCCGCGGCGTGCACCGATTCGGCGAGGTTCGCGAGGAAGGACTCGACGGTCCCGGATGTGTCGGCGACCTGCTCGGCGAGGAGTTCGAGGCGGACGATCTCGTGCGCGTCCGCCTCTCCCGCCCGGGCCATCTCGTCGGGCCCGGTCAGGTCACCGGGCAGCCCCGTGTCCACGAGGTACGTGGTGATGCCGCTGCCGCGCAGGAGCCGCCGGCCCGCTTCCATGACCCCGAGTTCACGGCGCCTGGCCAGGTAACGGGCGGGCGCGCAGTGGGGTTCCAGGCCGAGGAGCGGCGGACACCAGCGGCGTACCGCGAACCCGGTCTGGGTGTCGAAGAAGGTGGTGCCGGCGGCGGGCGGCCCCTCGCCGCGGCCGAGGTGGGCCTCGAACGTGCCGAGGCCCAGTTCCGTACGCAGCACCCCGTGGCAGTACTGATCCACCAGGGACGGCGTTTCGATCATCCGGGGCTCCCGTTGACGGACCTGCTCCTACTGTCCTAACGGGTGAACGGGCGCCGGGTGTTGCTCCACCGCGGCTCGTACACCTGCGCCCATGGCCACCGAATGCCCGCTGTCAGCCGCCGAGCTGGATGCCCGCCATGCGCTTCCACTCGTACGGGCCGGTCTCCACCTTCGCGGCGAAGTCGCCGTCGAAGTCCTCGTGGATCGTGATGCCGGCCTTCTCGACGGCCTTCTGCGCGACCTCGTACGTGGTGGCCACCAGGTCACCCCAGCCGCCGTCCTCGCCGACGAGGACGATGCGGGTGCCGCGCTCGCCGATGTACGCCAACTGCCCCTCGGCGCCGCCGTGCGCCTTGGCGAACGCGCCGATCTCCTTGGCCAGCCTGGCCGCCCGGCGCTCGTCCTTCGCCGCCCCGCGGGGCGCCTCAACCGCTTGAGTCTCTGCCATGGACAGGATGCTACCGACGAGTAGCGAAACAAGCGATGGGTGGGGGGGGGGGGGGGGGGGCCCCCCCCCCCCCCACCCCCCCCCCCCCCCCGGGGGGCCCCCCCGGGGGGGGGCCCCCCCCCCCCCCCCCACAAACCCACGGCCCCCCCCCCGCCCCCCCCCCCCCCCCCCCCGCGGGGGGGGGGGGGGGCGGCGGCCCCCCCCCCCCCCCCCCACCCATCGGAGACGCCCGCGGGGGCCTCAGCGCAGGAAGGGGTCCACCGCCACCGCTACGAAGAGCAGCGAGACATACGTGATGGACCAGTGGAACAGCCGCATCTCCTTGAGCTTCCCGCCCGTGATCTCGGCCTTGGCGCGGTTCTGCAGCCCGTGCGCCTCCCACAGCCAGAAGCCGCCCGACAGGAGCGCGACCGCCGTGTAGAACCAGCCGGTGTAGCCGAGCGGCGTCAGGAGCAGGGAGACCCCGACCATCAGCCAGCTGTAGACGACGATCTGCCGCGCGACCACCTTGTTGGAGGCCACGACCGGAAGCATCGGAACGCCCACGCGCGCGTAGTCGTCCTTCACCTTCATGGACAGCGGCCAGTAGTGCGGCGGCGTCCAGAAGAACATGACCAGGAACAGGATGACCGGCGCCCACGACATGGAGTCGGTGACCGACGACCAGCCGATCAGGACCGGCAGGCAGCCGGCGATGCCGCCCCACACGATGTTCTGCGACGTACGCCGCTTCAGGATCATCGTGTAGACGACCACATAGAAGAGCAGCGCGCCCAGCGACAGCCAGGCCGACAGCCAGTTGACCGCGAAGCCGAACAGCAGCGTGGAGATCACCGCGAGGGAGATGCCGAAGACCAGGCACTCCTTCGGGCTCACCATGCCGGTGACCAGCGGCCGCTGCGACGTGCGGTCCATGAGGGCGTCGATGTCGCGGTCGTACCACATGTTCAGCGCGTTGGCGCCGCCCGCGGAGAGGTAGCCGCCGAGGCAGGTGATCAGCACCAGCTTCAGGTTCGGCACGCCCTGCTCGGCGAGGAACATCACCGGAACGGTGGTGATGAGCAGAAGTTCGATGATCCGTGGCTTGGTCAGCGCCACGAATGCCTTGACGCGGGCCCCGAACGGCCGCTGGCCCCGGCTGCTGCTCGTGCTGCTCGTCCCGAGCGCTCCCGGTGGACGGGATTCGACGGCCGTCACGCACACCCCTGACAAAGACTCCAGCGAGCCCCAAGCAGTCCACTTGGATGTGAAGTACCGGTAAAGGCCCGCGCGTACCACGCCACTGTAGACGTTGCCTATACCTCGCCCTTCGTGGGGGTGGGGTCGTGTTGAGGGCCTCCTCCAGATGAGCTTTCACGCTCCCGGATGAGCCCCCGGATGAGCGGCTCCGTATTCACGTGAGGAACAGCGTCGATCCTTGTCAGGAGGCGGATCGAGCGGAGTCCCGGCAGTCTGGAATGACTCGAAAGAATGCTTGTTGCAGCAAGGGTAGGCTCGACAACGGCCGGTGAGACCGACATCACCGGTAATAGACATGTAGAGAGGAGCCCTGACTCAGGGTGAGCATCAAGCCGACCACCACTGACCTCGAGTGGACCGATGTGGACCAGCGGGCCGTTGACACCGCTCGCGTCCTGGCCGCCGACGCCGTACAGAAGGTCGGCAACGGCCATCCCGGTACGGCGATGAGCCTGGCCCCGGCCGCGTACACCCTCTTTCAGAAGGTGATGCGACACGACCCGGCGGACGCCGACTGGGTCGGCCGGGACCGGTTCGTCCTGTCCGCGGGCCACTCGTCCCTGACCCTCTACATCCAGCTCTACCTGGCCGGGTTCGGCCTGCAGCTGGACGACCTGAAGTCGTTCCGGACGTGGGGCTCCAAGACCCCCGGCCACCCGGAGTACGGCCACACCACCGGCGTCGAGACGACGACGGGCCCGCTGGGCCAGGGTGTCGCCAACGCGGTGGGCATGGCCATGGCCGCCCGCTACGAGCGTGGTCTGTTCGACCCGGAGGCCGCCGCGGGCACCTCCCCGTTCGACCACTTCATCTACGCGATCGCCGGCGACGGCTGCCTCCAGGAGGGCATCTCCTCCGAGGCGTCCTCGCTCGCGGGCCACCAGAAGCTCGGCAACCTGGTCCTGCTGTGGGACGACAACCACATCTCGATCGAGGGCGACACCGAGACCGCGGTCTCCGAGGACACCTGCAAGCGCTACGAGGCGTACGGCTGGCACGTCCAGCGTGTCGCCGCGAAGCCGGACGGCGACCTCGACCACGAGGCGATCTACAACGCCATCGAGGCGGCCAAGAAGGTCACGGACAAGCCGTCCTTCATCGCCATGCGCTCGATCATCGCCTGGCCCGCCCCGAACGCGCAGAACACCGAGGCCGCGCACGGCTCGGCGCTCGGCGACGACGAGGTGGCCGCCACCAAGCGCGTGCTGGGCTTCGACCCCGAGAAGACCTTCGAGGTCTCCGACGAGGTCATCGAGCACACCCGCAAGGCCCTCGACCGCGGCGCCCAGGCCAAGGCCGAGTGGGACAAGTCGTTCCAGGAGTGGCGCTCGGCCAACCCGGAGCGCGCAGCCGAGTTCGACCGCATCAACGCGGGCGAGCTGCCGGCCGGCTGGGAGGAGAAGCTCCCGGCGTTCGAGGTGGGCAAGGGCGTCGCGACCCGTGCCGCGTCCGGCAAGGTCCTCCAGGCGCTCGGCCCGGTCATCCCCGAGCTGTGGGGCGGCTCCGCCGACCTCGCGGGGTCGAACAACACGACGATCGACAAGACGTCGTCGTTCCTCCCCGTGGGCAACACGCTGCCGGAGGCCGACCCGTACGGCCGCACGATCCACTTCGGCATCCGTGAGCACTCCATGGCCGCGGAGATGAACGGCATCGCGCTGCACGGTCACACGCGCATCTACGGAGGCACGTTCCTGACGTTCTCCGACTACATGCGCAACGCCGTGCGCCTGTCGGCCCTGATGCACCTGCCGGTGACGTACGTGTGGACGCACGACTCCATCGGTCTCGGCGAGGACGGCCCGACGCACCAGCCGGTCGAGCACCTGGCCTCGCTGCGCGCCATTCCGGGACTCAACGTCGTCCGTCCCGCGGACGCCAACGAGACGGTCATCGCCTGGCGCGAGGTCCTGCGCCGCGGCAAGAAGGAGTACGGCAAGAGCGCGCCGCACGGTCTGGCCCTGACGCGTCAGGGTGTGCCGACCTACGAGGCCAACGAGGACACCGTCAAGGGCGGCTACGTGCTCGTCGAGGCCTCCAAGGAGACCCCGGACCTCATCCTGATCGCCACCGGCTCCGAGGTGCAGCTCGCCGTCGAGGCGCGCGAGACGCTGGAGACCGAGGGCGTCGCCACGCGTGTCGTGTCGATGCCGTGTGTCGAATGGTTCGAGGAGCAGGACCAGGGGTACCGGGAGAGCGTCCTGCCGCCTGCCGTCAAGGCGCGGGTCGCTGTCGAGGCCGGGATCGGTCTGACCTGGCACAAGTACGTCGGGGACGCCGGTCGCATCGTGTCGCTGGAGCACTACGGTGCTTCCGCGGACGCCAAGGTGCTCTTCAAGGAGTTCGGTTTCACCGCCGAGAACGTGGTCGCCAAGGCCCGGGAATCCCTCGCCGCGGTTCAGCGCTGACGCCCGTACACGACCTGTAGGAGATGCATTTTCCATGACAGACGCACTGAAGCGCCTCTCCGAGGAGGGCGTCGCGATCTGGCTGGACGACCTGTCGCGCAAGCGGATCACGTCCGGCAACCTCGCCGAACTGATCGACCAGCAGCACGTCGTGGGCGTCACCACCAACCCGTCGATCTTCCAGAAGGCGATCTCGGAGGGTGACGGCTACGACCAGCAGCTCGCCGACCTCGGCGCCCGCAAGGTCACCGTCGAAGAAGCCATCCGCATGATCACGACAGCGGACGTCCGCGACGCCGCCGACATCCTGCGCCCGGTCTTCGACGCGACCGGGGGCCAGGACGGCCGGGTGTCGATCGAGGTCGACCCGCGGCTCGCCCACAACACGCACTCCACGGTCGCCGAGGCCAAGCAGCTGGCGTGGCTGGTGGACCGGCCGAACACGCTCATCAAGATCCCGGCGACCAAGGCGGGCCTGCCCGCGATCACCGAGGTCATCGGCCGGGGCATCAGCGTCAACGTCACGCTGATCTTCTCGCTCGAGCGCTACCGCGAGGTCATGGACGCCTACCTCGCCGGTCTGGAGAAGGCCAAGGCCGCGGGCCTGGACCTGTCCAAGATCCACTCCGTCGCGTCCTTCTTCGTGTCCCGCGTGGACACCGAGATCGACAAGCGGATCGACGCCCTCGGCACGGACGAGGCCAAGGCGGCGCGCGGCAAGGCCGGCCTGGCCAACGCCCGGCTCGCGTACGAGGCGTTCGAAGAGGTGTTCAGCAGCGACCGCTGGGCCCCGCTCGACAAGGCGCAGGCCAACAAGCAGCGTCCGCTGTGGGCCTCGACCGGCGTCAAGGACAAGGCGTACAAGGACACCCTGTACGTCGACGAACTGGTCGCCCCTGGCACGGTGAACACCATGCCGGAGGCCACCTTGGAGGCGACGGCCGACCACGGCCAGATCACCGGCAACACGATCGCGGGCACGTACGACCAGGCCCGCAGGGAGATCGAGGCCGTCGAGAAGCTCGGCATCTCCTACGACGAGGTCGTGCAGCTCCTGGAGGACGAGGGCGTCGACAAGTTCGAGAAGTCCTGGACCGACCTGCTCAAGTCGACCGAGGCGGAGCTCAAGCGCCTCGCCCCTTCGGAGGGCTGAAACCTTGACCGCACACGGAGCCAACCCGCTCCGTGACGCCGCAGACCGACGGCTCCCGCGCATCGCGGGGCCGTCGGGTCTGGTGATCTTCGGCGTCACGGGCGATTTGTCACGTAAAAAGCTCATGCCTGCTGTGTACGACCTTGCCAACCGGGGCCTGCTCCCCCCGGGCTTCTCACTGATCGGGTTCGCCCGCCGCGACTGGGAGGACGAGGACTTCGCCCAGGTCGTGCACGACGCGGTCAAGCAGCACTCCCGGACGCCGTTCCGTGAAGAGGTCTGGCAGCAGCTCATCCAGGGGATGCGCTTCGTCCAGGGCAACTTCGACGACGACGACGCCTTCGAGACCTTGAAGGCGACGATCCAGGACCTGGACAAGTCGCAGGGCACGGGCGGGAACTTCGCGTTCTACCTCTCCGTACCCCCGAAGTTCTTCCCCTTGGTCGTGAAGCAGCTGAAGGAGCACGGCCTGGCGGACGCGCCCGAGGGCTCGTGGCGGCGTGCCGTCATCGAGAAGCCCTTCGGTCACGACCTCGCGTCGGCCAAGGACCTGAACGCGATCGTGCACGAGGTGTTCGACCCGGACCAGGTGTTCCGGATCGACCACTACCTCGGCAAGGAGACCGTCCAGAACATTCTGGCGCTCCGTTTCGCCAACCAGATGTTCGAGCCGATCTGGAACCGGTCGTACGTCGACCACATCCAGATCACGATGGCCGAGGACATCGGCATCGGCGGCCGCGCCGGCTACTACGACGGCATCGGCGCAGCCCGCGACGTCATCCAGAACCACCTCCTTCAGTTGATGGCGCTGACCGCGATGGAGGAGCCCGCCTCCTTCGACGCGGACGCGCTCGTCGCCGAGAAGGCCAAGGTGCTCGGCGCCATCAGGCTGCCGAAGGACCTCGGCAAGGACACGGTGCGCGGCCAGTACGCGGCCGGGTGGCAGGGCGGCGAGAAGGCCGTGGGGTACCTCCAGGAAGACGGCATCGACCCGAAGTCGAAGACCGACACGTACGCGGCCGTCAAGCTGGAGGTGGACAACCGCCGTTGGGCGGGGGTGCCCTTCTACCTGCGGACCGGCAAGCGACTCGGCCGTCGCGTCACCGAGATCGCCGTCGTCTTCCAGCGCGCCCCGCACTCCCCCTTCGACCACACGGCGACGGAGGAGCTGGGCCAGAACGCGATCGTGATCCGCGTCCAGCCGGACGAGGGCATCACGGTCCGCTTCGGCTCGAAGGTGCCGGGCACGTCGATGGAGATCCGGGACGTCTCGATGGACTTCGCCTACGGCGAGTCCTTCACCGAGTCGAGCCCGGAGGCGTACGAGCGGCTGATCCTGGACGTGCTGCTCGGCGACTCCAACCTCTTCCCGCGCACGGAGGAGGTCGAGCTGTCCTGGAAGATCCTCGACCCGATCGAGAACTACTGGGACAAGCACGGCAAGCCCGCGCAGTACCCGTCCGGCACGTGGGGGCCCGCCGAGGCGGACGAAATGCTCGCACGAGACGGACGGAGCTGGCGCCGGCCATGAAGATCGACCTTACGGACACCACCTCCAGCAAGATCAACAAGGCACTGGTGAAGGGCCGCCGCGCTGTCGGCACCCCTGCCGTCGGCATGGTGCTGACCCTCGTCATCGTCACCGACGAGGAGAACGCCTACGACGCCTTGAAGGCGGCCAACGACGCGTCGCGCGAACACCCCTCGCGCACGCTCGTCGTCATCAAGCGCGCCGCCCGCTCCCCGCGTGACCGCACGAAGTCGCGGCTCGACGCCGAGGTGCGGGTCGGCGTCGAGGCGGGCACCGGCGAGACGGTCGTGCTCCGCCTCTACGGCGAGGTCATCAACCACGCCCAGTCGGTCGTCCTGCCGCTGCTGCTCCCGGACGCCCCGACGGTCGTGTGGTGGCCCGTGGACGCCCCGCTGGACCCCGCGCAGGACCCGCTGGGCGCACTCGCCCAGCGCCGCGTCACGGACACGTACGCGGCCGAGCAGCCGATCCACGAGCTGGAGGCCCGCGCGGCGTCCTACTCGCCCGGCGACACGGACCTGTCCTGGACCCGGATCACGCCGTGGCGCTCCATGCTGGCCGCCGCCCTCGACCAGGTGACGTGCGCCGTCACGTCGGCCGAGGTCGAGGGCGAGGAGTTCAACCCGAGCTGCGAGCTGCTGGCGATGTGGCTCGCGGACCGGCTCGACGTGCCCGTGCGGCGCTCGCTCTCGCCGGGTCCCGGCCTGACCGGTGTCCGCCTGGACTCCACCTGCGGCCCGATCGTCCTCGACCGGGCCGACGGCATCCTGGCCACGCTCTCCATCGAGGGCCAGCCGGACCGTGCGGTCGCGCTCAAGCGTCGTGAGACGTCCGAGCTGATCGCCGAGGAGCTGCGGCGCCTCGACCCGGACGACACGTATGCGGCCTCGCTGCGGTTCGGCGTGGACCGGCTGCACGAGCCCGCCGAGCAGTTGACGGAGCCTTCCGAGGCACCGGCGAAACCGGCTTCCGCACCGGCAGCGAAGGCTTCCCCGGCGGCGAAGCAGGCCACGGCCAAGAAGGCGCCTGCCAAGAAGGCGCCTGCGAAGAAGGCTCCGGCCAAGAAGGCGGCGGCGAAGTGAGCACGGCACCGCAACTCGTCGTCCATCGCGACAAGGAGCTGATGGCGCAGGCCGCCGCGGCCCGGCTGATCACCAAGATCGTCGACGCCCAGGCCGCCCGCGGTTACGCCTCCGTCGTCCTCACCGGCGGCCGCAACGGGAACGGCCTGCTGGCCGCGCTCGCGGCGGCGCCCGCCCGGGACGCGATCGACTGGAGCCGCCTCGACCTGTGGTGGGGCGACGAGCGGTTCCTGCCGGACGGCGACCCCGAGCGCAACTACACACAGGCCAAGGAGGCACTGCTCGACTCGGTGCCGCTCAACCCCGACCGCGTGCACCCCATGCCCGCGTCGGACGGCCCCTACGAGCCGGACGCCGCGGCCGAGGTGTACGCGGCCGAACTCGCCACGGCCGCGGGGCCGGAGGACCACGGCCCCGTGCCGACCTTCGACGTCCTGATGCTCGGCGTCGGTCCGGACACGCACGTCGCGTCGCTCTTCCCCGAGCTGCCCGCGGTCCGCGAGACGGAGCGCACCGTGGTCGGTGTGCGGGGCGCCCCCAAGCCGCCGCCCACCCGCATCACGCTCACGCTCCCGGCGATCCGGGCCGCGCGCGAGGTATGGCTGCTCGCCGCGGGCGAGGACAAGGCGAAGGCGGCCGCGATCGCCCTGTCCGGCGCGGGCGAGATCCAGGCGCCCGCGGCGGGCGCGTACGGCCGCTCGCGCACTCTGTGGCTGCTGGACACGGCCGCGGCGTCGCAGTTGCCGCCGGAGCTGTACCCGCCGGCTGTCGCGTAACGGCGCCCTACGTCCCTACGTAAAGCCCTGTACGTGAGCAGCATGCGTAAGGCCCCGCATCCTTAGGATGCGGGGCCTTACGCATGCTGCGGGACCCGGTAGTCGGATCCGTCCTTCTCCCGTACGAGCAGGCCGTCGATGACGCAGTAGCGGCGCAGGGCGGCGGTGTCGTCGTGGACGGTGCGCAGCGCCGCGTTGATCTCCCGCTCGCTGTACGTGCGGTCGGCGTCGAAGAGGGTGTCCGTGAGATGGACGAGGAGTTCATGGCGCACGGTGGGCCGGACCGGGATCGCGGTCAGCCGGCCGCGGGCGAAGAAGCCGGTGAGGTGGCGCGGAACTCCCGTGCTGGGCTCGGGCGTCCGGGCGCGGCGGAACACCTCGGGCCCGGCGCGCAGCGACCCGTCGTCGAGCCGCTCGACGAGTCCGGCGGAGATGAGTCTGCCCAGGTGCTTGCGCGCCGCTGGGGAGTCGGCCTCGCGCGGTGGCAGCTCGTCGAGCACTATGCGCGCGTAAAGCCTGAGTCGTTCGGGGTCTGCGAGGGCCGACATGAGCTGATCCACAGAGGTGCCTCCCGGCTGGGTCACGGACGGGCAGTCTCACCCGCCGGGCGGCGCCCCCGCATCCGATTAAGGACCTTGCCCTAACCCGAGCGTCCGCGCAGCGCGCGGTACTTGGCGACGAGCGCCTTGGTCGATTCGTCGAGTCCCGGCACCTCCACGCCCTCCGTCAGGGCCGGTTCGACGCGCTTGGCGAGGACCTTGCCCAGCTCGACGCCCCACTGGTCGAAGGAGTCGATGTTCCAGACGGCACCCTGCACGAACACCTTGTGCTCGTAGAGGGCGACCAACTGGCCGAGCACGGACGGCGTCAGGGACTTCGTGAGGATCGTCGTCGTGGGGTGGTTGCCCTTGAACGTCTTGTGCGGCACCAGTTCCTCGGGCACGCCCTCCGCGCGCACCTCGTCCGGTGTCTTGCCGAACGCCAGCGCCTGGGTCTGCGCGAAGAAGTTGGCCATCAGCAGGTCGTGCTGGGGGACGAGGCCCGGCTCCAGGTCCGCGACGGGTTCGGCGAAGCCGATGAAGTCCGCCGGGATCAGCTTCGTACCCTGGTGAATGAGTTGGTAGTAGGCGTGCTGACCGTTCGTGCCGGGGGTGCCCCAGACCACCGGGCCGGTCTGCCAGCCGACCTCCTCGCCGTTTCGTTGCACATACTTGCCGTTCGACTCCATGTCGAGCTGCTGCAAGTAGGCGGTGAACTTCGACAAGTAGTGGCTGTACGGCAGCACGGCGTGCGACTGGGCGTCGTGGAAGTTGCCGTACCAGATGCCCAACAGACCCATCAGGAGCGGCACGTTCGACTCGGCGGGCGCGGTGCGGAAGTGCTCGTCGACGAGGTGGAAGCCGTCGAGCATCTCGCGGAAGGCGTCGGGCCCGATCGCGATCATCAGGGAGAGGCCGATGGCGGAGTCATACGAGTAACGTCCGCCGACCCAGTCCCAGAACTCGAACATGTTGGCCGTGTCGATGCCGAAGTCCGACACCTTCTCGGTGTTGGTC
Source organism: Streptomyces sp. NPDC102467 (assembly GCF_044765445.1). Taxonomy (NCBI): domain Bacteria; kingdom Bacillati; phylum Actinomycetota; class Actinomycetes; order Kitasatosporales; family Streptomycetaceae; genus Streptomyces; species Streptomyces sp. NPDC102467. The sequence goes on along the minus strand of NZ_JBIWKA010000007.1, from coordinate 340,080 downwards.
GACAGCGCCACGAAGTGCTTGGCGACGGCTTCGTGACCTGCCCTCAGCCCGGTCAGCAGCCAGTCGCGCGCGGACGTCGCGTTGGTGATCGTCTCGATCGTGGTGAAGGTCTTCGAGGCGATCACGAACAGCGTCTCGGCCGGGTCGAGGTCCCGTACGGCTTCGTGCAGGTCGGCCCCGTCGACGTTCGAGACGAAGCGGACCGTGAGGTCGCGGTCGGTGAAGGAACGCAGCACCTCGTACGCCATCGCGGGGCCGAGGTCGGAGCCGCCGATGCCGATGTTGACGACGTTCTTGATGCGCTTGCCGGTGTGGCCCGTCCACTCGCCGGAACGGACCCGGTCGGCGAACGCGGCCATCTTGTCGAGCACCGCGTGCACACCCGGCACCACATTCTCGCCGTCGACCTCGATCACCGCGTCGCGCGGGGCACGCAGCGCCGTGTGCAGCACGGCCCGGTCCTCGGTCGTGTTGATCTTCTCGCCACGGAACATGGCGTCCCGCAGACCGAAGACGTCGGTCGCGGCGGCCAGCTCGCGCAGCAGACGCAGCGTCTCGTCCGTGACCAGGTGCTTGGAGTAGTCGATGTGCAGATCGCCGACGTCGAGCACCAGGCCCGAGCCGCGCGCCGGGTCCGCGGCGAACAGCTCGCGCAGCTGCACGTCGCCCAGTTGCTCCCGGTGCTTGGCCAGCGCCTGCCACTCGGCCGTCTGGGTGAGCCGCGCGCGGCCCTCTGCGCCTGCTTCGAACGCGTTCATCTCGGACTTCAGCTGCCTCTCGTACGTGCGTACGTGCCTTGCCCCGCTGCTCCGACCAACCTAATCGATCAGCGGCCGGTATGAGCGGTCTGTCCGAAGCGTGCGCGGCCGTGCGGGCGGTCAGGCCTCAAAGACAGGCTCTCAGTGGCCGCCGCGGTGCAGGCGTCCCGCGTAGTGGTCCTCCAGGCGGCCGTTGCGCTCGAAGCCGCCGGGCAGGTTGGCGGAGACGTAGACCGGGGGTTCATGGCCCTCGGCGACCAGCCGGGCCACGGCCTCTGCCACGACCATCTGCACGAGCAGCGCCGAGGTGATGGTGGAGACGCCGCAGAGCCTGCCTCCGTCGGGCAGCGGCAGGATCGCGTCACCGGTGGGCGCGCAGTTGTCCAGGACGACATCGGCGAGGTCGGCGAGGCGGCTGCCGCTCGCGTGCAGGGCCGGGACGGAGCGCGTGTGCTCCAGGGAGGTGAGGGCGATCAGTGGGTGGCCCTTCTCCTTGACCAGCAGGGCCATGTCGACGATGGAGTTGTTGACGCCCGAGTTCGAGATGATCACGAACAGGTCCTGCGGGCGCGGGGTGCTCAGTTCGTACAGGCGGGCGGCGAGGCCGGGGCGCCGCTCCAGCAGGGGGTCGGCGAGCACCGAGCGGTCCTCGCCGCCGCGCAGCACGAGGTCGTGCAGCGCGACGTGGGTGGTGGGGATGAGGCCGCCCGCGCGTCCCGAGATCTCCAGCGCGGTGGCCTGCGAGTGGCCGGTGCCGAAGGCGTGCACCACGCCGTCGGCGGCGACGCGGTCCGCGATGAGCCCGGCCGCCGCGGCGACGCCCTCCTTGTTCGTCGTGACGGCGCGCTCGACGTGCTCGCGCACCTGGTCCGCCAACTCGTCCGCGCCGAGCCGCTGTTCGGTCATGACCTTGACCACCTTCGGTTCATTGATTCAATTTATGTACTGCTCGCTGAGAGATTGAACCAAGCCGATGGCACCGTCAAGACCTCCCCGACGTTTCGGCGATCAACAGTCGGGCCAGCTCCACCGCGCCACCGACGCCGTCCGGCACGGACGTGCACCGCAGACCCATCGGCTCCACAGCCACGCGCAGCCGCTCCCCCAACGGACCTCCGGGGCCGAGGAGCCCGCCCGTGACGACCAGCGACTCGCCGGGGGCGGGGTCCAACGCCTGGACGGTGTCGGCCAGTTGGTCGGCCGCCTCGGTGAGCAGGGAGCGCGCCCACCTGTCCCCGCGCTCCGCCGCCGTCACCACCAGCGGACTCAACTCGGCCAGGACCACCGGGCGTTGCGCGTACGCCCAGACCGCGATCACCTGCTTGAGCCGATGCCGCCCGCCCCAGTCGAGCGCGGGGTCGGCGCGCCCCGGCACCACCCGGTCCAGCACGAGCGTCACCAGCGGCCCCCACTCCGCCCGGCCGTCCACCGCCCGCAGCGCGCCGCGCAATGCCTGCCGCCCGAGCCAGAAGCCGCTGCCGGTGTCGCCGAGCAGCCAGCCGTCCCCGTCCACGACGCGCACCGTGCGCCGCCCGGCCACCCGGGCCGCGGCCGCGCCGGTCCCCGCGATCAGCACGAGCCCGTCGGCCGGGGCGCCGGGGCCCGAGGCGCAGGCCACCTCCACGTCGCCGTACACGCGCAGCGCCGCGCCGTCGGCGCCCAGGCGGGCCAGCGCCTCGGCCAGACACTCCTCGGCGACGCCGCGTCCGCGCTCCGAGCCGCCGGCCTCCCCCGCCCCGGCGAACCCGCCGACGACCCCGGCCACCGCGCCGCGCAGCGCGCCGGGCACGGCATCCGTCAGCGCCTGCTCCAAGTGCCGGACCAGCGCGGGGCGTTCGACGCTCAGCGCGTTGCCCGGACCGCCGTGCCCGACGCCCACGACCCGGCCGCCCGCGTCGACGCACCGTGCCCGCACCCGGGTGCCTCCGGCGTCGATACCGACGGCGAGCGGAGCGGCGTACTGATCGATGGATTCAGAGAGCACACCGCATGATGATTGATAGATTCAGCAACCGACAAGACCAGCCACCACCACCGGCGCCGGGAGACACTCATGATCACAGCCCGGATCCGCTCCGAACTGCCCACCCTCAGCGGCTCGTTGCGCAAGGTCGGCGTCTACGTACTGGCCGACCCCGCCGCGGTCGCGGAGACCTCGGCGGCCGACCTGGGGCGCCGTACCGGCACCTCCCAGGCCACCGTCACCCGGTTCTGCCAAGCGCTCGGCCTGGAGACCTATCAGCGGCTGCTGCTCGAACTCGCCAAGGAGCAGGGCGAGGACGACCGCGGCGACCCAGAGCGCCCCCTGGGTCCCGACATCGGACCGGACGACGACCTGGAACACCTGATCTCCGTCGTCGCCCACGCGGATCTCCAGGCGCTGCGCAGCACCCGCGACCAACTGGACCGCACCGCCATCGAAGCGGCAGCCCAGGCACTCGCCAGGGCCCGCCGCATCGACGTCTACGGGGTGGGCGGCTCGGGCATCCTGGCGCGCGAGACGGAGGCGCGTCTGTTCGGCATCGGGATGCCGGCCCGCGGCTGGACGGAGGTGCACGCCGCGGAGACCTCGGCGGCTCTGCTGACGCCGGCGGACGCGGCCGTGGCGCTCTCCCACTCGGGCCGCACCCGAGAGGTCCTGGGCCCGCTGCGGCTCGCCGCGGAGCGCGGCGCCACGACGGTCGCGGTCACCGGCGACCCGCGCTCGCCCGTGGCCCAGGCGGCCGCGGTGCACCTGACCTGGACGGCCGCGGAGACCAGCTTCAGGCGCGGGAGTTTCGGCGCCCGCCACTCGGCACTGCTGATCCTCGACTGCCTCTACGCGCGCGTGGCGCAGCTGACCTACGAGCGGGCGACCGCGTCGATCGCGCTCACGGCACACATCTCCGAGGAACACGCGGCCCGGCCACGCCGCCGTTCGTGATCATCGCGGCGGAACAGAACCGGCCGGGTGCCCTTGGGGCGCCCGGCCGGTTCTCGACTCTCAGATCTCGCCCCGCAGTTTCGCGAGCGCCTCGGCCAGGATCGCCTCGCCGTCCGCGTCGCTGCGCCGCTCCCGCACGTACGCGAGGTGCGTCTTGTACGGCTCCGTTCGCGGCGGGTCCGGCGGATTGTCCCGGTCCTGCCCGGCAGGGAAGCCGCAGCGCGGACAGTCCCAGGTCTCCGGCACCTGCGCGTCGGAGGCGAAGCTCGGCTGCGTCTCGTGCCCGTTCGAGCACCAGAAGGAGATGCGCAGGCGCGGCGCGGACTCGCCACGCTCGGCCTCGCCCATCGGCCCCGCCCCGACCCGACTTCCTCGGATCGCGTTGCCACTTGCCACGGTCGTAACTCCCTGCGTGATGGTGCCGCGAAGCGTGTCGGCGTCCCGCTTCGCCGCGGAGCGCATCAGTCTACGTAAGGCCCAACGCGCGTCCAGTGGTTGGAGTTACCTGCCCTCCCCTAGACGCAAGCCCCATGATAGGCGGCGCTGTTGGGCGCGTACCGGACATGGGGCCTTACGTGAGCTCTGTGCAGTTGTGACGGGTCGGACCGAAGGCTCGGCGTAGGAAGGTCAGTTGTTGATCTTCATCAAAATGCCGAGCACCACGATGCACGCGAACCAGAGCAGACCGAGCACGATCGTGATCCGGTCCAGGTTCCGCTCGGCGACCGATGAGCCACCGACGGAGGACTGCATGCCGCCACCGAACATGTCGGAGAGGCCGCCACCCTTTCCCTTGTGCATGAGCACAAGGAGCATCAGCAGCAGGCTGAAGACGATCAGGGCGATCGAGAACCCCATAACCACGGCTGGACCAACTTCCTCGGACTGATTCGGACGACGGGGCCGAGGCTCGTAAGAACAGCCTCGGCCCCGTCAGGGTACGTCGTATCGCCGCTAGCGCATACTCACAGGTCGCGCCACTCGGGAATCACTGCTCGTGGAAGCGGACGATCTTGACGAACTCGTCGGTGTCCAGGGAGGCACCACCGATCAGGGCGCCGTCGATGTCCGGCTTGCCCATGATCTCCGCTACGTTGCCGGACTTCACGGAACCGCCGTACTGGATGCGGACCTTGTCGGCCACGTCCTGCGAGTACAGCTCGGCGAGCTTGCCGCGGATCGCCGCGCAGACCTCCTGCGCGTCGTCGGCGCCGCACACCTTGCCGGTACCGATGGCCCACACCGGCTCGTACGCGATGACGATGGTCTCGGCCTGCTCGGCGGGCAGGTCCTTGAGGCCGCCCTCGACCTGCGCGAGCGTGTGGGAGACGTGGTTGCCCGCCTCGCGCACGTCCAGCTCCTCGCCGACGCACAGGATCGGGGTCAGGCCGTGCTTGTAGGCGGCCTTCACCTTGGCGTTGACAAGTTCGTCGCTCTCATTGTGGTACTGCCGCCGCTCGGAGTGGCCGATCGCGACGAACGTGCACTTGAGCTTGGCGAGCATCGGGCCCGAGATCTCACCGGTGTACGCACCGGAGTCGTGCGCCGAGACGTCCTGGGCGCCGTACTTGATCTTGAGCTTGTCGCCGTCGACCAGCGTCTGCACGGAGCGCAGGTCGGTGAAGGGCGGCAGGACGGCGACCTCGACGGCCTCGTAGTCCTTGTCGGCGAGGGCGAAGGCGAGCTTCTGGACGTGCGCGATGGCCTCGAGGTGGTTGAGGTTCATCTTCCAGTTGCCGGCCATCAACGGCGTGCGGCCCTGTACGGGAGCGGTCATGCGGGGTCAGTCCTCCAGTGCGGCGAGACCGGGCAGCGTCTTGCCCTCGAGGTACTCGAGGGAGGCGCCGCCGCCGGTCGAGATGTGGCCGAATGCCTTCTCGTCGAAGCCCAGGGTACGGACGGCGGCGGCGGAGTCGCCGCCGCCCACCACGGTGAAGCCCGGGGAGTCGAGGAGGGCCTGGGCGACCGCTTTGGTGCCCTCGGCGTAGTCGGGGTGCTCGAAGACGCCCATCGGGCCGTTCCAGAAGACGGTCTGCGCGTCGGCGAGCTTCGAGGCGTACAGCGTGCCGGACTCCGGGCCGATGTCCAGGCCCATCTGATCGGCGGGCATGGCGTCCGCGGCGACGGTGGTGGCGTCGGTCGGGGCCTTCGTCTTGAGGTCGGGGAACCCGGGCGCGACCACGACGTCCACCGGCAGCACGATCTCCACGCCGTTCTTCTCGGCGCGCTGAAGGTACTCGGTCACCGCCGAGAGCTGGTCCTCCTGGACGAGCGAGGTACCGACCTCGTAGCCCTTGGCCTTGAGGAACGTGAAGACCATGCCGCCACCGATGAGCAGCCGGTCGGCCTTGCCGAGCAGCTGGTCGATGACGGCCAGCTTGTCGGAGACCTTGGCGCCGCCGAGCGCGACCACGTAGGGGCGCTTGACGTCGTCCGTGAGCTTCTTCAGGACGCCGACCTCGGTGGCGATGAGGAACCCGGCGTAGTGCGGCAGCCGGGCCGGAAGGTCGTACACGGAAGCGTGCTTACGGTGCACCGCACCGAAACCGTCGCCTACGTAGACATCGGCCAGTGCCGCGAGCTGATCGGCGAACTCGCCGCGCTCGGTGTCGTCCTTGCTCGTCTCCCCCGCGTTGAAGCGCAGGTTCTCGATGACGGCGACCTGACCCGGCTCCAGGCCGTTCACGGCGTCGTGCGCGGCGGGGCCGACCGTGTCCTGGGCGAACGCGACCGGCTTGCCCAGGAGTTCGGCGAGGCGCTCGGCGGCGGGCAGCAGGGAGAACGCGGGGTCCGGGGCGCCCTTGGGACGGCCCAGGTGGGAGGCGACGACCACCTTGGCGCCCGCGTCGGCCAGCGCCTTGACGGTGGGCAGGACGGCGCGGATACGGCCGTCGTCGGTGATCAGGCCGTCGGACAGCGGGACGTTGAGGTCGGCGCGGACGAACACCCGCTTGCCGTCGACCCCTTCGGCGAGAAGTTCCTCAATGGTCTTCATGACTGGACTCCTAGTGAGGCTGTGAGGCTGACGCGCGAAGGGCCCGGACCGACGCGCGGCGTCGCGCGGGTCCGGACCCTTCGCTCACATCGAGATGCCTTGCTGCTCCAGAACTCTAGAGCTGACCACCGACGAAGACCGTCAGGTCCACGAGGCGGTTGGAGTAGCCCCACTCGTTGTCGTACCAGCCGAGGATCTTCACCGACGTGCCCTCCTGGACCATGGTCAGGGAGGAGTCGAAGGTGCAGGACGACGGGTCGCTGACGATGTCCGAGGACACGATCGGGTCCTCGGTGTACGTCAGGAAGCCCTTGAGGTCACCGTCATCGGCGGCCTTCTTGAACGCGGCGTTGACCTCGTCCTTGGTGACCTCGCGCTGCAGCGTCACCACCAGGTCGGTGGCGGAACCGGTCGGGACCGGGACGCGCATCGCGATGCCGTCGAGCTTGCCCTTGAGCTGCGGCAGGACCAGGGCGGTGGCCTTGGCGGCACCCGTCGTGGTCGGAATGATGTTCTCGGCGGCGGCGCGGGCGCGGCGCAGGTCCGAGTGCGGGAAGTCCAGGATGCGCTGGTCGTTCGTGTACGCGTGAACCGTCGTCATCAGGCCCTTGACGATGCCGAAGTTCTCGTCGAGAACCTTGGCCATCGGCGCCACACAGTTGGTGGTGCAGGAGGCGTTCGAGATGACGTGGTGGTTCGCCGCGTCGTACTTGTCCTGGTTGACGCCCATCACGATCGTGATGTCCTCGTCCTTGGCCGGAGCCGAGATGAGGACCTTCTTGGCGCCACCGGTGATGTGCTTCTCGGCGTCGGCCTTCTTGGTGAAGATGCCGGTCGACTCGATGACGATGTCGACTCCCAGCTGGCCCCACGGAATGTCGGCGGGGTTGCGCTCGGACAGCACCTTGATGGTGTGGCCGTCGACCGTAATGGTGTCTTCTGTGTGCGACACCTCGGCCTTGAGACGGCCCAGGATGGTGTCGTACTTAAGAAGGTGCGCGGTGGTCGCAGTGTCACCCAGGTCGTTGACAGCCACGATCTCGATGTCCGCACCCTGCTCAAGCAGCGCGCGGAAGTAGTTACGACCGATGCGGCCAAAGCCGTTGATGCCTACGCGGATCGTCACGAACCGATCTCCTCGTTGGTACGCCGGATTCGACGCCGGCGAGATGTATTGGGATGTCCCCGACCGCCTCCGACCCTACCTCCCATAAGGGCTTGGGGTGACATCGAGTGGTTCCAGGTATGACACAGCGGCCCGTACTCGCCAGTAACGTACGGACCGCTGCATATTTCCCGCGTATTTCAGGGTCGTTCAGGGGCTTTCAGTACCGTTCAGAGCCGCTCAGCCCCACGGCCACTCAGTCGCTAATTGAGCGCAGGGCCTTTCCGATGAGCGCATTTCGATCGGCGGTCGTAGTGACGTGTTCCAGGCCGAATCCGAGGAGAACGCTGTCGGGAGTACTGATCGCCCCGTACGTCGTGAAGAGGTCCTGGGCGCGCGCCCAGTCCTCGACGGCGGCCGGGCTCCCCTCGGGTGGTCCCGGGACCTGCCAGACGCCGAGGGACGTCTCGAAGTCCTCGTTCTCCCTGACCTGTCCTCCGATGACGACGGCCGCGTTGTCGGCGCGCACTCCCTCGCCCCCGGTGCCGGGGTCGGACACGTAGCTGAGCGACACCTCCACGTTCTTGCCCGCGTAGGCGCTCAGGTCGTACGTGACGGTCTTCCAGTCGTCAGAGGAGCCCGTGAGGCTGTTCCAGGCCCCGGAGGTGCCGTAGTTCTTGCAGGCGGCACCGTCGGGCGTCAGGTAGCGCTTGAGGGACGGGTGGTCCTCGATGAGGAATCCGGCCTCGCACTCGGTGGGTACGGCGTTCGTGGTCTGCCCCTCCTTGTCCGGCAGGGTCGTCCAGTCCTCGGCGCCGAGGATGTGCGCTTCCAGGAGTACGTGGTCGTAGCCGGACTCGGTGTCCCACAGCAGCTGCGTGCGCAGGGCAGGCTGGTCGGCCGCGGTGACGCCGGTGAGGTCGACGGTGCGGGTCAGGCGCTTGTAGGCGTCGTCCGTGTGCACGGCTGCGGCCATCCCTGCGCCTTCGTACTGACCGGCCCCGGCGCTCTTGAACTGCGGCAGGGTGGCCGAGGTGGCCTCGTACAGGCCGGCGCCGCCGAGCGGGTTGCCGGGCGCGTCACCGAGGGTGGCGGTGAGCCCGGCGAGCGCGCCGGAGCCCTCGAACCGGGTGGCGACCGGTGCCGCCGTGCGCGAGTAGGCGCCCAGGTAGTACTGGCTGAAGTCGTTCGTCGTGGTGTCGCCGATGTCGACGGAGCCGCCCGCCTTCTCGCCGGCCTCGATCAACTTGCCGCCCTCGTTCAGGAAGTCGCGCAGGGCGAGCTGCGTGGCGAGGCCGGGACGGTCCGCGCCCGTGTAGTGGACGACGGTCTTGAAGTGGTCGAGAACTCCGAGCGCGTCCGGCACACCCTGCGTGGCGACGTTCCAAACAGCGGCCTTGTGGCCGTCCGCCTTGAGCGCGTCTACGTATGCCGCTGTTTGCTGCCCTGTGGCGTCGTTTTCCGCGAGGACAAGAGTGTCGGCCTTCGGACGCTCCGCGACCGTGTACGTGAAGTGGTCACTGGAAGTGCGCTTTCCGGATTTCGTGCGACCCGTGAACCACACCTCTACCTTGTCGCCCACATCGGCGTCCTCGACCTTCGCCCTATAGGCGTCGAAGTGGAGATTGTCCTCGCCTCCGTAGGTCTCTCCCCCCTTCCAGGCGCGCAATTCCTCGTCGTGCGAACGGCCGCCATTGAGGCGGTAGTTCAGCTCCTTGTCGCGCACGGACTTACGGGCGACCACGGAGACTTCCTGATCGCCGCCGCGCGCGTACGAGGTCGAGAAGGTCGCAGGGGTGAAGTCGGGCGCGTCCAGACCGACCGAGGACGACGGCTGGTCCGGGTGCGAGGCGGTCTCCGCGACGGAGAGGGCGAAGGGGATGTTCTTCGCGAACTCGTCCTGGATGAGCTTCTCGTCGTCCGGGAACGTGAAGATCGACGCGCAGTCCTGAGGCCGCCAGGCGTCGTCCGGGTCCACGTTCGAGGCGGTCTGGCACGTGCTCATCTCGGGCGTGAACATCGAGACGCCGTTCACATTGGCCGCGTGTCCGTCGGCCTCGCCGTTGGTCGTGTACAGCTCGGAGGAGACCTGCGGGTGGTAGCCGGGGATCGCGGAGTTCTCCGGGGTTCCGGCGAGCGCCTTGTAGAGCACGTCGTCGGGGGTCGGCGTGGCGACCTGCCAGCCCACTCCGTAGAGCAGCAGCTCGGCGGCGGAGTGGTAGTTGATGGCGTAGTCGAAGCCGACCCGCTTCTCGAAGGCGTCGAGGGCCTTGGTCTCGGGCTCGGAGTTCGGGCTCGCGCCGCGATAGGTCTCGCTGGCGGTGCGCGGCGACGAACCCTCGTCGTCGTAACCCCACTTGTAGGCGAAGTTGCGGTTGAGGTCGACTCCGTCGCCGGTGGTGTACGCGCCGTCCCCGTTCACGTCGCGCATGTTCTTGCGCCATTGCCGGTTGCCGTCCGGGTCGAACGTCCAGTCGTAGCCATCGGGATTGGCCGACAGGACGAACCACAGCTCCGTGGAATCGACGATCTTCTTAATACGCCGGTCCTTGGCGTAGTTGTCCACGTAGTAGTGCATCAGGCGCCGGGTCATTTCCGGAGTGATCCACTCGCGCGCGTGCTGGTTGGACATGTAGAGGACCGACGGCTTGACGCCGTCCTTGGTCTTCTTGGCGCCCTTGCTGACTTTCAGCGCGAGAATGTCCTGGCCCTGGAGCGTCTTGCCGATGGAGACGACCTTGGTGAGGTCGGGGTGCTCCTGGCCGGTGCGGACGATCTCGTCCTGGAGGTTCCCCTTGCCGCTGTACGGGCGGAAGACGCCCTCGTCCGCGGCCTCGACGCGCGCCTCGGCCTTGGCCGTCAGCCGGTGTTCGGTGACCTTCACGCCCTTGTCGCGCAGCGCTCCGGCCTGCTGGTCGGTGAGGTAGACCTCGACTTCGGCGGTGCCCTTCTCGGGCACCTGCTCGGCGAGTTCGGGGCCGTCCTGGCCGGCCTGGAGGAGCAGCGGGATCTGCTCCTTCGACACGTCGGCGCGGAACACCTTGACGGCGTCCGCGCCAGGGTTCGCGCTCGCTGTACTTCCACTCTCCGTACTTCCGCTCTCCGCCTGGGCGACGGGCGTGAGTGCGGCCCCTCCAACTCCCAGGACAAGTGCTCCGACAGCGAGGATCGATCTCGCTCTTCGTCTCATGAGCCCCCCTTGCGGTGGTCTGCCGCGGTCGTGGCGTGCTGCCACAGAAGCGAACAGCCGCCAGACTCATGACAGTTCATGGTCAAGTCAAGGGGGTCTCGCGTCACCTTCAGAGGTGGCAAAAAGCCGGTGGTGGCCCCCTTCAGGGGTGCCACCACCGGCTTGTCGACGCATCCAGGACGTACCCGGTACGCGCCTAAGACGCACTATAGGGACGTATGTACGACGTCCCTATGGCGTACGTCCAGCGGCTCAGCTCGCCAGGTTGTCCGCCATCTCCCGCGCCATCTCGTCCGTCAGGTCCTCCGCGAGCTCCTCGGTGAGGCTCGACTCCGTGCCCGGGATACCGAGGTCCTGCGCCCGCTTGTCCGCCATGGCGAGCAGGCGCCGGATGCGGCCCGCGACCGCATCCTTGGTCAGCGGCGGGTCGGCGAGCGCGCCCAGTTCCTCCAGGGAGGCCTGCTTGTGCTCCATGCGCAGGCGTCCGGCGGCCGCGAGATGCTCGGGCACCTCGTCGGCGAGGATCTCCAGAGCGCGCTGCACACGGGCGCCGGCGGCGACGGCCGCGCGGGCCGAGCGGCGCAGGTTCGCGTCGTCGAAGTTCGCCAGGCGGTTCGCGGTGGCGCGGACCTCGCGGCGCATCCGCCGCTCCTCCCAGGCCAGCAACTGTTCGTGTGCGCCCATCCGGGTGAGCAGCGCGCCGATCGCGTCGCCGTCGCGGACGACCACGCGGTCCACGCCGCGCACCTCGCGGGCCTTCGCCGCGATGGAGAGCCGACGGGCGGCGCCGACCAGGGCCAGCGCGGCCTCCGGGCCCGGGCAGGTCACCTCGAGCGAGCTGGAGCGGCCGGGCTCGGTGAGCGAGCCGTGTGCCAGGAAGGCGCCGCGCCAGGCCGCCTCGGCGTCGCAGGTGGCCCCCGAGACCACCTGCGGCGGAAGCCCCCGGATCGGTCGGCCGCGGCCGTCCACCAGGCCCGTCTGGCGGGCCAGCTGGTCGCCGCCCGCGACTACTCGTACGACAAAACGCGAGCCGCGGCGGAGTCCGCCGGGCGCCATCACGATCAACTCCGAGCTGTGTCCGAAGATCTCCAGAATGTCCCGCTTGAGCCGCCGTGCGGCCATCGCGGTGTCCAGCTCCGCCTCGATCACGATGCGGCCGCTCACCAGGTGAAGGCCGCCCGCGAACCGCAGAATCGCCGAGACCTCGGCCTTTCTGCAGCAGGTTCGGGTGACGGGGAGCCGGGAGATTTCGTCCTTCACCGCTGCCGTCATCGCCATGGGCCGATCCTTCCATGCATCCGAAAAATACGGTCGTACGCGGCGGCCAACAGCTCCGGATCGTGCCTCGGAGTCCCGTCGGGCCTGGCTACCGGCGCCAGCTCGACCGCGGCACCGAAGCGCTCCTTGGCGGCGTCGGTCAAAGACTCGCGATCGGGCACGGCGGCCTCGTCGGCCAGCACCACGTCCAGGGCGAGTTTAGGGGCGTGTCGTCCCAAAACCTCCAAATGACGCTGCGGTGAGAACCCATCGGTTTCTCCGGGTTGCGGCGCGAGGTTGAGCGAGAGGACCCGGCGGGCCTTCGTCTCGACGAGTGCGTCCATCAGTTCGGGTACGAGCAGATGGGGGATCACGGACGAGAACCAGGAACCGGGGCCGAGCACCACCCAGTCCGCGTCGAGCACCGCGGCGACCGCCTCGGGCACCGCCGGCGGGTCGTGCGGCACCAGGTGGACGGATTGGACCTCGCCGGGCGTGAGCGCCACGGTGGCCTGCCCGCGCACCGTCTCCACGTCCTCCGGCCGGGCCGGATCGTGCCCCTTGACCAGGGCCTGGAGCTCCAGCGGCACCGCGGACATGGGCAGCACGCGCCCGTGCGCGCCGAGCAGCTTGCCGACCAGGTCCAGGGCCTGGACATGATCGCCGAGCTGCTCCCACAGGGCGACGATCAGCAAATTGCCGACCGCGTGTCCGTTCATTTCCCCGGGCGACTGGAAACGGTGCTGGATGACGCGGGCCCAGGTCTGGCCCCAGTCGTCGTCGCCGCACAGCGCCGCGAGGGCTTTGCGCAGGTCCCCGGGCGGAAGCACGCCCAGCTCGTCGCGGAGGCGACCGCTGGAGCCGCCGTCGTCGGCGACCGTGACGACGGCCGTGAGGTCGCCCGTGATCCGGCGCAGCGCGGCCAGGGACGCCGACAGGCCCATGCCGCCGCCGAGGGCGACGACCTTGGGCGTGGCGCCCTTGCGGAGCCTGGGCGGTGAGCTTCTGCGGCCGATCCTGCTGGTGAGCCGCAGCGTACGTCCTGTCATTCGCGGCCCATGTCGCGGTGGACGACCACGGTCTCCACGCCCTGCGAGGCGAGTCGGGCTGCGAGCTTCTCCGACGTGGCGACGGAGCGGTGCTTACCGCCCGTACAACCGACGGCGATGGTCACGTAGCGCTTGCCCTCGCGGCGGTAGCCCGCCGCGATCAGCTGGAGCAGCTCGGTGTAGCGGTCGAGGAACTCCTTGGCGCCGGGCTGCGAGAAGACGTAGTTCGAGACTTCTTCGTTGAGTCCGGTGAAGGGGCGCAGCTCCGGGACCCAGTGCGGGTTCGGCAGGAAGCGCATGTCGACGACGAGGTCGGCGTCGACGGGCAGGCCGTACTTGAAGCCGAACGACATGACGGTGGCCCGCAGCTCGGGCTCCTCCTCGCCCGCGAACTGGGCGTCCATCTTGGCGCGCAGCTCGTGCACGTTCAGGCTGGAGGTGTCGATGACGAGGTCGGCGTCGCCGCGCAGCTCGCGAAGGAGCTCACGCTCGGCCGCGATGCCGTCGACGATGCGGCCGTCGCCCTGGAGCGGGTGCGGGCGCCGTACCGACTCGAAGCGGCGCACCAGTGCCTCGTCGGAGGACTCCAGGAAGACGATGCGGCGCGTGACGTGCTTGGACTCCAGGTCCGCGAGGGACTCCCGGAGGTTGTCGAAGAAGCGCCTGCCCCGTACGTCGACGACGACCGCGATCCGCGCCACGTTGCCCTGCGAGCGGGCGCCGAGCTCCACCATGGTGGGGATCAGGGCCGGCGGCAGGTTGTCGACGACGAACCAGCCGAGGTCCTCCAGGCACTTCGCCGCGGTGGAACGGCCCGCGCCGGACATCCCGGAGATGATCACCAGCTCGGGGATGGCGGTGTCCGGGGTGCTCGGGGTGTCGTTGGTCGTACCGGTGCTCACCTGTGCTCCGTGTTCCGCTTGTGCGGGGCTGTCCGCCGTACCGCTCGTGGCGCTGGTGGCGCTGCTCTCGTGATCCTGCTCGCTCATGGCTCCTGCCCCCGTCGTTCTTCCGAGGCTCCCGTGCTGACGGGCTCCTCCGCGGGGCGCGCGTCCGTCGCGTGCTCCGTGGCGTGCTCTGCGCCGACGTGTTCTTCGTCGGTGGGTTCTGCGTCGGTGTGCTTTTCGGCCGTGGGTTCTGCGTCGGTGTGCTCTACGGCCGTGGGTTCTGAGTCAGTGTGCTCTTCGGCCGTGGGTTCTTCGTCTTCCATGATCTCTCCGGTGGCTGTGTTCACCGCGGGCGCCGCAGGTGCCGCCTGAGCGAAAGCCGCCACAATCGTCTCGGCCGTCTTGCGGCCTATGCCGGGAACCTCGCAGATCTGGTCGATTGTGGCGGACCTGAGCCGCTTCACCGAACCGAAGTGCTTGATGAGCGCCTGTTTGCGCGCGTCGCCGAGGCCCGGCACCTCGTCCAGAGGGCCTGCTCTGAAGCGCTTGGCCCGCTTGGTGCGCTGGTAGGTGATCGCGAAGCGGTGGGCCTCGTCACGGACGCGCTGGAGGAGATAGAGGCCCTCGCTGGTGCGCGGCAGGACCACCGGGTCGTCCTCGTCCGGCACCCAGACCTCTTCGAGGCGCTTGGCGAGGCCGCACACCGCGATGTCGTCGATGCCCAGCTCGTCCAGGGCCCGCTTGGCCGCCGCGACCTGCGGCTGACCGCCGTCGACCACGACGAGCTGCGGCGGGTACGCGAACCTCTTGGGGCGGCCGTCGTCCTCGGTGAGGCTGGACTCGACCGGCCCGTCCTCGTCCGCCGACTCGGCGTCGGACCACTCCCCCGACTTCTCCTGCGCGGCGAGGTAGCGCTTGAAGCGGCGCGTGATCACCTCGTGCATGGAGCGGACGTCGTCCTGGCCCTCGAAGCCCTTGATCTGGAAGCGGCGATATTCGCTCTTACGGGCGAGGCCGTCCTCCAGGACCACCATGGAGGCCACTACGTCGTCGCCCTGGAGGTGCGAGATGTCGTAGCACTCGATGCGCAGCGGGGCGCTGTCCAGGTCGAGGGCCTCGGCGATCTCCTCCAGGGCGCGGGAGCGCGTGGTGAGGTCGGAGGCGCGCTTCGTCTTGTGCAGGGCGAGCGCGTGCAGCGCGTTCCTGTGCACCGTCTCCATGAGCGCCTTCTTGTCGCCGCGCTGCGGGATGCGCAGCGACACGCTCGACCCTCGACGCTCGGTGAGCCAGGCCTGGACGGGCTCCAGGGGGTCGGGCAGCGCCGGGACGAGGACCTCCTTGGGGACGGAGTCCCCGGTCTCCTCTCCGTAGAGCTGCTGCAGCGCGTGCTCGACCAGGTCACCGCTGGTGACCGCCTCGACCTTGTCGGTGACCCAGCCGCGCTGACCGCGGACGCGTCCGCCGCGCACGTGGAAGATCTGGACGGCGGCCTCCAGCTCGTCCTCCGCGAGGGCGATGAGATCGGCGTCGGTGGCGTCCGCGAGGACGACCGCGCTCTTCTCCATGGCTTTCTTCAAGGCCCCGATGTCGTCACGGAGGCGCGCCGCGCGCTCGTACTCCATGTCCTCGGCGGCCACCGCCATGTCCTTCTCCAGGCGGCGGATGTACGTGCCGGTGCGGCCGGCCATGAAGTCGCAGAACTCCTCGGCCAGTTCGCGATGCTCCTCGGGGGTGACGCGGCCCACACAGGGGGCCGCGCACTTGCCGATGTAGCCGAGGAGGCAGGGGCGGCCGGTCCGGGTCGCGTTCTTGAACACGCCCGCCGAGCAGGTGCGGACCGGGAAGACGCGCAGGAGGAGGTCCACGGTGTCGCGGATCGCCCAGGCGTGCCCGTACGGCCCGAAGTAGCGCACGCCCTTCTTCTTCTGACCACGCATCACCTGAACACGCGGGAACTCCTCGTTCATCGTCACCGCGAGATACGGGTAGCTCTTGTCGTCGCGGTATTTGACGTTGAACCGCGGGTCGTACTCCTTGATCCAGGAGTACTCCAGCTGCAGCGCCTCGACCTCCGTGGACACCACGGTCCATTCCACGGAGGCGGCCGTGGTGACCATGGTGCGCGTGCGGGGGTGCAGATTCGCCAGGTCCTGGAAGTAGCTCGCCAGTCGCTGGCGCAGGCTCTTCGCCTTTCCGACGTAGATCACCCGGCGGTGCTCGTCGCGGAACCTGTACACCCCTGGGGAGTCGGGAATCTGTCCCGGCTTGGGGCGGTAGCTGGAGGGGTCGGCCATGTCAGACACCCTACTGGCGGGGTGTGACAGTGCGGCGTGCCCGGCGCCGGTGGGGCCGGTCACTCCGAGGCCGCGCCGAGATCGGCCCGGGAGCCCGGCGCCCGGGTCCGACCTGGTCCGACCCGGGCGGGCGAGCCGCGGACGACCGTATCCGGACGCGATGACGCGCATTGAACCTTGTCGAGTGCAGGTCAACACGCTTCAATGCCGGGTGACTTGGGGCGGGCAGGACGCCGTACGGATGTGACCCACTCACGCGCAAAGAGGCAGGAGGCCGGATGCGGCTAGGCGAACGGCACAAGGAAGCGGCACAGACCCCGACCCTGGAGGCGGCCCTGCGCACCGGCCCCTTCCACCTCGCTCTGCGGGCCGCGATCGCCGCCCGGCGGCTGCCCCTGCACCGGGTCCAGCACCATCTCTCGCGCCAGGGCATCACGGTCGGCGTGACGAGCCTGAGCTACTGGCAGCAGGGCGCCCGGCGTCCGCAGCGCCCCGAGTCGATGCGGGCCGTACGCGCCCTGGAGGCGATCCTCGAACTGCCCGAGGAGTCCTTGATCCGGCTGCTCGGCCCGACCGGGGACGCCGTCACCCCTCGGCGGCTCGCGGCTTGCTCGTACCGCTCGCTGGTCGAGGCATCCGGGGTGCTGGAGCGCCTGCTCGCGGAGGTGGAGTCACCGCTGGACGGCGGTCTGCACACCGTGGGACAGCATGAGCGGGTACGGATCGGGCCCCGCAAGGAACTGCTCGGCAAAGATTCCCAGCACATAGTGAGAGCGCACCGCGACGGGGTGGATCGCTATGTGGCCATTTACCACGGCGACCCCGGATGCTCGCCGCACGACGTGACGGTGCATGCCTTGGAGAACTGCCGTACAGGGCGCGTGCGCTGGGACGCCGAAGCGGGGATCCTGGTGGCGGAGCTGCTCTTCGACGCACAGCTGCGGACCGGCGACACCCACCTTTTCCGCTACGGCTTCGAGGACGGCACGGCCGGCGCCTCGACCGAGTACCTCCGTGGGTTCGGCGTCGCGGGCGGGCAGTACGCGCTCCAGATCCGCTTCGCCGACGACACGCTGCCCGTGCGCTGCCACCGCTTCGCCCAGCAGTCGACGGCGGCGCCACGCGCCGGCCGCAAGGAGCTGGCACTGAGCGGCCGCCACCGATCGGTGCACCTGGTGGAACCACAGGTGCGCGCGGGGCTGCTGGGGATCAGCTGGGACTGGGAGTGAGCCGTCCCCGCCGCTAGGAGGGGGTTGTCTCCGCTTATTTCTGCGGGTCCGCGACGATCTTGCCGCCCTCGACCTGCACCGAAAGCTCTTCCAGCGGCTCGGTCGCCGGCGCGTGCAGCACCTTGCCGGTCGTCGCGTCGAACTTGCTGCCGTGGCAGTTGCACGTCAGCTCCGTGCCTTTCAGCATCGCGATCGGGCAGCCCGCGTGGGTGCAGATCGTGCTGAACGCCTTGTAGCCGCCGTCCTTGGTGCGGCTGACGACAACGTGCTCGTCCTTGTAGAGCTTCGCCCCGCCCTCGGGCACCTCGTCGGCCTTGCCCAGGTCGACCGGCGCGGTGGGCGCGGCGGCCGCGCCGCCGCCGGAACCGGTCGAACAGGCGGTCAGGCCGAGCCCGGCCGTCCCCGCGACGGCGGCGCCGCGCAGGGCGGTGCGGCGGGAGATGCGGGAGGAGGTCGTGCCGGGCATCTGGACTCCACAAGAGGCGCTGTTCCCTGGAACAGGATCGAGGCAGGGATGAGAGAAAGGACGAGAGAAAGGGGCGAGAGAAAGGGGCGAGGCTGGAGTGAGGCAGGGGTGACAGATCAGACGATACCGGCGAGGAATCGGACGCTTCCCAGGCCCCCTGCCGAATCGAGCGCTTCGCAGGACCCCTGAGGGATCGAGCTTCCTCGGTGCCCCGCCGACCCGGGCGCGCTGCCCGATCCGGTCGCTCCACGTGCCCGTATCGGCGCCGGACGTGCCCGGGTCGGGGGCGCGTGCCGCCCCGCGCGCCATCAGGCTCTAGCCTGCCTTCGGCACCCGCCCCGGGGCTCCGTACCACCCGTCCGAGAGGAACCATCGTGATCGTCGTCGCCGGAGAGGCCCTGATCGACCTCGTCCCGCTCGCCGCGGCCCCCGACGACGGCCCGGCCGACGCGCTGCCCCCTCTCGCGCCCCGGCTCGGCGGCGGACCGTACAACACGGCGGTCGCGCTCGGCCGGCTCGGCTCCGCCGTCGCCTTCTGCTCACGCGTGTCCCGCGACGCGTTCGGTGAAGCCCTGCTCGACGGGTTGCGGACAGCCGGCGTGGACGTGGCCCCGGTACAGCGGGGCGACGAGCCGACGACGCTGGCCGTCGCGTCCATCGGGGCGGACGGCTCGGCCGGCTACTCCTTCTACGTGGAGGGAACCGCCGACCGGCTCTTCACGGTGCCGGACGCGCTTCCCGCGGGCACGCGCGCGGTGTCGTTCGGCACCTGCTCCCTGGTCCTGGAACCGGGGGCGACCGCCTACGAAGAGCTGATGCGCTCGGCCGCCGCGCAGGGCGTGTGCACCGCGCTCGACCCGAACATCCGGGCCGGCCTGATCCCCGACGCGGACGCCTACCGGGCCCGCTTCAAGAGCTGGCTGCCGACCACCACGGTCCTCAAGCTCTCCGAGGAGGACGCACAGTGGCTCGGCGGTACTCCCCGGGAGTGGCTGTCCGCCGGTCCCGCGGCCGTGGTGATCACTCGCGGCGGCGACGGGCTCACCGTCTTCACGCAGGACGGCGGTGAGCACTCCGTCCCGGGTGAGCGAGTGGAGGTCGTGGACACGATCGGCGCCGGCGACACCGTCAACGCGGCGCTGCTGCACGGCCTGTCGCAACAGGACGCCCTGTCCCCCGCTGCGGTCGCAGGCTTGAGCGGCGACAGCTGGGCACGGCTGCTGCGGTTCGCCGCGCGAGCGGCGGCGATCACCTGCTCGCGGGCGGGTGCGGAGCCTCCGTACGCGTCCGAGGCAGGCGAACTGTGACGGCCCCTGACGGGCTCACCCGTTGACCGCGCGGAGCGTTCCCGGGGTCCGGCCGTTGAGGCGATCCAGCGCCGCCGACGTGGCCTCGTCGGCGGGAAGGTGGACCAGGATCGTCTGGCCGTCGGCGTCCGGCAGGGACAGCGACTCGTACGACAGGCGCAGGGGGCCGACCTCGGGGTGGACCACCAGATCGTGCCCGCCGCGCCGGGGAAGGGTGGGCGAAGCGGCCAGCCGGTCGGCGAACGGCGCCCCGGCAGTGACTGTCAACTCGTCGATGAGCGCCGCGACTTGGGGGTCCGGGAGCGGCGCCCCCTGCCGGAACCGGGCCATTTGGTCATCGGCGACCCGGTCCCAGTCGGGATGGACGGTCCGGGCCCGCTCGTCGGTGAACAGGTACCGCACGACGTTCGGCTGATCAGCGTCCAGGATGCCGAGCGGAGCGGCGAACCGGGCGTATCCGGCGGTGTGGGCGAGGATGTCGCCGACCCAGTTGACCAGGACCGCGGGTGTGGGCTCCAGACGGTCGAGGAGGGCGCGGACAGTGGGCCGCACGGCGTACGACGGGGCCGTGGCGCCCGAGCAGAACACGGCGTCCGCCCCGCTCGCCTTGGCGAGGCGGCGCAGCAGCAGCCGCTCGCCCGTGTCGAGCCGCAGCGCGTCGGCCAGGGCGCCGAGGACCGAGGGCGAAGGGTTGCGGTCCCGACCCTGCTCGAGGCGGGTGAGGTACTCGGAGCTGACGCCGGCGAGCGTGGCCAGCTCGGAGCGGCGCAGCCCGGGCGTACGGCGTCGCGCTCCGGCGGGCAGGCCCACATCCGCAGGCGCGACCGCTTCCCGGCACGCGCGCAGGAACGTTCCCAACTCGTTGTCACCCACTCCCTGAACGTATCAATGCGACAGGTGGCGGATCGTGGCCCTGTCACTACCAGTCTCGGCCCGGCCTCCCTCAACTGCCGCCGGGAGCACAGGGTTGACGCATGGCTGACGACCTCTCGACCACTGTGAATTCGACGACTTCGACGACTTCGACGAATTCGACCGCCGCGCTGCCGCTCGCGCCCGGCGCCTGGACGCTGGACCCGCTGCACTCGGCGGTGAACTTCACGATCCGGCACCTGGGGATCGCGAAGGTGCGCGGCCGCTTCACGCAGTTGGAGGCGGACCTGCACGTGGGCGAAACCTTGGCCGACGTGCGGGTGTCGGCCACCATCGCGCTCGCCTCGATCGACACGGGCAATGCCGATCGTGACGCCCACACCCGCTCGGCGGACCTGCTGGACGTGGAGCGGCGTCCGACCATGACCTTCCGCTCGACGGAGGTGAGCGGTGCGGACGAGGACTGGTCCATGGAGGGCGAGTTGACCATCGGTGACGTGACCCGGCCGGTGACGCTCGACGTGGAGTTCGGCGGGGTCGTCGATTCGCCGGCGGACGGGCAGCGGCACGCCGGGTTCGAGGCGACGGGTGAGATCCGGCGCGGCGACTTCGGCCTCGATTTCGGCGCGGGTTTCCTTGGTGATGTTGTCAAGCTTCAACTGGACATGCAGTTCGTGGAGCCTCGTGAACCGCAGGGCCAGGCCGGCTGATCAGTGAACGGACTGCGCCCCGCGGGAAGTTCCCGCGGGGCGCAGTTTTTTCACGGAACGTGACCGCTCGCTTACGGTTGCCCGTCAGGCCTTACGGGCCCGGGTGGCCGTCTTCTTCGCGGCGGGCTTCTTCGCGGCGGGCTTCGTGGCCGCGGTCTTGGCCGGCTTGCCGGTCTTGGCCGTCGACTTGGCGGACGTCGCTGTCGACTTCTTCGCGGTCTTCGCCGAGGCCGTCTTCTTGGCAGGGGCCTCGACGGCCGCCACGGTCTTCTTCGCCCTGCTCTTACGGGCGCGGGTGGCGGGCACCGACGCGTCGCTGACCCGGTCGGCACCGAGGACGTCGCGCAGGAACTTGCCGGTGTGACTCGCCGGTACGGACGCGACCTGCTCGGGGGTGCCCTCGGCGACGACGATGCCGCCTCCGTTACCACCCTCGGGGCCCATGTCGACGACCCAGTCCGCGGTCTTGATGACGTCCAGGTTGTGCTCGATGACGATGACCGAGTTGCCCTTGTCGACGAGACCGGACAGCACCGTGATGAGCTTGCTGATGTCCTCGAAGTGCAGACCGGTGGTCGGCTCGTCGAGCACGTAGACCGTGCGCCCCGTGGAACGCTTCTGCAGCTCGCTCGCCAGCTTCACCCGCTGGGCCTCACCGCCGGACAGGGTCGGTGCGGACTGCCCGAGGCGGACGTAGCCGAGACCCACGTCGTTCAGCGTCCTGAGGTGGCGGGCGATCGCGGGGACTGCCTCGAAGAAGGCGAGGCCCTCCTCGATCGGCATGTCCAGCACCTCGGCGATGGACTTGCCCTTGTAGTGGACGTCCAGGGTCTCCCGGTTGTAGCGCGCGCCGTGGCAGACCTCGCACGGGACGTACACGTCCGGCAGGAAGTTCATCTCGATCTTGATCGTGCCGTCGCCCGAGCAGTTCTCGCAGCGGCCGCCCTTGACGTTGAAGGAGAAGCGCCCCGGCAGGTAGCCACGGACCTTCGCCTCCGTGGTCTCGGCGAAGAGCCTGCGGACGTGGTCGAAGACGCCGGTGTACGTCGCCGGGTTCGACCGGGGCGTACGACCGATGGGCGACTGGTCGACGTGCACGACCTTGTCGACGAGGTCGTCGCCCTCCACGCGCGTGTGACGGCCGGGAACGGACCGCGCCCCGTTCAGCTCCCGTGCCAGGTGCGTGTACAGGATGTCGTTGACCAGCGTGGACTTACCGGACCCCGAGACTCCGGTGACGGCCGTGAGGACACCGAGCGGGAAGGACACGTCGATGTCCCGCAGGTTGTTCTCCTTGGCTCCGTGCACGGTGAGGTGGCGCGTCGGGTCCACGGGGCGCCGGATGTCCGGAACGGGGATGGCCCTCTTGCCCGACAGGTACTGGCCGGTCACCGACTCCGCGTTGCTCAGCAGCTCCTTCAACGGGCCACTGTGTACGACCTTGCCGCCGTGCTCGCCGGCGCCGGGGCCGATGTCGACGACCCAGTCGGCGACCTTGATGGTGTCCTCGTCGTGCTCGACCACGATGAGCGTGTTGCCCATGTCACGCAGCCGGACGAGCGTCTCGATCAGGCGGTGGTTGTCGCGCTGGTGGAGACCGATGGACGGCTCGTCCAGGACGTACAGGACACCGACGAGTCCGGAGCCGATCTGGGTGGCGAGCCGGATGCGCTGGGCCTCGCCGCCGGAGAGGGTGCCGGCCGCCCGGTTCAGCGACAGGTAGTCGAGGCCTACGTCGACGAGGAAGCGGAGCCGCTCGTTGACCTCCTTCAGGACGCGCTCGGCGATCTTCTTGTCGCGCGCGTTCAGCCGGAGCTTGCCCAGGAAGTCGGCGCAGTCGCTGATGGACATGGCCGAGACCTCGGCGATGGACTTCTCCATCACCGTGACGGCCAGGACGATCGGCTTGAGGCGCGTGCCCTCACAGGTGGGGCAGGGCACCTCGCGCATGTAGCCCTCGAAGCGCTCACGGCTCGTGTCCGACTCGGCCTCGCTGTGGCGGCGCTTGATGAACGGCACGGCGCCTTCGAAGGGCGTCGTGTACACGCGCTCCCGCCCGTACCGGTTGCGGTAGCGGACCTCGATCTGCGTCTTGTGGCCGTAGATGAGCGCCTTCTTGGCGCGCTGCGGCAGTCCGGCGAACGGGATGTCCGTACGGAAACCGAGAGCGTCGGCGAGCGCCCCGATGAGACGGCCGAAGTAGTCCTTGGTGTGGCCGTGCGACCACGGGTGGATGGCGCCCTCGTCGAGCGACTTGTCCTCGTCGGGAACGATCAGGTCGGGGTCGACCTCCATGCGCGTGCCGATACCCGAGCAGTCGGGGCAGGCGCCGAAGGGCGAGTTGAAGGAGAAGGAGCGGGGCTCCAGCTCTTCGAAGGACAGGTCGTCGTGCGCGCAGTACAGGTGCTCCGAGTACATGCGCTCGCGCTCGGGGTCGTCCTCGGGGAGGTCGACGAAGTCGAGCACGACCATGCCGCCGGACAGGCCGAGCGCGGTCTCCACGGAGTCGGTCAGGCGGCGCTTGGCGGAGTCCTTCACGGTGAGGCGGTCGACGACCACCTCGATGGTGTGCTTCTCCTGCTTCTTCAAGGTCGGCGGCTCGGACAGCTGGATCGTCTCGCCGTCCACGCGCGCGCGGGAGTAGCCCTTGGTCTGCAGGTCTGCGAACAGGTCGACGAATTCGCCCTTGCGCTCGCGCACCAGCGGCGAGAGGACCTGGAAGCGGCTGCCCTCGGGCAGTTCCAGGACCTTGTCGACGATGGCCTGCGGCGACTGGCGCGCGATGGGGCGGCCGCACTCGGGACAGTGCGGCTTGCCGATGCGCGCGAAGAGCAGGCGCAGATAGTCGTAGACCTCGGTGATGGTGCCCACCGTGGAGCGCGGGTTGCGCGAGGTCGACTTCTGGTCGATCGAGACGGCCGGTGAGAGGCCCTCGATGAAGTCGACGTCCGGCTTGTCCATCTGGCCGAGGAACTGGCGGGCGTACGAGGACAGCGACTCGACGTAGCGCCGCTGCCCCTCGGCGAAGATCGTGTCGAACGCGAGCGAGGACTTGCCGGAGCCGGACAGACCGGTGAAGACGATGAGGGAGTCGCGCGGGAGGTCGAGCGAGACATTCCGGAGATTGTGCTCGCGCGCGCCACGGACGATGAGACGGTCGGCCACGCCGGTCCGTACCTTTCTTGGGAGAAGTGACAGGGGCGGGGCCCCCGTCTCACGAGGTCTGACTCTCGAGGACGACCCTGGAGAACTCCGCGGGGAAGCTCCCGGGGAAATCCTGAGAAGACTGTCGTTTTGAAGACTAGGGGGAGCCACTGACAGCGCCGGTTCGGTTCCCGTGGTTGGTAACAAACCCGGACTACCAAGAATGCCCGATGCCGCGATCGAGCTTATAGCACGTACATTCGATTACGGCATGATGTCGGCCACCTTCACCCGAACGTGTGGCGCAGCTATCGTCTGCGCCATGAGTGATCATGTGCGCGACCTGGCGTCTG
The DNA here is from genome assembly GCF_044765445.1 of Streptomyces sp. NPDC102467. NCBI lineage: Bacteria > Bacillati > Actinomycetota > Actinomycetes > Kitasatosporales > Streptomycetaceae > Streptomyces > Streptomyces sp. NPDC102467. The sequence goes on along the minus strand of NZ_JBIWKA010000007.1, from coordinate 315,540 downwards.
TACGCGAAGCGACCGACCGGCTGCTCGCCGCGGTCGACACCCTGGACAACGCAGCTGTGACCGACCCGTCACGGCTTCCGGGGTGGAGCCGCGGCCACGTGCTCGCCCACCTCGCCCGGAACGCGGACGCGCTCGTCAATGTCCTCGCCGGCCGGCCCATGTACGACAGCGCCGAGGCGCGCGACGCCGACATCGAGCGGGACGCCCCGCGCGCGCTGCGCGCCCAGATCGACGACGTACGCGAGAGCGCGCAGCGCTTCCAGAGCGTCGGGGCCGTCGATGCGGACTGGTCACGCACAGTAGAGCTGCGCAACGGCGTCAAGGACATCGCCTTCCATGTGCCCTTCCGGCGCTGGGCCGAGGTCGAGCTGCACCATGTGGACCTCGGTATCGGTCACGAGCTGGAGGACCTGTCGGCGGAGTTCACCCAGCGGGAGATCGACTTCCTCGCGAAGCGTTTCCGCGACCACCCGGGCCTGGCGCCCCTGCTGATCAAGCAGGACGACGGCCGGTTGATCTCCACCGGTGCGGTGCAGGCCCTCTCCGTGAAGGAGATCGAGGACGGCGCGGTCCCGCCGCTCGGCGTGGTCGTCACAGGCCGCCAGCCGGACCTGCTGGGGTGGCTGTCGGGACGTAGGGACGGCGCGGCCCTCTCCGTGGACCGGGGCTCCCTGCCCGCGCTGCCCCCGCTATAGGCTGAGCGCATGACGTACAGCGGAGCGGTGAAGGTCGGCGGCGCGGCGGACGTGCACGAGCTGCAGGACCTGATGATCTCCAAGGTCGCGGTCGGGCCCATGGACAACAACGCCTATCTGCTGCGGTGCCGCGCGACCGACCAGCAGCTGCTGATCGACGCGGCGAACGAGGCCCCGACGCTGCTCCGCCTCATCGGTGACGACGGCATCGCGGCCGTCGTCACCACACATCAGCACGGGGACCACTGGCAGGCGCTCGCGGAGGTCGTTCAGGCCACTGGCGCGCGCACGTACGCGGGGCGCGAGGACGCCGAGGGCATTCCGGTGCCGACGCAGGTCGCCGTGGACGACGGTGACGCCATCGAGTTCGGCCGGATCACCCTCACGGCCCGCCATCTCGTCGGCCACACCCCCGGTTCCATCGCGCTGGTCTACGACGACCCGCACGGGCACCCGCACGTCTTCACCGGCGACTGCCTCTTCCCGGGCGGTGTCGGCAACACGCGCAAGGATCCGGAGGCGTTCGCGAGCCTCATCGAGGACGTGGAGACGAAGATCTTCGCGCCGCTCCCGGACGAGACCTGGGTCTACCCCGGGCACGGGGGCGACACGTCGTTGGGGGCCGAGCGGCCGCACCTTCAGGAGTGGCGCGCGCGGGGCTGGTGACCCGAGGGCCCTCATGGGCCAACACAGGGGCGCCGGGCGGCTGTTCACAAGAATGCAACGTCTGTTCCCAGGATGCGGACAGTTGTCGGGCTGACCTCGACAGACCGGCCTGTGCGCTGCCAGTCTCCCGCCATGTCTCTCGCCCACCGCGCCGCGCGCCTCGCCGTCTGCTCCGCCGTCGTCCTCGTCGCCGCGGCCTGCGCCCCCGAGCCCGAGAAGAAAGCCGCGGACCAGCCCGCCACGGCCGCCTCCTGCGCCCCTGGAAAGCTGGCCACGGTGGCGTCCGGGAAACTCACCGTGGGCACCGACAAGCCCGCCTACGCGCCCTGGTTCGTCGACGACGACCCGGCCGGCGGCAAGGGCTTCGAGTCGGCGGTCGCGTACGCCGTGGCGAAGCGGCTCGGCTACGGTCCGGACCACGTGGCATGGCAGACCGTGCCGTTCAACAGTTCCTTCGCCCCCGGAGCGAAGAAGTTCGACTTCGACATCAACCAGGTGTCGATCAGTGACGCCCGCAAGAAGGCCGTGGCGTTCTCGTCCGGCTACTACGACGTGCGGCAGGCAGTCGTCGCCCTGAAGTCGTCCAAGGCCGCGAAAGCGAAGACCGTCGCCGACCTGAAGGACGTGAAGCTGGGCGCTCAAGTGGGTACCACCAGCCTGGACTTCATCGACGACCTCGTGAAGCCGACCCAGAAGCCGGCCGTCTACCAGAAGAACGACTACACCAAGTCCGCCCTGAAGAACGGCCAGGTGGACGCCATCGTGGTCGACCTGCCGACCGCGTTCTACATCACCGGCGCCGAAGTCACCGACGCCAAGGTCGTGGGGCAGTTCGAGAACACGGCCGGGACACCCGAGCAGTTCGGTCTCGTCCTCGACAAGGAGAGCGGGCTGACGTCGTGCGTGACGGGCGCCGTGGATGCCCTCCGTAAGGACGGCACACTCGCCGCCTTGGAGAAGAAGTGGCTGTCGGACGCCGTCGACGCACCGGTGCTCAAGTGACCGTCCAGAAACAGCTGTCCGCCGCCGAGGACGCGTACGTTCCCTCCGAGCGACGTATGGCGCGCGAGCGCTACAAGCGCGGGCGCACGCGTCGGGCGACCGGCCTGGCGGCGCTCAGTACTCTGGTGACGGGCGGCGTCCTGTTCGCCGTCATCGTCGGCTCCCCCGGCTGGGAGCGCACGAAGGAGACCTTCTTCAGTGCGCACTACGCGCGCGTGGCGTTGCCGCAGGTCCTCGAGGGACTCTGGCTCAACGTACGGCTGTTGCTGGTGTGCGGAGCGTGCGTCCTCGTCCTCGGGATGCTGCTCGCTCTCGCGCGGACCTTGCGCGGCCCCGTGTTCTTCCCGCTGCGCGCTCTGGCCACGGCTTACACGGACTTCTTCCGTGGACTGCCGCTCATCATCTGCCTGTTGATGGTTATCTTCGGAGTGCCCGCGCTCCGTCTCCAAGGGGTGACCACCGACCCGGTCGTCCTTGGTGGCGTCGCCCTGGTCCTCACGTATGCGGCCTACGTCGCCGAGGTGTTCCGCGCGGGAATCGAGTCGGTCCACCCCTCGCAACGGGCCGCCGCACGCTCCCTCGGGCTCAACCATCGTCAGACGCTGCGCTACGTAGTGCTGCCTCAGGCGGTACGCCGCGTGGTGCCGCCTCTGCTGAACGACATGGTGTCGCTCCAGAAGGACACCGGTCTCGTGTCGATCGGCGGTGCGGTGGACGCCGTGTACGCGGCGCAGATCATCGCCGGCAAGGACTTCAACTACACGCCTTACGTAGTCGCGGGTCTGGTTTTCGTCGCTCTCACCATCCCCATGACCCGCTTCACCGACTGGGTGACGGCCCGTATGGACCGGCGCCGGGCACAAGGAGGTCTCGTATGACCGAGCCGGTGCAGCGCAGCGAACCCGTGCTGCGCATGGAGTCCGTACGCAAGACGTTCGGCGGCTCGGTGGTGCTGCGCGACGTCGACCTTGAGGTGGCACAGCACACCGTGACCGCACTGATCGGCGCCTCCGGGTCCGGCAAGTCGACGCTGCTGCGCTGCGCCAACCTCCTGGAGGAGATCGACGACGGGGCGATCTGGCTCGACGGCGAGGAGATCACCGACCCGCGTACGGACGCGGACGCCGTGCGGCGGCGGATCGGTGTGGTCTTCCAGGCGTACAACCTCTTCCCGCACATGACCGTCCTGGAGAACGTCACGCTCGCCCCGCGCCGGGTGCACGGCGTCGCGCGGGAGGAGGCCGAGGAGCGGGCCAGGGGGTTGTTGAAGCGTCTCGGGCTCCACGAGAAGGCCCTGGAGTACCCCGACCGGCTCAGCGGCGGCCAGCAGCAGCGTGCGGCGATCGTGCGGGCGCTCGCCGTACGGCCGCGGCTGCTGCTCCTCGACGAGATCACCGCGGCCCTCGACCCGGAGCTGGTGGGCGAGGTCCTCGACGTCGTGCGCGATGTGAAGGGCGAGGGCATGACCATGGTGCTGGCCACCCACGAGATGAGCTTCGCCCGCGAGGTCGCCGACCAGGTGTGTTTCCTGGAGGGCGGGGTGGTGCTCGAACGCGGCGCGCCGGAAGCCGTGTTCGGGGATCCGCAGCAGGAACGTACGCGACAGTTCCTGCGACGGATCGTGGATGCGGGCCGCCTGTAAGCGCGTTTTGCGCTTCCAAGTGCCTGCTTCCTCAGTGCCTTGCGCCTCCCCAGCGCTTTACGCTTCCGCGATGCCCGGCGCGGCCAGGGCTGCGACCCGCTCCACTCCGAACGCGTAACCCTGCACGCCGCATCCGGCGATCACGCCGTCGGCGCGCAGCGACACGTAGGAGTGGTGCCGGAACTCCTCGCGCTGGTGGATGTTGGAGATGTGGACCTCCACCACGGGCAGCCCGTCACAGGTGTTGAGGGCGTCCAGGATCGCCACAGACGTGTGCGAGTAGGCGGCCGGGTTGATCACGATGCCGACGTGCCGCTCGCGCGCCTCGTGGATCCAGTCGACCAGTTCGCCCTCGTGGTTGGACTGCCGGAAGTCCACCGTGGCGCCGTGGGCGGCGGCGGCCTTGGCACACAGGGCCTCGACGTCGGCGAGGGTGTCGTGGCCGTAGATCTCCGGCTGCCGCTTGCCGAGCAGATTCAGGTTCGGGCCGTTCAGGACCAGGATCGGCGCGGTGGCGAGGGTGTGCGGCACAAGGACCTCCGTACGTCGGGCGGATGCTCCTTGAGGGTCTATCACGGGGGATGCCGGCGGCCGAGGCCTGTCTCGGCCCCTGGAGGCCGCTTCGTGCGTCCCGCCCTCTGTCGGCCATCGGGGTGACGGTGAGCGCGACCTCGCTGATCGTGACGGCGACGGCCAGGACCAGCGAGCCGAACGGTTCGCCGACGCGGTGGGCGATGACCTCCGCGTGGTGCACGGCCGCGAGGACGGATCCCGCGAGGACCACCGAGACGACGGCGACGAGGACGCCCGGCAGGTCGCGCCCCCACGTGCACGCGAGCCGCACGACCGCCGGCACCGGGACGGCGACGGTCCAGCGCGTGGCCAGTGCCCGGAGTCCGGTGATCATGCCCTCGATGGTGCCCGGGGCGGGGCGCCACTGCGGCGCCGCGTCAGTGCCCGTTCGCCGGGCCTCACTTCAGCTCGCGCACGTCCTTGACGTCGCAGTTGACGAAGGCCGGTGGCCGCGTGCACAGCTCTGTCAGCTGTTCGTTCAGCCGGGCGACCTCGGGACGTTCGTTGTTGCGCATCGCGTCGTCGTACGACGTGAACTCGAGGATCGCGAGATAGCGTCCGGGCTGCTCACGGTCCTGGAGCAGGATGCGGTGCGTGGGGCCGCCCGGCTCTCCTGCCATCTGCTCCTCGAACCGGTCGAGCAGGCTCTTCAGCTCGTCGAAGCGCCGGGTCTCGAAATCGACGAGCTGGGCGAACTTCTGGCTCATGGGGTCCTCCCCCCCGGGCCGGGGGGGCCCCGCGGGGGGCCGGTTATGGCGCCACCCAAGACCCGGGGGGGGGGGGGGGCGCCGCGCGCGCGGCGCGCCCCCCCCGGGGGGGGTGGTG
>NZ_JBIWKA010000007.1:93791-310127 GCF_044765445.1 Streptomyces sp. NPDC102467 | reverse complement strand
TTTGACGGTTTTGGTGGGTTTCGGGGTCGGCCACCAGCGGTGGGGGGGGGCGTCATGTGTGTTTTTCGTACCCAACACCCCCCCCCCCCCCCCCCCCCCCCCCCCCCCCGCCGGGGCCCCCCCCCCCCCCCCCCCCCCCCCCCCCCCCCCGGTGGTGGTATTTCCTACGCCGATGCCGTCAGGCCTCGATGCTGTCCTTAGGCCTCGATGCTGTCCTTGCGAGCCGCTTCGGCCGCTTCCCGCTCGGCCTGCTTCTTGGAGGCGATGAGGCTGGTGATCGTCGTGATGATCAGGACGCCGCAGATCACGGCGAGCGAGACCGGGATGGAGATCTCCGGCACGTGCACACCGTTCTCGTGCAGCGCGTGCAGGACCAGCTTCACGCCGATGAATCCGAGGATCACCGACAGGCCGTAGCTGAGGTGGACCAGCTTCTTGAGCAGGCCACCGATGAGGAAGTACAGCTGGCGCAGGCCCATCAGGGCGAACGCGTTGGCCGTGAAGACGATGTACGGGTCCTGGGTCAGGCCGAAGATCGCGGGGATCGAGTCCATCGCGAACAGCACATCGGTCATGCCGATGGCGAGCATGACGACCAGGAGCGGCGTCATGATCTTCTTGCCGTGCTCCCGGATGAAGAGCTTCGTGCCGTGGTACCGGTCGGCGACGCCGAACTTCTTCTCGATGGACTTCAGGACACGGTTCTCCTCGAAGTCCTCCTCCTCGTCGTCCGCCATCGCCTCCTTGACGAGCTTCCAGGCGGTGTAGATGAGGAACGCGCCGAAGATGTAGAAGACCCAGGAGAAGTTGGCGATCACCGCGGCGCCCGCCGCGATGAAGATCGCCCGCAGCACCAGGGCGATGAGTACGCCGAACAGCAGCACGCGCTGCTGGAGCTGGGTGGGCACCGAGAACTTCGCCATGATCAGGATGAAGACGAAGAGGTTGTCGACACTGAGCGACTTCTCGGTGATGAAGCCCGCGAAGAACTCGCCGCCGGCCTGGCTGCTGCCCCAGATCGTCACGCCGACGCCGAAGAGCGCGGCGAGCGCGATCCAGACGACGGTCCAGATCCCGGCTTCCTTGATGGATACGTCGTGGGGCTTTCGCCCGATGAAGAAGTCGACCGCGATCAGGGCACACAGACCAAGAATGGTCAGTGCCCACAGGGTCATCGATACGTCCACTGCGCCTCCGGCGTCGTACGGCTACTGATCAGCGTCGTCGCTGCCGGAGGTCTCTTCCACCCGGGCGCCTGCCGCGCCCCGGGCCGGCGCCCCGGGATCGACGGCCATCGGGCCGGTCGTCCGTATTGACGGGAACGCCGCGTATGGGAGTACTCCCCTCCGCGTCAAGAAGAGTACCCGAATGACCCATGAAAGGTAAAGGGTTAGGTAAAGGTTGCCTCAAGTGCGCAGTTCAGGGGCGTGTATGGGGTCCGGGTAGGTCAGAGGCCTCTCTCCCGCCTGGCCCTTGACACTTCCGCCAGCACCTGATGCAGGACCGCGCTGCCGGGCGGGATCATCGGCGGGTCGTACGTCCACGCGTGGCCCACCCACGGGTCGGCCAGGTGGTCGTCGGGCATCGGCGTCAGACGCAGCAACGCCCGCCACAGGGGGTCGAGGAGCGGCCCGAACCCGGCGGCGTCCTCCCGGTCGGCCACCAGCATCAGGTGCACTCCGACCGGCGGGCCCTCGTCGGCGAGATAGCGCAGCCGGGTGATGGCGCGGTCGTCGAACCCGTGCGGGAAGTCGTGCACGATCAGCAGCTGCTCGGCGACGTCCAGATCATCCGGCAGAGAGTCGGCCACACCGTTCCTGACCGCCATCTGGACGAGGTCGACCCGCTCGGTGAGCCGGGTCAGCGTGTCGGTGACGCCCGCCGCGCCCCGGGCCACGGGACCGGCGAGCACCCCGGCGTCGACGAGCGGGGCGAGCGCGCCCGCCGCCGTGCCCCCCGGGTCGACGACATGCACGCTGAACTCGCCCGCCGGATAGGCCGCGAGCAGCCGCGCCGCGAGCACGACCGCGGTGTGCGCCGCCCGCGCCCGCAGTTCGTCGGCGTCCGGGAGCGCGTCGACGTCACCGGCCCCCGCGTCGATCCACAGGCCGCGCTCCAGCGGCAGCCGTACGAGCATCGGGATGTCCAGGCCGGCGCTCTCGCTCTCGGGCAGCCGCAGGTCGCCCAGCCGGACGGCCATGGGGAGCTCCATGGGGCTGCGGTAGGCGTGCCAGCACGGGTTGTCCCAGCCCGCGTACGCCGCCGGGAGCGCCGGTTCGACGACCTCGGACTCGGCGACGAGCTGGGCCAGGTCCCGGTCCAGTGCCTCTCGTGCCCGGTCGACCAGGGCACTGCGCTTGGCTCCGGCGGCCTCGCGCGCGGCGTCCGCCTGGCCGCTGATGCGGCTGCGCGGGTCGGAGAGCACCTGATCGAGCTCCTGCTCCATGCGGGAGTCGGCGAAGTCGACGGCACTGCGGTACGCGGCCGCCGTGCGGGCCAGGTCCTCGAACATGCCCCACACCTGGTTGTACAGCCGCTCGTCCATGCTCCAGCCGGTCGCGTCACCCGCTACCGGGGCCGCGGGCCGGGCCGGCTCGGCGGGACGCGCCGTGCCGGGAGGCGGGGACGCCTGGCGGCCCGGGTGCGTGTAGTCGATCGGGTCGTCGGAGCCGCCGCCGGGTGCGGTCGACACGGCAGGCGGCGGCAGGGCGCCCGAGGCGTGCACGGTCGTGGCCGCCGCGCGGACCTGGGCCTCGTCGGCCGGTCGCGGCGGGGGCGCCACCGTGCGAGCGAGGCCCTGGGCGACGGCGTCGTGGATGGCGCCGGCCAGCGCGGGCGCGTCGGACAGGCCCTGGTCGGCGAAGAGTGCGGCGAGCCCGTCGGCGTACCCCTGGCCGATGGCACGGACCTTCCAGGCGTCTCCTCTGCGGTACAGCTCGAGGGCGGTGACGGCCGACTCCGTGTCGAGGTCGGTGATGGTGTAGCTGGCCTCTTCGGTGCCGTCGAGGCCGGTGACCGCGAGGAACGGGGCCGCCACCGCGCCGAACCGGGTGGGCCCGCCGCCGCCGACGGGCAGGGCGAGCAGCACGGTGACGCGGTGCACGTCCTGCGGCATCGCGTCCAGATCGACGGCGAGGCGGTGGTCGGCCGCGGCCTGGCGCGGGACTTCGAGGCCGGGCAGCGCGGGCGCGCCGGGGTGTGCGACGCGCTCGGGGCCGCGGACGGTGCCCCGGTCGTCGGCGAGCGTGGCGCCCGCGACGACCGGCCGGCCGGCCGACACCCGGATCTCCAGACGGGTCCGGGCGAGGGGGTGATTCTGGCCCCTCACCAGTTCGGGGGCCATCACGGCCCCGCTACAGGCCGGGCAGGATCGCGGGCATCAGGTCCTGGAAGGTCCGGCCGTTGGCCGCAGCGCCCAGGGCCGTCATCTTCCAGCCCGCGCCGTCCCGGTGCACCTTCGCCATGATCTGCGCCGTGTACTGGCCGCCGCCGTCGAGCGTGTAGCGCGCGAGCTCCTGGCCGGTCGTCTCGTCGACCAGGCGACAGAACGCGTTCTGCACTTCCTGGAAGGTCTGTCCCGTGAAGGAGTTGACCGTGAAGACGATCTGGTCGATGTGCACCGGGACGCGCGCGAGGTCGACGAGGATCGCCTCGTCGTCTCCGCCCTGGCCGACACCGCCGACCAGGTTGTCACCGGTGTGCCGCACCGAGCCGTCGTCGCTGACGAGGTGGCGGAAGAAGACCACGTCCACGGGCTGCTTGTCGGCGAAGAGGACCGCGGACGCGTCGAGGTCGATCTCGCGCGTACGGGTACCGAACAGGCCGCGCCGTGGGGCGGCCTGCCAGCCGAGGCCCATACGCACGGCGGTGAGGGTGCCTCCGCCCTGCTTCTCCAGACTGATGGCCTGACCCTTGGTCAAGCTGATGCCGGGGCCCTTCGAAAAATTGGCGGAACCGGCGGAATCGGCCGTCACGTGCTGTCCCCTCTCGAACTGTCCCCTGTTACCGCGGCTTGCGCGCGGCTGGTCCAAACCCTAGAGGGCGGCACCGACAACGCTGCCACCGCGGGCGGGGTTTTGTGGCGGTCTTGCAACACACCGCTCGCACCCCGCCCGTCACGGCAGGTCAGGTGGCAGGTCAGGCGATGCCTGCCTCCTTCATCTGGCGCAGCTCCTTCTTCATTTCGGACACCTCGTCGCGCAGCCGGGCCGCGATCTCGAACTGCAGGCCCGCCGCGGCGGTCCGCATCCGCTCGGTCAACTCCTCGATCTGCGCGGAGAGTTCGGCCGCGGGGCGGTCGGTGGGGACGGTCTGCTCCGCCTTGCCGCGCTTCTTCGCGCCGGTGTCCGCCTTGCCGAGCGAGGGGACGGGGGCCTTGGCACCCTTTCCGTCCTTGCCGCCCTTGCGGTAGCCGCTGCCGAGCAGTTCCTCCGTGTCGACGTCCTCGCGCGCGATGGACGCCACGATGTCGTTGATCTTCTTACGGAGGGGCTGCGGGTCGATGCCGTTCGCCTCGTTGTACGCGACCTGCTTCTCGCGGCGGCGATTGGTCTCGTCGATGGCCTTCTCCATCGACGGGGTGATCCTGTCGGCGTACATGTGGACCTGCCCCGACACGTTACGAGCCGCACGGCCGATGGTCTGGATCAGCGACGTGCCGGAGCGCAGGAAGCCCTCCTTGTCGGCGTCGAGGATCGCCACCAGGGAGACCTCGGGCAGGTCGAGTCCCTCACGCAGCAGGTTGATGCCGACCAGGACGTCGTACTCGCCCGCGCGCAGCTCGCGCAGCAGCTCGACGCGGCGCAGGGTGTCGACGTCGCTGTGCAGATAGCGCACGTGGATGCCGAGCTCCAGGAAGTAGTCCGTGAGGTCCTCGGCCATCTTCTTGGTGAGCGTGGTGACCAGGACGCGCTCGTCCTTCTCGGTGCGCGTACGGATCTCGTGCACCAGGTCGTCGATCTGCCCCTCGGTGGGCTTGACGACGACCTCCGGGTCGATGAGGCCGGTGGGGCGGATGATCTGCTCGACGAAGCCGTCCCCGCGCGAGAGCTCGTAGTTCCCGGGTGTCGCCGACAGGTAGACGGTCTGGCCGATGCGCTCCTGGAACTCTTCCCACTTCAGGGGGCGGTTGTCGAGCGCGGACGGCAGCCGGAAGCCGTGGTCGACGAGTGTGCGCTTACGGGAGGCGTCGCCCTCGTACATGGCGCCGATCTGCGGCACGGTGACGTGCGACTCGTCGATGACCAGGAGGAAGTCGTCCGGGAAGTAGTCGAGCAGCGTGTTCGGCGGGGAGCCGGGCTCGCGGCCGTCGAAGTGCATCGAGTAGTTCTCCACGCCGGAGCAGGAGCCGATCTGGCGGAGCATCTCGATGTCGTACGTGGTGCGCATGCGCAGGCGCTGGGCCTCCAGCATCTTGCCCTGCTTCTCCAGGGTGGTCAGGCGCTCGGCCAGCTCCTTCTCGATGTCGTTCACCGCGCGCTCCAGGCGCTCGGGGCCCGCCACGTAGTGCGAGGCGGGGAAGATGTACAGCGACTCGTCGTCGCTGATGACCTCGCCGGTGAGCGGGTGCAGCGTGGAGAGCCGCTCGATCTCGTCGCCGAACATCTCGATGCGGACCGCGAGCTCTTCGTAGACGGGGAAGATCTCGATGGTGTCGCCGCGCACCCGGAAGGTGCCGCGCTGGAAGGCCACGTCGTTGCGCGTGTACTGGATGTCGACGAAGCGGCGCAGGAGCTCGTCCCGGTCGAACTCGGCGCCGACCTTCAGGGGGACCATGCGGTCGACGTACTCCTGCGGCGTACCCAGGCCGTAGATGCAGGAGACGGAGGCGACCACGACGACGTCGCGGCGGGTCAGCAGTGAGTTCGTCGCGGAGTGGCGCAGGCGCTCCACCTCCTCGTTGATCGAGGAGTCCTTCTCGATGTATGTGTCCGACTGCGGGACGTACGCCTCGGGCTGGTAGTAGTCGTAGTACGAGACGAAGTACTCGACCGCGTTGTTCGGCAGCAGCTCGCGGAACTCATTGGCCAGCTGGGCGGCCAGCGTCTTGTTCGGTGCCATCACCAGCGTGGGGCGCTGGAGCTTCTCGATCATCCACGCCGTGGTGGCGGACTTGCCGGTGCCGGTCGCGCCGAGCAGGACGACGTCCTTCTCACCTGCGCGTACGCGCTTCTCCAGCTCGGCGATGGCCGCGGGCTGGTCACCGCTGGGCTGGTACGGACTGACGACCTCGAAGGGCGCCACCGTGCGTTCGATCTTGGATACGGGCCGCATGGAATCAACCGTACGACCCCCCACTGACAACCGGGTGCGATCGACCGCTCAGGGCCGCCCGGTCACCAGCGCTGCGGCGTGCGTGGCGCCTGCCGGTCGGGGGCCCGGTGGGGCCGTGCCACAGGGTGGCCGCCGTCCAGGGCCGCCGCCTCCTGGGCGTCCCGCCGATCGGGGCGGCCCATGACCATCAGCGGGTCGAACATGACGACCACGCCGGCCAGGAGCAGGAAGCACAGGGGGCCGATCATCATCGGGGCGAGTATCGCGGCAGCCGAGTCCCCTCCGGGGGAGCCGGTGGTGGCGCCGTGCGTCTCGACGCTGACGGCCGCCATCCCCATGTAGTGCATCCCGGAGACGGCGAGCCCCATGATCAGACTCGCACCGAGGCTCCACAGGATGCCGCGGACCTGGACGGCCGCCCACAGTGCGGCGGTGGCGGCCACCATGGCGACCACCACAGAGGCGCCTACAAGGAAGGTGTTGTACTCGATCGTCCCGTGAAGCCGCATTCCGGCCATTCCCAGGTAGTGCATCGACGCGACGCCCAGGCCGGTGATCGTGCCTCCCGTGAACAGGGCGGGACCGGTCGCCCCCTTGTAGCCGACGATGAAGACGCCCACGCCGACCATCACGATGGCGATGCCGAGGCTCGCGAACGTCAGCGCCTTGTCGTAGTGGATCGGCATGCCCTCGACGCTGAAGCCCATCATGGCGATGAAGTGCATCGTCCAGATGCCCGAGCCGATCGCCGCGGAGCCGAGCGCGAGCCAGCCCGCCCGCCACGTGTTGGCCACGAGCAGCGACCTTGTGGTGCACCGCAGGCCGAGAGCGCCTCCGAGGCAGGCCATGAAGTACGCCACCACTGGCGTAACCAGTCCATAACTGAAGCCGTCGACCGTCCCTTGCATGCGCCGCAGCCCTTCCGCCTGACTTGTTGCCCGGTATGTCCTGCTCGTTCCTCTGTCAACGGCCACGGGCTTGGCGGCGGTTGAGGCTGAGATTAAAGCGCACACAGGAACGTCCGAACGATTTTCCGGCAAAGAACTCCGCCGCCGAACGCGGGGTAGGTCGCAGTTGGACAACTCCGTTCAACCTCTGACCATCCTTCGCCTGTGTTCCGTTGACCATCGGCTGTCAGTCTCGTGCCTGTACGTGATCTCACGACGCACGAGGAGCAGACGTGTACGCACGCACCGCAGTCGCACTGGCCTCCGTGACCGGCTCCGCCATCATCGGCGTCCTGGTCCTGCCCACCGCCGCACAAGCCACCACCGGGCACCACAGAACCGTGGTCGTCGCTCACCGCGGAGCGTCCGCCTACGCCCCCGAGAACACCCTGGAAGCCGTCGACGAGGCCGACGACCTGGGCTTCACCTGGGTCGAGAACGACGTGCAGCGCACCAAGGACGGCGCGCTCGTCGTGATCCACGACACGACCCTGGCGCGCACCACGAACGCCGAAGAGGTCTTCCCCGGCCGCGCCCCGTGGAATGTGGGGGACTTCACCGCCGCGGAGATCGCCAGGCTCGACGCGGGCAGCTGGAAGGGCGCCGAGTTCACCGGCGCGCGGATCCCGACCCTGCACCAGTACCTGGAGCAGGTGGCGGACAACCATCAGAAGCTGCTCATGGAGATCAAGTCGCCCGAGCTGTACCCGGGGATCGAGGACCAGATCCTGCGCCAGCTCCGCAAGGACGGCTGGCTGAAGAACGGGCGCATCAAGCACCGGCTGGTCATCCAGAGCTTCAGTGCGGACAGCGTGCGGACCGTGCACGAGCGGCGCCCGGACATCAAGACCGGGTTCCTCGGCACGCCCGCCGTCGCCGAGCTGCCCGCGTACGCGAAGTTCGCCGACCAGATCAACCCGAGCAACTCGACGATCTCCGCGGACTACGTGAACGCGGTGCACGCGCTCAAGGGCCCGCACGGCAAACCGCTCGAGGTCTACACCTGGACGGTCAACGACGAGGCGGCCACGCGGCGGGTGGCCGGATTCGGCGTCGACGGGATCATCACCAACAACCCGGACGTGGTGCGTGAGGCCCTCGACGACTGACCGGTTCCGGGCGCCGGGGCGTTGTCAGTGCCCGCCCGTACCGTGGTCGGCATGAACGCCACTGGGCAGAGGGCCACTGGGTAGGACGAGAGCGCACCCGGCGCGTCGCGGCGGGTCGTGTGGGCCGTCGTGGGCAGCGGCATCGGGCCGCTGCTGCTCGCCGCGACGGACGAGGGGCTGGTGAGCGTGGCCTTCCACGCCACCGATGCGGTGCGGGACGCCATGCTCGGCCGGCTCGGCTCCCGGTTCGGGGCGGAGCCGGTCGAGGCGCCGGACGCGCCGCTGCTCGTCGAGGCGGCGCGTCAGCTGAGCGAGTACTTCGCCGGGCGGCGCCGCGACTTCGAGCTGCCGCTCGACTGGTCGCTGATCGCCGGGTTCAACCGGGAGGTGCTGCGCGAGCTTGCGGCCGGGGTGCCGTACGGGGCCGTCGTGGGGTACGGGGAGCTGGCCCGCCGCGTCGGACAGCCCGGGGCCGCGCAGGCCGTGGGTGCGGCGATGGGGGCCAATCCGTTGCCGGTCGTGGTGCCGTGCCATCGGGTGGTGGAGCGCGACGGGGGGATCGGGGGGTTCGGTGGCGGGCTCGAGACGAAGCGGAAGTTGCTCGCGCTGGAGGGGGTGCTGCCCGAGCCGCTGTTCTGAGCGCGGCCGGGCCGGGGGCCCATCGGTCGCCTTGAGGGCTCAGAGCCTGTCTGTGAACCCCCGTCGTCCGTGCGAAGCACAGGCTCTCAGGGCAGCGTGATGGCGTAGGCCTTGCGCAGCGTCTCGTGGATCGTCCACGTCGTGCGGTCGCCCTCGCGGAGCACGGCAGCCGTGCCGGGGCCGAGTTCCAGGACGGCGCCGCCCTCGACCTCGACGGTGGCGCGGCCGCTGACGACCACGAACATCTCGTTCGCCTCGGTGTCGGTGACGACGCCGGGCGTGATCTGCCAGATACCGCGCAGCTGCTTGCCGTCGGCCGACTCCCACAGCACCGCGCCGGTGACGACCGGGGTGCCGGAGACGATCTGGGCCGGGTCGAGCGGTTCCGGCTCCAGTTCCACGTCCGGGACACGGACGGCGAAGGAAGCGGTGGACGGGGTGGGCGTGGCGGTGAGCCGGTCGTTCGTGGTCATGGGCGGTCACGCTAGTTGACCTGCGCCTCTCCTCTCACTGGACGGCTCGTAGCGTGTGCGCGGCCGTGACTGGACGGGCCGTCGAGCGACTGGACTTGTAAAGCGACTTGGCGACATTTCCCGGGAGGCCGGCATGGAGATCTCCGGCATTCTCAGCGCCATCGTGATCGGCATCGTCATCGGTGTGCTCGGCCGTCTGGCGCTGCCCGGCCGGCAGCGCATCGGCATCCTGGCGACGGTCGCCGTCGGCATCGTGGCGGCCCTGCTCGGCTCCGCGATAGCCGCGGGCTTCGACGTCGCCGACACCAAGGGCGTGGACTGGGTCGAGTGGGTGATCCAGATCGGCCTGGCGGCGCTCGGTGTCGCCCTCCTCGACCGCGGTCGGCTCCGCCGCTGAGCCTCGCGCCGCGCCCGCTTCGGCGCGGTCTCCCCTCGCCGACCGCGGCGCTCCTTCTCCAGCAACCGGCCGCACCCCTCCCTTCTCCGGCAACTTGTCCGCCAGGGCTCCTCAGAGCGCCGTTTCGGTAGCAGACTCCGCCGTGCGCACAGCCGGAACATCCGCCGTACGACGAGTCACGGAGCCGAAGGGACGGCGATCAGGACATGAGCGGGAACAGGGCAGTCGCGTATCTCAAGCCGGGTGCGGTGGAGGTCAGGACCATCGACCACCCGACGCTCGAACTGAAGGACGGCCCGGGGGTGGCGTCCGCGAACGTCGGCCGGACGTGCCGGCACGGCGTCATCCTCAAGGTGCTGGCCACCAACATCTGCGGCAGCGACCAGCACATGGTGCGTGGCCGCACCACCGCGCCCGAGGGCCTGGTCCTCGGCCACGAGATCACCGGCGAGATCGTCGAGAAGGGTCCCGACGTCGAGTTCCTGGACGTCGGGGACATCGTCTCGGTGCCGTTCAACATCGCCTGCGGGCGGTGCCGCAACTGCAAGGAGCGCAAGACCGGCATCTGCCTCAACGTCAACCCCGGGCGCCCCGGGGCGGCGTACGGCTATGTCGACATGGGCGGCTGGGTCGGCGGGCAGGCCGAGTTCGTCATGATTCCGTATGCGGACTTCAACGCGCTGCGCTTCCCCGACCCGGAGCAGGCGCGCGAGAAGCTGCTCGATCTGACGATGCTGTCGGACATCTTCCCGACCGGCTTCCACGGCGCGGTGACCGCGGGCACCGAGGTCGGCTCGACGGTGTACGTCGCCGGGGCCGGGCCCGTCGGGCTCGCGGCGGCCGCCTCCGCGCAGCTCCTCGGCGCGGCCGTGGTGATCGTCGGCGACCTGAACTCCGAACGGCTCGCGCAGGCACGCAGCTTCGGCTGCGAGACGGTCGACCTGACGCGGGGCGCCGTCGAGGACCAGGTCGCCGAGATCCTCGGTGTGCCCGAGGTGGACGCGGCTGTCGACGCGGTCGGCTTCGAGGCGCGGGCGCACGGCCCGGACTCCACCGAGGCGCCCGCGACCGTCCTCAACTCGCTGATGGGCCTCACCGCGGCCGGCGGCGCGCTCGGCATCCCCGGCCTGTACGTCACCGACGACCCGGGCGGTGTGGACCAGGACGCGCGCACCGGGACGCTGAAGGTGCGGCTCGGGCTCGGCTGGGCGAAGAGTCACCGGCTCACGACCGGGCAGTGCCCCGTCATGAAGTACCACCGGGGTCTGATGATGGCGATCCTGCACGAGCGCGTGCACATCGCCAAGGCCGTCAACGCGACGGTCATCGGACTGGACGAAGCGCCGCGCGGCTACGCCGAGTTCGACCAGGGTGCGAGCAGGAAGTACGTCATCGATCCGCACGGGTCCCTCAGCGGGGTGCGACCCGTGTAAGGCCGTAGGGGCCGTAGGGGCCGTAGGAGGCGACCGGGGAAGTGGGTGCCACGCGCGCGTGGCACCCACTTCTCGCAGGAGCCAGGCGCGTTGCACCCACTTTTCGCGGGAGCGGCGGGGCCCCTACCCCTTCCTCCCCCACGCCGAGATCAGCGGGGCCGTCGCCAGGTCCATCGTGCCCGTCGCCACGTTGGCCAGGTGCCGGTCGATTTCTTCGTCCGTGGCCAG
Organism: Streptomyces sp. NPDC102467; assembly: GCF_044765445.1. Taxonomy (NCBI): domain Bacteria; kingdom Bacillati; phylum Actinomycetota; class Actinomycetes; order Kitasatosporales; family Streptomycetaceae; genus Streptomyces; species Streptomyces sp. NPDC102467. The sequence continues at coordinate 298,628 of NZ_JBIWKA010000007.1, read as the reverse complement.
GTCCGCCTCGATCAGGGAGGCGCGGATCTGCTCGACCGTCGCGGTCTCCAGGGCCGTGCAGGCGGGGGACGTCAGGGGGAAGTACGCGTCCGCCTCGACCTGACGCAGGCCTGCCTCGCGAAGCAGGCGGGGGAGTTTGCGGCCGTACGACAGGTCGGCGCCGCGCTCCGCGAGCAGGGCGCGGAAGCCGTGGCGCAGGCGGTTGGCAAGTTGTTGCTCGGGGCCGTGCTCGTCGGGGCAGAGCAGCGGCTGCAGGGCGGGGTCGGCGTCCTCCAGGAGGAGGCGGCCGCCGGGGCGCAGGGAGCGGATCATGGACTCCAACGCCCGCTCCCGGTCCGGGACATGGACCAGGACGAGCCGGGCGTGCACGAGGTCGAAGCCCTCGGCGGGCGGCTCGTCGGCGCCGACGTCGTGCCGGCGCACCTCGACGGGGCTGCGCGGCGCCGTGGTCTGCCAGGACGTGTCGATGTCGGTGGCGAGGACCCGGCCGGTCGGGCCGACCTTCCGCGCCAGCCAGGACACCACCGAGGTGCCGCCGGCGCCGACTTCCCAGCAACGCCAGCCGGAGCCGATGCCGAACCGCTCGATGTGCCGGAACGTCGTGGGATCGAAAAGGGTCGAGAAGGCGTCGAAACGCCGCCCCGCCTCGGGCTGCTGATTGTCGAGAAGGTAGGCGTGGCCACCGGATCGCATCATGGGCCGATCATCCCAGCCCCCTTGCCCGATACCGCTCATTTGCCCTGCTTGGCGCCTGCACCGGGCCTGCCGCGTTGTCGGTGGTCGCTGGCAGACTGGCTGGCCGAGTCACCCTCGTGGCAGGGCGGCGGCCAGGTACGACCACGTACGGGAACGGGCACGAGGAGCCGAGCATGTCGATGGCGGGCAACCTGCGGAAGGTCGGCGGCCTGCGCGGGGTGGGCGGGCTGCGGAAGGTCGCGCGGCTTGCGCGGCGGCGGCCGCGGGTCGATCTGAGTCACCCGGCGCGCTCCCCGCTCGGCTCCGCGGTGGTGAACTGCGTGACGTATCGCGAGGGCGTGCGCGAGACGGGCGGCCGCGATCTCGTCGAGGCGGTGCGCGCGGTGCGCAAGTCGGACGACGGGTTCGTCTGGCTCGGTCTGCACGAGCCCTCCGCGCTGGAGATCGCGGACGTCGCCGAGCTCTTCGACCTGCATCCGCTGGCGGTGGAGGACGCGGTCCACGCGCATCAGCGGCCGAAGATCGAGCGGTACGGGCAGACGCTGTTCGCGGTCCTGAAGACGGTCTGTTACGTCGAGCACACGGAGCTCACCGCGACCAGCGAGGTCGTCGACACCGGCGAGATCATGGTGTTCGTCGGACGGGACTTCGTGATCACGGTGCGGCACGGGTCGCACGGCTCGCTCGGCCCGCTGCGGGAGACCCTGGAGGCCGATCCGGAGCAGCTCGCCAAGGGTCCTGCCGCGGTGCTGCACGCGATCGCGGACGGTGTGGTCGACGACTATCTGACGGTGATCGACGAGGTTCAGTCGGACATCGACGATGTCGAGGCGGCCGTGTTCGCGCAGAACGGCGCGCGGGCGGACCCGGGCCGGATCTACCAGCTCAAGCGGGAACTCCTGGAGCTGAAGCGGGCGGTGGCACCGCTGGCCCGTCCGGTACTGGAGCTCGGCAGGCGTTCGTTCCCCGCCGTGCCGCCCGAGATACAGGCGTACTTCCGTGACGTCTCGGACCACTTGATGCGGGCGGTCGAGCAGATAGCGGCCTTCGACGAGCTGCTGAACTCGATCCTGCAGGCCCATCTCGCGCAGGTGACGGTCGCGCAGAACGAGGACATGCGCAAGATCACGGCGTGGGCCGCGATCGTCGCCGTGCCGACGATGGGCTGCGGGATCTACGGCATGAACTTCGACCACATGCCCGAACTGCACTGGCGTTTCGGGTATCCGATCATGCTGTCCGTCATCGCCGTGATCTGTGTCGGCGTCTACCGGGGGTTCAAGCGGAACGGCTGGCTCTGACCGGCCCGCGGCCCTGTCACCGTCGTGACCAGGCGGGATGCCGCGGATCGTCCGCGCGGACGAGCACGTCGGCCTGGGCCCCCGGGCCCGTCTCGGCGTCGTAGCGGGCGAAGGCGGGCAGCGTCCACCGGTCGGCTTCGGGCGTACGCCGCCGCAGCGCTCCCGGGGTCAGTCCCACGTGGACGGTCAGGTCGAACGGGAACCAGTGGTTCAGCAGAAAGGGTCCGTGCAGCAACAAGGCTCCGCCGGGCGGGAGTCGGACGTAGGGCGTGCGGGTGGCGCGGTCGGTCGCGGGGTCCCACAGATCGGGCAGGACCCGGCCCGTGCCGTCCGGTTCGAGGGGGCCGAACACCTCACGCCACATCGCTCCCGTGTCGAACCAGCCGCTGTAGTACGACTCCTCGTCCTCGTGCCCGAACTCGTAGCGCAGGGAGGCCGGGCGCAGGAAGCCTTCCGTGCCGATGACCACGGAGGTGCGGCCGCGCACGCGCAGGGCTTCGGCGACGCGGGCCGCGAGGTCTCCGGGGCGGGCAGCCGGGGCGCCGTCGAACGCGACCTTCGGCCAGGCTCCGCCGTCGGCCGGCTTCAGGTCGAGCAGGCGCTCGGCGAGGGCGTCGCCGAGCCGTTCCCAGGTGATCGCTTCGAGTCGCACGCGATCCATGATGCCGGGCGGTGGCGCGGGCGCCGCGGCGGGCATGACGTTCGTATGAGCAGCGCGATGTCGCCGTCCCCCTCCCCCCTCGCGGTGCGTGGCCCCCTCGTCTTCCAGCCGGTGAAGCGCAGGCGGTGCGCGGCCTGTCGTACGGGGCCGCTCACCCTGCTGGTCATGTCGGACGGGCAGCCGCACTGCCTGGACTGCGTCGGCCTGGGGCATCTGGTGTATCTGCCGCGCGGCGACACGGCGCTGACCCGGCGGTCCCGGGAGGAGAGCGCGCTGTCGGCGGTCGTGGTGCGCTTCCACCGGCGGCGCGGGCGGTACGAGCGGCAGGGCGTGCTCGTCGAGGAGGCGGCGCTCGCGCGGGCCGAGGCACGCTGTCTCGCGGACGCCGAGGCGCGGGCCGGGCGGCGGGAGCGGGACGCGGCGCGGCGTGCGGCGCAGGACGTGCGGTTCCTGGTGGCGTTCGCGGCGGAGATCCGGCGGCTGTTCCCCGGGTGCCCGCCGCACCGGGCGGCGGCCATCGCCGGGCACGCCGGGCTGCGGGGCAGTGGTCGGGTGGGGCGCAGCGCGGCGGGGCGGGCGCTGTCACAGGGCGCGGTGAGCGCCGCGGTCCGGGCCGCGGTACGCCACGTCGACACTCCGTACGACCGCTTGCTGATGGAGGGGGTGGCCTGGAAGGAGGCGCGGCTGCGGGTGGCCGGGACCGTCGCGGCCGTGCTGGACGACTGGCGGGCGGGCTGAACCCCGGAGGCGGATGCGCGGAGGACGGATGCGGAGCGTGCAGAAAGCGCTGCCATGGCCGGAGTTCTACGGCATGATCCCCGTACGCAGCGGACTGGCCCTGGGGGGATCGGGATGATCGAGGGACCGTATTTCGTGCTCGTCGTGCTCGGGGCACTGTGGTGCGGGGTCACCGCGGGCGTGTTCGTCGCGTTCTCCACGTTCGTGATGCGCGGGCTCGGGGCGCTGCCCGCCGCGCGCGGGATCGCGGCGATGAACTCCCTCAACGTCGCCGCGGTGAACCCGGCTTTCATGGTGGTCTTTCTCGGCGCGGCCGTACTGTGCGCGGTGATCGCCGTCGTCACGTTCGTGCTGTGGCCCGACGAGGGCACCGTGGAGCTGCTGGTCGGCTGCGTCCTGCATCTCGCGGGTTCGTTCGGCGTGACGATCGTGGCGAACATTCCACGCAACGAGGCCCTCGCCGCGCTGGCCGGTGACGAGGAGTCCGAGAGCAGCGCCGCGTACTGGCGTACGTACCTGGACGAGTGGGTGAGGTGGAACCACGTCCGGGGCGCTGCCGCGCTCGCCGCGTCGGCCTCGTTCGTGCTGGCTCTGACCTGAGGCGCTGCCCGGGGCCCCCGACTGCGCGGCGCACCGACTGGGCGCGGACCGACTGGGCAGGCCCGACTGGGCGCGCAATATGGTGCAATCCCGACGTATCGTGGCGAAAAGAGCCATCGCGGCACAAGGAGCCACTGCGTAGGGAGACGGCCATGGCCGACCCCAAGGGCTTTCTCACCACGCCTCGGCAGGAGGCGCCGCGTCGGCCCGTGGAGGAGCGGGTCCGCGACTGGGACGAGGTGTACGTCCCCGGCGGGCTGCTGCCGATCGTCCATGCGCAGGCCGACCGGTGCATGGACTGCGGGATCCCGTTCTGCCACGAGGCGTGCCCGCTGGGGAATCTGATCCCCGAGTGGAACGAGCTGGTGGCGCGGGACGACTGGCGGGCCGCGAGCGAGCGGCTGCACGCCACGAACAACTTCCCGGAGTTCACCGGCCGGCTCTGTCCCGCCCCGTGCGAGGCGGGCTGCGTCCTCGCGATCAACCAGCCGGCGGTCACCATCAAGAACGTCGAGGTGGCCATCGCCGACCGGGCCTGGCAGGACGGGCTCGTGACCGCCCGGCCGCCCGACCGGCTGAGCGGGCGGACCGTCGCCGTCGTCGGTTCGGGGCCCGCAGGGCTCGCCGCGGCGCAGCAGCTGGCGCGGGCCGGGCACACCGTGGCCGTGTACGAGCGGGACGACCGTCCGGGCGGACTGCTGCGCTACGGGATTCCGGCCTTCAAGATGGAGAAGCGTCAACTCGACCGCAGGCTGGCGCAGTTGACGGATGAAGGCGTGCGCTTTCGTACGTCGACGGAGGTCGGCCGGGACATCACCGCGGCCGAGCTGCGGGCCCGGTACGACGCCGTGGTGCTCGCCACGGGAGCGACCGCGTGGCGCGAACTGGAGGTCCCTGGGCGGGGGTTGGCCGGGGTTCATCAGGCGATGGAGTATCTGCCGTTGGCCGGCCGGGTGTGCGAGGGCACCCTCGACGCGTCACCGCTGAGCGCGGCCGGCCGGCACGTCATCGTCGTCGGCGGCGGCGACACCGGCGCCGACTGCCTGGGTACGGCGGTACGTGAAGGAGCGCTGTCCGTAACGCAGTTGGACATCTACGACATGCCCGCGGACGTGCGCGACGAAGAGGCCGAGCCCTGGCCCACGTACCCGAAGCTGTACCGGCTCTCCGCCGCGCACGAGGAGGCGGGCGAGCTGCGGACGGCACCGGCCGCCGACGCGGACGCGCGGCTCTTCGCGGCGTCGACCCTGCGGTTCACCGGGGACGCGTACGGGCACGTGCGGGCGTTGCACCTGGTCGGCGTGGACGCGGCGCGGCAGCCGCGTGCGGGCACCGAACGGGAGCTGCCCGCCGACCTGGTACTGCTGGCGCTGGGCTTCACCGGCCCTGAGCGTCAAGTGGGCGGAATCGTCGACCAGTTGGGGCTCGCCGTCACCGAGCGGGGCGGGCTCGCGCGGGATGTCGCCTTCGGCACCGAGGTGCCGGGGGTGTTCGTCGCCGGGGATGCCGGGCGGGGGCAGTCGCTCGTGGTGTGGGCGATCGCGGAGGGGCGGGCCGCCGCCGCGGCCGTGGACCGGTGGCTGACCGGCGCCACGCAGCTCCCGGCGCCGATCGGGGCGCACGACCGGCCCATGACCGCGTGAGCGCCGCCCCTCGGGGCGTTACCGCTGGTCCGTACCGGCCCGCTTCGCCGTCGCCAGGGCGACCCTGTTCCAGGTGTTGATCGTGCAGATCAGGGCGATGACCTGGGCCAGTTCCGCCTCGTCGAAGTGCGCGGCGGCCTCCGCGTAGACGGCGTCGGGGACCCCGGCGTCGGCGATCCGGGTCACGGCCTCGGTGAGTGCGAGCGCCGCCTGCTCCTTCGGCGTGAAGAAGTGCCGCGCCTCGCGCCACACCGCGACCAGGTGCAGCCGGTCCTCGCTCTCGCCGGCCTTACGGGCGTCGTTCGTGTGCATGTGGAGGCAGTACGCGCAGTTGTTGATGAGCGAGGAGCGGATCTGGATCAGCTCCACCAGGGCCGGGTCGAGCCCCGCGCGAGCGGCCGCGTCGAAGCCGACGAGGGCACGGAACGCCTTGGGGGCGGCCTTCGCGAAGTCGGTGCGGGTGGCCTCCGCGGCCTGCGTGTTCGTCGCGGAGTTGAAGTTGAAAGAGTTCGTCGCGTTCATCGTGCTCTCCGTACCCGTCGCGTTCATCGTGCTCTCCGTACCCGCCGCGTTCGTCGCGTTCGCCGTATCCGCCGTGTTCATCGCGTTCATCGTGCTCTCCGTCGTCATCGTGCTCGCCGTCGTCATGACAGTGAATCTACGGGGGCAATAGACCCGCTGTAGGGTGCATTTCCATGGCGGAATCATGGGTCAATTCGGCGGAGCGGATCGGGGTCGATCTGCATCTGGCACTGTCGGGATCCGGCAGTCGGCGGGGCGCGCTCGCCGTCGCCCTGCGCGAAGCCGTCCGCGCCGGGCGGCTCTCCCCCGGCACCCGGCTGCCGCCCTATCGCGCGCTCGCCGCGGACCTGGGAGTCGCCCGCAACACGGTGGCCGACGCATACGCCGAGCTCGTCGCCGAAGGTTGGCTCACCGCCCGGCAGGGGTCGGGGACCCGGGTCGCGGAGCGCGCCAAGCCGCCGGGCGGCCCGGAGCGAGTACCGAAAGAGGTTCCGACGCGGCCCCGGGGGACACTGCACGATCTGCGGCAGGGCGCACCGGACGCCTCGGCGTTCCCGCGCGCGGCGTGGGCGGCGGCGTACCGGCGCGCGCTGACCGACGCGCCGGCCGCCGCGTTCGGGCCCGGTGATCCGCGGGGCCGCATCGAGCTGCGGACCGCGCTCACGGAGTACCTGGCACGCGTACGCGGGGTGCGCGCCGAGCCCGAACGCATCGTGATCTGCTCGGGGTTCGCGCACGCGCTGCGCCTGCTGTACGGGGAACGCGTGCTCCGGGGGCCGCTGGCCGTGGAGTCGTACGGGCTCGGGTTCCATCGCTCTCTCCTCGACCGGGCCGGGGTGCGGACGATTCCGCTGACGATCGATCAGGACGGGGCGCGGGTCGAGGAGTTGAGCGGACTGGGAAAGGTGCGCGGGGTACTGCTCACGCCCGCGCATCAGTTCCCTACGGGCGGGCCGCTGCATCCCGGGCGCCGGGCGGCCGTCGTGGACTGGGCGCGGGCGCGCGGCGGCGTGGTCGTGGAGGACGACTATGACGGGGAGTTCCGTTACGACCGCAAGCCGGTGGGGGCGGTGCAGGGTCTGGATCCGGAGCGGGTCGTGTACGTGGGCTCGGTGAGCAAGAGCCTCTCCCCCGCGCTGCGGCTGGGGTGGATGGTGCTGCCGCGGCACCTGGTGGCCGGCGTACTGGAGGCCAAGGGGGAACGGGAGGCGTGGGTGAGTGTCCCCGAGCAGTTGGCGCTCGCCGAGTTCCTGCGCTCGGGGGCGTACGACCGGCACGTACGGCGTATGCGTCAGCGCTACCGGCTCCGCCGTGACCGGCTGGTGCGGGCGCTGGCCGAGCGGGCGCCGCACATCGAGGTGACCGGGATCGCGGCGGGTCTGCACGCGGTGCTGCGGCTGCCTGCCGGCAGCGAGCGGGCGGTGACGAAGGCGGCGGCCTGGCGGGGGATCGCGATGGACGGCCTGGCGGAGTTCCGGCATCCGCTGGCGGCCGGGCCCGCGGCGGACGGGCTGGTCGTGGGGTACGCCGCGGCGGCCGAGCGGGCTTACGGGGCGGCGGTCGACGCGTTGTGCGCGGTGCTGTGAACGGGAGCGCTCCCGCGGCCCCTCCGGAGCCCCCCCACTCAGCAGCCGGTCAGTCGCCGGTCGTCATGAGAGTCGTTACGAGAATCGTCGTGCGAGTCGATACGAGAATCGTCATGAGAGGAGGAAGTCCGCCGCTCCGGACTTCGCTCCTTCGATGAACGCGTTGATCTCGCCCGGGGTGTAGATCAGAGCAGGGCCGTCCGGGTCTGATGACTGGCGCACCGCGACCCGGCCGTCGGCCAGCTTCATGGCTTCGAGACAGTTGCCCCCGTTGCCGCCGCTCCATGGCTTGTGCCAGCCCTCGGTGCCGAGCTCGCGCGCGGGCATGCCGTTGTAGATCGGCTCCCCGTCGACGCCTCGTATCCGGTCCTTGATCCGGTCCATTCACAGCTCCTTGCGGAGATCGCGGAGGATCTCCTTTGTGCGTTGTGCCGTCGCGGCGTGCGCCGCCATGCGGTCCATGACCTCCAGGTGCGTGGCCACCTCGGGTCGCGCGTCCAGGTAGACGGCGCCGGTCAAGTACTCGCTGTAGACCATGTCCGGCAGTTCTGACATGGCAAATCGGAACAGGACGAAGGGTCCGTACGTGCCCGGGTGGGGGCCCGTCGCGAACTCCGCGACCTGGAGCGTCACGTTCGGCCGCTCCATCACTTCGAGCAGCCGGTCGATCTGGCCGCGCATCACGGCCGCGTCGCCGACGGGACGGCGCAGCGCGGTCTCGTCCATGACGACCCACAGCCGGGGCGCGTTCTCGCGGGTGAGCAGGGCCTGGCGCTGCATGCGCAGCGCGACGTGCCGGTCGACGACCTCGGGGTCTTCGGCGAGCGCACGGCCTATGGCGCCGGATCTGAGCACACCGCGCGCGTACTCCTCGGTCTGCATCAGACCCGGCACGAAGTGCGGTTCGTAGGACCGGATGAGGGCCGCGGCGCCTTCCAGGCTCACGTACATCGAGAACCAGCCGGGCAGGATGTCGTGGAACCGCTGCCACCAGCCCGGCTTGTTCGCGTCCTCCGCGAGCTGCACGAAAGCGTCGGCCTCGCCCTCGGAGACGCCGTAGGACTTCAGGAGGAGCTGGAGGTAGGGGATCTTGAGCGAGACCTCCGCGGTCTCCATGCGGCGCACGGTCGCGGCGGTTACACGGAGTACTTTCGCGGCGTCCTCGCGCTTGAGCCCGGCGCTCTCGCGCAGGTCCTGGAGACGACGGCCGAGCACGACCTGGCCGACCGTCGGCGCGGACCGCGGTTCGCTCACGCCCCTTACCTCCCAGTAGTCAATCCAGTGATCACGCGTTCGGAACCAGCCGCCGATGAAGGTCCGGAGAGGGTCGTTCACCGGCCGTTTTCCCTGCGATCGGCCCCCAAAGGGCGCCGCGCGACGAGCTGTTGCGAGCAGTGTGCCATGTCTGCTCCGTGGGGCACACTGCACTCTGTACTTTTCAGAGTGGCTCTTGCCAAGTGTTCACGACGGGGAGATAGTGGCCAACGTGACTCCGTCCGCGCCCTTAGGAACAGAAGCAGACGAAGCTACGCTCAGTGACCGTTCGGCAACCCCATTGGGGACCGCGGCACGGCGCAGCAGCTTCGAGCTGGCTCCCCACCCGGGCTCCGCCGCACAGGCCCGGCGCATGACCCGTGACCATCTCAGTGGCTGGGGAGCGTGCGACGACACCTGTGACGCGGCGGCCCTCGTCGTCTCCGAGCTGGTCACGAACGCGATCGTGCACACCGCCAGCAGACGCATCCATTGCGAACTGCACGAGCTGTGCGACGACGCCGGTGAGCGCGTGCGGATAGCTGTTCGCGACGAAGGATCCCTGCCCGGGGAGACCCGGGCCGCGGGCCGGATCGCGCCCGAGGAGGAGCACGGCAGGGGCCTCCTCCTCGTGGCGGCCGTCTCCACGGCGTGGGGCGCCCAGGAGACCGGCCCCGGCCTGCTCGTCTGGGCGGAGCTGCCCCGTGACGCCCAGGCGGTGACGGGTCCGGGATCCGTGCCCGACCCGTCCGACGGCACCGGCTGGGCCTGGTGAGCGAAGCCCGCCCCGGCCGGGCGGGCGAGGAACGACGACGAGCGTACTGAGCGGGAACGGATGGGCGTGGTGACGACGCGGACGATGCAGCTGGACTCGCTGGTCGGGCTCGCCCGGCACCGACGTACCTCGCGTCCGCCGGAGCCCGTGCGCCTGAGCGTGCCGGACGGCATGACCGTGCCGCTGGGCTGCGACGCGGTGGCGGTCCCCGAGGCCTTCGCCCGCGCGATGACACAGCGGCTGCCGCGGATGGGGTGCGTGTACGCGGACGGGGCGCACTGGTGGTGGCTCGTGCCGTCGGACTCGGATGTGGCCCTCGAGTGGCCGGCGCCCGCGCGCTACACGGCCGGCGCCCTGGTGCCGGACGCCGGACGCGCCCCCGACCTGATCCACTGCCCCGACAGCTCGGTGCCGTACACCCCGCCGATCCCCCTCTATCTGGCGCTGTGCCGGGTCACGGGGACGACGCCTGTCTGGTCCCGGTCCATCGGCGCTTCCTGAACCCTCCTCACCCGCCGACGCCAGGCGTCGAGTCCGACGTGCGCGGGCAGGCGCCCGGCGAGGGTCGCCGGCACGGCGACGGGGACGGGGTGGTCCGATGGCCAGGAACAAGCCGGACGCCGGGGCGGAGCCGCACGAACGGGCGACGTCGGAATCGGAGGAGCTGCTGTTCGGTGGTCCGCTGCGCTACGACATCGGCTGGTCGGCGCATGAGGACGCCTTCCTCCAGCTGAGCTTCCGGGCGATGCTGACACGGCTTCCCTCGCTGCTCGCGTCCAGCTTCCGGCTCGCGCGCGACGCGGACCGGCGCGCGGCCCGCATCGTGCTGAGCGCCGAGTCGGGCCGGGGTATCGCCCAGGCGGTGAGCCTGCTCGCCGTCAACAGCGTGCTGGCCCGGCTCTTCGCGGGCGGCACGATGGCAAGCCGGCTGCGCGGCGCGGCGCCCGCACTGATCGCCATGGCGGCCGTGCTCCTCATAGCGGCGCTGCTGCGCGCGGCATCGACGTACGGGACGGGGCGCCTGGAGCCGAAGGTCGAACGCCTCGCCACGGAGCGGTACTTGGAGCGCGCGGCGAACGTGGAACTGGCGGCGATCGAGGACGACGCGTTCCACAAACTGCTCGACACCGCGCAGTACGGGGCGCAGTCGGCGCGCCGGATGATCACCCTCTCGACCCGCGTGGTGAACGCGATGATCTCGCTGATCGCGGCGGCGAGCGTACTGACGGTGCTGCATCCGGTACTGCTGCCACTCCTGGTGACGATGACGCTGCCGAGCGCGTGGAGCGCCCTGACGATCGCGCGCCGCCGCTACCGCTCCTTCCACGTGTGGGTGCAGCACGCGCGGGCGGGCCGGCTGATCAGCAACCTGCTCATCGACGCGGAGGCGGCCCCGGAGATCCGGGTGCACGGCGTGGGCCCGTTCCTGCTGCGCCATTTCCGGTCGATGTCGCAGACGCAGGAGGCGGAACAGGAACGGCTCGCCGGACTCGCGGCGCGTACCGGTCTGGTCGCGGCGGCCTGGACGGGCCTTGCGACGACAGCGACGTACGCGACGCTGGGTCTGCTCCTGCTGACCGGTGCGATGGCGCTGTCCGTGGCGGGTACGGCGGTGATCGCGATCCGCACGGGTTCACAGAGCCTGGACACCCTCGTCCTGGAGGTCAACTCCCTGCACGAGGACGCCCTGTTCGTGGGCGACCTGGAGCGGTTGTACGTGGAGGCGGCGCGGCGCGCGATCCCGACGGGCGGTACGCAACTCCCGTACGAACCGCGGGAGATCAGGTTCGAGCACGTCACCTTCACCTATCCGGGGAGCGCGGGCCGCCCCGCTCTCGACGACGTGACGCTCTCCGTGCCGATCGGCCGCATCGTCGCCCTCGTCGGTGAGAACGGCTCGGGCAAGACGACGCTGGTGAAGCTGCTCGCCGGGCTCTACGCCCCGCAGAGCGGCCGGATCCTGTGGGACGGGGTCGACGCGGCGGGCGCCGACCGGGTCCGGCTCGCGGAGCGGGTCGCGATGGTGGCGCAGGACTTCAAGCGCTGGCCGTTCACGGCGCGCGTCAACGTCGGCATCGGCCGTGCCACGTTCGAGCCGACCGAGGAGCGGATCGGCGAGGCCGTGTCGCAGGCGGGCGCGGATGACGTCGTACGGGACCTGCCGCGCGGCATCGACACGCTGCTCGCGCGCGCGTTCAGCGGCGGGCACGAACTGTCGGGCGGCCAGTGGCAGCGGCTCGGCATCGCGCGCGCCGCGTACCGCAGGGGCAGCATCCTGATCGTCGACGAGCCGACGGCGGCCCTGGACGCGCGCGCCGAGCTCGAGGTCTTCGAGAAGATCCGGGCGCTGGCGGGCACCGGCCAGACGGTCATCCTGATCACGCACCGGCTCGCGTCCGTGCGCCACGCCGATCTCGTGCACGTCCTGGAGCAGGGCCGTCTGGTCGAATCGGGCTCGCCGGACGATCTGCTGGCCAAGGGCGGGGTCTACGCCGAGCTGTACGGACTCCAGGCGGACCAGTTCACGCGACCGGCTGCACAGCCACCTCCCGCACGATCACCAGAAACGCGTCGGTCGCCAAGTCCATGACCACCTCGGCCGCCTGCCCCTCCAGGCGGCGCAGGCGCGCGAACTCCTCTGCGGGCCAGGAGCCGCGGGGCCCGCCTGCGGGGAAACGTTGCAGCACCACTCGTCCGTTGATCATCGCTCGTCCCTGCCCCCGTGATCGTGCCGGTGTGCCGACGCCGGTATGGTCCGGCGTCTTATGAGGGAGAACGCTGACAGGGTGGGTGCGGACTCGCAACGTGACAAGAATGACACCGAGTTGAGACGCGTCCGGGCCGGAAGGCACATACTTCCGGCCGGTCTCGGTCGACGCAGTGGTCTCAGTCGACGTATTCGTCGTGATAGCGGACCCGGGCGCTGCCCGCGGGCGCGCCCAGGGACGAGGCACGGCCCGTCGGCTTCTCCCACTCCTCCTGCCGGCCGAGGGCGGTGAGGTCGAGGAGGTTCGTGGTGAACCCGATGTTGTCGAGGCCGCGGTCGAACGCCGAGTACGTGTGGAAGATCCGCTCCCCCTCCCGTACGAAGCAGCTGAGCGCGGGGCGCTCCTGCGGGCCGTCGTCGGTCTCGACGGTGGCGCCGAAGTCCTGGTTGAAACCGCTGAGGTTCGAGGAGTACCAGGGCACCGTCCATCCCATCCTGGCCTTGAACGGCAGGATCTTGGTGAAGGGTGCGCGGGAGACCGCCGCGAACGCCGTACCGCGAGCCCGCAGGTGTGCCAGGTGCCCGATCTGGTCGAGGAACCCCGAGCAGCTGGTGCAGCCCGCGTCCCAGTCGGGCGCGAACATGAAGTGGTAGACGACGAGTTGGGGCCGCCCTTCGAACAGGTCGAGCAACTCGGCCTTCCCGTCCGCGCCTTCGAAGACGTACGACTTGTCGATCTCGACCATGGGCAGCTCGCGGCGCCGGGTGTTCAGCGCGTCCCGTGCCCGGGTCGCCGCCTTCTCCAGGGCGAGCAGTTCTTCGCGGGCGGCGCGCCACTCAGCGCGCGTGACCGCCTTGGGCAGCCCCATGGTTCCTCCTCGGGTCGGGTCTCTCGGAGGGGTGACCGGGGTCCGCCGCGGAACTCATCGCTTCCCCGCGAAGTTCTTTGCGACGTTCTTTGCGACGTTCTTTGCGGCGTTCTTTTGCGACGTTCGCTGAGAAGGCACTGTTGTCCGGTGAGCCGTACGCCATCACAATGCTCATGCCAAACATGGCGTATGCCCCACCCGGTGCACCACTCTCAGCACGGGAGAGGAACCCCCCACATGAAGAAGTCTCTCGTCGGCGCGCTCTTCGGCGTCCTGCTCTTCGGCGCGACAGCGGTCCCCGCCGCGGCACTCGACGGCGCGGAGCCGGCGGCGGCGCCGAGAGCCCAGGCCGTCGACTTCGCCGGCACGGTCGCGCTCAGCAACTGTTCCGGCTCCGTCGTCCGCGTACCGAACTCCCAGCCGACGGACCCGGCGCTGGTCATGTCCAACGGCCACTGCATGGAATCCGGCTTCCCCGGTCCGGGCGAGGTCGTCGTCGACCAGCCGTCCACCCGGACCTTCAGTCTGCTCAACGGCGCGGGCGGCAAGGTCGCGACACTGCGGGCGAGCAAGATCGCGTACGGGACGATGACCGACACGGACGTCTCCCTGTACGAACTCACCAGCACCTACCAGAAGATCGAGAGCTCGTACGGCATCAAGGCCCTGGAACTGTCGGCGGCCCACCCGACCAAGGGCACGGCGATCAGCGTGGTCTCCGGCTACTGGAAGAGGACGTACAGCTGCGCGGTCGACGGATTCGCGTACCGCCTGAAGGAGGGCGAGTGGACCTGGAAGGACTCGGTCCGCTACACCTCCGCCTGCCAGACCATCGGCGGCACGTCCGGCTCCCCGGTACTCGACCGGACGACCGGGAAGGTCGTCGCGGTCAACAACACCGGTAACGAGGACGGGCAGCGCTGCACGGACAACAATCCGTGCGAGGTGGACGAGAACGGCGCGGTGACGGTGCGCAAGGGCATCAACTACGCGCAGGAGACGTACGGGATCGTGCCGTGCGTCGGGATCGGCAACAAGATCGACCTGTCGGCTTCGGGCTGCACGCTGCCCAAGCCGTAGTCCTCACCAGATTCTGGCGGGGCGCAGGACACCCTGCGCCCCGCCCAGGGGCGCGGGGAACTGCGCGAGCAACCACGACGGCGCGGCAGTCGCCACGCGACGGTCCGACCGACGGCGAAGACGCAGGCGCCCGCTAAGCCGCCAGGTCCGCCAGCAGCACCCGTATCCGCTCCGCATCCCGCACAGGGACCCGCCCGGTGTCATCGACCTGCACCGCACACGCGGTGGTCGCGTCGACCAGGCGCTCAAGAACGACCGTGACCTGCCGCGACCCGTCGGAATGCCGTGCCAGGACGGGCAGTTCAGCAGCGGCCAGCTCCACCGCGGCCCGCGCCTCCGCCAGCGTCCGGTACGCCTCCCGCCGCAGCGCCCACCTTCCTGCCCTGTCCGTGTCCTCGCTCAGCACATGCCGTACGTAGACGTGGGCGGCCTCGCGCGCGACGGCGAGCCGCACCCGCACCCCGCCGCCCCGGTGCGTGCCGGGCCACGGCAGGTGCCCGGCGATGAGCACGATGGCGCAGGCGAGCAGCGTCTCGGTGATCCGGTTCCACGAGGCGCCCGGTTCCCCGCCGACCATGACCAGGGACAGGACGAGCACGGTGATGACGGTGGTCTGCGCGGCGAAGTGCCGCGTGGCGACGGGTATCAGCGCCCCGCACACGGCCACCAGGGCGATCAGCCCGAGGGGCCGGGGCAGGGCGGCGGCGAGCCCGGCGAACAGCAGCGCCCCGGCGACCGTCCCGGCGGCCCGGCACAGCACGCGCGAGACCAGCGGTCCGAGATCGGGCTTGACGAGGAAGACGGCGGTGGCGGGCAGCCAGTACCAGTGGACGGGCTGCAGCGCCTGCGCGACAGCGGCGCCGGCCCCGAAGGAGAGCCCGACGCGCACCCCGTACTCACGCCCCGCAGGACCGGCCATCCTGCGCAGGACGCCCGTCGCCGAACCCCGGCGACGGACCGCTCCGGCCCCTCCGCTCCCCCGGTCGAACACCTCGGCGGCCCGCAGCAGCGATTCGTCCAGCGCCCGCAGCCCCGCGCCGGAACGGGCCGGCGCGGGCAGCACCCCGACCGGTGCTCCGGACCGCACGGCGGCGGCGAGCCGCAGCGGCCCCTCGGCGGCGCGTCCCGGCACGGGATCCCCGGCCCAGGCCAGCGCGGTGGCGGCCTCGGCCAACGGCAGCGCGGCACCGTACTGCGCCCGCAGCCGCCGCATCCCCGCCGGGCGCCCGCGCAGGGCGTCCTGCGCCTGGTCGAGAGCGGCGGTGAGGGCGACGCGGCGCGGCCGTGCGTCCGGCCCGCCGACGGCATCGAGCAGCGCGGCGACGGCGTCGTACACCCCGGCGACGGCGGCGCGCTCCCCGTCGTACAGATAGCCGAGCCCGCTCCCGCGTACCGGTGACGGCAGCGCGACGCGCAGCACGATCAGCCACGCGGCACCGCCGGCGAACAGCAGGGCCCGCGCTCCCCCGCTCTCCGGCAGGGGCATCCCGGCCCCGATGGCAACCGTCACGAGCAGCTGGGTTCCGGCGGCGGACGCGACGGGCCCGACGGCGCTCAGCGCCCCGCCGATCAGCCCGAGGACGGCGAAGACTCCGACGATCACGAACCCGCTCCCGGCAAGGGCACTGCCGAGGAACATTCCGAGGGCCCCCGCGAGGGCGGGCCCACCGAGCCGGGACACGGCGGCCCGCCGGGTGCCTGGCCGGTCGTTGACCCCGGCGAGCATGGCGCCGAGGGCGAGCAGAACGCCGCTTGACGGCCGCCCGGCGAGGACGGCGAGCAGGAGCAACGGCCCGCCGGCGAGTGCCCCGCGCACGACGGCAGGCCACGGCACGGGGGCACGCTGAGCGCGCAGGGCGTGGGCGAGCCAGGGCGGAAGCGAGTGCGGGCGGATCATGAGAGTGCGCAGGCTCCTGCCGTACGAGGACGCGGTGGCGCCGGACGACATCGGCCAGCTGGTGACTGGTGCCTCCAGCGTAAGGGAGGTTTCTGGAGGTGAGGGAACGGGCGCGTTTCCGCAATGTGACACTTGGCCGTGCCCACATCCCCCGTGCCCACTACGCCTGCGACCGATGGCTGGCCGGACGTGCCGGGCGACACTGCCCTCACGATCCACATCCCCGAGGCGGACGCGCTGGCCCGCACCGGGGCGCGTGCCCACGTGACGGTGCTCTATCCGTTCCTGCCGTGGTCGAGTGTCACCGGGGAGACGGAAGCGGCGCTGCGGTCGGTCCTCG
This sequence comes from Streptomyces sp. NPDC102467, assembly GCF_044765445.1. Lineage (NCBI taxonomy): Bacteria > Bacillati > Actinomycetota > Actinomycetes > Kitasatosporales > Streptomycetaceae > Streptomyces > Streptomyces sp. NPDC102467. Next base: position 281,959 of record NZ_JBIWKA010000007.1, on the reverse strand, counting down.
CGGCGACACCGCCCTTCACCCTCACGTTCCAGGAGATCCGTCGCTGGCCGGGGGTCATCTACCTGCACCCGTCCCCCGCGGACCCGCTCCGCGCCCTGACGAAATCACTGCGCGAGCGCTGGCCGGAGGCGGTTCCGTACCGGGGCATCTTCGGCGACGAGGGTCTGGACCCGCACCTGACGCTGGCGAGCGGAGACGGCACGGACGACATCCCGTCGAGCGCCTTCGACCACCACCTCCCTCTCCGCTCGGAGGTCCGCTCGATCCGCCTGATCGTCACGGACGGACCGGGCACGGGCTGGCGCGACGCCATGGACTATCCGCTGCTGGGTCCCGTCCGACGGGCGGCACGTTCCCCGCGCAGGCGTTGTGCAGAGTGATGTCGGCCGCCCCCACGAGGCGCCTACCCTTTCGCGTTGCGCGCCAGCTCCAACGCCTTCGCCGCCCACCACTTCCCTGCCCCGGGACCGCCCCGGCACGTGCCGTCCGACTCGCCGGGCCGCTTCACCCACAGGTACGCGTCCAGCGCCGCGTCCCCCGTCCGTGTCGTCGGCGGGACGCCCAGCGCGCGGCCCGGCGGGTTGCACCACGCGTCGGCGCCGCCGTAGGGGCCGTTGCCGTTGCGGCTGGTGTCGATCACGAAGTGCTTGCCGCCGCCCAGCGCGCCGACCAGCCGGTGCCCGTAAGCCGAAGTCTCCTTGTTTGTACGGTAGTTGGAGACGTTCAGCGCGAGGCCGTCCGCGTGCGCCGCGCCCGCCGCCCGCAGCGGAGCGACCAGGCCGTGGACGTCCGGGATCCAGCTCGCGTTGCCCGCGTCCAGGTAGACGCGGGTGTGCGGTTGGCGCTTCAGACGGTTCACCGCGTACGAGAGCAGGGCGTACCGCTCCCGCGCGTTCACTCCCGCGCAGCCCGCCACCGTCGACGCCACCGCGTCCGGCTCCACCACCACGTACGCCTCGCGTGAACCCAGGCCCGTGGCGACGGAGTTGACGTACGCCCGATAAGCCGCGGCATCGCGCGCGCCGCCCGATGAGTACGCCCCGCAGTCCCGGTGCGGGATGTGGTACGTGACCAGGACCGCGGTGCGGTGGGCGCGGGCCGCCGCCGTGGTGACCGCGCGGACGGTCGGGCCGGGGTTCGGCTCGTTGAGCCAGGTCGCCTGGGGGCGGCCGGCGATGCGGTCGACGAGTCGGGCGTCCGCCGCGCGGTGCTGCGCGCGGAACAGCGCCGACTGGCGGGCCGCCGCCGTGTTCGGGTCGACCCAGAAGGACGTGGTGGGCGCGGACCCCGACGGGGCGAGCGTCAGGAATGCCGCCAGCAGGACGCCCGCTACGGGGCGGGGGGACAAGGACATGCCCCGGATGATGCGCGGCGGCCCCGCGCGCGCGAGCCGTGACCGGTCGGGTTGCCCCGGGGTGCACTCGTTCGGCCCCGCCCGGCGGGGTGCGGGGCCCCCGCCCATGACAGCCCCGCCCATCGGCGAAGATGGGCCCATGACGACGGTGGAACCCCTGGGCGCGGTGCGCGAACGCGTGCTCGCCACGCTGCGGCAGGAGATCATCGGCGGCCGCCTGCGCCCGGGCGACCGCCTGGTCGAGCGGGAGCTCGCCGAGCGCTTCGGGGTCTCGCGGGTCCCGGTGCGCGAGGCGATCCGGGCGCTGCTCGCCGAGGGCTTCGTGACGTTCGAGACCCCGCGCCGGGCCGTGGTGCGCACCCTCACGCGCACCGATGTCACCGAACTCTACGAACTGCGCGAGGCGTTGGAGGTCTACGCGGCCGGTCTCGCCGCCGAACGCGCGGAACCGGGCGACCTGGCGGAGCTTGCGGAGTTGCTCGACCGGGCCGCGCTGGCCACGGACGGGGGCGACGACGAGACGATCGCCGACATCAACAGCCGCTTCCACGACCGGCTCCTCGCCATGGCGGGCAACGGGCTGCTGATCGGCGTGATGCAGCCGGTCGACGGCCGCCTCCGCTGGCTGACCCGGCGCAACGAGGCGTGGCCCCAACAGCTGGACGAGCACCGGCAGTTGTACGACGCCGTGGCCGCCGGCGACCCGGAGCGGGCGCGGGCCGTGGCGCTTGGACACGTACGCACCAACTATCGGTCCACCGTTCGGCACCTCTTCGGCGACGAGGACACCGAACGCCCGTCCGCGTAGGCGAAGCCCCGGTCGCGGGCCGCGTCGATGCGACGGCTCACTCCGCCCTGGCGTTGCGCATCCGGCCGTACGCGTACACGCAGCCTGCGAGTGCCAGGTCGGACAGGAGCATGAAGCCGATGGAGTACGAGTCCTTGGCGCTGTAGATCGCGCCCATGACCAGGGGCGGGACGAAGCCGCCGAGGCCGCCCATCGCGCCGACGATGCCGGTCACCGAGCCGACCTGGGGTTGCGGGGTGACCTGCGAGACGAGGGCGAAGACGCTGCCGCTCGCGGTGCCGAGGCCCGCCGCCATGAGCAGGAAGCAGATCGTGCCCATCGGGTTCAGGGTCGGGTCGAAGGCCTGGAGGATCGCGAAGAGGGCGACGACGGCGAGTGCGCAGGCGGTTACGGTCGCCGGGTGGATCCGGTCGGAGAGCCAGCCGCCGACCGGCCGGAAGATGACGGTGACGAGTGCGAAGCCGGCCGCCTTGGTGCCCGCCTCCGTGGGGCTCAGTTCGTACCAGGTCTTCAGGTAGGTGGGCAGGTAGACGCCGAAGGCGACGATGCCGCCGAAACCGATCGCGTACAGCGCCGACAGTTCCCAGGTGACGCGCAGTTTACCGGCCGCGCCGAGCCGCTTGCCCAGGGACGTCGTGGGGATCTTGCGGTCGGGGTGATCGGTGATCAGTACGGCCGCGACGACCGCGTACACGGCGAGCGCGATGGCGACGACGAGGAACGGGAGGTTCTCGCCGTGCTTGGCCATCCGCGGTGTCAGGTAGCCGGACAGGGCGACGCCACCCATGCCCATGCCGAAGATGCCGAGCGCGAGGCCGCGGTGCGCGGGCGGGAACCAGGAGTTCACCAGCGGGATGCCGATGGCGAAGGTGGTGCCGCCGAGGCCGAGCAGGAAGCCCACGGCGAGCATCGCGCCGAAGTTGTGCCGGGCCGGGATCACCAGCAGTACGGGGATGATGGTGAGCGCCGAGATCAGCGGGAACAGCAGCCGCGCGCCGTAGCGGTCGGTGAGCGCGCCGACCGGGATGCGGCCGAGCGAACCCACGAGCACGGGCACCGCGACGAGGAACGACTGGGCGAACGAGCTGAGCTTCAGGTCCGAGCCGAAGACGCCGGCGAGCGGCGCGATCAGGTTCCAGGCCCAGAACGTGAGGGCGAAACCGATCGTGGCCACGACGAGGTTGCGGTAGGCCGCGGCCGGGGGGTGGCTGCTCGTCTGCGGGACCGGCGTGGAGGGCGTCGTCGGCGTGGAAGGTGTCGTCACCCTTTCACGCTAGGAAGCCGGAGGCGGCGGTTCCTGATCTGTTGCTCCGTTCGGTGCAGCTCCGTTCCCGGTGGCTCCGTTCGGTGTCGCTCCGTCGTTCCATGTCACCGCCAGACCCGCCTCCGTGGCGGCGGTGCGCAGCACATCGCGCAGCATCTCCGGGGTGAGCCGGCCGGTGAAGGTGTTGCGCTGGCTGACATGGAAGCAGCCGAAGAGCGCGAGACCGTCGAGATCGACCCGGGTGCCGTGGCCGAAACGCGGGCGCGGGCGCGGCACCGGCCAGCCGGCCGCGGCGAACGCGGGCAGCGCGGCCTGCCAGCCGAAACCGCCGAGCACGACGACCGCGCGCAAGGTGGGCCGCAGCAGTTCCAGCTCGCTCACCAGCCAGGGGCGACAGGTGTCGCGCTCGCCGGTGGTCGGCTTGTTGGCGGGCGGCGCGCAGTGCACGGGTGAGGTGATGCGGACTCCGCGCAGGGTGAGCCCGTCGTCGGCGGACAGCGCGTCGGGGCGGGAGGCGAGCCCGACGTCGTACAGCGCCCGGTAGAGCACGTCGCCCGAGCGGTCGCCGGTGAACATCCGCCCGGTGCGGTTGCCGCCGTGCGCGGCGGGCGCGAGGCCGACGATCAGCAGGGACGCGTCGGGCGGCCCGAAGCCGGGCACGGGCCTGCCCCAGTAGGTCTCGTCGGCGAAGGCCGCGCGCTTGGTGCGCGCGACCTCCTCACGCCAGTCGACGAGCCTTGGGCAGGCCCGGCACCGAGTGATCCGCTCATCGAGCTTGCCGAGTCCGTCACCGTCGTCCATTCCCCCGACCCTAGGGCTACGTGAACGCGGCGCCCAGCGCGACGAAGGCGCAGATGAGGAGGAACAGCAGGGCGAGCAGCGGCCAGACGAACCGCAGGTACTTGTCGTAGCCGACCTTGGCGAGGGCCACGCCGCCGATGGTGACGGCGGTCGTCGGCACCCACAGGTTCATCCAGCCGCTCGCCGCCTGCCACGCGGTGACGACGACGGCCCGCGAGACGCCCGCGAAGTCGGCGAGGGGCGCGAGGATCGGCATGGCGAGCGTCGCGTGCCCGGACGTGGAGGGGATGAGAAAGGCCAGCGGCAGGTTCACGACGAAGACGATGATCGCGAAGATCCCGGACGAGGTGCCTTTGACCACGCCCTCGATGGCGTGCAGCACCGTGTCCGTGATCTTCGAGTTGTTCATGATCACGGTGACGCCGCGGGCCAGCAGGATGACGAGCGCAGGAGAGACGAAGTCCGCGGCGCCCTGGATGATCGTCGAGCTGAGCTTCTGCTCCCCCATCCGCCCGACGAGCCCGACGAGTACGGCGGCGCACAGGAAGAGCGCCGCCAACTGCGGGAAGGACCAGCCGAGTTCAAAGCCGTAGGGGGCCGCGTCGGCCTTGCCCGTCAGCGCGCTCGCCCACGGCACCACCGAGAAGATCATGAAGGCGAAGACGAGCGCCGTGACGACGAGGACGGCCTTGTGGAGCGTGGTCAGCTCGGGGACCTCGGCCGCGTCCGACGCCGCCTTGTCGCGGTCCTTGTCACCCGGCAGGAACCCGGAGAGCGAGCGTTCCGGGTTCTTCTGCACGCGCTTGGCGTAGCGGATGACGTACGCGACCGTGACCGCGGTCAGCACGATCCACATCACGAACCGCAGGGCGATGCCGTCGCCCAGCGAGATGTCGGCGGCGGACGAGGCAACACCGGTGGCGAACGGGTTGACCGTCGAGCACAGCACGCCGACGCCCGCGCCCAGGATGATCGCCCCGACGGCCGTCATCCGGTCGTAGCCGAGCGCGAGCATGAGCGGCACGATCAGACCGTAGAACCCGAGGGTCTCCTCCGCGAAGCCCTCGACCGTGCCGAGTACGGAGAAGACGAGCATGACGCCCGCGATGAGCAGGGCCCCGCGGTCGCGCAGCCGGTGGGCGAGGCGGCCGATGCCGCGGTCGAGAGCGCCGGTCGCGAAAACGACAGTGATGAAGGCGCCGATGGCGAGCACGAAGAGGAAGACGCCCGCGCTGCCGTACAGATCACCGGAGTTGTCCGGGCCGACCAGGGACGTCTTGAGGTCCTGGATGCCGTAGAGACCGTTGACCGGCGCCAGGAACAGGTCATTGAGGCGGTCCACGAACGACTGGCCCGAGCCGACGCGGTGGTAGGTGCCTTCGAGCGGGGCGCCGTCGCCGTTGCGGTCGTACTGTCCTGAGGGGATGAGGAAGGCCAGCAGCCAGACCGCGATCGTGACGACGGCGAGGACGGTCAGGGCACTGGGGAAGGTGAACTTCTTTTTCCCCGGGGGCTGTTCGGGCTGCCGTTCCGGGGCCTGCGTGTCCGTACTCATGCCGTCTCCCCGCCTTGGAAGTCGGCGGCGTACTCGCGGACGAACGCGCACATCGCGACGACGGTGGCGCGCAGTTCGGAGAAGAGGACGCGTTCGTTCGGGGCGTGCAGGTTGCACATGCTGTCCTGGGCGCCGAAGAGCAGGACCTCGGCATCAGGCGCGGCCTGGGAGAGGCCGTTGACCAGGGGGATGGAACCGCCGGTCGCGACGTACGAGGCGTCGGTGCCCCACGCCTCCTTGAGCGCGGTGCGGGCGGCGCGGTAGGCGGGGCCGTCGGTCGCCGCTTCGTAGCCGGGTCCCGTGTCGCCGGGCGTGACGGTCAGCGGGATGCCGAACGGCTTGAGGGAGGTCAGGTGGTCGACGAGCCTGCCCCGGGCCTCGCGCGGGTCCTGCAGCGGGTGGAAGCGCAGATTCAGCTTGGCGCGGGCGTAGGGGACGACGGCCGACGCGGCGTGCTCGACGCTCGGGGCATCCAGGCCGATGACGGTGATGGCGGGGCCGCTCCACAGACGCTCACCGAGGGTGCCGCTGCCGATGAGCGGGAGGCCGTCCTCGACGCCTGCGAGGTCGCGGAACTCGTCCTCGGTGTAGCTGGTGCCGGTCCACTCGTCGCGGCGCAGCCCTTCCACCGCGACATCGCCGTGCACATCGTGCAGGGTGGACAGGGCCTTGAGGAGGACGAGCAGCGCGTCCGGGGCCGCGCCGCCGAACTCGCCACTGTGGCGCGGCTCTTGAAGCGTACGGACCTCGACGACGACCTCGGCCGCACCGCGCAGGCCGGTGGTGAGAGTCGGGGTCCCGGGTCGCAGATTCCCCAGATCGGCGATGACCATGGCATCGCAGGCGAACCGCTCGGGGTCGCTGGGCGGATAGTCGTCGAAGGGGCTGCCGTACTCCTCCTGCCCCTCGAAGACGATCTTGACGCCGACGGGCGGACGCCCCCCGAAGACGCGGAGCATGCCCAGGTGCGCGATGACGTTCGACTTGTCGTCGGCGATACCGCGCGCCCGCAGCCCACCCTCGCCTCCCTCCTCCCCCTCCTCGATGGGTGTCGGCTCGAACGGCGGCGACCGCCACAGGCTCTCGTCCCCCGCGGGCTGCACGTCGTAATGGGAGTAGAGGAGGACCGTCGGGGCGTCCGGGGTCGGCGGCGGGATCTCGGCGAAGATCACGGGCGCCGTGTCGGGCAGGTCGATGCGCTCGACGCGCTCCACGCCCGCCTCGTGCAGCAGGTCTACGAGCAGGTCGTGAGCCTGGTGCACCGGCTCGGCCGGGAAGCCGGGGAAGGCGACCGACGGGATGGCGGCGAGCCGCTCCAGATCGGAGCGCAGCCCGTCCATCAGCCGGTCGACCGCGGCGTGCAGGTCGGCTCCGCCCTGTGGAACGTCACGGTCGTGAAGGTCCTTCCGCTCCTTCCGCTCCTTCGGCTCCTTCCGGTCGTTCCGGTCGGTCCGGTCGCTGTCCGGGTCCATCGCGGCCATGGCGTGGGCGCCTCTCGCTGTCGACTACATACGCTTTGCCCGGATTATCCGGTCTGGGCGGAAGCGGGCGGCCCAGGGCTCGCCGACGGAGCCGGTGACGGCGTCAGGTGGGCACCCACCACGGGGGTACTAAGGTCGACGCATGGCATCGGAGACATCAGGGACGTCGAGCACCCCGGACCCGGTGGGCGCCGCGCGGGCGGCGGCGCCGGCCGGCGGCGCGACCGTGCGGGTCGACAGCTGGATCTGGGCCGTACGCCTGGTCAAGACGCGCTCGGCGGGCGCCGCGGCCTGCAAGGGCGGCCACGTCAAGGTCAACGGGACGAGCGCGAAGCCCGCGCACGCGCTGCGGATCGGTGACGAGGTGCGGCTCCGCCAGCCCGGCGGGCACGAGCGCCTGGTCGTGGTCAAGCGCCTGATCCGCAAGCGGGTCGGCGCGCCGGTGGCGGCCGAGACGTACATCGACAACTCCCCGCCGCCCCCGCCCCGCGCGGTGGTCGCCCCGGTAGGCGTCCGCGACCGCGGCACGGGCCGCCCGACGAAGCGGGACCGCCGGGAACTGGAGCGACTGCGCGGCGTCTTCGGCCAGGGCCCGGACCAGTCCCCCGAGCCGGACCCCGAGCAGCACTGAACCGCGGCCCCTTGTCGGCGAACCCCGGGCAGCACTGAACCGAGGCCACCTGTTGGCGGACCTCGGTCAGCAACGAACCGCGGCCCCTTGTCGGCGAACCCCGGGCAGCACTGAACCGAGGCCCCTTGTCGGCGAACCCCGGTCAACACTGAACCGCGGCCCCTTGTCGGCGAACCCCGGGCAGCACTGAACCGAGGCCACCTGTTGGCGGACCTCGGTCAGCAACGAACTCGGGGCCGTGCAGAAGCTCAGCGGTCGTCGCGCCGACTCAGGGGCCGCGCAACGGCTCAAAGACCGCGCACCTTCAGGCTCCGCGCCGCACCAGCAGCGCGGCCAGCTCCCGGTTGCGGCCCCGGTGCGCCCAGGCGAGGGCGGCGAGCGGGACGATCAGGATCAGCGGCGTCGCCGCGTTCTCCCCGTCGAAGACGACGATCTGCATGACACAGGCGCCGACCATGAGCGCGCTGAGTCCGATCGGCGCCAGACCTTGGAGCACCGGCACCAACAGGCCGATGGCCCCCGCGAGTTCGAGCGCCCCGATCGCGTACATCCCCACCGCGCCCCACCCGATCGAGTCGAACGCCTCCACCGCGGTGGGGTGCGCGATGAGCTTGGGCAGGCCGCTCGCAAGACCGAAGAACGCCGCGAGCACGATCGCGGCCGTGCGCAGCGCGATCCGGGCGCGCCGGGAGCGGACGGGGGCGACGGCAGGGGCAGCAGCGGAGGCAGCGGCGGCGAGGTTCGTCATGACGGGTCTCCTGGGCGGTGAGAGCGGGCGGTCGGTCACTGTCACCGGATAAGACCGGCCCCGCCGCCCGAACTCATCGCACCCGCGAAAAGCCCCTTACGCGGGCACCACCCGCACCCAACTCGCGTCCTCCGTCAGGTACTTGTCAGCCTTCAACCCGGCCTCCGCCAGCGCCTGTTCGAACTCCGCGACCACCATCGGACGGATCCGGTACGTCTGGGTCCACACCGCGTCCGGGAACTCGTACTCCACCTTCACCGAGCGCACCCCGTCGCCACCGACCGGCTCCGAGGACACCTTGCGGATGACGGCCCCGTCCGGGAGGACGTGCTCGCGCGGCAGGTTCGCGTGCACGCCGTCGCGCTCGCGCTGGATCAACACACAGCCGCCGTCGGCGACATGGCGCCGCACCGTGTCGAGCATGCCGCGCCGGACCGCCGCGTCCCCGGTGTTGACCAGGATCGAGCCGAGCATCACCACGTCGAACTTCTCGCCGAGGTCGAGCCCTTCGATGGTGCCGCGCACGGTGCGCGCGCCCCGCACCCGCTCCAGCATCTCCGCCGACTCGTCCACCGCCGTCACCGTGAACCCGCGCTCCACCAGCGCATGTGTCACCCGGCCCACCCCGCACCCGAGTTCGAGCAGGGTCGCGCCCGCGGGCACGGCTCCCGCGACGATCTCCGGCTCGCCCTCGACGGGCAGTCTCGAGTACAGCTCCACCGCGCAGCCGTCGGGCGTGATCGCGCCCGGCCCCGTCCCCTCGTATCCCGCACGCATCTCAAGGCTCATGCACAGGGAACGAACACCCCGCCTGTGCCGTTCCCGCTCCATCCGGCGCCTCCACGCGGCTCCCTGCACCGGGGCGGCCACATCAGCCGCATCAGCTACATCCGGCACCAGCCGTGCCCCGTGTACCAGTGCCCACCCGCGTCGAGGTGGTCGAGGACGGCGCGCTGCACGCTCGTGCGGCGCGGCAGCAGTTCGCGCGGCGTCTCGCTTCCGCCGAAGACGAACACGATCGGGGTGTCGTCCTCCTCCTCCGGTTCCTCGGCCCGCCGCAGGACGTCGAACCGGTCCTGGAAACGGATGATGTTGGACTCGGCCAGCAGGTACTTCCTCAACTGCCGGTCCAGGAGCCAGGACTGGCACACCGCGAGCCCGGCCGGCTCCTCGGGAAAGTGCCGCGCGAAGAACTCCCTGGCCCGCGCGAACGCGTCGTCGCACGCCTCGGGCGACATGGGCCCGCGGAAGTCCGGGATGTGCACGCTGATCGCCGGGTCCCCTGGCCCGACCGGCACGCCCGCCGCCGCGAGCCCCTCTCCCGTACGCCGCCCCAGGCGGACCCGCTCGAACTGCAGCCGCCCCAGCTGGTAGAGCTCGCCACGGAAGTGCCGGGTCGGCCACCACGGCACGAGCAGCCCCGTCGTACCGAACCGCCTGCGGTGCACGGCGAGGTTGCGGCCGAGGTCGGCGAGGGTGCGCCGGGACACGTCGTCGGGGATGCCCCGCTCGCGATGGTGGGCCCGCGTGTACGGCAGCGCGGCGACGAACACGAACACGGCGAAGCTGCGTCCCAGCGCTCCGGCGGCCGCGGGGAACTCCGGCAGGCCGACGCCCCGGCCCGGCTCCCCCGAGTGCCACAGCAGCCCGCTGACCGCCCGCGCCAGCAGCGCCCGCAGCTCGGGCGATGCCAGCAACTCGGCGCGCAGGCGCAGCAGTTCGTTGATGTCCTCGTGGGGGACGGCCAGGTCGAGCAGCACGTCGGGCAGGTCGAGCGCACCGGGCAGCGCGGCCGGCAGCGCGGGTATCGCCGGGTCGTCAAGGGCCGCCAGCCAGTCGGCGCACGCCTCGTCGCCCTTCAGTACGTCCAGCACGCCCGCTCCTTCGATCGTGGCACCCTGGAGAGGGGCCTCTTCGTCATGAGGGGATGGTGCCCATGAATCCGGTACATCCGGTGCGTACGGGTGACGAGCCGGTCACCGCACGCAGTCCCCTGCGGCTGCGGCTCGGCCTGGCCCTGTTCGGCCTGGTCTGGACGGTCTTCGGCACCGTCGCCTTCCTGCTGGCACACCGCCCGTGGTGGGCGCTGGCCTGTGGAGTGGCTTGGCTGGTCACGACGGTCGACGTCTTCGTGATCCTCCGCCACATCCACCAGGGACCGCACTACCAGCCCGGCCGCGACGTCCCACCGTACCGAAAGGCGCCCTGACCGGAGCTGTCCGGTCCGAAGGGCGCCTTGATCGGAAGTGCGTGCGCTCAGTCGCGAAGGTCTGCCGTGAGAGTCAGTCGCGAAAGTCTGTCGTCGAGGTCAGTCGTCGAGGTCAGTCGTCGAAGCGCGCCGCGGCCAGATACTCGGGCTGCGGGTCGAGCGCCGCCGCGAGACGGAAGTGCCGCCGGGCCTGCTGCGGCCGCGACCACCGCTCGTACGTCCTGGCCAGGGCGAAATGCGCGAACGCGTTGTCCGGCTCACGCTCGAGGACGATGGAGAACTCCAGCTCGGCGGCGCGCAGTTGCGCTGCGGCGAAGAACGCGCGGGCCCTGAGCAGCCGGGCCGCCGTGTTCTCCGGGTAGGCCGCGATCACGTCGTCCAGGAGCTGCACCGCGCCGCGCGGGTCTCGCGCGGCCAGCAGCTGCTCGGCCGCGCGGTAGTCGATGACGTGCGTCTCGGGCGTAACTTCGGGCACGGTGAACTCCCTTCTGGTGCCGACCTGTAGATCTTGGCCATCCGTCGATCCGGCCATTCGACCATTCGGCGATCTGGTCAACACCGTGGACCATAAGGGCTATTCCTGCCCGCGGGCCGCGCCCGGGACACGCACACCGTCCTCCCCGGTGCCGTCGCCGCGCGGACGATCACTGCGTGCCGGCACCCGCCCGGCGTACGAGGTCGGCCCAGACCGCGTCGACCTGCTCCGTCAGCCTCTCCCGGGGCACGTCGTTGTCGATCACCACGTCGGCGATCTCGCGGCGCTTCTCCCGGGTGGCCTGCGCGGCCATCCGGGCCCGCGCGTCCTCCTCGGTCATGCCGCGCAGCCGGGTCAGCCGGTCGAGCTGGGTCTCGGGGCTCGTGTCGACGACGATCACCAGGTCGTAGAGCGGGGCCAGACCGTTCTCCGCGAGCAGCGGCACGTCGTGGACGACGACGGAGTCGGGCCCCGCCGTGGCCTCCAGCTCGGCGGACCGGGTGCCGACCAGCGGGTGCACGATCTTGTTGAGGACGGCAAGTCTGTCGGCGTCGGCGAAGACGATCGAGCCGAGCTTCGGCCGGTCGAGCGTGCCGTCCGGCGCGAGCACCTCGTCACCGAACGCCTCGACGACGGCCGCGAGACCCGGTGTACCGGGCTCGACCACCTCGCGCGCGATCCGGTCCGCGTCGATCAGGACCGCCCCACGCTCCACGAGCAGCCGGGACACCTCGCTCTTGCCGGCGCCGATACCGCCGGTCAACCCCACCTTCAACATAAGCGGAAGCTTAGGGCCTGACCGGCGGAGCCTGCGCGGTCAGGAGTCGCCTTCCCGTTCGGCCAGGAACTTCTCGAATTCCTGCCCGATCTCGTCCGCCGACGGAATCTCCACCGGCTCGGCCAGCATGTTCCCCCGGGCCTCGGCTCCGGCGGCCGCGTCGTACTGGTGCTCAAGGCCCTGCACGAGCGAGACCAGTTCCTCGTCGCCCTCCTGGATCTGCCGGTCGATCTCCGTCTGCGTACGGTGCGCCTCTGTGCGCAGGCCGTGCGCGATGCCCGGCAGTACGAGCCCGGTCGCGCCGGTGATCGCCTCCAGGACGGTGAGCGCCGCGTCCGGATAGCCGGAGCGCGCGATGTAGTGCGGGACGTGCGCGGCGACACCGAGGACGTCGAAACCGGCCTCCATCAGCCGGTACTCGACCAGTGCCTCGGCGCTGCCGGGCACCTGCGCCTCCTCGAAGGGGCTGCGGTGGCCGGGGACCAGGTCCGTGCGGTTGCCGTGCGGGGTGAGGCCTACGGGGCGGGTGTGCGGGACGCCCATCGGGATCCCGTGGAAGTTCACCGCGAGGCGCACTCCGAGGCGCTCCACGATCTGCTGCACGGCCGCCGCGAACCGCTCCCACTCGACATCCGGCTCCGGCCCCGCGAGGAGCAGGAACGGCGCACCCGTGGCGTCCTGGACGAGCCGCACCTCCAGCGAGGGCACCTCGTACTCGGTCCAGCGGTCGCGCTTGAAGGTGAGCAGCGGGCGGCGGGCCCGGTAGTCCACCAGACGATCGTGGTCGAAGCGCGCCACGACCTGGTGGGGCAGCGAGTCGAGGAGCCGGTCGACGATCTGGTCGCCGGTCTCACCCGCGTCGATGTAACCGTCGAAGTGGTAGAGCATGACAAGGCCGGCGGACTCCTGGGCGAGCGCCATGTCCACCACGGCGAGGCCCTTCGGCTCCCATGTGTACAAATCCTGCGCATCAAGCACTGTGACCGCTCCTCCTCGTGTTCATAGAGAGAACGTCCGAGAAGCAGGCAAGCATTCCCGCAAGCGGAAAGAGACCAGCGCCCCAAAGGGGCGCGGGGAACGGCGCGAGCAACCACACACGACCGGCACCCGCCCCACAGCCCAAAGCCCTACGGCGCACCGGCGAAACAACAGTGGGCCCGCACCAAAAGGTGCGGGCCCACTGCTCAACTACCTGCTAGCGCAGAGCGATTCAGCTCTGGCCGCCGGCCAGCTTCTCGCGAAGCGCGGCAAGCGCCTCGTCCGAGGCGAGCGCGCCGGAGTTGTCGTCCGACTCCGAGGAGTACGAACCGCCGCCGCCACCGCTGCCGCTGCCGCTGCCACCGGAGGCAGCCGGAGCCGCGCTCGTGGTGGAAGCGCCCTCGGCCTCGGCCTGGGCGTCCGCCTCGCGGGACTTGATGACCTGGGCCTGGTGCTGCTCGAAGCGCGTCTGCGCCTCGGCGTACTGACCCTCCCAAGCCTCGCGCTGGGTCTCGAAGCCCTCGAGCCAGTCGTTCGTCTCGGGGTCGAAGCCCTCGGGGTAGATGTAGTTGCCCTGGTCGTCGTAGGAGGCGGCCATGCCGTACAGGGTCGGGTCGAACTCGACGACCGACGGGTCGGCGCCGAAGGCCTCGTTGGCCTGCTTCAGTGAGAGGCTGATGCGACGACGCTCGAGGTCGATGTCGATGACCTTGACGAAGATCTCGTCGTTGACCTGGACGACCTGCTCCGGGATCTCCACGTGGCGCTCGGCCAGCTCGGAGATGTGGACCAGACCCTCGATGCCCTCGTCCACGCGGACGAACGCACCGAACGGAACCAGCTTCGTGACCTTGCCGGGCACGACCTGGCCGATCTGGTGGGTCCGGGCGAACTGCTGCCACGGGTCTTCCTGCGTCGCCTTCAGCGACAGGGAGACACGCTCGCGGTCCATGTCCACGTCGAGAACCTCGACGGTGACTTCCTGGCCGACCTCGACAACCTCGGACGGGTGGTCGATGTGCTTCCAGGACAGCTCGGAGACGTGCACCAGACCGTCGACGCCGCCCAGGTCCACGAAGGCACCGAAGTTGACGATCGAGGACACGACGCCGGAGCGGACCTGACCCTTCTGGAGGGTCGTGAGGAACGTCTGGCGGACCTCGGACTGGGTCTGCTCGAGCCAGGCACGGCGGGACAGGACCACGTTGTTGCGGTTCTTGTCCAGCTCGATGATCTTCGCCTCGAGCTCCTTGCCCACGTAGGGCTGGAGGTCGCGGACGCGGCGCATCTCGACAAGGGAAGCCGGCAGGAAGCCACGGAGGCCGATGTCGAGGATGAGACCACCCTTGACGACCTCGATGACGGTACCGGTGACGATGCCGTCCTCTTCCTTGATCTTCTCGATGGTGCCCCAAGCACGCTCGTACTGCGCGCGCTTCTTCGAGAGGATCAGGCGGCCTTCCTTGTCCTCCTTCTGGAGAACCAGGGCCTCGATCTCGTCGCCGACCTTGACGACCTCATTGGGGTCGACGTCGTGCTTGATCGAGAGCTCGCGGCTCGGGATGACACCTTCGGTCTTGTAACCGATGTCGAGGAGAACCTCGTCCCGGTCAACCTTGACGATGACGCCGTCGACGATGTCGCCATCGTTGAAGTACTTGATCGTCTCGTCGATAGCGGCGAGGAATGCTTCCTCGTTGCCGATGTCGTTGACCGCAACCTGCGGGGTGGTGGCGGTGGTCTCGGTGCTGCTCGTCATGTGGGAAAGGGCTCCGGCGGACATTGAAAGTCGGGGGGTACTGCTACGCCGGGAGCCTGTTTCGCACCGAAGAAGCCGGACAGCCTAGGAAGCGCCTGATCCGGATTTCCCGAAGGAACCGGTGGCGCCTCGACAACCGAGGGGACATGCAACAGATGCGAGCACAGCCTGCTATGTCTGAGGTGCGCAGGCCCGCAGCGCAACTTGTAGCATACGGGGGCTGCCGGGCAGGGTCAATGTCGCGAAGGCGCACACCCGGGGCGAACGCCGCATACCCGGCACAAAACCTGTCGCACGAGGCTACGAGGGGCGCAGAGCCCGCTGTTGACGCCCTCCTGCCGCGGGTTGGACGGAAGAGTACGACGAGGGAGCCGATCATCCAAGAGTCCGGACCAATGGAAGAGCGAGCGCGTCAAGAGGACGCGTCGGTCGACGACGAGTCGACGGCGACCCGTCGTGACGCGGACACCACGGAGAGTTCGCGGGCCAACCGCGGCTGGTGGGACCGGAACGCGGACGACTACCAGGTCGAGCACGGCACGTTCCTCGGGGACGACCGCTTCGTCTGGGGTCCCGAGGGCCTCGACGAGGTGGAGGCGGAACTTCTCGGCCCGGTCGAGGAGCTGGCCGGCAAGGACGTCCTGGAGATCGGCGCGGGCGCCGCGCAGTGCTCGCGCTGGCTGGCCGCCCAGGGCGCACGGCCCGTCGCCCTCGACCTGTCGCACCGCCAGCTGCAGCACGCGATGCGCATCGACGGCGGGAAGGTGCCGCTGGTGGAGGCGGACGCGTGTGCCCTCCCCTTCAAGGACGCCTCCTTCGACCTCGCCTGCTCCGCCTACGGAGCGCTCCCCTTCATCGCCGACTCCGTAGGCGTGCTGCGCGAGGTGCACCGGGTGCTGCGGCCGGGCGGCCGCTTCGTCTTCTCCGTCACGCACCCGATCCGCTGGGCGTTCCCCGACGAACCGGGCCCGGAAGGGCTGAGCGTCTCCGCGTCCTACTTCGACCGCACTCCTTATGTGGAGCAGGACGAGGAGGGGCGTGCCGTGTACGTCGAGCACCACCGGACGGTCGGGGACCGGGTGCGCGACGTCGTGGCGGGCGGCTTCCGCCTCGTGGACCTCGTGGAGCCCCAGTGGCCGGCGTGGAACACCCAGGAGTGGGGCGGCTGGTCACCGCTGCGCGGGAACCTGATCCCCGGAACGGCGATCTTCGTGTGCGAGCGGGACGCCTCTCCGGCCGGGGGCGCGTAGCTCCGACCCGGCCGGGGTGCCGGAGACTGAGAGGGTGATCCGCGACGACCTTCTCGATCAGCTGCCCGTGCGTTCCGCGCTGCCCGCACTGCGGACCGCGCTCGACACGAACGGGGCGGCGGTGCTCGTCGCCCCGCCGGGCACCGGCAAGACGACGCTCGTCCCCCTGATGCTCGCCGGGCTGCTGGACGCGGACGCGCCCGTGCGCCGGGTCGTCGTCGCCGAGCCGCGGCGGATCGCGGCGCGGGCGGCCGCGCGCCGGATGGCGTGGCTGCTCGGCGAGAAGGCCGGCGAGCGGGTCGGCTACACGGTGCGCGGCGAGCGCGTGGTCGGGCCGCGCACCTGCGTGGAGGTCGTCACGACGGGTGTGCTGTTGCAACGGTTGCAGCGGGACCAGGAGCTGGCGGGCGGCGGGCGCGTCGATGCGGTCATGCTCGACGAGGTGCATGAGCGGCACCTGGACGCGGACACCGTCGCGGCGTTCCTGTGCGACGTACGGGAAGCGCTGCGGCCGGAGCTGCAGCTGGTCGCGGCGTCGGCGACGACGGACGCCCAGGGGTGGTCGGAGCTGCTCGCAGGTGCGCCGGTCGTCGAGGCGGCGGGCGCCTCCCACCCCGTGGACGTGGTCTGGGCGCCGCCCGCGCGTCCGGTGCGGCCGCCGCACGGGATGCGGGTGGACCCGGCGTTGCTGTCGCACGTGGCGGCAACGGTGCGGCGCGCGCTCGCCGAACGCACCGGGGACGTGCTGTGCTTCCTGCCGGGCGTGGGGGAGATCGCCCGCGTCGCGGGGCAGTTGGGGGCGATCGGCGATGTCGAGGTTCTGCAGGTGCACGGACGGGCGCCGGCCGCCGTGCAGGACGCGGTGCTGACGGCGGGGGCGCGGCGCCGGGTGGTCCTGGCCACGGCCGTCGCGGAGTCGTCGCTCACGGTGCCCGGCGTACGGGTCGTGGTCGACTCGGGGCTCGCTCGGGAGCCGCGGGTGGACCATGCGCGCGGGCTCAGCGCGCTGACGACCGTACGGGCTTCGCGTGCGGCCGGGACGCAGCGGGCGGGCCGCGCCGGACGTGAGGCGCCGGGCGCGGTGTACCGGTGCTGGGACGAGGCGGAGGACGGGCGGCTCGCGCGGTTCCCTGCCCCGGAGATCAAGGTGGCGGACCTGACGGCGTTCGCGCTGCAGGTCGCCTGCTGGGGCGATCCGCAGGCGTCCGGTCTGGCGCTGCTCGACGCGCCGCCCGGCGGGGCGATGGCCGCGGCGCGGACCGTTCTGGCGGCGGTCGGCGCGGTGGACCCCGCGTCGGGGCGGGCCACGGAGCGGGGCGCCCGGCTCGCCCGGCTCGGGCTGCATCCGCGGCTCGGGCGGGCGCTGGTCGACGCGGCGCCGGTGGTCGGCGCGCGGCGGGCGGCGGAGGTGGTCGCCCTGCTGAGCGAGGAGCCGCCGCGGGAGTACGGGGACGATCTGGGCGGGGCGTTGCGCGCCGCTCGGCCCGGCGGAGACGCCTATGGCGCGCGCTGGCGTCAGGAGGTGCGGCGACTGTCCGGCCTCGCATCCGAAGCATCCGAGGTGTCCGAACCCGCTTCCGCGGCACGGGAGTTGTCGCGTCGGCCCGCCTCTCCCCGGGTGCCGGAAGGTGACCGGGGCGCCTCCGACGACCAGGTCACCGGCCTGGTCGCCGCCCTCGCCTTCCCCGAGCGCGTCGCCCGCAAGTCCGGCGGCTCGTACCTGATGGTGTCCGGGACGCGGGCGGACATCGGGGACGGGTCCGCCCTGCGGCACGCCGACTGGGTGGCCGTCGCCGTCGCCGACCGGCCGGTGGGGGCCGGGCACGCGCGCGTGCGGCTCGGCGCGGTCGTGGACGAGGAGGTCGCGCGCCGGGCGGCCGCCTCGCTGTACTCCGAGGGCGACGAAGTGGCGTGGGCGGACGGCGAGTTGGTGGCGCGCAACGTGACCCGCCTCGGAGCCGTCGAGCTGGCCGTGCGCCCGCTCAAGAAGGCCGCGCCCGCCCTCGTACGCGCCGCTCTGCTGGAAGGGCTGCGGCGGGAGGGGCTCGGGTTGCTGCGGTGGGACCGGGACGCAGAGGCGCTGCGGCAGCGGCTTGCCTTTGTGCGGCGGCACGTCGGGGAACCGTGGCCCGACGTGAGCGACGAGGGGCTGTACGCGCGCGTGGACGACTGGCTGGAGCCCGAGTTGAGCACGGCGCGCCGCCGGGCGGATCTGGCGCGGATCGACGCGGGGCAGGCCCTCAAGCGGCTGTTGCCGTGGGCGGGCGGCGTAGCGGCACGGTTCGACGAACTGGCGCCGGAACGGATCGAGGTGCCCAGCGGTTCGCGGATCCGCGTGGACTACTCCGAGCCTCAACAGGCCGTGCTCGCGGTGAAGTTGCAGGAGATGTTCGGGCTCGAGGAGACGCCGCGGGTGGCCGGTGTGCCGGTGCTCGTACATCTCCTCTCCCCCGCCGGACGGCCCGCAGCCGTCACCGCGGACCTGGCGTCCTTCTGGCGGGACGGTTACCTGGCCGTGCGGGCCGATCTGCGCGGGCGCTATCCGAAGCATCCGTGGCCCGAGGACCCGGCCGCGGCGGAGCCGACGCGGTACACGAACGCGCGGCTCAGGCGCTGAGCGGTTCCGGTTCCCGCGCCGCCGTGGCCTCCGGCTCCCCGGGCCGCCGGCCGCGGGCCTCCAGCCACAGGGAAAGGGCGAGCAACAGCATTCCGAGGAACAAAAAGCCCCAGGGCAGGTACGCGGTGAGCAGCAGGACCAGGGTGCGCTGGGAGTTGACCAGGTCGACGGTCGACTTGATGTAGTCCTCGCGCATCTTCACGTCACCGGCGAACGCGGTGACCTTCTCCTTGCCGCCGAGCAACGTGCCGCCGCGCATCTCCTCCTTGTGTTTCTCCTCGCCGTAGACGGGGGCACCGGTCGTCGGGTCGACCAGGAACGTGCGGACCGTCGTGTACCACATCTGCGTACCGGTCTTGGCGATGGATTCGGCGGTGATGCCCTGCACCGGGAGCTTCTTGGGGAAGGGGACCTTCGTCCAGGGGATGGTCTGCTCGAAGCGGTAGATCTTGACGCCGCGGAACTTCTCGGTGCCCTTGTAGTGGATGGGGCGCGTGATGCGGGCGCGCGCGTCGAAGTACTCGTAGTCCCGCTTCTCCGTCAGGAACGGCCACTTGAACTCGATGCCCTGCCGGGTGACCGGGTCGCCGTCGACGGATTCGCCGGTGGCGTGCACGGGTTCCTGGCTGTGCGCGTCGAAGATGTAGCGCTCGGGGATCTGGGAGACGAACTTGCCGTCGGGGCCCACGATGTAGCTGAGGCCGTCCCAGACGACGACGTCGCGCCCGGCGCTCCTCTCGATCTTCTCCGAGGCCTCGACGTCACCCTTGAGGGTCTGTACGACGGTGAGCCTCGGGACCGTCTTCGCCTGCATGGTGCCGTAGTCGATGAGGGTCGCGTTCTTCGCCTCCAGGACCATCGTCTGGTACTGGCTCGGCGGGATCTTCGCCAGGCGCGGGAACGCGTACCAGCGCATCAGCGGGGACAGCGCCGTGCAGAACACGGCGAAGGCGAGCAGGATCAGGCTGGCCTTGCGGCGCATCTCGGCGGCCCTCCTCAACTACGGTGACTGCGGTCGCGCTACGGGTGCGCGGGGACGGTCGTCAGAAGCGGTTTCGGCGATGTCTCGCCCGGCGGGGCGCCGATCGCCGAGATGGTGAGGACGAGGGCGAAGGCGGCGGCGAGTCCGATCGCCGCGGCGACGAGGGCACGCATGTCCGACCTCCTTGAACCGTGCGACAGACGGAATCTGATGAGGCGTCAGGCCTCGGAGTCGGTGCACCGTAGCAATGCCGGGCCCAGATGAGAACACGTTGCGCACACGACTGAGCCCTCCGGCCCGATGGGCCGGAGGGCTCTGCGCGACGGACGTCAGGCGGAGGGGCTCGCGGACTCCGACGGCGTCCCGGAGGCGCCGCCGGACGGTGCGGCGGTCACCTTCAGTTCGACGGTGAGCGTCGCGCCGCCGGTCAGGTTGATCCGCAGCAGGAACGTGCCGGCCGCGTCGTCCGCGTACAGCTTCGGGAGCTTGAGCAGGCCGTCGGCGCCGGTCTTGAGGTCCTTGAGGGTGCGGACCTGCTTGCCGTCCTTGTCCTTGAAGTAGGGGCCCTTGTCCGCTTCGGACGGGTCGAGGGCCGACGTGATGAGGGTGGCGGTCCCGGCGACACCGTCGGCGGCGGCGCCCCGGTACGTGGCCTTCACCTCGACGGCGTCCGCGAACTCCTGGCCCGCGACGCAGCTGAGCGCCTTGTCGCTGGTGCGGGTCAGCGCGTCGGCCGCCCGCGCGGTGACGGTCGCCTTGTAGTCGAGGCCGGTCAGGGAGCGGCCGACGACGGTGGCGCGGACCGTGAAGTCGCCGGTCTTCTCGCCCGCGGTGAGTTTGGGCGCGGTGGCCACCCCCGAGCTGTTCGTGGTGACGACGGTGCTCGTGGCGCCGCCGGCGAACTCCGTGTCCGTGTCGCCGACGATCGCGAACCGTATCCGGACCTTGGCCACGCCCTTGCCCTTGGCGTCCTGGGAGCGCACGGCGACCTGCTGGTCGAAGGTGTCGCCCGCCATGGCGCTCAGCTTGCCGATGCCCGCGTTCGTGAGCTTGGTGACGGACTCGGCCGGGGTCGGCGTGGGCGTGGTGGGCGGATCCGTCGGGTCCGTGGGGTGCGTCGGGTCCGTCGGGTGCGGGCTCCCGGGGGTGCCGCTGCCGCCGGGGTTCGGCGACGGGGTGGACGAACCAGGAGTCGTCGGTGTCGGGCTCGGCGACGGGCTCGACCCGCTGCCGCTGCCGCTGGGGCTCGTGGGCCGCACACCGGTGCCGTTGGGAACCTCGTGCGTGCCCTTGCGGTAGAACTCCAGCCAGGACAGGACGGTGGCGAGGTAGTCCGAGGAGTTGTTGTAGCTGAGGATCGCCTTGTTCAGGTCCTCGGCGTTGGACAGGTCCCAGCCGTTGCGGCACAGGTAGTGGCCGGCGCCGAGAGCCGCGTCGTAGATGTTGTTCGGGTCCTTCTTGCCGTCACCGTTGCCGTCGCGGCCCGCCCACTCCCACGTCGAGGGGATGAACTGCATGGGGCCGACGGCGTGGTCGTGGACCGTGTCGCCGTCGTAGGAGCCGCCGTCGGTGTCGGTGATCTTCGCGAACCCGTTGCCGTCCAGGGGCGGGCCGAGGATCGCGCTGATCGTCGTGCCGTTCGCGTCCACGTTGCCGCCGTCGGCCTGGCCCGACTCGACCTTGCCGATCGCGGCGAGCAGTTGCCACGGCAGATTGCAGCCGGGCTTGCTGGTCGCCAGCTCGGCCTCGGCCTTCTTGTACGCGTCCAGGACGGTGGCGGGGATGCCTGCCTCCGCCGTGGCGGTGCCCGAGCCCGCGCCGGGCGAGGCGGTGGGGCTGTCGGTGGGGCTGTCGAGCGGCGGCAGGTCCGTTATGTAGTCGGGCCCCGTCGCCGTGTCGGGCGTCGGATCGTCGTCGGAGCGGTCCGCGGCGGAGTGGCCGCCGCTCGCCTGCGGGGCGGTCACGCCCGGGGCCTGTGACGCCGAGAGAGCGGCCACCGCCGCGGCGGCGACCGCTGCCGTCATCGCACCCCTGCGCAGCCTCCTGCCGAATACCGCCGCCATGCCGCGAACCCCTCCCATATAGCCCGTCAAAGCCGCTCTGCCCGGCCCGCCCCGGATCACGGGGCATTCCGGATCCCCACACTCCCCAGCGCACGGACCCAGCCGACACTACGACAACTTCCGCCGCGCAGACACCTGTTCGCGCCCGTTATTCACCGATTGCTCATGTACGCGTCGTCGTGGACTGCCACGCTCGCACATTCTCATGCCGAGGAAGACGTACCGTTCGCCCGAGACGTCCGACAGGCGCTACCGAGGCGGCAGTTCGGGATCGTACGGCGGAGCCGAGCCGTCCGAGCGCTCGCTGATCTCATCGGCCGGGGTGAGACCGCGGGCGGCGGCGCGCCCCTTGTTGAGAGCGCGGTGGACTGCCTGGGCGACGCGCTCCACCGTGCGGACCCCGTACGCCATCGACGGGTTGTCGTGGGAGAGGACGGCGATGCGGTAGGTACGGCCGCCGCCGGTGAACGCGCCGATGCTGTGGACGCGCCAGCCGTGCTCGGCCCGGGGCAGCCAGCCGTTCTTGAGGTGGACGCGCAGGCCGCGCGGCACTCCGGCGCTCACGCCCCAGCGCTGGTCCTTCCTGACCTGGCTCATCAGCTTCAGTCCGTAGGAACGGGAGCGGGACTTGAGGAACGAGTGGCGGTTCGTGAGCACGCCGAGCAGGCGCAGCTGGTCGGCGGCCGTGGTGCGGGTCAGGCCCCAGTAACCGTACGGGCCGAGGCCGGTACGGGTGGTGCCGGCCCGGCGCAGAGTGGCGGCCAGGTAGGGATGGCCCAGGTCGTTCCAGAGACGGCTCGCGGCCGCGTTGTCCGAACTGCGGATCATCGGGCGGATGTTGCGCCGCTCCCAGCCGGTGAGGGGGCGATGGCGCTGCTCGGCGCGGCGCAGGGTGGCCTCCATCGTCAGGACCTTGACGATGGACGCCGCGTCGTAGCGGGTGCCTCCGCCGAGCGTGCAGCCGGCCTTCGTGCGGTCGTCGTAGAGCGCGAGGGAGACGGTGCCGCGGCGCGGGGCGAGCGCGGCGCGCAGGTCGCGGGCGAGCGCTTTGGCCAGGGCCGGGTTCTTGGGGGCGCGACAGATGAGATGGCGCGCTGTCGCGTCCGCGGGGGGAGCGGCACCGATGAGCGCGGCGCCGGCGAGGGCGGCGCCGAGGAGGGCGGTTCGGATGCGGCGGGGTCTGTGCGGCATTGGCCCATCGTGGGGGCGGGCTCTGCGCGGGGCGCGGCGTGTCGGCTGAATGGGCGGGCGGCTGCACGCCGTGAGCTGACCGGCTTCACCGCCGGGCACGGCTGCACGCCGTGAGCTGACCGGCTTCACCGCCGGGCACGGCTGCACGCCGTGAGCTGACCGGTTTCATCGCCGGGAACGGCTGCACGCCGTGGGCTGACCGGTTTCGTCGCCGGGTACGGCTGCACGCCGTGGGCTGACCGGTTTCGTCGCCGGGTACGGCTGCACGCCGTGGGCTGACCGGCTTCATCGGCGGGTACGGCTGCACGCCGTGAGCTGACCGGTTTCATCGCCGGGCACGGCTGCACTCCGTGAGTCGGCCCCGGGTTCGGTGGTGTTGCCGAGTGCCGGCCGGTGGGGGCTGGTCGCGCAGTTCCCCGCGCCCCTGAGATGCGCACTTCGTGCGCCATCTCAGCCTGGAGATGCCGCACGCAGTGCGCGTCGCCTTCGGGAGGCGCGGCGAAGCCGCCTGCCTCCGAGGGGAAGCGCGGCGAAGCCGCTGCTTCAGGGGCGCGGGGAACTGCGCGACCAGCCACGACGAGACCCGCACCCGGCACACGCTCAACCGAACAGAGCGGGGCGGCACCCATCGGCGCCGCCCCGCTCGACATCCCGCCCGCCGGAGGCTAATGCGCCGCGGACTCCCAGTCCGTGCCGAGCCCCACCGACACATCCAGCGGAGCCCTCAGCTGAACGGCGCCGGCCATCTCGCGGCGCACCAGTTCCTCCGCGGCAGCGGCCTCCCCGGGGGCGATCTCCAGGACGATTTCGTCGTGGACCTGAAGCAGCATCCGGGAGGTCAGCTTCGCCTCGGTGAGCGCCTTGTCGACGTTGAGCATGGCGATCTTCACGATGTCGGCGGCCGTGCCCTGGATCGGCGCGTTCAACGCCATCCGCTCGGCCATCTCGCGGCGCTGCCGGTTGTCCGAGTTCAGGTCGGGCAGGTAGCGGCGGCGGCCCAGCATCGTCTCCGTGTACCCGGTGGCCCGCGCCTCGTCGACGGCCCGGCGCAGATAGTCGCGTACGCCGCCGAACCGCTCGAAGTACGTGTCCATCAAGCCGCGGGCCTCGCCCGGGTCGATGTTCAGCTGGCCGGAGAGACCGAACGCGGAAAGGCCGTACGCGAGCCCGTACGACATCGCCTTGATCTTGCGGCGCATCTCCGCGTCGACCGCGTCCCGGGGGACGCCGAAGACCTGCGAGGCCACCGTGGTGTGCAGGTCCTCGCCGGAGGAGAACGCCTCCAGGAGGCCCTCGTCCTCGGACAGGTGCGCCATGACGCGCAGTTCGATCTGGCTGTAGTCGGCCGTCATCAGCGACTCGAAGCCCTCGCCGACGACGAAGCCGCGGCGGATCGCGCGGCCCTCGTCGGTGCGGACCGGAATGTTCTGCAGGTTCGGGTCCGTCGAGGAGAGGCGGCCGGTCGCGGCGACCGTCTGGTTGAACGTCGTGTGGATGCGGCCGTCCGCCGCGATCGTCTTGATCAGGCCCTCGACGGTGACGCGCAGCTTGGCCTGCTCGCGGTGGCGCAGCATGATCACGGGCAGTTCGTGGTCGGTCTGCGTGGCGAGCCAGGCGAGCGCGTCCGCGTCCGTCGTGTACCCGGTCTTCGTCTTCTTCGTCTTGGGCAGGTCGAGCTCGCCGAAGAAGACTTCCTGGAGCTGCTTGGGCGAGCCGAGGTTGAACTCGTGGCCGACGGAGGCGTGCGCCTCCTTCACGGCCTGCTGCACGGCGCCCGCGAACATCTGCTCCATCTCTTGCAGGTGCGCGCGGTCGGCGGCGATGCCGTACCGCTCCAGGCGGGCGAGCAGCACGGAGGTGGGCAGTTCGATGTCGGTGAGCAGCTCGGCCGCGCCGACCTCCTTGAGGCGCTCACCGAACGCCCCGCCCAGGTCGAGGATGGCGCGGGCCTGGCGCATGAGCGCGTCGGCCTCGGCCTGGTCGTCCTCGTCGGTGCCGAAGGCGAGCTGCCCGTCGGCGGCGGAGGCGGGGGCGAGCTCGCGGCCCAGGTACTCCAGGGACAGCGCGTCCAGGGCGAAGGAGCGGCGTCCCGGCTTGACCAGGTAGGCGGCGAGCGCTGTGTCCATGGTGATGCCGTGCACGGTCCAGCCGTGCTCGGCGAAGACGCGCATGACCGCCTTGGCGTTGTGCAGGATCTTGGGCTTGTCCGCGTCGGCGAGCCAGCCGGCGAGGGCCTTCTCGTCGGCCTCGTCGAGCATCGAGGGGTCGAACCAGGCGGCCTCTCCCCCGGCGGCGGCGAACGCGATCTCGGTGACCGAGCCGGCGCCGAGCGTCCAGGTGTCGACGGAGGCCAGACCCAGCACCGCGTTACCGTACTCGGCCAGCCAGGGTGCGATCTCCCCGGTGGCGAGGACCTTCCCGTCGAGCTCCACGCCGGGCTCGGCCGGCGTCTCCTCGGCCTCCTCCGCGCCCGGGTCGACGGCGAACAGGCGCTCACGCAGCGACGGGTTACGGATCTCCAGGGTGTCCAGGATCATCGCGATCGCCGTGCGGTCGTACGCCGCGCGCTCCAGGTCGGTGACCTCCTTGGGCAGCTCGACGTCGCGCACCATCTCGGTGAGCCGGCGGTTGAGCTTGACGGCGTCCAGGTGCTCCCGCAGGTTCGCCCCCGCCTTGCCCTTGACCTCCTCGGCGCGCTCCACCAGCTCCGCGAACGAACCGAACTGGTTGATCCACTTCGCGGCGGTCTTCTCACCGACGCCGGGGATGCCCGGCAGGTTGTCCGACGGGTCGCCGCGCAGCGCCGCGAAGTCCGGGTACTGGGCCGGCGTCAGCCCGTACTTCTCGAAGACCTTCTCCGGCGTGAAGCGCGTCAGCTCCGAGACGCCCTTCGTCGGGTACAACACCGTCACCTGGTCCGAGACCAGCTGGAAGGAGTCGCGGTCACCGGTGACGATGAGGACGTCGAAGCCCTCGGCCTCGGCCTGCGTGGCAAGCGTGGCGATGACGTCGTCGGCCTCGAACCCGTCGACGGCGAAGCGCGGCGTGTGCATCGCGTCCAGCAGCTCGC
This sequence comes from Streptomyces sp. NPDC102467, assembly GCF_044765445.1. Taxonomy (NCBI): domain Bacteria; kingdom Bacillati; phylum Actinomycetota; class Actinomycetes; order Kitasatosporales; family Streptomycetaceae; genus Streptomyces; species Streptomyces sp. NPDC102467. The sequence continues at coordinate 255,945 of NZ_JBIWKA010000007.1, read as the reverse complement.
CGATCAGCTCGACCTGCCCCTTGAACTCGTCGGGGGTCTTCGACCGGTTCGCCTTGTACTCGGTGAACTCCTCGGAACGCCACGTCTTGCGGGACACGTCGAACGCCACCGCGAAGTGCGTCGGCGACTCGTCGCGCAGCGTGTTCGCCAGCATCGAGGCGAAACCATAGATCGCGTTCGTCGGCTGGCCCGTCGCCGTCGTGAAGTTCTCCGCGGGCAGCGCGAAGAACGCCCGGTACGCCAGCGAGTGCCCGTCCATGAGCATCAGCCGGGGGCGCCCACCTGCACCGGGGCCCGTCGCCTTCGTCGCGGTTGTCTTCGCCGTCTTTGCTGCTTTCTCTGCCACGTCCCCGATCCTGCCACGCCCCACTGACAGCCCCGTCCATCCCGGACCGGGCGGAGGCCCTGTCAGTCGTACGTGCGAGGATCGGAGACGTACTTCACAGCACGTCACAGCACGCTCGCAGGACCAGCTCGAAGGGGAGCCAGCCATGGCCAGCAAGCCGCCCGCGTCCGACCCCGTCCAGGACGCACCGCAGGTCGCCGCTCCGCAGCACCATGCCGCAGGGCTCCCCGCCGTCAAACACTCCCTCAAGATCGCCCGCGAGCAGATGGGTGTGAAGCGCACCGCCCTGACCCTGCTGCGCGTCAACCAGAAGGACGGCTTCGACTGCCCCGGCTGCGCCTGGCCCGAGCCCGAGCACCGGCACGCGGCGGAGTTCTGTGAGAACGGGGCGAAGGCGGTCGCCGAGGAGGCCACCCTGCGCCGGGTGACCCCCGAGTTCTTCGCCGCGCACCCGGTCGCGGACCTCGCGACCCGCTCCGGTTACTGGCTGGGCCAGCAGGGCCGCCTCACCCACCCCATGTATCTGGCGGAGGGCGCGGACCGGTACGAGCCGGTGACGTGGGAACGGGCCTTCGACATCATCGGCGAGGAGCTGACCGCACTCTCCTCCCCGGACGAGGCCGTCTTCTACACCTCGGGCCGCACCAGTAACGAGGCGGCGTTCCTCTACCAGCTGTTCGCCCGCGAGTTCGGCACGAACAACCTGCCCGACTGCTCGAACATGTGCCACGAATCGTCCGGCTCCGCGCTCACGGAGACCATCGGCATCGGCAAGGGCAGCGTCCTCCTCGAAGACCTCTACAAGGCGGACCTGATCATCGTCGCCGGGCAGAACCCGGGCACGAACCACCCGCGCATGCTCTCCGCCCTGGAGAAGGCCAAGTCGGGCGGCGCGCGGATCATCTCCGTGAACCCGCTGCCCGAGGCGGGACTCGAGAAGTTCAAGAACCCGCAGACCCCCAAGGGCCTCACCAAGGGCGCCTCCCTGACCGACCTGTTCCTGCAGATCCGGCTCGGCGGCGACCAGGCCCTCTTCCGCCTCCTGAACAAGCTGATCCTCGATACAGAAGGCGCGACCGACGACGCCTTCATCGCCGAACACACCCACGGCTACGACGAGTTCGCCGCCACCGCCCGCGCCGCCGACTGGGACGAGACCCTCAAGGCGACCGGCCTGTCCCGCGCCGACATCGAGCGCACCCTGGAAATGGTGCTCGCCTCCAAGCGCACCGTCGTCTGCTGGGCGATGGGCCTCACCCAGCACAAGCACTCCGTGCCGACCATCCGCGAAGTGGTCAACTTCCTTCTGCTGCGCGGCAACATCGGCCGCCCCGGCGCCGGTGTCTGCCCGGTGCGCGGCCACAGCAACGTGCAGGGCGACCGCACCATGGGCATCTTCGAGCGCCCCGCCCCCGCCTTCCTCGACGCCCTGGAGAAGGAGTTCGGCTTCGCGCCACCGCGCGAGCACGGCTTCGACGTCGTACGCGCCATCCGCGCCCTGCGCGACGGCGAAGCACAGGTCTTCTTCGCGATGGGCGGGAACTTCGTGTCGGCCTCCCCCGACACCGACGTCACCGAGGCGGCCATGCGCCGCGCCACACTGACCGTCCACGTCTCCACGAAGCTCAACCGCTCACACGCCGTCACCGGCGCCCGCGCCCTCATCCTGCCCACCCTCGGCCGCACCGAGCGCGACCTGCAAGGCAGTGGCGAGCAGTTCGTCACCGTCGAGGACTCCATGGGCATGGTGCACGCCTCACGCGGACGCCTGGAACCGGCCAGCAAGCACCTGCTGTCCGAACCGGCCATCGTCGCCCGCCTCGCCCGCCGCGTCCTCGGCGCCGAATCCCCCACCCCCTGGGACGAGTTCGAGAAGGACTACGCGACGATCCGCGACCGCGTCGCCCGCGTCATCCCCGGCTTCGAGAACTTCAACGCGCGCGTCGCGGACCCCGCCGGCTTCGCCCTGCCGCACGGCCCGCGCGACGAGCGCCGCTTCGACACCCCCACCGGCAAGGCCAACTTCACGGCCGCACCCGTCGAGTACCCGCACCTGCCCGAGGGCCGCCTCCTCCTGCAGACCCTGCGCTCGCACGACCAGTACAACACCACCATCTACGGCCTCGACGACCGCTACCGAGGCATCAAGAACGGCCGCCGCGTCGTCCTCGTCAACGCCGAGGACGCCAAGGACCTCAGCCTCGCCGAGGGCTCCTACGTCGACCTCGTCAGCGAATGGAGCGACGGCGTCGAGCGCCGCGCCCCCGGATTCCGCGTCGTGCACTACCCGACGGCCCGCGGCTGCGCGGCCGCGTACTACCCGGAGACGAACGTGCTGGTCCCGCTCGACGCCACCGCCGACACCAGCAACACCCCCGCCAGCAAGTCCGTCGTCGTCCGCCTGGAACAATCCAGCACCGACTGAGCGTTTGCTCAGCCACCGAGCAGCACCCTTGTCAGCAGGCACGACGGACGGAGCCGGGCCCCATGGGCGAGCAGCACCACGTGAAGTTCCCGCAAGAAGTCATCGACGAGTACGCGACGCTCGGCGTCGACCTGCCCGCCCTCTTCTCCGCCGGACACCTCGGCACCCGGATGGGCATCGACATCAAAGAGGCGTCCGCGGACCGTGTCGTCGGCACGATGCCCGTCGAGGGCAACACCCAGCCGTACGGACTGCTGCACGGCGGCGCCTCCGCCGTCCTCGCCGAAACCCTCGGCTCCGTCGGCTCGATGCTGCACGGCGGCAGCCGCAGACTCGCCGTCGGCGTCGACCTGAACTGCACCCACCACCGCAGCGCCCGCTCCGGCCTCGTCACCGGCGTGGCCACACCGGTCCACCGCGGCCGCACCACAGCGACGTACGAGATCGTCATCACCGACGAGCAGGACAAGCGGGTCTGCACGGCCCGCCTGACCTGCGTCCTCAAGGACGCACCCACAGCTCCGCCGACAGTCTGAGAGCCTCACCCCGGCCAGCACACCCACACATCCGGCCAACCCAACTCACCCACACACCAAGGACGTTGGCGGAGCGAAGAATTCCGGCATACCGTCAGGCATGACCGGCATCGGGCCCGTCGAGCCGTACGAACCCCCGGACGACGCCGTCCGCTCGTCCGGGCTCGACACCCTCGACTCGTTCGGCCCCGACTCCCCCCGTCTGTCCGAGCGTTGGGCCGCGCTGCCCCCGAGCCGACGCCGCGCCGCCCTGGCCGGCACCCTCGCCATCGGCATCACCCTCGCCGTCGCCGCACTCCTCCTGCTGCGCCCGGCCCCGGCGACACCCGCGCCCAACCCCTGGCCCTCCCAGGTGACCGCCCTGCGCTACGACGGCCCCGGACACGGCCCCGGCCGCTTCCGCTTCACCGTGAGCGTCACCGGCACGGCCCCCGTGACCGTACGCCAACTGGACACCGGCCTCCCGGACTTGACCGTGGACGCCGCCCCCTCGCTGCCCGTGACGGTGGACCCGGGCTCCCCCTGGCACCTGACCGCACACCTCACCGCGCGCAACTGCGCGGCCCTGCCGCGCGGCCTCAACGAGCCCTACATAGAGCTGACCCTGAGCAACCGGCGCGCGCAGCAACGCCACATGTTCCTCTTCGACGGCGCCTACCGCCGCGACCTGTGGCGGTGGATCCGCGCCTCCTGCACCCCCACCCCACCCGCCCCGGCACCCACCCACGCGGCCTGAAACGACCCCACACCGATGTAACACACAGTTACCTGTGCCGTAACACAGCAATGCCTCTTTACGCCGTCGCCCTTTACACCCGCACCACCCCGGACACAACCCCTCGCACAGCACCACATCAGCCAGAAAGTAAGGACCAAGATCACCCCAAGTCCCTTAGCGGAACAGGGCGTTCTCGAAATGCGAACACGCGAGTGCGATATGCATACGCCCCAACCACCCCCACAGCACCCACCCAAGGGCAGCCCGGCATAACAAGAACGTCACATCCTCTCCCGCACCGCTCCCCACTCTTCGACCTGCGCTTATAGTCACGGCCAGTCACCGCGCCGCCGGGCGTGTCCATTGCACGGCCCTTGCACCACCAGTACGGCCCGGCGAGACACACGGTTCCCGATCCCGGGGACCGCGCCAGGGAGAGGAATGATCGTGCGACAGCGTTCTCTGCTCATACTCACCACCGTGCTCACGACCGGAGCACTCACGCTCACCGCCTGCGGATCGCGCGACGACGACGGCAAAGGCTCGGGCAGCGACAAGAAAACCACCGTCGTCATCGGCGTCGACGCCCCTCTGACCGGCGCCAACTCCGCGACAGGCCTCGGCATCCAGTACGGCGTCCAGATCGCCGTCGACGACGCCAACAAGAAGAACACCGTCCCCGGTGTCACCTTCGAGGTCAAGGCACAGGACGACAAGGCCGTCCCCGCCACCGGCCAGCAGAACGCCACCGCGCTCGTGGCCAACAAGGACGTGCTCGGAGTCGTCGGCCCCCTCAACTCGGGCGTGGCCACCTCCATGCAGCAGGTCTTCGCGACGGCAAACCTCGTCCAGATCTCCCCCTCGAACACCGCGCCCGAGCTCACCCAGGGCAAGAACTGGCAGACCTCGAAGAAGCGCGCGTACAAGACGTACTTCCGCACCGCCACCACCGACGCCCTCCAGGGCGGCTTCGCGGCCGACTACGCCTACAACACGCTCAAGAAGAAGAAGGTCTACGTCGTAGACGACAAGCAGACCTACGGCGCCGGCCTCGCCAAGCTCTTCACCGCCGGATTCAAGAAGGCAGGCGGCAAGGTCGTCGGCACCGACCACGTCACCACCATCTCCAGCGGCGGCAGCAGCGACTTCGGCACCCTCGTCACCAAGATCAAGAACTCCGGCGCCGACCTGCTCTACTACGGCGGCCAGTACGACGAGTCGCAGGTCCTCACCAAGCAGCTCAAGGACGCCGGCGCCAAGATCCCGCTCTTCGGCGGCGACGGCATGTTCACCCCGACCTACATCAAGACCGCCGGCAAGACCGCCGAAGGCGACCTCGCCACCTCCGTCGGCGTCCCCGTCACCACCCTGCCCGCCGCCAAGGAATTCATCTCCACCTACAAGGCGAAGAAGTACCCCGGCGACTACGGCACCTACGGCGGCTACTCCTACGACGCCGCCACCGCCATCATCAAGGCCGTCGGCACCGTCGTGAAGGACGGCAAGGTCCCCTCCGACGCCCGCGCCAAGGTCGTCGAAGAAGTCCAGAACAGCAAGTTCGACGGCATCGCGGGACCCGTCGCCTTCGACCAGTACGGCGACACCACCAACAAGCAGCTCACCGTCTACCAGGTCAGCAACGGCGAATGGAAGGCCGTCAAGAGCGGCACCTACAACGCCGGCTGACCCACCCGCACCGCACGTACCACCGGGCCGCGCGGCCACGACGACCCGTCACCGCGCGGCCCCACCCATATACCCGCCCCACACTCCCCACCCATGGAGGCCACGCGGTGAACACGCTGCCGCAGCAGCTGGCCAACGGGCTGTTCCTCGGCTCGATGTACGGGCTGATCGCCATCGGTTACACGATGGTGTACGGCATCGTCCAGCTCATCAACTTCGCCCACGGCGAGATCTTCATGACCGGCGCCTTCGGCGCCCTCACGGTCTTCCTCGCCCTCCCCGACGGCATATCCATGTGGATAGCCCTCCCCGCCATGCTCATCGGCGGCGCACTCGTCGCCACCCTCATCGCCGTCGGCGCGGAACGCTTCGCCTACCGCCCCCTACGCGGCGCCCCACGACTCGCACCACTCATCACCGCCATCGGCCTCTCCCTCGCCATCCAGCAGCTCGTCTTCAACCTCTACCCCGACGCCAAGAGCGCCCGCGTCTTCCCCCAACTCCCCTTCGGCCCCTACCACTTGGGATCCATCCGGATCCAGAGCGGCGACATCTTCCTGCTCATCGCCGCCCCCCTGTGCATGGCCATCCTCGCCTTCTTCGTCCGCCTCTCCCGCACCGGCCGCGCCATGCAGGCCACCGCCCAGGACCCGGACACCGCCCAACTCATGGGCATCGACACCAACCGCATCATCGTCATCGCCTTCGCCATCGGCGGCGTCTTCGCCGCCGTCGCCGGCGTCGCCTACGGCGTCAAATACGGCTCCGTCCAATACGACATGGGCTTCGCCGCAGGACTCAAAGCCTTCACCGCCGCCGTACTCGGCGGCATCGGCAACATCTACGGCGCCATGCTCGGCGGCGTCGTCCTCGGCCTCGCCGAAGCCATGGCCACCGCCTACATCTCCGACGTACCCGGCATGGAACAGTTCGGCGGCCAAGGCTGGGCCTCCGTATGGGCCTTCGTCCTCCTCATCCTCGTACTGCTGCTGAGGCCACAAGGCCTACTCGGCGAACGCGTCGCGGACAGGGCGTGACCACCATGACCACACCGGACACGACCACACCACAGAAGACCGACACCCCCCGCGGCCTCATCAACCTCCCCCAAGGCACCCCGCGCATCCTGGTCGCCGCCGGCGCCATCGGCACCATCGCCAGCACCTTCATGTCCTGGACCTGGACCTCCGACTTCCCCGGCGACCTCACCGTCTACGGCTACCCCGCAGGCCTCCAGATCGTCGCCCTCGTCGCCGGAGCCATCACCCTCCTCTTCGGCCTCCGCCTCTGGGACATCCGCGGCCTGCGCTGGCTCAACCCCGCCGCCGCCACCTCCCCGATCCTCCTGGCCGCCCTCGCCGCCTTCACCGTCTGCTGGTTCACGGCCATCGCCATCGCCGTCGACCTCGGCGGACTCGCCAACCTCGACCCCGGCGCCTACGTCGCCGCGATCGCCTCGGCACTCCCCGTCGTCGGCGCCCTCGCCCTGCCCCACCCCGGCCACACCGTCAAGGACTACCTCACCAAACCCGACCAGCCCGCCCCCACCCACGAACTCGCCCCCTGGGTACAGCGCCTGGTCATCACCGCCGGCATCGCCCTCGCCCTCATCGCCTTCACCTACGGCATCGGCATCCCCGACGAAGAAAGCGAAACCTTCGTCGGCTTCGCCCTCCTCATCCTCTTCGGCGCCTGGGCCCTCGTCCACGCCGGACAACTCGACCGGTTCTCCACCCTCAGCGCCCGCCACAAAGGCTTCGCCGCCGGCATGGCCTTCCTCGCCGCCGCGATCTTCCCCTTCACCCAGAGCGACGACCACAACGCCAACCTCGGCGTCAACATCCTGATCTTCGCCACCGTCGCCCTCGGCCTCAACATCGTCGTCGGCCTCACCGGACTCCTCGACCTCGGATACGTCGCCTTCCTCGGCGTCGGCGCCTACGCCGCCGCCCTCGTCTCCGGCTCCGAGTTCTCCCGCTTCTCCGGCGTCCAATTCCCCTTCTGGGCCGCCGCGTTGACCGGCATGGCCGCCTCCCTCGTCTTCGGCGTCCTCATCGGCGCACCCACCCTGCGACTACGCGGCGACTACCTCGCCATCGTCACCCTCGGCTTCGGAGAAATCTTCCGCATCGCCGTCAACAACATGGACGGCTCCTCCGGCCCGGACATCACCAACGGCCCGGACGGCATCCCCTCCATCCCCGACCTCGAAATCTTCGGATTCAACCTCGGCGCCAGCCACGACATCGCCGGATTCACCCTCGGCCGATTCGCCAACTACTTCTTCCTGATGCTCCTCATCACCGCACTGGTGGTCCTCGTCTTCACCCGCGCCGCCGACTCCCGCATCGGCCGCTCCTGGATCGCCATCCGCGAGGACGAAACCGCCGCCACCGCCATGGGCATCAACGGCTTCCGCGTCAAACTCATCGCCTTCGCACTCGGCGCCACCCTCGCCGGACTCGCCGGCACGGTCAGCGCCCACGTCACCTACAGCGTCGTCCCGAGCCCCTACCAGTTCGCGGGCGCCGCACCCCCCAACTCCGCATTCCTGCTCGCCGCCGTCGTCCTCGGCGGCATGGGCACCGTCAGCGGCCCCCTCCTCGGCGCGTCCTTCCTCTACCTCATCCCCGAGAAGCTCACCTTCCTCAAGGAATACGAACTCCTCGCCTTCGGCATCGCACTCGTCCTCCTCATGCGATTCCGCCCCGAAGGAATCATCGCCAACCGCCGCCGCCAACTCGAATTCCACGAAACCGGCCAACTCGACATCCCCGAACAACAGAGCCTGCCCGACAGCACCACCGGCGCCTCCAAGGCGACCAAGGCAGGAGCGTGACCACCATGACTGAGACCACCACCCAGACCACCCGGACCGTGCTGGAAGCCAGCAACGTCACCATGCGGTTCGGCGGCCTCACCGCCGTACGCTCCGTCGACCTCACCGTCAACGAAGGCGAGATCGTCGGCCTCATCGGCCCCAACGGCGCCGGAAAGACAACGTTCTTCAACTGCCTCACCGGCCTTTACATCCCCACCGAGGGCAAGGTCTCCTACAAGGGCACCGTCCTGCCGCCCAAGCCCCACCTCGTCACCAAAGCCGGCATGGCCCGCACCTTCCAGAACATCCGGCTCTTCGCCAACATGACCGTCCTGGAAAACGTCCTCGTAGGCCGCCACACCAGAACAAAAGAAGGCCTCTGGTCCGCACTCCTCCGCGGCCCCGGATTCAAAAAAGCCGAAGCGCACTCCGAAGAACGCGCCATGGAACTCCTCGAGTTCATCGGCCTCGCCCACAAACGCGACCACCTCGCCCGCAGCCTCCCCTACGGAGAACAGCGGAAACTGGAGATCGCGCGGGCCATGGCCAGCGAACCCGGCCTCCTGCTCCTCGACGAGCCCACCGCCGGCATGAACCCGCAAGAAACCCGCGCCACCGAAGAACTCGTCTTCGCCATCCGCGACAAGGGCATCGCCGTCCTCGTCATCGAGCACGACATGCGCTTCATCTTCAACCTCTGCGACCGCGTCGCCGTCCTCGTCCAAGGCGAGAAACTCGTCGAAGGCACCAGCGACGTAGTCCAGGGCGACGAACGCGTCATCGCCGCCTACCTCGGCACCCCCTTCGAAGGCGCCCCCGAGGACACCGCACTCGAAGACGTACAAGCAGCCGAAGCCCACGCCGCGGAAAGTGCGCCGGACAGCGCGTCGGCAGGCTCTTCGGAAGGAACCGACCAGTGACCGCCCTGCTGGAAGTCGAAGACCTCAAGGTCGCCTACGGCAAGATCGAAGCCGTCAAAGGCATCTCCTTCACCGTCGAAGAAGGCCAGGTCGTCACCCTCATCGGCACCAACGGCGCCGGAAAAACCACCACCCTGCGCACCCTCTCGGGCCTCCTCAAGCCCCTCAGCGGCAACATCACCTTCAACGGTCAACCGCTGACCGGCGTCCCCGCCCACAAGATCGTCGCCATGGGCCTCGCCCACTCCCCCGAGGGACGCCGCATCTTCCCGCGCCTCTCCATCCTCGAAAACCTCCAACTCGGCGCCTTCCTCCGCAAGGACACCGCAGGCATCGAAAAGGACCTCCAGCGCGCCTACGAACTCTTCCCCATCCTCGGCGAACGCCGAAAACAAGCCGCCGGAACCCTCTCCGGCGGCGAACAACAAATGCTCGCCATGGGCCGCGCCCTCATGTCCCAGCCCAAACTCCTGATGCTCGACGAGCCCTCCATGGGCCTCTCCCCGATCATGATGCAGAAAATCATGTCGACCATCATCGAGCTCAAGAACCAGGGCACAACGATCCTCCTCGTCGAACAGAACGCCCAGGCCGCACTCTCCCTCGCCGACCAGGGCCACGTCATGGAAGTCGGCTCCATCGCCCTCTCCGGAACCGGCCAGGACCTCCTCCACGACGAATCCGTACGCAAGGCGTACCTCGGCGAGGACTAGGCCCTCTCCGTGGGCCCGTACGCGAATGAGGCCCGCGCCCCGATACAGATCGGGACGCGGGCCTCGCCGCTCGACACCACTCGGGGCTATCAGCCCTTCGACGCCTTCTTCTCCGCCGCATCCTCGATGACCGCCTCGGCCACCTGCTGCATCGAAAGCCGCCGGTCCATCGACGTCTTCTGAATCCACCGGAACGCCGCCGGCTCCGTCAGGCCGTACTCCGTCTGCAGCACCGACTTCGCCCGGTCCACCAGCTTCCGCGTCTCCAACCGCTGCGTGAGGTCCGCGACCTCCTGCTCCAGCGTCTTCAACTCCGTGAACCGGGACACGGCCATCTCGATCGCCGGCACCACATCGCTCTTGCTGAACGGCTTCACGAGGTACGCCATCGCACCCGCGTCCCTGGCCCGCTCCACGAGGTCGCGCTGCGAGAACGCCGTCAGCATCAGCACCGGGGCGATCGACTCCTCCGCGATCTTCTCCGCCGCGCTGATGCCATCCATCTTCGGCATCTTCACATCGAGGATCACGAGGTCCGGCCTGTGCTCACGGGCCAGCTCGACGGCCTGCTCACCGTCGCCGGCCTCGCCCACGACGGTGTAGCCCTCTTCTTCGAGCATCTCTTTGAGGTCGAGGCGGATCAGGGCCTCGTCCTCGGCGATGACGACGCGGGTCGTCAGCGGCGGGACGTGCGACTTGTCGTCGTCGGCGGCGTCTACGGGCTGGGGCGACTCGGGGGCGGTCACGGGGGCGCTCCTTGGTTGAGCAGGGCGGGGGTACTGCTCCCAAGAGCGTACCTAGCTGCGGTATGGTGGTGCGCCATGGGGGTGCTCGTCGCCCTTCCTTTCTAAGGCCCCAGTACTCCAACTGGTTAGAGAGGCCGCTCTCAAACAGCGGACAGTGTGGGTTCGAATCCCACCTGGGGCACTTTTCCTTGCTTTCCAAGGTCGCAACCGGAAGCGGATGCTCACGTTCTCGTGAACATCCGCTTTTTGCTGCGTGTCGCGCCCCCCGATCTCACAGATTGCCCACATGTAAACACGGGCACACGCAAGCGGACGCTGGCACTGGTAGCAGAGGGCCGCAGCCTGAACTCAGTGAGCCGAGAAACCGGGATCTCCCGCGCCGCTATCCGGTCGTGGCAGACGCGGATCGAGCCGCTCGCGCCGACAGCCCCGTGCCCTCGCTGCCAGCGAGTAGTCCCCAGCCTCCCCGAGGACCCGGCCGCGTACTCGTACCTGCTCGGGCTCTACCTCGGCGACGGCAGCATCAGTCGCATGCGCCGACAGCTGGCCCTGTCTGATCGACGCCTGCGTGGAGGCGAGGCAAGCAGTGCGCCCATCCAACAAGGTCTTCCGGGTACAGCAGCAGGGCTGTCAGCAGGTGACCTGCTTCAGCAACCGCTGGCCCTGTCTGCTCCCCCAGCACGGTCCCGGCAAGAAGCACGACCGCAAGATCGTTCTCGCCCCCTGGCAGCAGGAGATCGTCGATGCCCACCCGTGGGAGTTCATCCGCGGCCTGATCCACTCCGACGGCTGTCGGATCGCGAACTGGACCGAGAAAATCATCGGCGGCGAGCGCAAGCACTACGAGTACCCCCGGTACTTCTTCACCAACAAGTCCGACTGCATCAGGCAGCTCTACACCGACACTCTCGACCAGGTCGGCATCAGCTGGACCCACTGCACTCGCCACGGGAACCCGTACAACATCTCGGTCGCCCGCAAGGCGGATGTCGCTCTCCTGGACCTGCACGTAGGGCCCAAGCACTGACCCGCAATATGACCCGTCACACCGTTCCCACCCGGCCCCAGGGACTCGCCCCAAATCAGCGGCGAAGCCTCGACCGGCTCACCCCCTCGCACGATGTTCGGGATCACACCCACCCCGTCGTCGAAGAGGTACGCATGAGCCCGATCAACCGGCGCCGTTTCGGCCGCCGTGGCCGTGAGCCCGGAGTCCGCTTTCGCCGCGCGTAAGAGCGATGACAGCAGCGCGACGGACGAGGGCGACCTGGACTACGACGACACCGCCGACTTCGACAACGCCGACAAGGGATTCGTCGCGGCGCTCACTCCGGGCGTCATCAAGAACGCCGACGGCAAGGTCGTCTGGGACAACGACGCGTACGGCTTCCTGAAGAAGGACGCTCCGGCCACCGCCGACAAGAGCCTGTGGCGTCAGTCCCAACTGGCAAGCAGGCAGGGCCTGTACAAGGTGACCGACCGGATCTATCAGGTCCGCGGGCTCGATCTCTCCAACATGACGATCGTCGAGGGCGACATGGGCCTCATCGTCATCGACCCGCTGATCTCCGCGGAGACGGCGGCCGCCGCGCTCAAGCTGTACCGGAACCACCGTGACGCCGCCGACAAGAAGGTCACGGCGCTGATCTACACGCACCCGCACGTCGATCACTTCGGCGGCGCGTACGGCGTCCTGCCGGGCGGGGCGGGCGACGTGCCGGTCATCGCGCCGGAGGGGTTCCTGGAGCACGCGGTCTCGGAGAACGTGTACGCGGGTACGGCGATGACGCGCCGGACGTCGTACATGTACGGCGCGCAGCTCCCCAAGTCGGCGAAGGGTCAGATCGGTTGTGGGCTCGGGCAGAACGTGTCGCCGGGCGGGTCGATGTGGCGTTCGCGTCGCATCACTGGCCGACGTGGGGTGGCAGTGAGATCACCGAACTGCTCACGGAGCAGCGGGACTTGTATGCGTACATGCATGACCAGACCTTGCGGATGATCAACCTCGGGATGACGGTTTCCCGGCTTTGAAGGTGGTGTACCACTTGACCTTGCAGAACGGTGTGTTGACGTGCAGGAGCGATGGCGAGGCCGATGGGGAGGCCGGGGTCACGTTGACCATGACGAAGGCGCAGTTGCTCGCGTTGCTCGGTGGGAAGGGGCTGGGTGATAGCGGGGTGTCGGGTGACGTGTCGCTGTTGCGGAAGCTGTTGGCCGTGGTGGGCAAGCCGGATCCGAATTTCGCGATCGTGACGCCGTAGTCTTCCGGGCGTGTGCGAGGGGCCGCACCCTTGCCGTTCCGGATGTGGCCCCCAACTACCTATATGCGAACGCCTACTTGGGGCTGTCGTCCTCGCCGATGTGGTGGATGCGGACGAGGTTGGTGGAGCCGGCGACGCCGGGCGGGGAGCCGGCTGTGATGACGACGACGTCGCCCTTCTGGCAGCGGCCGATCTTCAGGAGTTCTTCGTCGACCTGGGCGACCATGGCGTCGGTGGAGTCGACGTGCGGGCCGAGGAAGGTCTCGACGCCCCAGGTGAGGTTGAGCTGGGCGCGGGTGGCGGCGTCGGGGGTGAAGGCGAGGAGTGGGATCGGGGAGCGGTAGCGGGAGAGGCGCTTGACGGTGTCGCCGGACTGGGTGAAGGCGACGAGGAATTTGGCGCCGACGAAGTCGCCCATTTCGGCTGCGGCTCGGGCGACGGCGCCGCCTTGGGTACGGGGTTTGTTGCGGTCGGTGAGGGGCGGGAGGCCCTTGGCGAGGATGTCTTCCTCTGCCGCTTCGACGATGCGGCTCATGGTCTTGACGGTTTCGATGGGGTATTTGCCGACGCTGGTCTCGCCGGAGAGCATGACGGCGTCGGTGCCGTCGATGACGGCGTTGGCCACGTCGCTGGCTTCGGCCCTGGTGGGGCGCGAGTTGTCGATCATCGAGTCGAGCATTTGGGTGGCGACGATGACGGGCTTCGCGTTGCGCTTGGCGAGTTTGATGGCGCGCTTCTGGACCATCGGGACTTGTTCGAGGGGCATTTCGACGCCGAGGTCGCCGCGGGCGACCATGATGCCGTCGAATGCGGCGACGATGTCGTCGATGTTGTCGACGGCTTGCGGCTTTTCCACCTTGGCGATGACGGGGAGGCGGCGGCCTTCTTCGGTCATGATGCGGTGGACGTCTTCGATGTCGCGTCCGCTGCGTACGAAGGAGAGGGCGATGATGTCGGCGCCGATGTTCAGGGCCCAGCGGAGGTCTGCTTCGTCCTTGTCGGAGAGTGCGGGGACGGAGACGGCGACGCCGGGGAGGTTGAGGCCTTTGTGGTCGGAGACCATGCCGCCTTCGACGACTTCGGTGTGGACGCGGGGGCCGTCGACTCCGGTGACTTCGAGGCTGACTTTGCCGTCGTCGACGAGGATGAGTTCGCCGGGGGTGACGTCTTCGGCGAGGCCGCTGTAGGTGGTGCCGCAGCGCCGGCGGTCGCCTTCGATGCCGTCTTCGACGGTGATGGTAAAAGTGTCGCCGCGTTCAAGGAGTACGGGGCCTTCGGTGAAGCGGCCGAGTCGGATCTTCGGGCCTTGAAGGTCGGCGAGGATTCCGACGCTGCGGCCGGTCTCTTCCGAGGCCTTTCGCACGCGCTGGTAACGCTCCTCGTGCTCGGCGTAGGTGCCGTGGCTGAGGTTGAAGCGGGCTACGTCCATTCCGGCTTCGACGAGTGCCTTGATCTGCTCGTACGAGTCGGTGGCGGGGCCCAGGGTACAGACGATCTTTGCTCGGCGCATGGTTCGAGCCTAGGCCTTACCGGTGGGTAGGGAATTGGCCGGGGGTGACTACTCAACAACGTTCATATGAAGGGTTATTGACAAGCTTCGCTATGTTTTGAATATGCGCGGGGTGCTGCTCTGATGAGCGAATCGGGCGCTTTTTTTGGGGGCTCTCGGAGTTGTGGGAGGGGGGAGGGTGAGGCGGGCCGGCGTCTGGTCATCCGATCGCAACCTGCGGGGGGTGTTGCGGGAGGTGTGTTCTGGGCCAGAATCTACGCGCGTTACATGTGTGTTGACCGCGTTGACTCTCAGCCAGTGGTGCCCCGAGGAGTACAGAGATGCCGTTGAACCGCAGGAAGTTTCTGGGACAGTCCGCCGCGACGGGTGTGGGGGTGGCGTTGACCGGTGCCGTGGCCGCGCCCGGCGCCGAGGCCGCGGAGCGGGGCCATGGGCACGGGCATGGGCACGCCCACGGGCACGAGCACGGTCATGGGAAGCGGAAGCGGTACTCGTTCACCGTCATGGGGACGACCGACCTGCATGGTCACGCGTTCAACTGGGACTACTACAAGGACGCCGAGTACACGGACGCGGCGGGCAACGCGCAGGGCCTGTCGCGGATCTCGACGCTGGTGAAGCAGGTGCGCGAGGAGAAGGGGCGTGGCAACACGCTGCTGATCGACGCGGGCGACACGATCCAGGGCACGCCGTTGACGTACTACTTCGCGCGGGTGGAGCCGATCACCGCGAAGGGTGGTCCGGTGCACCCGATGGCGCAGGCGATGAACGCGATCGGTTATGACGCGGCGGTGCTGGGCAACCACGAGTTCAATTACGGCATCGACACGCTCCGTAAGTTCGAGTCGCAGTTGAAGTTCCCGTTGCTGGGGGCGAACGCGGTGGACGCGAAGACGGAGAAGCCGGCATTCGCGCCGTATGTCATAAAGAAGCTGCGGACGCCGCACGGCAAGGACGTGAAGGTGGCGATCCTGGGGCTGACGAACCCGGGGATCGCGATCTGGGACAAGGCGTATGTGCAGGGTGTGTTGAAGTTCCCCGGTATCGAGGAGCAGGCCGCGCTGTGGGTGCCGAAGTTGCGTTCGATGGGTGCGGACGTGGTGATCGTGTCGGCGCACACGGGGGCGTCGGGCACGTCGTCGTGGGGTGATCAGCTGCCGTATGTGGAGAACGCGGCGGCGAACATGGCGGCGAAGGTGCCGGGGATCGACGCCATCCTGGTCGGGCACGCGCATGTGGAGATCGAGCAGCAGGTGGTGAAGAACGAGAAGACGGGGAAGCCGGTCGTCCTGTCGGAGCCGTTGTGTTACGCGGAGCGGTTGGCTCTCTTCGACTTCGAGTTGGAGTGGGAGAAGGGCCGGTGGGCGGTGGCGTCGGTGTCGTCGAAGCTGCTGAACTCGAATGCGGTGGCCGATGACCCGAAGATCACTCGGCTGTTGAAGGACGAGCACGCGCTGGTCGTGAAGTACGTGAACCAGGTGGTGGGTCAGGCGAAGACGACGCTGACCACGGTGGATGCCCGGTACAAGGACGCGCCGATCATCGATCTGATCAACAAGGTGCAGGCGGATGTGGTGACGGAGGCGCTGAAGTCGACGCAGTACGCGTCGCTGCCGGTGTTGTCGCAGGCGTCGCCGTTCTCGCGTACGTCGGAGATTCCGGCGGGTGATGTCACGATCCGCGATCTGTCGGGCCTGTATGTGTACGACAACACGCTGGTGGCGAAGTTGCTGACGGGTGCGCAGGTGCGGGCGTACCTGGAGTTCTCGGCGCAGTACTTCGTGCAGACGGCGGCGGGTGCGGTGGTGGACGTGGAGAAGCTGACGAATGCCGGGGACCGTCCGGACTACAACTACGACTATGTGTCGGGGCTGACGTACGACATCGACATCGCGCAGGCGGCGGGTGCGCGGATCAAGAACGTGAAGTTCGATGGCGCGGACCTGGATGATGCGGCGCAGTTCGTGTTCGCGGTGAACAACTACCGGGCGAACGGTGGTGGGGCGTTCCCGCATGTGGCGTCGGCGCAGGAGTTGTGGTCGGAGTCGACGGAGATCCGGACGCGGATCGCGGAGTGGGTGACGGCGAAGGGTGTTCTGGATCCGGCTGATTTCGCGTCGGTGGACTGGAGGCTGACGCGGGACGGGACGCCGGTGTTCTAGTCGTTGGGGTTCATCCCTGGAGTTCGATCAGTTGGCCGCGTTCTCCTGCCCGGTGTCCGGGTCGGGGGGCGCGGTTTTCGTGTCCGGTGAGGCCGAAGGTGGTGAAGGCGGTGCGTGCGGGCTGGGGGTAGGGGTCCCTGCCGGTGAGGGAGTTGAGGATGGTGGCGCTGCGCCAGGCGGCGAGGCCGAGGTCGGGGGCGCCGACGCCGTGGGTGTGGCGTTCGGCGTTCTGTACGTAGACCGCTCCGCGTACGGATTCGTCGAGGACGAGGCGGAACTGTTCGTCGATGCGCGGGCGTTCGGCGCGGTCGCGGCGGATGTAGGGGTCGAGGCCGGTGAGGAGGGGGGCGAGGGAGCGTTCCTGGTAGCCGGTGGCGAGGATGACGGCGTCGGTGGTGAGGCGGGAGCGGGTGCCCTGTCGGCGGTGTTCGAGGTGGAGTTCGACTTTGGTGGTGGCGACGCGGCCTGCGGTGCGGACGCTGACGCCGGGGGTGAGAGTGGCGTCGGGCCAGCCGCCGTCGAGGGTGCGCCGGTAGAGCTCTTCGTGGATGGCGGCGATGGTGTCGGCGTCGATGCCTTTGTGGAGCTGCCATTGGGCGGGGACGAGGTGGTCGCGCTCGGCTTCGGGGAGTTGGTGGAAGTAGTGGGTGTAGTCGGGGGTGAAGTGTTCGAGGCCGAGTTTGGAGTACTCCATGGGGGCGAAGGCGTCGGTGCGGGTGAGCCAGTGGATTTTTTCGTGTCCTGCGGGGCGGGCGCGGAGGAGGTCGAGGAAGATTTCGGCGCCGGACTGTCCTGAGCCGATGACGGTGATGTGTTCGGCGGCGAGGACGCGGTCGCGGTGGGTGAGGTAGTCGGCGGAGTGGATGACGGGCACGGTGGGTGCGTCGGCGAGGGGCCTGAGCGGTTCGGGGATGTGGGGTTCGGTGCCGACTCCGAGTACGACGTTCTTGGTGTAGGTGCGGCCGAGGGCTTCGGCTTCTCCGTCGGCGTCGAGCTGGGTGTAGTCGACTTCGAAGAGGGCGCGTTCGCTGTTCCAGCGGACGGCGTCGACCTGGTGGGAGAAGTGCAGGCCGGGGAGGTTCTCGCTGACCCAGCGGCAGTAGGTGTCGTAGGCGGCGCGCTGGATGTGGAATTGCTCGGCGAGGTAGAAGGGGAAGAGGCGCTGGTGGGTTTTGAGGTAGTTGAGGAAGGTCCAGTGGCTGGTGGGGTCGGCGAGGGTGACCAGGTCAGCGAGGAAGGGGACTTGGAGGGTGGCGCCGTCGATGAGCAGGCCGGGGTGCCAGTGGAAGGCGGGGCGCTGGTCGTAGAAGGCGGTGTCGAGTTCGGTGAGGGGGTGGGCGAGGGCGGCAAGGGAGAGGTTGAAGGGGCCGATGCCGACGCCGACGAGGTCGCGGGGTGCTTCGGTGGGCTGGGTGGGGTGCGGGGTGGGCGCGGCTGGCACGGCGTTCATCGGGTCGTGTGTCCTTCCACCAGTTTCAGGAGGGCGGTGAGGTCGCCCGGTTCGGTGTGCGGGTTGAGCAGGGTGGCTTTGAGCCAGAGGGTGCCGTCGTCGGTGCGGGCCCGGCCGAGGACGGCGCGGCCTTCGGTGAGGAGGCCGCGGCGGATGTCGGCGATGGTCGTGTCGTCGGCGCCGCGGGGTCGGAACAGGACGGTGGAGAGGGTGGGGGTGTCGTAGAGCTCGAAGCCGGGGTGGGTGTCGACGAGGTGGGCCAGGTGGTGGGCGAGGTCGATGACCTGGTCGGTGAGGGCGCCGAGTCCGGTGCGGCCGAGTGCTTTGAGGGTGACGGCGATCTTGAGGATGTCCGGGCGGCGGGTGGTGCGCAGGGAGCGGCCGAGGAGGTCGGGGAGGCCGGCTTCGGTGTCGTCGTCGGCGTTGAGGTAGTCGGCCTGGTAGGTGAGGGCGGCTACGTCGGCGGGGTCGCGTACGGCGAGGAATCCTGCGGCTACGGGCTGCCAGCCGAGTTTGTGCAGGTCGAGGGTGACGGTGTGGGCGCGGGCGAGGCCGTCGAGCCGGGCGCGGTGGCGGGCGCTGAGGAGGAGGCCGGCTCCGTAGGCGGCGTCGATGTGCAGGCGGGCGCCGTGTCGTTCGCAGATGTCGGCGATCTCGGGGAGTGGGTCGATGAGGCCGGCGTCGGTGGTGCCCGCGGTGGCGGTGACGAGTTTGGGGCCCGGCAGGTCGGCGAGGGCTTCGTCGAGGGCGGCGGGGTCGAGGGTGCCGGTGGGGGCGGGCACGGTGAGGGGGTCGGGCAGGCCGAGCAGCCAGGCGGCGCGGGCGAGGCTGTGGTGGGCGTTGGCTCCGACGAGGAGGCGTACGGGTTCGGGGTGGCGGGTCGTTTCTCTTGCGAGGAGGACGGCGAGTTGGTTGGCCTCGGTGCCGCCGGTGGTGACGAGGGCGTCGGCGGGGGCTTCTTCGCTGTGTGCCTCGCCGTGTACCGGGCCGTATACCTCGCGGGCGAGGGTTGCGGTCACGAGGTCTTCGAGGGCGGAGGCGGCGGGGGCCTGGTCCCAGGAGTCCATGGAGGGGTTGAGGGCGCTCGCGGCGAGGTCGGCGGCGGTGGCGACGGCGAGCGGCGGGCAGTGCAGGTGGGCGGCGCACAGGGGGTCCGCGGGGTCGGCGGCGCCTTCGGTGAGTGCGGTGACGAGGGTGCGCAGGGCGTCGTCGGCGCCGGTCCCCTGCTCGGGCAGTACGGTTCCGGCCTGCTCGCGCAGTCGGGCGGCGACGGCGTCGGGTCCGCCTGCGGGGAGGGGGCCGCCGCGGCGGGTGGCGCCTTCGTGGAGGGCGTCGAGGACGGTGGTGAGCAGCGGCCGCAGGGCGTCGGGGCCCTGGATGCCTCCGGCGAGGGGCGGGGTGCTGCTCATGCGGGGTCCTTCGGGTGTGTGACCGGTGGGTGGGCACGGGCGTGAGGCCGTGCCGCACCAGTCTTGGACCTTTGGGAAGGGCACCCTTGGCGAATGGGGGAGGACGACCCGAAAGGGGTACTCCTGTGCGGGGAAAGCGTGTTGGTGGTGTATAGGGCGGCCCACGCCTCGGGGCCCGGTGGAGCTCGGGTCCTGGGGCGTGGGCCTGGCCTACTTCAGCGGTGCTGGCCTGCGCTTGGGGAGTGCTGGGTCGCGTGCTAGGACTGCTGGGCGGTCCGCACCTTCAACGCCCGTGCCAGGTCGTCGAGTTGGTCGGCGAGTTTGCGGCGCAGGGCCGGTGAGGGGTTGCTTTCGGTCAGACACTGGTCGCCGAGGCGCAGGGTGTCCTCGTCGATGGCGTGGGCGGGGAACGCGTGGCGTCCGGCGGCCTCGGCGATGGCGGGGCCGCGGCGGTCGGCGAGGGCGGTGGCGTCGGTGAAGTAGCGGGGTACGTAGCGGCGCAGGAGGTCGGTCTGTTCGGGTTGCCAGAAGCCTTGGGCGGTGGCGGTGAACAGGTAGTTGGAGAGTTCCTGGTCGGGGTCGGTGGTGAACAGGGCGGTCCAGGCGGCTTCTTTGGCCTGGGGGTCGGGGAGGGCGGCGCGGCAGCGGGCGGCGCCTTCTTGTCCGGTGGCGCTGGGGTCGTGGGCGAGTTCGGCGTCGATGACGGCGTCGTCGATGGTGCCGAGGACGCTGAGGCGGCCGAGGATGCGCCAGCGCAGTTCGGGGTCGAGGTCGGGGCCGCCGGGGACGGCGCCGGAGTCGAGCCAGTCGCGGATGGTGTCGGGGTGCTGGGCGGTGTCGATGAAGTGGCGTACGGCGGTGAGGCGCAGGCCGGGGTTGTCGCCGCCCTCGGTGCGGTGCAGGAGGTCCTGGCACAGGGTGCTGAGGAGGGTGAGGGCGGCGGGGCGTTCGGCGGGGGTGCTGAACCGGTCGGCGACCTGGGCGTGGGCGAAGGTGAGGACGCCCTGGACGAGGGCGAGGTCGGTCTCGGCGGGGAGGTGGGCGGCGACGGTGGTCAGGTAGGCGGCGGGTTCGAGTTCGCCGTCGCGGACCATGTCGCGCAGGGTGTTCCACAGGACGGCGCGGGTGAGGGGGTCGGGGACGCCGGAGAGGTGGCGCAGGGCGGCTTCCTGTGAGGCGGGGTCGAGGCGGATCTTGGCGTAGGTGAGGTCGCCGTCGTTGAGGACGAAGAGGGCGGGTCGGGGTCCGTGGGCGGAGAGCCCGGTGCCGCCGGTGGCTTTGATGTCGGCGTCCAGGCGGCTGCGCGGGGTCAGTCGGCGCGGGTCGCCGGGGTCCGTGTCGTAGAGGCCGATGGTGATGCGGTGCGGGCGCCTGGCGGGCGGGGAGGTGAGCGAGGTCAGGTGGGTGAGGCCGTCGCGGTCCTTGGCCGGGTCGGGGGCGGTCCACACGCCGGTGCTGCCGTCGTTGCTCAGGTCGAGGTGCCATGCCGTGTCGTCGGTGGTGACGGTGGCGGTGAGGGTGTCGACGCCGGTGGTGCGCAGCCAGGCGTCGGCCCAGGCGTGGACGTCTCGGTCGGTGTGGGAGGCGAGGGAGTCGATGAAGTCGGCGAGGGTGGCGTTGGCGAACTTGTGTCGCTTGAAGTGGGTGTTGATGCCGGCGAGGAAGTCCTTCTCGCCGAGCCAGGTGACGAGTTGGCGCAGGGCGCTGGCGCCCTTGGCATAGGAGATTCCGTCGAAGTTGAGGAGTGCGGAGGCGGTGTCCTCGACGGCTTCGGGGGCGACGGGGTGGGTGGAGGGCCGCTGGTCGGCGTCGTAGCCCCAGGCTTTTCGGGCGACGCCGAAGTCGACCCAGGTGTCGGTGAAGCGGGTCGCTTCGGTGAGGGTCTGGTAGCCCATGTACTCGGCGAACGACTCGTTCAGCCAGATGTCGTCCCACCATTGGAGGGTGACGAGGTCGCCGAACCACATGTGGGCCATTTCGTGGGCGATGACCATGGCGCGGGTCTGGCGTTCGGTGTCGGTGACGGCGGAGCGGTAGACGAACTCGTCGCGGAAGGTGACGAGGCCGGGGTTCTCCATGGCGCCGGCGTTGAATTCGGGGACGAACGCCTGGTCGTAGGAGTCGAAGGGGTAGGGCTCGTCGAACTTCTCGTGGTAGCGGTCGTAGCACGCGCGCGTGATGTCGAGGATTTCGTCGGCGTCGGCGTCCAGGTGGGGCGCGAGTGAGCGGCGGCAGTGCAGGCCGAAGGGGAGGCCGCGGTGTTCGGTGCGGACCGAGTGCCAGGGTCCGGCGGCGACGGCGACGAGGTAGGTGGGGAGCAGTGGGGTGGTGGCGGCCTGCCACGTGCCCTCCCCCAGGTGCTCGACGACGCTGTTGGTGAGCACGGTCCAGCCTTCGGGGGCGGTGACCGTGACGTCGAAGCGGGCCTTCAGGTCGGGCTGGTCGAAGGCGGCGAAGACGCGCTGGACGTCTTCCATGAACAGCTGTGTGTAGACGTACGTCTCGCCGTCGGTGGGGTCGGTGAAGCGGTGCATGCCCTCGCCGGTGTGCGAGTAGCGCATGGCGGTGTCGAGGCGCAGCTCGTGGGGGCCCTCGGTGAGGCCGGTGAGCGGCAGCCGGTTGCCGTCGAGGGCCGCGGGGTCGAGGGGGTGTCCGTCGAGGGTGACGGAGCGCAGTTCGGCGGGCTTGAGCTCGACGAAGGTGGTGCCGGCGGCGCGCGCGGTGAACCGGATCACGGTTCGGGAGTCGAAGGTGTGGCTGCCGCGGGTCAGATCGAGGTCGACGGTGTACCGCTGGACGTCGATGAGCCGGGCTCGGGTCTGCGCTTCGTCGCGCGTCAGTACGGACATGGGGACATGCTGCCGGATGCCGCTGACATCCGGCCCCGGATTCTTCGGTGGGCGAAGCGGGGCCGCCTGGTCAGCGCTTGGTGTTCTCGGCGATCTGCTCGTGGTGGCGGATCACTTCGCTGATGATGAAGTTCAGGAGCTTCTCGGCGAACGCCGGGTCGAGTTTGGCGTTCTCGGCGAGCTGGCGGAGGCGTTCGATCTGGCGGGATTCGCGGGCCGGGTCCGCCGGGGGCAGTTCGTGCTGGGCCTTGAGGTGTCCGACCTGCTGCGTGCACTTGAAGCGTTCGGCGAGCATGTGGACGACGGCGGCGTCGATGTTGTCGATGCTGTCGCGGAGCCGGCCGAGTTCGGCGCGCACCTCGGGATCGACGGCCTGTGGCTTGCTGGAGGTCATGACGGGTCAGCCTACGTGGAGCATGGGTGGGTCGTCGGGGTCGGGGATCCGGTCGGACCAGCCGCCGGGGACGGCGCGGCCCTGTTGTTCGCGGAAGCGGACGGGTGCGGTGCCGACGCGGCGGGTGAAGAGGCGGGAGAAGTAGGCGGGGTCGTCGTAGCCGACGCGGCGGGCGACGGCGGCGACGGGGAGTTCGGTGGCGGCGAGGAGTTCCTTGGCGCGGCCCAGGCGGATGCCGAGGAGGTAGTCCTTGGGGCTGCAGCCGGCGCCTCTGCGGACGGCGGTGCGCAGTTCGGCGGGGGTCATGCCGTGCCGGGAAGCGTGTTCGGCGACGGTCAGCGGCTGGAAGGCGTCGCGGGCGAGGGCCTGGAGGACGGGGTCGCCGTCGGGGGCCATGTCGGCGCGGGCGCGGCGCAGGGCGACGAGGAGTTCGTGGACGGCGGCGCCGGTCTCGACGTCGAGGAGGGGGTTGCCGCGGCGGGCGGCGCGGGCGATGCGGCCGACGGCGGCGCGGGCGGGGGCGGCGTCGGAGAGGGGTACGAGGGGGCGGTCGGGCTCTATGTAGCCGAGTTCGGTGTAGGTGGTGGTGGCGGGTCCGGTGAAGTCGACGAAGCATTCGTCCCAGCCGGTGCCGGGGTCGGCTCCGTAGTGGTGGGGGCGGCCTGGGGTGAGCCAGATGAGGGCGGGTGCGGTCACGGGGGTCCGGCGGCCGTCCGCTTCCTGGTACCAGCCGCCTCCGGCGGTGATGACGACGGCTACGTGGTGGTCGAGGGTGCGGGGTCCTACGGTCGGCAGCAGTCCGTGCTGGAGTCCCACGCCGAGGCAGACGAGGCCGAGGCGGTGGTGGACCGGGCTGGGTGTGAAGTACCGCATCCAGGTGTGGTACGTGGACATGTGTCCCCTCCCGTGGTGCTTGTCCCTGTTCCGTGGTGCTTGTTGCGTGGCGGTGTCGGGGTGTCGTCCCGCGTCCAACAACAGCCGATCTTTGTCCATGGACCCCGTTGGCCGCCAGAGGTGAAGGTGGCGGCTGGTAGGTGATGCGCCTATCGGGCACAGAGGGGCACGTCATGGCCGAGTTCAGGGTGGGCGAGGATCACTTCGAGGTGGATGGCGGGCCGGTGCGGCTGCTGTCGGGGGCCTTGCACTACTTCCGGGTGCATGAGGAGCAGTGGGCGCACCGGTTGCGGATGCTGAAGGCGATGGGCCTGAACTGTGTGGAGACGTACGTCCCGTGGAATCTGCACGAGCCGCGTCCCGGTGAGGTGCACGATGTGGCGGCGGTGGGCCGTTTCCTGGACGCGGCGCATGAAGCGGGGTTGTGGGTGATCGCCCGGCCGGGGCCCTATATGTGTGCCGAGTGGGAGAACGGGGGGCTGCCGCACTGGGTGACGGGTGCGTCCGGGGCGCTGATCCGTACCAGGGATGCCGGGTTTTTGGCGTCGGTGGAGCGCTGGTTCCGGGTGTTGTTGCCGTCCATCGTGGAGCGGCAGATCGACCGGGGCGGTCCGGTGATCATGGTGCAGGTGGAGAACGAGTACGGCAGTTACGGCTCGGATGCTCTCTACTTGCGGACTCTTGCCGACCTTCTTGTCGAACTCGGTGTGACAGTGCCGCTGTTCACCTCGGACGGGCCCGAGGATCACATGCTCACGGGTGGCTCGATCCCGGGGGTCCTGGCGACGGCGAATTTCGGCTCCCACGCGCGCGAGGGGTTCGCGACGCTGCGCAGGCATCGGCCGAAGGGGCCGCTGATGTGCATGGAGTTCTGGTGCGGCTGGTTCGATCACTGGGGGGCCGAGCATGTCGTACGGGATCCGCGGGACGCGGCTGAGGCGCTGCGGGAGATCCTGGAGTGCGGGGCATCGGTGAATCTGTACATGGCGCACGGGGGGACGAGTTTCGGGGGCTGGGCGGGGGCGAACCGGGGCGGGGAGCTGCACGACGGTCCGTTGGAGCCGGATGTCACGTCGTACGACTATGACGCGCCCATCGACGAGTTCGGCCGCCCCACCGAAAAGTTCTGGCTGTTCCGGGAGGTCCTCGGCCGGTACGCGCGGGAGCCGCTGCCGGAGGTGCCCGAGGCGCCGGCGGTGCTGGCCGGCCCGGTGACGGCCGAGCTGACCGCGTTCACGCCGCTGGAGGGCGTGCTGGAGGCGTTGGGCGGGCCGGAATCGGAGCATGCGGTGCCGCCGTCGTTCGAGGAGCTGGACGTGGACCGTGGGCTTGTCCGGTACGCGGTGACCGTGCCGGGGCCGCGTCAGCCGTATCCGTTGCGGGCGAGCGGGCTGCGGGACCTCGCTGTCGTGTACGTCGACGGGGAGCGGGCCGGGGTGCTCACGGAGGAGGAGCCGGTCCTCGCCGAGCCCGTCGCGGGGCACGCGCGCGTGGAGCTGTGGGTGGAGTCCCTCGGCCGGGTCAACTACGGGCCGCGCACGGGTGAGCCGAAGGGGATCACGGGCGGGCTGCTGCACGAACGGCAGTACCTGCATGGGGTGCGGGCGCGGGGGTTGCGGCTGGACGCGTTCACGCCTTCGGCGGTGGCGGGGCTGCCGGCCGGGGCGGCCGATGGCGGGCGGGGTCTGTACCGGGGTTCCTTCCAGGTGGCGGCCCCCGGGGACGCGGCGCTCGAACTGCCCGGGTTCACGCGGGGGTTCGTGTGGGTGAACGGGTTCTGCCTGGGCCGCTATTGGTCGGCGGGGCCGCAGCATTCCTTGTATGTGCCGGGTCCCGTGGTGCGGGAGGGGGACAACGAGGTGTGGGTGCTGGAGCTGGACAGTGCGGATGCACCGCGAGTGCGCTTGAGCTGAGGGCTCTGCCGGTTCGTGAGTCGAGTACCGGCCCGGTGGGGGCTGGTCGCGCAGTTCCCCGCGCCCCTGAAGGCCTGCGGCTCCGCCGCGCCTTCAGGGGAGATGCCGCACGCAGTGCGCATCTCAGGGGCGCACGCGAGCGCGCCTCTCATGGAGCTGCGGCGAAGCCGCATGCTCCAGGGGCGCGGGGAACTGCGCGCAGCAGGCCCACCGGCCGGCACCCGCCGCCGAAACAGGTACCCGGCAGACGGGCAGGCTCTCAGGGCCAGGGCCCCGGCCCGCTAAAGCACGGTGACCTCGAACGCGTCCAGCGTGAACTCGGCCGTGCCGTGGTCGCCGACCTTGCGCAGACCCACCCACGCATCCCCTTGCGCGGGCGCGGTGAACTCGTACACCAAGGTGGCGGGTTCCACAGCCACCGGCAGCTCCGCACGGATCAATTCCTTCGCGGCCGGGCCGTCGACCCCGGTGATCCAGGCGTACTGGCCGGCCAGCTCGCACTCGTACCGCAAGCGCACTCGATACCGCTTGCCGGGGGTGAAGCGGACGGTGTGCGGGACCGTGCGGTGGACGAGGCCGGTGTTCTCGCCGCGTGATTTCAGGGACTGGGTGCCGTCGATGACGTCGTCGATCGTCTTGCCGTTCCAGCCGCGCTGCGTGAAGGGGGCGTGGCGCTGGGCGATGTGGGTGCGCGGGTCGGTGGAGCCGCCCGCGTCGCCCTTCACGAAGGGGCCCCAGCCCTGCGGTACGTGCTCGAAGTCCTCGTGGGCAAGGGCGCCTTGGGGTGCGGCGGGCCGCTGGGCCCTGGTGATGCGGACGTTGTCGAAGCGGACGCGTGCCTGCCCGGTGTCGGCGCGCAGGGCGAGGGTGACGGGGCCGCCGCCCTCGGGGACAGTGAAGTACGTGAACATGCGCTGGAAGCGGGTGTCGTGCTTGCGGTCGGCGGCGACGTAGTTGCCGGCGGTCGAGGTGTCCGTCCAGTTGGTGGCGGTGACGCCGTCGGCGGTGCGCACGTCCAGGGAGGCCTTGCGGCGCTCGCCCGCCGTGGCGCCGACCTCGACCTGGACGGAGGCCGCGTAGGTGCCGGGAGCGAGCCTGGTGAGGCGTTGGGCGACGGTGGCGGCGGCGCCGGGGGCGATGACGAGTTCGTGGTCGCCGAGGTCGCTGCGTTCGACGGACGCGGGGCCGGAGACCTGCCAGCCCTTGAGGGTGCCGGAGTGGAAGCCGGGGTCGTGCAGCGGGGTGCCCTGTCCCCAGCCGGGGTCGCGGTCCAGGTCGGCGCGGCGGCGGTAGAGGACGTAGGGCTGGCCGGCGTCGGCCTCGAGCGTGACCTTGCCGCCCGCGACGGGTACGTAGGCGACGAAGACGCGGCCCTGGTCGGTGAGCCGGTACAGGGCGGTACGGGAGGAGCCCGCCCACGCGCGCGGGAGCTGCCAACTGCTGCTGCCGCCATCGGGGTTGTAGTGGTAGAGCTTCGCCGGGTCGGTGGCGTTGCGCGGCTCCCAGGGCAGCAGGTAAGTGCCGTCGTCGTACACGAGGCGGCCGTCGGTGGTGATGCGGCGGGCGCCGGTGGCGTCGCTGACGCTGGTCCGGGCGGCGCCGGCGAACGTGATCTCGTGCTCGCCCCACGTGGTGATGGGCTGCGCCTGGAGGTACTTGGCGGGCAGGGAGTGGGTCCAGATGAGCCGGTAGAAGGCGGTCCAGTCGGTCTTGCCGGTCCAGCCTTCGAAGTTGCCCATGCGGGCGACGCCGAGGAGGGTGGGCCATTTGTCGGCGAAGACGTCCTTCTGGTGGTGCCTGATGAAGCGGATCAGGCGGGAGTTGATGCCGCGCGAGGTGTCGGGGCCGTAGTCGGTCTCGGTGGCCCAGTGCGACCAGAGCGACGACCTTTCGAAGCCGTGGGCCCATTCGGACGTGACGTTCCAGCCCTGGTCGCGGAAGGTGCGCTGGAGGCGGTCGGAGGTCCAGCCGGACTCGCGGAACACGTCGATGTAGAGGGTGTTCAGGGCGGGGTCGGCGTCGCGGCGCAGGTCGGCGAAGCGCTTGACGATGTCACCGGAGACGAGGTCGCGGCGCTGGTCGATGCGGTAGCTCTGGTCGAGCCAGTCCCACTGCTCGTCCGTCTTGTCGACGAGGGTCTCGGAGAAGGCGTTGGCGACGGGGTAGGACTCGGTGGCGTTGACGTGCACGCCGAAGTCGCTGTTCCATTTCTTGCCCTCGCGGACCAGAGTGTTGAGGTCGTCGAGGCCGCCCGCGCGCGTGTTGTAGTTGCCCGCGTAGTCGGGGTGGGCGGAGTCGTGGCCCTCGGACTGGTAGCCCTTCAGGAGCGTGTACTGGCGCAGCCCGTCGGTGGCCAACGAGATCCGCTTGACGTTGTCGAGGGTCGTCAGGAACGGGTTGGTGGCCTGCGAGGCGAAGTTGAACGGGATGTGCGGGACGACCCGCAGGTGCTGCTCGTCGGCGCCGCGCGGGGTGACGGCGATGTCCCGGAAGGCGATCGCGGCGTCCTGCCAGTCGACGGTTCCGTCGCCGTTGCGGTCACGGGTGATGATCACCGTGGCGTACGGGAGCGGTTCGGTGGCGTCGACGGGGGCGGTGGCGGCGCGATGCGTCCACTGGCCGGGGACGAGGCGGACGGCGGTGAATCCGTCGCCCTTGACCGTCTCGCGCCACAGTCGGCCGTTCTCCCAGCTGCTGGTGGCGTCCGGCTTGTCGTAGACGGTGTTGGTCTCGACGGCGCCGCCGAGCGTGTCGTGGGCGAGCACGGCGTAGGCGCAGCCCGTGGGTTTCTCGGCGGGGCTGTCGGCTTTCGGGGTGACGAGGGTGTCGCCGCTCTGCGCCTTGTCGAGCTGGATCTTCGCGGCGAGCAGTGCGGCGCCGGGCTGGTCGCTGCGTACGGAGAGCAGGGCGAGTCCGGGGATCCGCAGGGTTCCGACGCGCAGGGCGGCCGTGTCGCGGATGCGGGTGACGCGCCAGTCGACGCGGTGGCCTTCGACGGTGATACGTATGTCGATGGTGGTGCCCCCGGTGAAGGTGAGCCGGTAATCGGCGCGGTCGGCGCCGGTCGTGGACGTCACCTTCGGTGTGTGCTCGACGCCGTCGACGACCACGGCCGTGACCGGGTCGGGCTGGGCGTGCAGGACGGCGCCGGTGGCGCGGTCGGTGTAGGAGACGACGGACGGGAAGGCCCTGGCGACGCGGACGTCGAGGTCCTTGGAGCGGAGCACGGCGGTGCCCGGCGCGTCGGTGGCGGATGCGGTGGCGGTGCCGGTGAGGCCGAGCGTCAGGCTCGCGCCGGTGGCGGCGCCGACGGCCACGACGGCCCTGCGGGTGGGTCCTTGGTGGTCGGTCGACTGGCCTGCGGGCGGCTGGGGCTGGCCTGTGGGCGGCACGGAGCACTCCTTCTCACGGCGGTTCCGGGTGCCGATCACGATGCGCCGCGCGGGGCGAGGGCGCCCATGGACAAAGGAGGGACAGGTGTTGGACTAACGGACGCGCGGCGGTGGTTGAGTCCGGCCGCGGGGGGTCTGGCGTCCGGGGCGGACGGCCTTACGCTGGATGCGCCGGGTCCGGGGGCGGGCCCCGGGGGAACACGGCCCGGCGGCCCCAGGGGGTACGCGCGTGGTGAACGGCGGACCGGTGGTGCACGGCTATCCGCATCTGGAGACGGTACGGACGGCGATCACCGCGCTGTACAGGCGCCTCTCGTACGACACGGTGCACGCGTTCGCGACGAGTGTCGCCCCGGCCGACGTGGCCTTCGGCGACGGGGACGATCTGCATCTGGGGGCGCAGCGGGTGGCGCGCGAGCTGGTGCGGCACTATCACCTGCCGGACGCGCGCATGATCATCGGGTTCCGGGAGATGGAGCACGCGGCGAGCGTCGAACTGGCCGCGGGACCCGAGTACTTCATCGAGCTGAACGACCGGTTCCGTACGCATCGCCGGGACATCGGGGCGGCCCTCGCACACGAGGTCATGCATGTGTATCTGCACCGGCTCGACCTGTCGCTCCCGGGGACGCGCGACAACGAGATCCTCACCGACACCGCCGCGACGTATCTGGGCGCGGGATGGCTGCTGCTCGACGCGTACCGGGAGGACGCGGCGTCGTCGCAGAAGCTCGGCTATCTGACGCCGGAGGAGTTCGGGTACGTACTGGCGAAGCGGTCGCTGGTGTTCGGCGAGGCGCCGGAGACGTGGTTCACCAGCGCGCAGGCGTACACGGCGTACACCAAGGGTCTGGCGCAGGCGCGCCGCGACGAGCAGCAGCCGCCGCTCACCGCGGCGGGCTGGGCGGGCCGGCGCCGGTACGCGAAGGACCGCCGTTACGCGCAGGGCCACGGCATGCGCGGGCCGGCGCCCGCGGGCCCGTACTCGTTCTCGGCGGACGGGCCGCAGGGCCGGTCAGGGCTGCGGGTGGCCTTTCCCTGTCCTACGTGTCACCAGCGGATCCGGGTGCCGGTGCGCGGGCGGGTGCGGGCGCGGTGCGGGCTGTGCCGCACGGTCCTGGAGTGCGACACGTAAGCCCCGCAATGGGCGGTATTCGCCTCGAAACACTTTGCGTTCGTGGGCCCCGGGAGCGAGGGTCGAGGCATGAACGACGAAGTGAGGGCGGATGGTGCCGCGTTGCAGGACGCGCTGTACGACGCGGTGCTCGGCGGCGACGAGGACGCGGTGGTACTGCTGCTGCGCGCCGGGGCGTCCGGCGACGCGCGCGACCGGGACGGCGAGAGCGTGCTGTACCGGGCGGCGATGGGCGACGAGCCGGGCATCGTACGGCTGCTGCTCGCGGCCGGGGCGGATCCGGACGGGCTCAGCCAGGGCACCGATCTGCCGCTGTGCGGGGCGGCGTGCGGCGGGCACACCGAGGTGGTGCGGGCGCTGCTCGCGGCGGGGGCGCGGGTGGACGCGGTCGAGGAGCTCGGCTTCCGGGCGTTGACCTGGGCGGTGCAGTTGGGGCGCGAGGCGGTGGTGCGGGCGCTGCTCGACGGCGGGGCCGATCCGCGCCTTCCGGCGGCGAAGGGCGAGTTGCCGCTGGTGGCGGCCGTGCGGCGCGGGTCGACCGGATGTGTGCGGGCGCTCCTCGAACACGGGGCGGCCGGGCGGAAGGAGGCGCTGGCGGAGGCCAGGCGATGGTTCGGGGTCGATGTGGAGGGGCGGCTGCGGGCCGGGCTCGTCGAGTCGACGGTCGGCGGTGACCGCCAGGAAGCGGTGACGCAGCGGTTCGCGGAGGACGGCGGGGTCACGGTCGTCGTGCAGCTGCTCGACGCGGCGGGCCGACCGAGGAACGGCAACGAGCAGCAGACCGGCCACGCCGCCATCGCCACGCTCCTGGAGGCCGGCCTCGGTATCGCGACACCGCCGGACGAGCTCGCCGACCGGGCGGTGCGCTGCGGCGACCCCGGCAACGACGACTGGGTCGAGGCGATGCGGGTGCTGCGCCGCCGCGGCGACGACGCGACGTTCCGCGCGGCGGCGGCGTGGTGCGTGGACCGGGATCCGTTGCGGCGGGCGTTCGGCGCGGAGGTGCTGGGTCAGTTGGGCACGCCCGGCGCGCAGGGGCTCCGCCCGTTCGCCCGGCGCGTTCTTCCGGTGCTGAGAGGGCAGGCGCGGGCCGCGGGTCTGCGGAGGTCCGCTGTCGATGAGTTCGACGCCCGGCGAGCGGCCACGGGGCTCCGCTCCCCGCACACCGGGACTGCCGGGCCCACCGGGTCCGAGCTGGTAGAACTCCGCGCTCTGATAACGGCGTCGGGCCACCAGCACGAGCCCGCCGTCCTGCCGGACATCACCGCCTACGCCACACATCCAGACCCCGGTGTACGCCGATCCGTGGCCCTGGCCCTGCGCTCGCTCGCACCCGGCGACCGCCCCGAGGCCCTCACCGCGCTGATCGGCCTCACTCGCGACACCGACCCGGACGCCCGGACCCGGGCGGCGGCCGCGCTCGCCGGATCCGGCGTCGACACGGAGTCCGTCCGCGCGGCGCTGGCCGCCCTGCTCGACGACCCGCGCGACGACGTGGCGGCGGAGGCGGCGCGCGGGCTCGCCGGGCGGCAGGACCCGCGTGCCGTGGACACCCTCGCGCGGCTGCTCGCCCAGTCGCCGGTCGGCGGGTACGCGAGGGACGTGGCCCAGGACGCGGCCCGTGCCTTCGTCGACGTACGTGTCAGAAACCGGCTGGAGTGGACGTGGCCGCGCGAGGCGTGACGGCCACCTTGCGATCAGGAGGCGGCCCTTGGGCCGCTTGTTCACTGCGCCCCGTACACGCCCCCGGGGACCGCGGCACGCTCCAGCAGCTCCCGCACGGCTCCCCCCGCGCCCGCCGGGGTCCACCGCTCCGCCTTGTCGACGGTCGGGCCGGCGCGCCACCCTTCCATCACCGTGATCCGGCCGCCCTCCACCTCGAAGACCCGTCCGGTCACCTCGTCGCCGGCCGCGGCGGATCCGAGCCACACCACCAGCGGCGACACGTTCTCCGGCGCCATCGCGTCGAACCCGCCGCTCCCCGGGGCGGCCATCGTCTCGGCGAACGTGGCCTCGGTCATCCGGGTCCGCGCGGCCGGTGCGATCGCGTTGACCCGCACCCCGTACCGGCCCATCTCCGCGGCGGCCACCAGGGTCAGGGCGAGGATCCCGGCCTTGGCCGCGCTGTAGTTGCCCTGCCCGACCGACCCCAACAGGCCCGCGCCGGAGGAGGTGTTGACGACGCGGGCCGTCACCGGGCGGCCCGCTTTCGCCTCCGCCCGCCAGTACGCCGCGGCGTGCTTCAGTGGCAGGAAATGGCCTGTGAGGTGGACCCGCATCACGGCGTCCCAGTCGTCCTCTTCCAGGTTCACCAGCATCCGGTCCCGCAGGAACCCCGCGTTGTTCACCAGCGTGTCGAGCCGCCCGAACGTGTCGACGGCCGCGGCGACGAGTGACGCGGCGCCTTCCGAGGTGGCGATGTCACCCCCGTGGGCCGTCGCCTCGCCACCCGACTGCCTTATTTCTTCGGCCACTTGCGCTGCCGGGCTGTCCGGCGCGGGCACGCCGTCGAGGCCCACCCCGAGGTCGTTGACGACGACCTTCGCGCCTTCGGCCGCGTAGGCGAGGGCATGCGCCCGCCCCAGTCCCCGCCCGGCCCCGGTGACGGCCACCACGCGCCCCGCGCACAGCCCGCCGCCGACCGGAACCGCCTCGGTCGCATCCGTCATCTCACGCCTCCTTGTTGGCCGTTGCCGCGTCCAGGAACGCGGGGCGTTCCCCGCCGCCGTGCACGAGCAGGCTCGCCCCGGTGATGTACGACGCCGCGTCCGACGCCAGGAACACGGCGGCCTCGCCGATCTCGCGCGGCTCGGCGAGGCGGCCCAGCGGTACCGTCGCGCCCACCGCGGCGATGCCCTCCTCGTCCCCGTAGTGCAGCGCGGAGAGTTCCGTGCGCACCATGCCGAGCACCAGGGTGTTGACGCGGATGTCCGGCGCCCATTCCACGGCCATGGACCGCGCCAGATTCTCCAGGCCCGCCTTCGCCGCTCCGTACGCCGCCGAGCCCGGCGAGGGACGTGTCCCGCTGACGCTGCCGATCATCACGATGGAGCCGCGGGCCGCCTCGAGCTGTGCGCGGGCGGCGAGCGAGGCGGTCAACGGGGCCGTCAGATTGAGGTCGATCACGCGCGCGTGCCGCTCGGCTTCGGTGTCGCCGAGCAACCGGTACGGTGTGCCGCCCGCGTTGTTCACCAGCACGTCCACCCGGTCGAGCCCCGCGAACAGTCCCCGCACGGCCACCGCGTCACGTAGGTCGACCGGCGCGAACTCACAGCCTCCCAGCAGGAGTTCGGGTGGCCGGCGAGCACAGACCACCACCCGCGCGCCGGCCCGCGCGAACGCGGCCGCGATGCCCGCGCCCACTCCCCTGGTGCCACCCGTGACGACGGCGACCCGCCCGCTCAGATCCATCCCGCTCCCCATGCCGTCCGGTCCTCCCGACCCGTTCCGCCCGCCTCCGTCGCCTGCTAGCGTCGAGCTTGATGCGCGTACCAAACAAACGTTAGGTGGAAAGGTAGTCGAACACCGGCCTCTCCGCCACCATCCGCACTCCTGAAGAGCACTGCTGAAGAGCACTTCTCTGGGCCACAGAGCCTGTGAACAAAGGGAGTTCACGTATGCCAGGCACGCACAGCAACGCCCTGCCCCGCCGCACCCTGCTCGGCGCCACACTCGGCACCGTCACGGTGGCGGCCCTCGCCCCGATGGCCACCGCGGCGCCCCGCACCCGGGGGATCCAGCACATTCCGCTGCAGGGCGCGGTGAACGTCCGCGACATCGGCGGCCTTCGCGCGTCCGGCGGCCGGGTCCGGCACGGGCTCGTCTACCGCGCCGACGCGCTGAGCAGGCTCACGGACGCCGATCTGGCCACGCTGGGCGACCTGAGGCTGCGTCAAGTCGTCGACAATCGCGTGCCGTTGGAAGTCCGGATCGACGGTGCTGACCGACTGCCGTCGGGCGTGGCCGGCGTCGCGCGGCCGGTCACCGACAACGGCCTGTACGCGCGGATCCTCACCGCCATCGGCTCCGGGGACCCGGTCGAGCAGGAGAAGATTCTGGGGAGCGGCAGAGCGGCCGCGTTCATGCGGAGCGTGTATCCGATGTTCGTCACCAGCTCCGACAACCGGTCGCAGTTCGCGGCCACCCTGCACGACATCGCATACGGCGGACGCGGCGCCCTCCTCTACCACTGCACGTCCGGCAAGGACCGCACCGGCTGGACGACGTACGTCCTGCTGCGCCTGCTCGGTGTGTCCGAACACGCCGCCGTCGCGGACTACTTGGCGTCCAACACCTTCCGGGCGGCTTACGACGCGAAGCTCCGCGAGAGCCTGAAGCAGTCCGGCGCGATGCCCCACCCCGAACTGCTGATCCCGCTCCAGGAAGTGCGTGCCGAGTACCTCGCGGCGGCACTCGCCCAGGTGCGCGACGACTACGGCAGCCTCCGGCGGTACGTGGCCGAGGGCCTCGGCATCGACCGGCGCACGGCGGCACTGCTGCGGGCCCGGCTCGTGGACTGACCCACGCGACAGCAGACCCCTGCGCGCGTTTGCCCTCGTGTGCGCTCCACCATCTACCGTCCCGGGCATGACCAGCACCACGCAACAGCACAGGATCGGCAGCGGGTTCGGGGCGCACAGTACGGCGGCCGAGGTGGTCGCCGGTGTCGACCTCGCCGGGCGGACGGCCCTCGTCACGGGCGGCTACTCGGGCCTCGGCCTGGAGACGACCCGCGCGCTCGCCACGGCGGGAGCGCGGGTGATCGTGCCCGCGCGCCGTCCCGAACAGGCGCGTCGAGCCCTTGCGGGCATCGCGGGTACGGAGGTGGACGCGCTCGACCTGGCCGACCTGGAGAGCGTGCGCGCCTTCGCCGGCCGCTTCCTCGACTCGGGCCGCGCCCTGGACCTCGTCGTCGCCAACGCGGGGGTGATGGCGGCCCCGGAGACCCGGGTCGGGCCCGGCTGGGAGTACCAGTTCGCCACGAACCACCTCGGCCACTTCGCCCTGGTGAACCGGCTGTGCCCGGCGCTGTCACCGCACGGGGCCCGGGTCGTCGCTCTCACGTCCTCCGGTCATTTCCTGACCGGCGTCCGCTGGGACGACATCAACTTCCGTACCGGGTACGACCGTTGGCTCGCCTACGGTCAGGCCAAGACGGCGAACGCCCTGTTCGCGCTGCACCTGGACCGGCTCGGCGCGGCCGGCGGTCTGCGCGCGTACGCCGTGCACCCCGGCTCGATCCTGACGCCGCTGCAACGGCACATCCCGCGCGAGGAGTGGGCCGGGCGCGGCTGGGTCACGGAGACGGGAGAGCCGCGGCCCGGTTTCAAGACGCCGGAGCAGGGCGCGGCGACCACGGTCTGGGCGGCCACCGCACCGGTGCTCGACGCGTACGGCGGCGCGTACTGCCAGGACTGCGATCTGGCCGAGTCGGTGCCGGACGACGCCGAGGACATGCTCGCCGGCGGGGTCAAGACGTGGGCCCGTGACCCGGTGGCGGCGGCCCGGCTGTGGTCGCTGTCGGCGGAGCTGACGGGCGTGGACGCCTTCGCCTGACCCGGGAGACACCCCGCCCGCGCCAGGGCGGGGTGCGGGGTGTGACCAGGGCCTAGGCCGCGGCCTTGCGGGGGCCGTGGCCGCGCCGGTTGCCACCGGTCGCCGCACCGTTCGCGGCGCCGGCGCCGGTGCCCGAGCGGCGTCGGCCGCCTCCGGCCGCACCCTGGCCGGAACGCTGGCCGCCCTGCGCGGAACGCTGACCGCCCTGCGCGGAACGCTGGCCGCCCTGCGCGGAACGCTGGCCCTCGCCGCTCGCGGCGCGGCCGGAACCGGTGCCGCCGTTGCCCGAACCGGCACCGCGGGAGCGGCGCGAACGGCGCGGCTTGGCGGCGGCGGCCGGGGCGGCCTGCTCCGGGACGGAGATGGTCACGGCCACGCCGGAGGGCTCGCGCGCCCCGGTGATCGTCACCAGCTCCTCGTCCGTGGAACGGACCTGGGTCGTACGGGCCTGCACCTTGGCGTCGCGCATCAGCCGCTGCACGTCGCGCTTCTGCTCGGGCAGCACGAGCGTGACGACGCTGCCGGACTCACCGGCACGGGCGGTCCGGCCGCCGCGGTGCAGGTAGTCCTTGTGCTCGGTGGGCGGGTCGACGTTCACGACCAGGCCGAGGTCGTCGACGTGGATGCCGCGGGCGGCGACGTTCGTGGCGACCAGCGCGGTGACCCGGCCGTCCTTGAACTGCTCCAGGGTGCGGTTGCGCTGCGGCTGGCTGCGGCCGCCGTGCAGCGGCGCCGCGAACACTCCGCTGGCCAGGAGCCGCTTGGCGAGCCGGTCGGCGGAGCGCTTGGTGTCGACGAAGAGGATGACGCGGCCTTCGCGGGCGGCGATGCGCGCGGTGACGGCCTTCTTCTCGGTCTCGTCCAGGACGTGCAGGACGTGGTGCTCCATCGTCGTGACGGCGCCCGCGGACGGGTCGACCGAGTGCACGACGGGGTCGGTGAGGAACTGCTTGACGAGCCGGTCCACGTTCCGGTCCAGCGTCGCCGAGAAGAGCATGGTCTGGCCGCCCGGCGCGACCTGCTTGAGCAGGGCGGTGACCTGCGGCATGAAGCCCATGTCGGCCATCTGGTCGGCCTCGTCGAGGACCGTGATCCGGACCTGTCCGAGGGCGCAGTCGCCACGCTCGATGAGGTCCTTCAGACGCCCGGGGGTGGCGACGACGACCTCGGCACCGCGGCGCAGCTGGCCGGCCTGGCGGGAGATCGACATGCCGCCGACGACGGTGGTCATGCGCAGATGGAGCGAGGTGGCGTACGGGGTGAGGGCGTCGGTGACCTGCTGGGCGAGCTCGCGCGTGGGGACGAGGACGAGCGCCAGCGGGGTCTTCGGCTCGGCCTTGGCACCGGCGGTGCGGGCGAGCAGCGAAAGTCCGAAAGCGAGGGTCTTGCCGGAGCCGGTGCGGCCGCGGCCGAGGAGGTCCCGTCCGGCGAGCGAGTTGGGCAGCGTCGCGGCCTGGATCGGGAAGGGCGCGGTGACGCCCTGCGCCGTCAGCGTCTTCAACAGGGCTGCGGGCATGTCGAGTTCGGCGAAGGTGTCGACCGGGGGCAGCGCGGGAGTGGTGTTCTCCGGCATGGTGAACTCGCGGGGCGGCGTGGGCTGCTGCCTGCGCTGCTGCTCGGGGGCGCGCCGCTTTCCGGCTGCTGCGGGGCGGGGACTGCGACGGCTGGACGGGCGGGCTGAGCTGGCCATGCGGCATGCCTTCCGGGTACTCCGGGGGTGGGGACAGCATGAGCCGGGGCCCGCACCGTGATGGTGCGGACCCCGGCCCGGTGATGCTGAGATCAGGCGGGGAGGATGTTCTCCGCCTGGGGGCCCTTCTGGCCCTGGGTGACGTCGAAGGTCACCTTCTGGCCTTCCTGGAGCTCGCGGAAGCCCGAGGTGGCGATGTTCGAGTAGTGGGCGAAGACATCAGCGCCGCCGCCGTCCTGCTCGATAAAGCCGAAGCCCTTTTCCGAGTTGAACCACTTCACGGTACCGGTGGCCATGTAATTCTCCTTGAAACAGGTAGCAGCCCCCCATTCCGAGAACGCCCCGGCAAAACAATAATGCGCCTGAGGAGGTTTCCGTCAGGCGCACATAAAGTCTATGGGTACCAAAACTGCAACGCTGCTGATCTTAGCACGCTTCCTCACCGCTCCGCGATCCCGTCGAGGACCATGGCCAGATACTGGCGGGCGATCTCCTCCGGACGGTGGTGTCCGCCCGGTCGATACCAGGACGCGGCCACCCAAACCGTGTCGCGCACGAACCGGTAGGTGAGCCGGATGTCGAGGTCCGCGCGGAACACCTGGCCCGCGACCCCGCGCTCCAGCGTGGTCAGCCAGGTCTCCTCGAAGCGGCGCTGGGAGTCGGCGAGGAACTCGAACCGCTGCTGCGCGGCCAGCTGCCTGGCCTCCTTCTGGTAGATCGCGACGGCGGCGCGGTGCCGGTCGATCTCCCGGAAGGACTCGGTGACGAGGGCCTCCAGGGTCTGCCGGGGGCCGAGCTCCGCGTCGAGCACGGCGTCGTAGCCCGACCACAGCTCGTCGAGGAAGGTCCGCAGGATCTCCTCCAGCATCGATTCCTTGGAATCGAAGTGGTAGTAGAGGCTGCCGGCGAGCATGCCCGCCTCGTCGGCGATCTTGCGCACCGTGGTGGCGTTGTACCCCTGGGCGGCGAAGACCTCGGCGGCGGTCCCCAGGATCTCGCGGCGCCGCTCGGCCGGGGCGGCCTGGGGCTTCTTCTTCGTAGGCACGTCCCCATTGTGGTCCACGCGCCCGGCCGCCCGGTGGCCGGGCATGCCCTGCGTCACACCCCGGTGACGACGGCGACGGGCCCCTTCGCGTGCAGCTCTGCCGGACCTTCCATGAGTACGGCGTCGTAGCGGCCGAGGGCGTGTCCCGCCACCTCCGCGCCTTCGTCGGCGAGCGCGACGACGAGGGCTGCGCCCGGCGCGAGGGGCAGCCGTCCGAGGACGACGGCGACGGACGGTGGCTGGGCGAGTCCTTCGCGCCGCCACATCACGTTGAAGTTGACGACGCGGCCGCCGAGCAGTCGGCAGTCGGTGGCCACGTCGCCCGCGAAGTCCCTTGGCTGGTATGGGGTGTTGACGAGGGCTGGGATGCCGCCGACGGTCAGTTCCATCCCGTCGCCCTCGACCATGGTGAGCGTCCGGTCGACGCCGGGGAACGCGGAGAACGGTCCGTCGGCGGCCACTTCGGCAAGGCTGACCCGCCACAGGAAATCGGCCGTGCTCGCGCCCGGGGGCGATCCGGCGATCTCGCGGGTGACGCCGCCGCCGTTCTTCCAGGCGACGGGGGTGCGGTCGGCGGCGGGCAGCGGGCGTACGACGGGGTCGATCATGAACGCCGAGGGTACGCCGGGCGCACCCGCTCCGACCAGGCGCGCGGGATGTGGCTATGTTGTTCGCCGCCCCACGTCGATGACCTCAGGAGCAGGCCGTGGAACCCACCCCTCAGTCCGCCACGACGCCCACGTGCTACCGCCACGCCGACACCGAGACCCATGTCGGCTGCGTCCGCTGTGAGCGGCCCATATGCCCTGCTTGTATGCGCGAGGCGTCCGTCGGGTTCCAGTGCCCCGAGTGCGTGCGTGCGGGGAGCCGGTCGGTGCGCACGGCCCGCACCGTGGCCGGTGGCCGGATCTCGGCCGTGCCGCTGGCGACGTACGCGCTGATGGCCGTGAACGTCCTCGTCTACCTCGGCGAGGTGATCCGGCCGGGCATCGTCGAGCGGCTCCAGATGATCGGCCAGGGGCTGGTCGGCCCGGACGGGGCGGGCTACGTCTACCAGGACCACTACCCCGCGGACTTTCACGCCGAAGGGGTGGCCGAGGGCGAGTGGTACCGGCTGCTGACCGGCGCCTTCCTTCATATGCCGCCCACCGAGGGCGCGTTCGGGATTCTGCACATCGTGCTGAACATGGTCTCGCTGTGGAACCTCGGCCGGATCGTCGAGTCCCAGCTGGGCCGGGTCCGCTATCTGGCGCTCTACCTCGTGTCCGCGCTCGGCAGCTCGGTCCTGGTGCTGCTGATCGCACCGGAGACCCCGACGCTCGGGGCGTCCGGCGCGGTCTTCGGGCTCGGTGCCGCGTACTGGGTGATCGCGCGGCGGCTCGGGGCGGACATGCGCCAGGTCAACCGCTTCATGGCGTACTTCCTGCTGTGGATGCTGATCTCCGCCGGGTTCACGTCGTGGCAGGGGCATCTGGGCGGGCTGCTGACGGGCGGCGTGGTGGCGGTCGGCCTTGTGTACGCGCCGCGGGAGCGCAGGAATCTGGTGCAGGGCGTGGTGTGCGGGGTGCTGGTTCTGCTGCTGGTGGTGCTGGCCGCGGTGAAGGTGGCGGCGCTGTAGGTCCGGGCGGCGAAATGGCGGGCGGGGGCATCCATCCGTGCCGCGCAGCCGCTTACTCTGTCCCGCATGAAGCGTGCAGGCTGCCTGGCCCTCTCGTTCCTCGCCGTGGCCCCCGTCGCCACGGCGGTGGTCTTCTTCCTGTCCCCCGATGGCAGGACCGACGACTCACCCGCCTCCGGGACGTCGGCGACCGCCTCCGCGCGGGCGTACGAGGACGGCAGGTCGGCCGCTGAGCGCAAGGCCGACGACGAGCTGATCGCCGATCTGCCGCCGGG
Source organism: Streptomyces sp. NPDC102467 (assembly GCF_044765445.1). Classification (NCBI taxonomy): domain Bacteria; kingdom Bacillati; phylum Actinomycetota; class Actinomycetes; order Kitasatosporales; family Streptomycetaceae; genus Streptomyces; species Streptomyces sp. NPDC102467. The sequence goes on along the minus strand of NZ_JBIWKA010000007.1, from coordinate 215,481 downwards.
TCTCGCCGCCCCCGACAAGAAGGACCTCGCGCAGCAGATCGTCGCCAGCGCCGAGAATTCCACGCTCGACTGGCGCGGCCAGTACGGCTACATCGAGGACATCGCCGACGGCCAGGGGTACACGGCGGGCATCATCGGCTTCTGCACCGGTACCCACGACCTCCTCACGCTGGTGGAGCGCTATACGAAGGGCCGCCCCGACAACGGTCTGGCCCGCTACCTCCCCGCCCTGCGCAAGGTCGACGGCTCGGATTCGCACGAGGGCCTCGACCCCGGTTTCCCGGCGGCGTGGAAGGCGGAGGCGAAGGTGGCGGCCTTCCGCACGGCGCAGGACGAGGAGCGCGACCGCGTCTACTTCGACCCGGCGGTCCGGCTCGCGAAACTCGACGGTCTGGGGACGCTGGGCCAGTTCATCTACTACGACGCGATGGTCCTGCACGGCCCCGGCACCGGCCCGAACGGTTTCTACGGTCTGCGCGAGCTGGCCATGAAGCAGGCAGACACCCCGTCGCAGGGCGGCAGCGAGAAGGCGTATCTCGACATCTACCTGGACATCCGCCGCAAGGCGATGAAGGCGAAGGACCCGGACCGGGACACGACCCGTATCGACACCGCGCAGCGGCGCTTCTTGTACGACGGGAACCTGTCGCTGAAGACGCCGCTGACGTGGAAGGTGTACGGGGAGACGTTTCACGTGGCCTGAAGGCCGCTCTCGAAGGCAGGCTCTCGGGAAGTCAGGGTCTCAGTCCGACCACTTCTCGCGCAGCACCTCCTCGGCGGGTTTGCCGCGCGGGGAGTACGCGAGCCGCTCCGGGGTCTCGCCGCTGTCGGGCCAGTCGTCCCACATCCACCAGCACACGCCGGCCCACCAGCTCCGGCCGTCGAAGGTGTCGAGCAACGCCCGGTAGGCGGCGGCCTGTTCGGCGGGGGCGGGGTCGCGGCTGACGGTCCAGGAGTAGGGGGCCGTCGTGGTCCCCCGCTGGCTGGCGTATCCGGCTTCGGTGAACAGGATCCGCCGGTCCTGCTCGTGTGCGTACGCGGCGAGGCGTTCGCGGATGGGTGCCCAGGCGCGGCGCAGCCGGGCGGCGTCCCTGGTGGCTGTCTCGGCCAAGGGCCAGTAGGCGTCGATGCCGATGACGTCGAGGTCCTGCCAGAAGTGGATCTTCTGGTACTCGTCGTAGTTGGCCGCGTAGGTGAGCGGCCGGGCGTAGCGGTCGCGGACCGCCGCGATGACGTCCTGCCAGGCGGCGCGGTCGCCGGAGACGCCGGCGAGTTCGGTGCCCACGGCGAACTGCTCGGCCCCGGTGTCCGTGGCCAGTTCCGCGTAGTGGGTGATGAAGCGCCGGTACGCGGTGAACCAGGCGCGGCGGTCGCGGGGCCGGATGTCGGCGCGGTCGCCGCCGCCGGTCAGGTCGACGTGCGGCTTGATCATCACCTTGAGTCCGAGGGTGTGCGCCCGGAGTGTGATGTTGCGCAGGCTCGCGTCGGCGGCACTCTCCTCGGTGGGGTGCATGGCGGAGTCGGTGCGGCGCCGCTGGTACCAGGTCGGGGTGAGGGTGATCCAGCGGGCGCCGGTGGCCCGGATGCCGCGCAGGTAGCGGTCGGCGGCCGGGCTGTCGTAGTCGCTGTGGTACCAGGAGGGCAGGGCGATGCCGCGCAGGACGGCTCGGCTCGCCGGGGCGGAGCCGGAGGGTGCGTTGGTGGCGTGGTGTCCCCCGCCGCCGGAGGTCGTGCATGCCCCGGCGGCGAGGAGGGCCGCCACCGTGGCGACGACGGCGGCCCTCCTCTTGAGGGCGGTTCCCCTCACAGGCTCGTCGGGCTGACGAAGGTGTAGCCCAGGGCCTTGATGCCGTCGACCGTTTCCTTCAACGGCTGGGTCGGCAGGTACGGGTGGTAGAAGAAGCTGGCGACGCCGTCGCGGACGGCCAGGTTGGCCTTGGCCGCGGCGATCAGATCGGCCGGCAGCCGCGGCGGGTGGTTGTTGAAGGGGTCCGGTTCGTAGTTGCCGATGTTCTCGGGCAGCACCTTGGTGCCGTACACGTCCTTCACCGTGTAGGGGAAGAACTGCCCGATGAAGACGTTGGGTCCGGCGGAGTTCCCGCCGAGCGTTCCGGAGAAGTACAGCGAACGCTCCAGGCGTGCGGCGTAGTTGATGGCGAACACCTTGTAGTCGGCGGCGGAGGCCGCGTAGTGCGGGGTGGTCCACAGCGTCGGTTTCGGCAGACCCGCGGCGTTGAACTCGGCCAGTGAGCCGGCCACCCGCCCCTGTGTCCAGGCGGTGGAGTCCTCGGCTACCGGGCCGTCGTAGACCACGTTGTCCGCCGCGTCGACGTGCGCGCGGTAGAACTCGAAGTCGTCGGCGCTGACCCCGCTGTAGGGGTTGGCGGCGGCCTCGTACTGGTGGGTGTAACCGTGGTTCATCAGGACCGCGCCCCGGGCCAGCATGTACTTCAGGGCGCTGACGACGTCCGGCCGCTGCGCGAGGGTGACCGTCTGCGCGACCCCGTTGTTGTAGGTGCCGTTCGGGTCCTTGTAGACCGGAATCACGTTGATGCCGTACGGGATGTGCTGTGAGTACAGGTAGTCCGCCATGGTCCGCAGTTCGGCCGGGTCCGAGTCGGGGCTGATGTCCTCCAGGCGCAGCAGCGCGCGGTGCCGTTCGGGTGTGGTGGGCGCGAGGGCGTCGAAGAGCAGGTCCTCGATGACGATGACCCGGTCGCTCTCGGACACGTAGGCGAAGGGGATCTCGCCGATGTAGGTGAGGTTCGACGACCGGACCGCCCACCCGAAGGTGTGTCCGTTGGAGCTGTCGAGGCCCTCCGCGAGCTGGGCGACCGCTGGATGACCGGTGCCCGTGAGGATGTGGGGGCGCAGTACGCCGGCGTCCTGGCCCGCCGGGATCTTCCGCGTGAGGGTTTGGTTCTTGTACGTCACCTGCGTCACGGTGCCGACGGATCCGCCGTCCTCGTAGTACGACGTCGTCGGGTCCCAGCCGTACTTCTGTGTGAACTGCGCTACGCCGACGGAGTTCGCCATGTTCCAGATGTTGGCGCCCATCCAGATCACGGGCGTGGCCGTGGTGGAGACGTCCCGGTAGAAGGCGGCGGGGATGTCGTCGGGGGTGGTGCAGCAGTAGTACGTCGAGCCGATGTAGATCACGGCTCCGTACGATCCGGCGAGGCCCGCGGTGTACTCCTTGACCGGCTTGGTCGTCACGTCACCGAAGTGGCCCGCGAGGTTGGCGGCGGCCATGGCGTACAGCTCGCCCAGGTGACCGTAGGCGCCGGCCGTGTCGTAGAGCACGAGGGTGGTCGGGGAGGCGGCGGCCGCGGCGGGGGCGGCCATGGCCGCGGGTGTGGTGGCCGTGGGCTTCTGGCGCGGCTTCTCCGGCTGCTTCTTGTGCGGCCTCTTGTGGCGGGCCTTGTCGGCCCTGACCTGCGCCTTCACCCAGCCCTTGAGGTCGATGCCGCTCAGGCCCGGCCGGTTCACGACGGTTTCGTTGACGTGGCGTGGTGCGTTGTCGGCGCCGGCGCCGCCCGCGGCCATGAAAGTGCCGCTCAGGAGCGCTGCGACGAGCAGTAACAGGAAAGTGAACCCGGAGATTCCGCGTCTGCGCCGGCGTATCACTGGCCTCAACGTTATTTTCCTCCACTCTGCCATCATCAGCAAAGATTTTCACCGAACAGGAATTAGCGATTCTTGTGAGCGATCAAGAAAAATGTCAAGAGCGTCCTTTTCGGGTTCCGTTCTGAGCCCGGCCGGGCGTCTGCTACGTTCCTTTTGCGCATTGGGGATGCGCGGGGTGCGCGGGATGCGCTGTGAAATATGGGGGGACAATGTACGGAAGACCCGCTCTGGGGGCGATGCTGCCCCTGGCAGGGGCGATCGCGGCGCCGGAAGCACTGCCGGGACTGCCCCTGGCCAGGGGGTTACAGGCCGCGGCCGGGGCCGGATTCATGCTCTATTGCCTTACGGCTTGTCTGGTAATGGTGGCCCGAATACGACTGCGTCGCCGTACACGCATCCTGCGCACCACGGCCGGGAGCAGTCGTGATCAGTGATTTACTGCTCTGGTCGAGCGTGACGTTGATCGTGATGGCCGGTTTCTACAACACCACTCTCTTCACGCTTTCACGGCGCAGATCCCGCCATTCCGACGACAGGCGGAGAGAGCGATTCTACGTATTTCTGCTGGCCTGCCTCAACGAGGAGAAAGTTCTTTCGGAAAGCCTGGCGCGAATCATTTCCCTGCCGGCCCGAAATTTCATGGCGCTCGTCATCGACGACGGATCGGACGACCGCACCTCTCAGATAGCGCTGGCCGCCGACCCGGCCCTGGTCCGGCTGCACCGGCGCAACCCGCCGCACGCGCGGCAGGGCAAGGGCGCCGCCCTCAACGACGGGGTGCGCCACCTCCGGGAGTCCGGGCTGTTGGACGGGCACGCCCCCGAGGACGTGGTGGTCTGCGTGGTCGACGCGGACGGCAGGCTCGACGCGCACGTCGTGGAGTCCGTCGACCCGTACTTCGACGACCCGCGCACCGGCGCGGTGCAGGTGTGCGTCCGTATGTACAACCGGCATCTCGGGCTGCTCGCCCGCATGCAGGACATGGAGTTCGTCGTCTACGGCGACGTCTACCAGAGCGCGCGCCGCTTCATCGGCAGCGTCGGCATGGGCGGCAACGGCCAGTTCATGCGGCTCGCCGCGCTCGACACGCTGGACGGTGACGGCCCGTGGAGCGACAGCCTCACCGAGGACCTCGACCTCGGCGTCCGGCTGATCGCCAAGGGGTGGACCAACCAGCACTGCACCACCGCCGCGGTCTCCCAGCAGGCGGTGCTCAGCCTCAGGCGTCTGATCCGCCAGCGATCCCGGTGGTTCCAGGGCCACTTGCAGTCGGCCGATCTGGTACCGCTCATCCTGCGGGACGTGCCGACCCGGGCCGCGCTCGATCTGCTCTACCACCTCTCCAGCCCGGTGCTCATCCTGCTCACCTCGCTGCTGCCGATGTCCTTCCTCGTCGCGCTCGCCGCCACCACCGTGGCCTCGTTCCGCGTCGGGCACCCGCTCGTCTCGCCCATGTGGCTGATCGGCCCGTACGTGCTCTCGTTCACGGTCGCCTACGCGTACGGCTTCGTGTACGCCAAGCGTGAGCGCGATCTCGGCCTCGTCCGTTCCGTGCTCATCGCGCACGTCTTCGTGTTCTACGGCTACATCTGGTTCGCGGCCGGCTGGTGGGGTTTCTGGCGCATGCTCACCGGTCAGCGGGCCTGGCTGAAGACCGCGCGCACTTAGGGCCCTTCTGACGGATCTCCGCGGCGTCACGACGCCCGGCACGCACCGGCCACTTCACCGTTCGCTCCACCTTTCTCGCACTCTCACCTTCGCCTTCACCTTCGCGGGAGCTCGCATGTCCACTCACCCGTCAGCCGTGCCCGTACGCGCCATGCTCGTACTCGGCACGCGGCCGGAAGCCATCAAACTGGCCCCGGTGGCACGGGAAATGACGCTCGGCGCACACTTCGAGCCGATCGTCGTCACCACCGGTCAGCACCGGGAGATGCTGTATCAGATGCTCGACATGCTGGGCGTCGACACGCGCATCGCCCTGGATGTCATGCGCACCAGGCAGCAACTCTCCGATCTCACCGCCCGGTTGGTGCGTGAACTGGGCGAGGTCATGCGCGAGCACCGGCCCGACCTGGTGCTGGTGCAAGGGGACACCACGACTGCTCTCGCGGGGGCCCTGGCCGCCTTCTACGAGAAGATCCCGGTCGCCCACGTCGAGGCCGGACTGCGGACCGGGGTGCCCGACAACCCGTTTCCGGAAGAGCTCAACCGCAGACTCATCAGCCGCATCGCCCGCTGGCACTTCGCCCCGACGGCTGCGGCGGCCCGACACCTGACCGATGAGGGGATCCCCCCGGAGCAGGTGTTCACCACCGGCAACACGGTGATCGACAACCTGCTGTGGGTGCTTGCCGAGGGCACCGGCATCTCCGCGTTCCGCACCGGCGACCGGCGGATCCTGGCCACCCTGCACCGCCGGGAGAACCAGGGCGAGCGGATGCGTGACATGGGCCGGGCACTGGCCCGGCTCGCCGGGCGGGGTGACGTGGAGATCGTGCTGCCACTGCACAAGAGCCCGGCCGTGCGGGACGCGCTGCTGCCCGAACTGGCGGGCGTGCGGGGCATCTCGCTGGTGGAGCCGCTCGGCTACCTCGACTTCGCGGCGACGCTCGCCGCGTGCGACCTCGTCCTGACGGACTCCGGCGGCGTCCAGGAGGAGGCTCCGAGTCTGGGCAAGCCTGCGCTCGTCCTGCGCACCACCACGGAGCGGCCCGAGGCCGTCGAGGCCGGCGCGGCCCGGCTGATCGGGACCGACCCGGAAGCCCTGGTGACCTGGGCGGCGAGACTGCTCGACGATCCGGCGGAGTACCAGCGGATGAGGCGGGCGGGCAATCCGTTCGGCGACGGCAAGGCCGCTCTGCGCGTGCTGGCCCAGCTGGCCGAGGATTTCGCGGCCGATGTGCCCGTGGGCCTGACCGCGCCGGGCCCGTACTCGACCGCATGACGCCGCTGTCCCCGCGCTCCCGCTTTCGGATCCCGCCGGTGCTGCGGGAGCGGATCCCGCCGGCTCCGCGGGGGCGCAGGGGGCGCCTGTTCACCGGCCTTGCCGTGGCGCTGGTGCTGACCGCGGCTTTCGCGGGAGCCTTGAGCCGGTGCGGGGCCGGTGATCCCGAGCCGCCGACCGTGCCGTGGAAGGACGGCTCCACGCACGGCCGGTGGCTCTCGGTCTTCAACGGCCACGGCACGAACATCGGCGACGACGACGCCCTCTCGCTGTCGCCGAGGCCCGCAGAGGACCCCGGCACCACGCACGCGGGCCTGGTCGTCAGCACCGCCTCGTACACCGACGTGCGGTACGAGGCGCGGATGCGGACCGAGAAGCAGCTGCGCGAACCCACCCCGAATCCGTGGGAAGTCCCCTGGCTGGTCTGGGCGTACACCGACCCGGAGCACTTCTACTACATCACCCTCAAGCCGAACGGCTGGGAGCTCGGCAAACGCGATCCCGCCTATCCGGGCGGCCAGCGCTTCCTGGCCACGCGGCACGGGACGTATCCGGTGGGCGACTGGTCCGACGTGCGGGTGGAGCAGCGCGGCGCGACCATGAAGGTGACGGTGGACGACAAGCCTCTGGTGACGTTCACCGACCCCGAACGGCCTTACGGCGCGGGCCGGGTGGGGGCGTACAGCGAGGACGCGGCGGTCACGTTCGAGGAGCTGAAGGCGAGTTCAGGCTGACAGCCGGCAACGACATAGGAGGGTCCGGACGCACCGCGACGCCCACCCAGTCGTCCGGTCGGGGACAGTGGGGCAGGCGTCGCGCTCAGTTCCGTACGCCGTTGTACGGGACGTTCAGGGACGGATCGTCACACCATGAGGGAGCGGTCCGTCGGGCGGATGGGCGCCGGGAGTTCCGAGACGCCGGTCAGGAAGTGGTCCACGCCGCGGGCGGCCGAGCGGCCCTCCGCGATGGCCCACACGATCAGGGACTGGCCGCGGCCCGCGTCGCCGGCGACGAAGACGCCGGGGACGTTGGTCTGGAACTCGGCGTCGCGGTCGATGTTGCCGCGGGCGTCGAGGTCCAGGCCGAACTGGGAGACGAGGCCGTTCTCCTGATCCGTGCCGGTGAAGCCCATCGCGAGCGTGACCAACTGTGCGGGGATCTTGCGCTCGGTGCCGGGCTTCGGAGTGAGCTTGCCGTCGATGAACTCGACCTCGGTGAGGTGCAGCGCCTGGACGTTGCCGTCCTCGTCGCCCTCGAAGTGGGTCGTCGAGACGGAGTAGACCCGCTCGCCGCCCTCCTCGTGCGCGGAGGTGACCTTGTAGAGCATCGGGAAGGTCGGCCACGGCTGCGAGAGCGGGTCCCGGTCGTCGCCGGGACGCGGCATGATCTCCAGCTGCGTGACCGAGGCCGCGCCCTGGCGGTGGGCGGTGCCCACGCAGTCCGCGCCGGTGTCGCCGCCGCCGATGACGACGACGTGCTTGCCCTCGGCGGTGATGGGGGGCTGCACGAAGTCGCCCTCCTGCACCTTGTTGGAGAGCGGCAGGTACTCCATCGCGAAGTGGACGCCGTTCAGCTCGCGGCCCGGGGCGGGCAGGTCGCGGGAGACCGTGGCGCCCGCGGCGATCACCACGGCGTCGTGGCGCTTGCGCAGCTTCTTGGCGTCGATGTCGCGGCCGATCTCCACACCCGTACGGAACTTGGTGCCCTCCGCGCGCATCTGCTCGATGCGGCGGTTGATGTGGCGCTTCTCCATCTTGAACTCGGGGATGCCGTAGCGGAGCAGGCCGCCGATGCGGTCCGCGCGCTCGTAGACGACGACCGTGTGACCGGCCCGCGTCAGCTGCTGGGCGGCGGCGAGTCCGGCCGGGCCCGAGCCGATGACCGCGACGGTCTTGCCGGAGAGGCGCTCCGGGGCCTGGGGCGCGACGTCGCCGCGGTCCCACGCCTGGTCGATGATCGAGACCTCGACGTTCTTGATGGTGACGGGCGGCTGGTTGATGCCGAGCACACACGCCGACTCGCACGGGGCGGGGCAGAGCCGGCCCGTGAACTCGGGGAAGTTGTTCGTCGCGTGCAGCCGCTCCTGCGCCGCGGACCAGTCCTCGCGGTACGCGAAGTCGTTCCACTCGGGGATCAGGTTCCCCAGCGGGCAGCCGTTGTGGCAGAACGGGATGCCGCAGTCCATGCAGCGCGACGCCTGCTTGCTGATGATGGGGAGCAGCGAGCCGGGAACGTAGACCTCGTTCCAGTCCTTGACGCGCTCGTCCACCGGACGGGTCTCGGCGACCTCTCGGCCGTGGTTGAGAAAGCCCTTGGGATCAGCCATTGGTCGCCGCCTCCATCATCTTCTCGGTGATCGCGGTCTCGGAGAGACCCGCTCGCTCGGCGGCGTCCTTGGCGGCGAGCACTGCCTTGTACGTGCTGGGGATGATCTTGCTGAAGCGCTCCACCGACACCGCCCACTCGGCCAGCAGCTTCTCGGCGACCGTCGAGCCGGTCTCCTCCGCGTGGCGGCGCACGACGTCGTGCAGCCACTGCTTGTCGGTGTCGTCCAGGACGTCGACCGCCGCGACGCTCGCGCCGTTCACGTTGTCGCGGTTCAGGTCGATGACGTACGCGACACCGCCCGACATGCCGGCCGCGAAGTTGCGGCCCGTCTCGCCGAGGACCACCGCGTGACCGCCGGTCATGTACTCGCAGCCGTGGTCGCCCACGCCCTCCGAGACGACCGTGGCACCGGAGTTGCGGACGCAGAAGCGCTCGCCGGTGCGGCCGCGCAGGAACAGCTCGCCGCCCGTCGCACCGTAGGCGATGGTGTTGCCGGCGATCGTCGAGTACTCGGCGAGGTGGTCGGCGCCGCGGTCCGGGCGGACCACGATGCGGCCCCCGGAGAGGCCCTTGCCGACGTAGTCGTTGGCGTCGCCCTCCAGGCGCAGGGTCACACCGCGTGGCACGAACGCGCCGAACGACTGGCCCGCCGAGCCGGTGAAGGTGATGTCGATGGTGTCGTCGGGCAGTCCCGCCCCGCCGAACTTCTTCGTCACCTCGTGGCCGAGCATCGTGCCGACCGTGCGGTTGATGTTGCGGATGGCGACCTGGGCGCGGACCGGCTGGGCCTCGGTCTGGTCGCCCGCGGCGAGGGCGTCGGCGGCGAGCTTGATGAGCTCGTTGTCGAGCGCCTTCTCCAGGCCGTGGTCCTGCGTGATCAGCTGGTGGCGCACGGCGCCGTCGGGGAGTTCGGGAACGTAGAAGAGCGGCTCCAGGTCGAGGCCCTGCGCCTTCCAGTGGTTCACGGCCCGCTCGGTGTCGAGGAGTTCGGCGTGGCCGACGGCCTCCTCGATGGTGCGGAAGCCCATCTCGGCGAGGAGCTCGCGGACCTCTTCGGCGATGAACTCGAAGAAGTTCACGATGAACTCGGGCTTGCCTGCGAACCGCTCGCGCAGCGTCGGGTTCTGGGTCGCGATACCGACCGGGCAGGTGTCCAGGTGGCAGACGCGCATCATGACGCAGCCGGAGACGACGAGCGGCGCGGTCGCGAAACCGAACTCCTCGGCGCCGAGCAGCGCGGCGATGAGCACGTCGCGGCCGGTCTTCAGCTGGCCGTCGGTCTGTACGACGATGCGGTCACGCAGGCCGTTGAGCAGCAGGGTCTGCTGGGTCTCGGCGAGACCGAGCTCCCAGGGGCCGCCCGCGTGCTTGAGCGACGTGAGCGGCGAAGCACCCGTACCGCCGTCGTGGCCGGAGATGAGGACGACGTCCGCGTGCGCCTTGGAGACACCCGCGGCGACGGTGCCGACACCGACCTCCGACACCAGCTTCACGTGGATACGTGCGGCCGGGTTGGCGTTCTTGAGGTCGTGGATCAGCTGAGCCAGGTCCTCGATGGAGTAGATGTCGTGGTGCGGCGGCGGCGAGATGAGCCCGACGCCGGGCGTCGAGTGACGCGTCTTGGCGACCCACGGGTAGACCTTGTGGCCGGGCAGCTGGCCGCCCTCGCCGGGCTTGGCGCCCTGCGCCATCTTGATCTGGATGTCGTCCGCGTTGACCAGGTACTCGGAGGTCACACCGAAGCGGCCGGAGGCGACCTGCTTGATGCTGGACCGGCGCGCCGGGTCGTAGAGACGCTCCGCGTCCTCGCCGCCCTCACCGGTGTTGGACTTGCCGCCCAGCTGATTCATGGCGATGGCCATGGTCTCGTGGGCTTCCTGCGAGATCGAGCCGTACGACATGGCGCCGGTCGAGAACCGCTTGACGATCTCGGAGACCGGCTCGACCTCGTCGATCGAGATCGGCTGGCGGCCCTCGGACTTGAAGCCGAACAGGCCGCGCAGCGTCATCAGGCGCTCCGACTGCTCGTTCACCCGGCCCGTGTACTTCTTGAAGATGTCGTAGCGGCGCGAACGCGTCGCGTGCTGGAGGCGGAAGACCGTGTCCGGGTCGAACAGGTGCGGCTCGCCCTCGCGGCGCCACTGGTACTCGCCGCCGATGTCGAGCGCGCGGTGCGCCGGGGCGATACCGGTGACCGGGTACGCCTTGGCGTGACGGGCGGCCACCTCTTCGGCGATGACGTTCAGACCGGCGCCGCCGATCTTGGTGGTCGTGCCGCTGAAGTACTTCTCGACGAAGGCCGCGTCGAGGCCGACGGCCTCGAAGACCTGGGCGCCCCGGTAGGAGGCGACCGTCGAGATGCCCATCTTGGACATGACCTTCAGGACGCCCTTGCCGAGCGCGTAGATCAGGTTGCGGATGGACTGCTCGGCCCCGCCGTCCTCGTCCGCGGGCAGGAACGTGCCGGCGCGGACCAGGTCCTCGACCGACTCCATCGCCAGGTACGGGTTGACGGCCGCGGCGCCGAAGCCGATCAGCAGGGCCACGTGGTGGACCTCGCGCACGTCACCGGCCTCGACGAGCAGACCCACCTGGGTGCGCTGCTTCGTACGGATGAGGTGGTGGTGGACGGCGGCGGTGAGCAGCAGCGACGGGATCGGCGCGTGCTCGGCGTCGGAGTGCCGGTCGGAGAGCACGATCAGGCGGGCGCCGGCCTCGATGGCGGCGTCGGCCTCGGTGCAGATCTCGTCGATGCGGGCGGCGAGCGCGTCGCCGCCACCGGAGACCCGGTACAGGCCGGACAGGGTCGCGGCCTTCATGCCGGGCATGTCGCCGTCGGCGTTGATGTGGATGAGCTTGGCCAGCTCGTCGTTGTCGATCACCGGGAAGGGCAGGGTGACCGAGCGGCAGGAGGCGGCCGTGGGCTCGAGCAGGTTGCCCGCCGGGCCCAGCGAGGAGCGCAGCGAGGTGACGAGCTCTTCGCGGATGGCGTCCAGCGGCGGGTTCGTGACCTGCGCGAACAGCTGGGTGAAGTAGTCGAAGAGGAGCCGCGGGCGGGCCGAGAGGGCCGCGATCGGGGTGTCCGTGCCCATCGAGCCGATCGGTTCGGCGGCCGTCTTGGCCATCGGCGCGACGAGGATGCGCAGCTCTTCCTCGGTGTAGCCGAAGGTCTGCTGGCGGCGCGTGACGGAGGCGTGCGTGTGCACGATGTGCTCGCGCTCGGGCAGGTCGGAGAGCTCGATCTCGCCGGTCTCCAGCCAGTCGCCGTACGGCTGCTCGGCGGCGAGTCCTGCCTTGACCTCGTCGTCCTCGATGATGCGGTGCTCGGCGGTGTCGACGAGGAACATCCGGCCGGGCTGCAGCCGGCCCTTCTTGACGACCTTCGCCGGGTCGATGTCGAGCACGCCGACCTCGGAGCCGAGGACGACGAGGCCGTCGTCGGTGACCCAGTAACGGCCGGGGCGCAGACCGTTGCGGTCGAGAACGGCGCCGACCTGGGTGCCGTCGGTGAAAGTGACGCAGGCCGGGCCGTCCCAGGGCTCCATCAGCGTGGAGTGGTACTGGTAGAAGGCGCGCCGGTCGGCGTCCATGGAGTCGTGGTTCTCCCACGCCTCCGGAATCATCATCAGGACGCTGTGCGGAAGCGAACGCCCGCCGAGGTGGAGGAGTTCGAGGACCTCGTCGAAGGACGCGGAGTCGGAGGCGTCCGGCGTACAGATCGGGAAGATCCGGTCCAGCGTCTCCTGGCCGTGGCCGGCCGAGCCGAACAGCTCGGAGGCGAGCTGGGACTCGCGGGCCCGCATCCAGTTCCGGTTGCCCTTGACGGTGTTGATCTCACCGTTGTGCGCGACGAAACGGTACGGGTGGGCCAGCGGCCACGACGGGAACGTGTTCGTGGAGAACCGGGAGTGCACGAGCGCGATCGCGGAGGCGAAACGGCGGTCGGACAGGTCCGGGAAGAAGGGCTCCAGCTGGCCGGTGGTCAGCATGCCCTTGTAGACGATGGTGCGGGCGGAGAGCGACGGGAAGTACACGTCGGCCTCGCGCTCGGCACGCTTGCGCAGCACGAACGCCGCGCGGTCGAGGGCGATACCCGTGCTGCTGCCGTCCGCGACGAAGATCTGCCGGAAGACGGGCATCGTCGAGCGGGCGGTGGCGCCGAGCAGTCCCGGGGCGACCGGGACCTCGCGCCAGCCGAGGACCGTCAGGCCCTCTTCGGCGGCGATCGTCTCGATCCGCGAGACGTAGGACTCGGTGTCCTCCTCCGGCAGGAAGGCGATACCGACGGCGTACGCACCGGCCTCGGGCAGGTCGAAGTCGACCGCCTCGCGCAGGAAGGCGTCCGGCACCTGGGACAGGATGCCCGCGCCGTCACCCGAGTCGGGTTCGGAGCCGGTGGCACCGCGGTGCTCCAGGTTGCGCAGAACCGTGAGCGCCTGCTCGACCAGCGCGTGGCTCGCCTCACCGGTGAGGGTGGCCACGAAGCCGACGCCGCAGGCGTCGTGCTCGTTGCGCGGGTCGTACATGCCCTGGGCGGCAGGGCGAGCATCCATGTGCGACCGGTTCGTGGTGACCCGGCCGTTGTTGGAATGCTGGGACGGCTGGCGCGGCGTACGCATCGGCTCTCCCGTCGTCGTCGTGGCATTTGCGTGCCGAGGGACGACGTTGGCCCTCTGCGAATTACTGGATAAGTACTGCTGATGTGCTGCAGCAGTACTGCTGAAGTGCTCGTGAAGCTCATGCTGCTGCAAAATTTCGTGCAGGTTACATGATGGAACGTATCTCGGGAACCGGATACTCCGTTCCAGCATGCGGACACCGCGGGTGGCGGCGGAAGGTGGCCCTGGCGGACAGATCGGTGACCGGGGGGCCGACGGGCGGTGCGCGCCGCGGGCCTCATTGCCCACAGCGCTTACGGCTCATGCCCCGTGGTCAAGTAGTCGAAACAGTCCGGAAACGACTACTTATGCATTGCCCTGTATAGCCATCTTCCGGCCACGACCTGCGAACCGTCAACCTATTGCGGATCCGAAAAGAGTGCCCAGGAGATACGTCACACCCGCGGCGGCACCGCCCAGGGCCAACTGCCGCAATCCGCTGAACCACCACGACCGCGTCGTCACCCTCGCCACGACGGCCCCGCACGCGAAGAGCCCGAGCAGCGCGAGCACCACGGCCGGCCACAGGTCACTCGCCCCCAGCAGATAGGGCAGGACGGGCAGCAGGGCGCCGAGCGCGAACGAGCCGAACGAGGAGACCGCGGCGACCATCGGCGAGGGCAGATCGCCGGGATCGATGCCGAGCTCCTCACGGGCGTGGATCTCCAGGGCCTGCTCGGGGTCCTTCGACAGCTGCCGGGCGACCTCCGCGGCCAGCTCGGGCTCGACGCCACGGGACACGTACAGCTCGGCGAGCTCGCGCTCCTCGTCGGCCGGATGCTTGCGCAACTCGCGGCGCTCGACGTCGAGTTCGGCCTCGACCAGCTCGCGCTGGGAGGCGACGGAGGTGTACTCGCCGGCCGCCATGGAGAAGGCGCCCGCGGCAAGCCCGGACAGACCGGTGATGATCACCGTCTGCTGCGAGACGGCGCCGCCCGCGACACCGGCCATCAGCGCGAAGTTGGAGACGAGGCCGTCCATCGCGCCGAACACCGCGGGACGCAGCCAGCCCCCGTTGACGTCGCGGTGGGTGTGGTTGTCCCGATGCGCGTCGTGGAGTGTCGCCTCGGTCTCGATGATGGCCATGCTCGTGATCCCCGCTCCCCTAGGTCGTCTACAGAACCCGAAAGTACGCGCGAAAAAACGCCTCCGCTAGCAAGGAAGGCCGTACTTACCTGCGGTTTTGCGCCCTGCGCAACGCACAGAGCAGTCGCCGACCTGGGCCTTCCCGAACTCACCCGTGAGATGGATCACGCGATGGCTCCGTTGACGGAGCGGGAACTCTGACAGCAGGATCTGTAAACGTTTCCAGCTGCCGGAAACGTTTACAGGAATCAGGCGCAAGGGGGCAAAAGAGTGGCAAAAACAGCGGCGTCGCCCCAACGGGGCCAGCCGACGATCGTCTCCATCGCCGAGCGCGCGGGCGTCTCGATCGCCTCCGTCTCCCGCGTCCTCAACGGTCTGGGCGCCCGCCGCGACACCGTCGAGCGGGTCGAGCGCGCCGCCGCCGAGCTCGGCTACGTGCCGAACGCGGTGGCCCGCTCCCTCAAGGACGGCCGCACCCGGCAGCTCACCTTCGCGATGCCCGACATCGGCAACCCGGTCTACGTCGCGATGGTCCGCGCCATCCAGTCGGTGGCGAAAGCGGCCGGCTACCGCCTGCTCCTGCACTCCACGGACGCGGTCGTCGACGACGAGCTGGCCGTCCTGCGCAGCCTCGGCGACCGCACCAGCGATGGCCTCATCATCTGCCCCATCCGCATCACCGACGACCACATCGGGGCGCTCCGCGACGCGGCCGGTCCCGTCGTGGTCATCGGGTCCCTGCCGGACGACGTGCCCGTGGACAGCGTGCGCGCCGACTCCGTCGCGGGCGCCGCGCTGGCCGTACGCCACCTGTACGAGACCGGACGGCGCCGCATCGCCTTCGTCAACGGCCCCGCCGACACGGTCCCCGGCCACAACCGCCACCAGGGCTACCGGGCGGCGCTCGCCGACTGCGGCCTCGGATACGACCCGGCGCTCGTCGTGCACACCGACTTCGGCATCGGATCGGGCGCCGAGGCCACGGACGCCCTGCTGAACCGATCCCCCGACGCGGTCTTCTGCGCCAACGACCAGCTGGCGCTCGGCGCCGCCCGCGCCCTGCACGCCCGCGGCCTGCGCATACCCGAGGACGTCGCCGTCGCGGGCATGGACGACAGCGTCCTCGCGCAGGCCGGCTGGCCCCCGCTGACCAGCGTCGACCTCGGCTCCACCGAGCGTGGCCGACGCGCCGCCGAACTGCTCCTGGAGCGCCTCGGCACCCCTGACTCCCCCACTCCGCACAGCAGCACCGCCCCTCCCCGCCTCGTCGTCCGCGCCTCCACGGGCCGGGCGGCGCCCGACAGTTGAGAGTCGCGAGGTTCGATCCATGAGTCTCACCGCCTCCCGGGACAGTGCCGTCCCGGGCAGCCGCGGCACACCGCCGCCCCGCACCCCGGACCAGCGCAAGAAAGCGCTCGGTCTGGACCGGGGCGCCTGGTTCCTGCTGCTCCCCGCGCTGGTCCCGATCCTGATACTCAGCGTGGGCCCGCTCCTCTACGGCATCGCGCTGGCGTTCACCGACTCGCAGGCGGGCCGCACCTCACCGACCCGGTTCGTCGGCCTGGACAACCTCCTGGACCTGCGCCACGACAGCCTCTTCTGGGAGTCGTTCCGCATCGGCCTGATCTGGGCGGTGTGCGTCACGGCGCTGCAGTTCGTGCTGGCCATGGGCCTGGCCCTGCTGCTCAACGAGAACCTGCGCTTCCGCTGGCTGGCCCGCACGCTCGCACTCGTACCGTGGGCGATGCCGGAGGTGGTGGTCGGCATCATGTGGCGCCTCGTCTACCACTCGGACGCGGGCATCCTCAACAAGACCCTCACCCAGCTCGGCATGATCCACGAGAACATCGACTGGCTCTCGGACCTCTCCTACGCGCTGCCCGCGGTGATCGTCGTAGGCGTGTGGGCGGGCATGCCACAGACGACGGTCGTCCTCCTGGCAGGCCTGCAGAACGTGCCGCACGAATTGCGCGAGGCCGCCCAACTGGACGGCGCGGGCCTGTGGCGCCGCTTCACGACGGTCACCTGGCCGGCGCTGAAACCGATCGTCCTCTCCGTCACGGCGCTGAACTTCATCTGGAACTTCAATTCCTTCGGCCTGGTGTACGTCCTCACCCAGGGCGGTCCGGGCGGAAAGACCCGCCTGCCGATGCTGTTCGCCTACGAAGAGGCCTTCAAATACGGGCAGTTCGGGTACGCCGCAGCGATGGGCCTCGTCATGATCGCGGTGATCGCGGTCCTCCTCACCCTGTTCCTGCGCAAGCGGCTCAAGGAGGACGCAGCATGAGTACGACGCTCCCCAAGGTCCGCGCCCGGCGCGCGGCGGGCCGGGCAGGCCAGTACCTGTCCCTGCTCTGCTACCTGATCTTCCTGGCGTTCCCCCTCCTCTGGCTGCTGTCGACATCGTTCAAGTCCCCGCAAGAGCTGGGCTCGATCAACCCGACATGGCTTCCCCAGCACCCGAGCCTGGACAACTACAGAACAGCTTTCGACGCGCAACCGCTCCTCCACTCGGCACTGAACAGCCTGATCGTCGCGGTCAGCGCGTCGGTGATCTCGGTGGGCCTTGCGGTCCCGGCGGCGTACGTGATGGTCCGCTACCGGTCGCGGGTGAGCCAGGCGGGCACGGTCTGGATCCTGGTCAGCCAGATGTTCCCGTTCGTCCTGGTGATCATCCCGCTCTTCCTGGTCCTGAAGAACCTGCACCTGATCGACAGCATCCCCGGCCTGATCATCGTCTACGTCGTCTGGAACCTGCCCTTCTCGCTCTGGATGCTCCAGGGCTACGTGAAGTCGGTGCCGCGCTCCCTGGAAGAGGCGGCGGCGATGGACGGAGCGGGCCGCCTGCGCACGCTCACGAGCGTGGTGCTCCCCCTGCTGGCCCCCGGCCTGGTGGCGACGCTGATGTTCAGCTTCGTGACGGCCTGGAACGAGTTCTTCTTCGCCCTCGTGCTGCTCAAGTCCCCGGAGAACCAGACGATGTCGGTCATCCTCACCCGCTTCCTCGGCGCCGAGGGCGTCGCTGACCTGGGCCCGCTGGCGGCGGCCTCGGTCCTCGCCACCATCCCCAGCCTGCTCTTCTTCGGGCTGCTCCAGCGCAGGCTGGTGGGCGGCATGCTCAGCGGGGCGGTGAAGGGCTGATGCGCACCCGACGGATCACAGCGGCGGCCACGGCCACCCTCTGCCTCTCCCTCCTGGCCGGCTGCGGCGGCAACGGGAACACGACGAACGGCGAGGTCACCCTCGAATTCCTGAGCCTGGCCTGGCAGAAGGAATCGGTGGACGCCAACAAAGCACTGGTCGCCCACTGGAACGACACCCACGCGCACATCAAAGTCAAATACGTACAGGGCAGTTGGGACAACATCCACGACCAGCTCCTCACCTCCTTCGAGGGCGGCGAGGCGCCGGACATCTTCCACGACGACGCCTCCGACCTCACGGACTTCGCGAACGGCGGCTACCTGGCCGACCTGACGAAGTACCTCCCCGCCTCCTTGCGCAAGGACATCCCCCAGGCCTCCTGGGACACGACGACCTACGAGCACAAGACATACGGCGTCCCGTTCCTCCAGGAACCACGCGTACTGATCGCGAACACAAAGCTGCTGAAGCAGTCCGGTATCCGCCTCCCCACGGCCCAACACCCGTGGACCTGGGCCGAGTTCGAGACCGTCAGCAAAAAGCTGACGCACGACACCAACAAGGACGGCAAGCCGGAGAGCTACGGCGTGGCGTGGTCGATGAAGGAGCCGGTCAGCCAATCGGTGAACCTCTCCCTCTCCACCGACGGCAAGATCTTCTACAAGGACGAGGACGGCAAGAACGAGATCCGTTACGACACCGCGGACTCGGCCGTCGCCCAGCTCATCAACCGGCAGGTCAACAAGGACCGCACCGCACCCAAGTCGGGCCTCGGCATGGCGGGTTCGGACACGCTGCCCGGATTCTTCGCGGGCCGCTACGCGATGCTGCCGCTCAACTTCTCGTACCGCCAGCAGGTCCAGCAGCAAGCACCGAAGAACTTCGACTGGACGGTGCTCCCCATGCCGTCCGGTGCCGGCGGCCTGGCGCAGGGCACGGCCCCCCAGACCCTCTCGGTCTCCCAGGACAGCACGCACAAGCAAGCGGCGGCCGACTTCATCGCCTACCTCACGCAGGCCGAGCACCAGGTCCAACTGGCGCGCGGGGACTGGCTGTTGCCGACGAGCAGCAAGGCGCTCAAGGACCCGTCCCTCACCACGGACAAGTACGGCTGGAAGACGGGAGCCGACATAGCGGCGACCCTGCGCCCGTCCCCGGTGCTCGGGGTGCGCGGCTACGCGGAGTGGAAGGACAAGATCGCCACTCCGGCCTACCAGGAGTACTACAACGGCGCGTTCGGCATCGATGAGCTCCGCAAGCGCCTGGCGGCGGACGGCAACCACATCCTCGACCGCTACCAACGCTGAACCGAGCACGACCCCAGCACGACCCCAGAAAAGAGCACGAACACACCATGAGCGTCAGCGTCGACCCGGATCCTCCCGCGGACGGCACCGCGGAACCCCGCAGGCTGCGCACGGTCCCCCACCCGCCGCCGCCCGGCATGATCTCCCTGCGGGACCGGGCCAGAGGGGCGCTCCTCGGCCTCGCGGTCGGCGACGCGCTCGGCGCCCCCGCCGAGAACATGAAGCCGTCCCAGATCCGCGAACGCTGGGGCCGCATCGAGGGCTTCGTCTCCGCCGACCCGGCGGGGACGGACGACACCGAGTACGCGATCTTCTCCGGTCTGCTGCTCGCCGAGCACGGCGCGGCGCTCACCATCGCCGACGTCGAGGCGGCCTGGCACACCTGGATCGCGGACCGGGACGAGGGACCGTTCAAGGGCGCGGGGTTCAGCGAGCGCGGCACCCTGGAGAACCTGCGCAGGGGCCTCGCGGCGCCCATCTCGGCGCAGCACCGGCACGCGTGGAGCGACGGCCTCGCGATGCGGGCGGCACCTTTCGGTGTCTACGCGGCGGGCCGCCCCGCCGAGGCGGCGCGGCTGGTCTCGATCGACGGCACGGTGTCGCACGACGGCGAGGGCATCCACGGCGGCCGGGCGGTGGCGGCCGGGGTGGCCGCGGCGATGGTGAGCCACAATCCGGACGCGGTCGTGCAGGCGGCCCTCTCGGTGGTCCCCGACGACTCCTGGACGGCCCGTTCCCTGCACCGCGCGGTGTCGGCGGCGCGCCGGGCCCGCCGCGACCCCGACGGCACGCAGCTGTCCATGGAACGGGCGGTGCGCAAGGCCGTCGTCATCGGCGGCTACCCGTGGACGGACCTGGCGCCCGAGGCGGTCGGCCTGGCGTTCGGGGCGTTCGCGGTGGCCCGCGGCGACTTCCGCGAGTCCGTCCTCACGGCCGTGAACATGGGCCGCGACGCGGACACGACGGCGGCGGTGGCCGGAGCGCTGGCGGGTGCCCTGGGCGGCGAGTCCTCGATCCCGGCGCCCTGGTCGGAGGCGATCGGCCCGGTCCGCGGCAGCTGCCTCCCCTCCATGGCGGGCAAGCACATCCTCGACGTGGCGGACCGCCTGACCCCACCCCCACCGGACCGCGAGGGAGCAGTGGCATGACGCCGCGCGGGACCGCCCGGACCGGAGGCGCCCCCACCGGCGCGCACCCGAAACGCGGCCGCCCCACCGGTCCGCGCACGCAATGCGACGGGAGGGGACGTGTCGGGGTGCCCCCGCAGGACACCGCGGGAACTCAGCGCCGGATGACCGCCCATGGCGCAATCAGGGTTGGAGACCAATCCGGCCGAGGAGGCACCCCGACACGGCACCGCCCCACTCACCCCCGTAAGCAAGACGCTGCCAGACCCGGCAGCACCCCAACGCGGCCCCGCGCCCGCTCCACCCGCCCCCGTACGCAAGACGCGCCCAGACCCGGCAGCACCCCAACGCGACCCCGCGCCCGTTCCACCCACCCCCGTACGCAAGACGCGCCCAGACCCGGCAGCACCCCAACGCGACCCCGCGCCCGCCCCACCCACCCCCGTACGCACAACGCGGCCCGCCCGGGCCGCACACCACCGCACGACCGAGAGGCCACCCCGTGACGCCCACGACGACCGCCCAGGCGGACATGACGTCCCGCATCGAGGGCCTCCTGCTCGGCATCGCCGCGGGAGACGCGGCCGGCTGGCCGTCGGGACGACACCGCGCGGCCCGCCTCCCCGACTGGACCCGCCGCCTGACCCGCGAACTCGACACGTTCGCGGAGCAGAACGCCACCACGACGCTGCCCGTCCCGATCGCCCTCAACCAACCACCCGAACCCTTGCGCCTGGGCCCGTCCGACGACGCCGAATGGGCCGCGTTCACGGCCATCGCCGTCCTCGACGCGTACGGCGATGGCCTCGGCGACCTCCCCCCTGACCACCGCGTCCGATCCGCACTCGCCCTGGCCTGGAACACCCTCGCCGACGAGATCGCCGCGGCGGCGGCCAGGGCCGACGAGATCGAGTCGGCCGAGATCCCGCTGCGCGCCCGTATCTCCGTCCGGGCGGGCCTCGGCAACCTCGCCGCCGGACTCCGGCCGCCGGCGACCGGCCACGACAACCCGCACTACTTCGACGACGCGGCCTGCGTACGCGCCGCGGTCCTGGCGGTCGTCCACCCCGGAGACCCCGAACGCGCCGCGGACCTGGCCGAGTTCGACGCCCGTTACACCCAGGACGGCGACGGCGTGCACGGCGCCCGCGCGATGGCGGCGGCGGTGGCGACGGCCCTCGGCGGCGCGTCGGTCGACGCCTGCGTGGAGGCGGCGCTCGCCCAGCTTCCGGAGGGCACCGAGATCCACCGCAACGCGTACCGCGCGGTGGAGCTGGGCCGCACCACGGCAGCGGCCAGGCCGGGCCTGCCCGGCAACGCGTTCGCGCTGGTCCCGGTCCTGGAGCACGAGATCGTCGACCACGTCTACAGCTACGGCATCGCGGCGGCGGAGACGGTCCCGGTCGCCCTGGCCGTGGCGACGGCGGCCGCGGGCGCGGTCATCGAAGCGGTCCCGACGACGGCCTGCCTGTCCCGCGTGGCGGACTCGGCCCCCGCCCTGGCCGGCGCGCTCACCGGTGCGATCGGCGGCGCGGACGCGCTCCCGGGTACCTGGCGCGACGCCTGCCGCACGCTCGCGGGCTGCGCGCTCCCCCACCTGGCGGGCACGGACCTCATCGAGCTGGCCGCACGCCTGGCGGCCACGCACACCGGTCTCACCCTCAACTCCCTGAACTCACCTGCTGCGGAAGGAACTTCGGCATGAGCACCGCCCCCACCACCCCGTCCCCGTCCCTGGAGGACCGCACCACGGGCGCCCTCGTCGGCGCCGCTGTGGGCGACGCGCTCGGCGGCCCGGTCGAGGGCTGGACGCCGGAGGCGATCGCGGAGCGGCACGGCGGCCGGGTGCGCGGCATCGTGGAGCCGTTCTACAAGGACGACTGGAAGACGGCCCGCCCGATCGCCCCGTACCACAAGGGCGACGGCCACGTCACGGACGACACCTTGATGACGCACGCGCTGATCCGCGTGTACGAGAAGGTCCGCGACCACCTGGACGCGT
This sequence comes from Streptomyces sp. NPDC102467, assembly GCF_044765445.1. Lineage (NCBI taxonomy): Bacteria > Bacillati > Actinomycetota > Actinomycetes > Kitasatosporales > Streptomycetaceae > Streptomyces > Streptomyces sp. NPDC102467. Next base: position 193,255 of record NZ_JBIWKA010000007.1, on the reverse strand, counting down.
ACGCCGTGGCGGACCACCTGGTCCCGGACCTGATCACGACCCCCCGCTGGATCCCGGAGCTGGAGGCGGAGGCCCTCCCGCTCCAGCGCATCTTCCTGGCGGAGAAGTGGATCGTGGCCCGCATCCACTACGGCCACATCGACCCGCGCGAGGCGGGCGTGGGCAACATCGTCAACTGCGGTGCGGCGATGTACATGGCGCCGGTGGGCGCGGTCAACGCGGGCAACCCGCTGAAGGCGTACAACGAGGCGCTGGACGTGGCGGGCGCGCACCAGAGTTCGTACGGTCGTGAGGCGGCGGGGGTCTTCGCGGCGGCGGTGGCGGCGGCGTACAAGCCGGGCGCGACACCCACCACCGTGGTGGACGAAGCGCTGGCCCTGGCGAAGGACGGCACGAAGGCGGCGATCGAGGCGGTCTGCGAAGTAGCAGCGGGCTACGACGACTTCGAAGAAGCCCTCGTCCCCCTGCGCGAGGCAGTGACCCCCTTCGACACGGTCGGCCCGGAGTACCGCAAGCCGTCGCTCGGTGCCCGCCGCCCCTCCCGCCTGCACGCCATCGAGGAACTCCCCGTGGCGCTCGGCATGTTGCTGGTGGGCCGCGGCGACTTCCGCCAGACAGTGCTCGGCTCGGTCAACTACGGCCGGGACTGCGATTCGATCGCCACGATGAGCGGCGCGATCGTCGGTGCGCTGTACGGGGAGGGCGCGGTGCCCAAGGAGTGGAGCGCCGAGATCGCGCGGGCCAGCAAGCTGGATCTGCACGGCCCGGCGGCGGCCCTGACCCGGGTCACCCGCGAGGTGCACACGCGGGACCTGGAGCGCCGCCGCGCCCACGAGTCCGCGTTCGCGACGATCGCGGGACTGTGAGGCTGCGATGCTGCGCCTGACCTGGGTACAGCCCGAGGACCTGCTCGGCCACGAACTGCGCCAGGCGGCGCAGGACGGCCGCGACGCGTCCGCGATCCAGCGGCGCTGGACAGCGGCGGGCGGCCACCTGGCACCGGAGCGGGCGGGCGCCTCGCCCGCCCCCGGCGACCCCGCGCTGCGCGACCTGGCGGGGCAGCTGCTGGACGAACTGGCGGCGCTGCGGTCCCCCGGTGTGGCTGCGGAGCCGACGGACCTGGCCGAGATCAAAAAAATCTGCGAGAGCTGGCCACAACCCAGAACGCCCCCGCACGCACCCCCGACAGCACAGACGCCCCCGACAACACAGGCGACATACGACGCCCTACATGCGGCATGGCTGGGCCGGGCGGCCGGTTGCCTGCTGGGCAAGCCGGTCGAGAAGCTGCCCCTCCAAGGCATCCGCGCCGTGGCGAAGTCCACCGGCAACTGGCCGCTCCACACCTGGTTCACGGAGATCGGCCTCGACCCGGAGATCGCCGCCGCCCACCCCTGGAACCGCCGCAGCGCACCGACCTCGCTGGCCGAGAACATCGACGGCATGCCCGAGGACGACGACCTCAACTACCCGCTCCTCCAGCTACTGCTGCTCCAGCGGCACGGCGCCGGCTTCACCACCGAGGACGTGGCGAAGCTGTGGCTCGACGAGCTGCCCGCGGGCCGCACCTTCACGGCGGAGCGCATCGCGTACCGCAACCTCCTCGACGGCATCGAACCCCCCGCGACCGCTTCGCACCGCAATCCGTTCCGGGAGTGGATCGGCGCGCAGATCCGCGCGGACGTCTTCGGGTGGACCAACCCGGGGGACCCGGCGCGCGCCGCCGAGCAGGCGCACCGGGACGCGGTGCTCACGCACACGGCGAACGGCGTGTACGGGGCGATGTTCACCGCGGCGGTCATCGCGGCTGTCCCGGGCTCGCACGACATCCACGAAGCGCTCTCGACGGGCCTGACGGTGGTACCACCGGGCTCGCGGTACGCGCGGGCGGTCCGGCTCGGTATGGAACTGGCCCGCACCCACCCGGACTTCGACACCGTCGTGGACGAGCTGCACCACGCCTACGCCGACCACCACTGGGTGCACGTCCTGCCCAACGCGGCCCTGCTGGCCGCGGCGCTCACTCATGCCGACGGCGACTTCGCGGGCTCCATCTGCCGTGCGGTGTCCGGCGGTTGGGACACCGACTCCAACGGTGCGACGGCGGGTTCGATCGCGGGCCTGCTCGTGGGCCGGCCCGACGCGCTCGGCGCGACGTGGACGGCGCCGCTGAAGAACCGCCTCGCCACCACGGTCGCCGGATTCGACGGCACCGGCTTCGACGAACTGGCCAGGCTCACTCTGGAGGCAGGCGCATGACGACCCATCAAGAGCCCACAACGGAAGGCCCGTTGAAAGGCCTACGCGTCCTCGACCTGGCCACCCTCTTCGCGGGTCCGCTCTGCGCCACGATGCTCGGCGACTTCGGCGCCGAGGTCGTCAAGATCGAGCATCCCCGCAAGCCGGACCCGTCCCGGGGCCACGGCCCGTCCAAGGACGGCATCGGCCTGTGGTGGAAGCACCTGGGCCGCAACAAGAGGAACCTCACCCTCGACCTCTCCTCCCCCGGCGGCCGCGAGGTCCTCCTCAAGCTGGCCGCCGAGTCGGACGTGATCATCGAGAACTTCCGCCCCGGCACCCTGGAGAAGTGGCACCTCGGCTGGGAGGAGCTGAGCGCCGCGAACCCGCGCCTGGTCCTGGCCCGCGTCACCGGCTTCGGCCAGTTCGGCCCGTACGCCCGCCGCCCCGGATTCGGCACGCTCGCGGAGGCGATGAGCGGTTTCGCCGCGATCACCGGCCAGCCGGACGGCCCGCCGACGCTCCCTCCGTTCGGCCTGGCCGACTCGATCGCCGCGCTCGCCACCTCGTACGCCGTGATGGCGGCGCTGCGCGGCCGGGACGTGACGGGCCGCGGGCAGGTCGTCGACATGGCGATCATCGAGCCGATGCTGGCGATCCTCGGCCCGCAGGCCACCTGGTACGACCAGCTCGGCTACGTCCAGCCGCGTACCGGCAACCGCTCCACGAACAACGCGCCCCGCAACACGTACCGCACCAGCGACGAGAAGTGGGTCGCGGTGTCGACCTCCGCCCAGTCGATCGCGGAGCGGGTGATGCGGCTGGTCGGCCGGCCCGAGTTCATCGACGAGGAGTGGTTCGCGACGGGCTCGGGGCGGGCCGGGCACGCGGACGAACTCGACGCGGCGGTCGGCGGCTGGATCGCGGCCCACACCCGCGACGAGGTGGTGACGGCCTTCGAGAAGGCGGAGGCGGCGATCGCCCCGATCTACGACGTCCGCGATGTACTGCGGGACGAGCAGTACAAGGCCCTGAACTCCATCACCGAGCTGCCCGACCCGGAGCTCGGCACGGTCAAGATGCAGAACGTTCTCTTCCGCCTCTCCGAGACGCCGGGCGCCATCAAGTGGGCGGGCCGACCGCACGGCTCGGACACGGACGAGATCCTCGACGGCCTCGGCCTGTCGGAGGCGGACATCGCGGCACTGCGGGAGGCTGGTGCGGTATGAGCGGCATGAACAGTTTGTACCTGACCTGGCTGTACGTCCCCGGGGACCGGCCCGACGTCGTCGCGAAGGCACTCGGCTCGGGCGCCGACGTGGTCCTGGTCGACCTGGAGGACGCGGTCGCACCCGACCGCAAGGCGTACGCGCTCGACGCGACCGCGGAGCTGCTCGCCGACAAGCACAAGGTGCCGGTGCACGTCCGGGTGAACGCGCTCGACGGGCCCCTAGCCGAGCGGGAAGTACGGCGCCTCACCCCGCTGCCCGGACTGGACGCGCTGCGCCTGCCGAAGGTGCACGGCACGGCCGAGCTGGCCCGGGTCGCCGACTGGGCCCTCGAAGTCCCGCCTCTGTACGCCCTGTTGGAGTCCGCGGTCGGGGTCGAGCTCGCCTACGAGATCGCGTCCCACCCCGCTGTGCACGGCATCGCGCTCGGCGAGGCCGATCTACGCGCCGACCTCGGCGTCACCGACGCGGGCGGCCTCGCCTGGGTGCGCGGCCGCGCGGTGGTGGCGGCCCGCGCCGCCCATCTGCCGCCCCCGCCGCAATCCGTCCACCCGGACATCCGGGACACGGAGGGGCTGGCCCGTTCCTGCGCGGAGGGCCGCACGCTCGGCTTCTTCGGCCGCACCGCGATCCACCCGCGCCAGCTCCCGGTGATCGAGGAGGCGTTCCGCCCGACGGAGGCGGAGGTGGCCGCGGCCCAGGACATCGTGCGGGCGGCGGCCACGGACGCGGGCGCCCTGGCTCTCCCTGACGGCCGCTTCGTGGATGCGGCGGTGGTGGCGGGGGCCCGGCGCACCTTGGCATTGGCGGCGCGGACCAGCACCTCGAGCCCGTCCGGCGCTTAACGGCAGAGGGCGCCGAACCTCCCGGTTCGGCGCCCTCATCGACGTACAGCGGCCAACGCTCAGATCTTCTTGGCCCCGGCCTCATCCTTGGCGCCGGCATCGGCGGACTTGTCCAGCTCAACGGCCTCACTGGAAGCGGCCTCGCTGGAGGCGACCTCGCTGGAGTCAGCCTCATCCGGGTCCCCGCCGGAGGCAACCGCGGCAGGCTCGACGATCTCCTCGCGCCCCGGCCGCACCTTCGCCGAGATGACCAGGTAGACCACGGCGAGCACGAAGACGAACAGGGCCGTCCAGTTGTTCAGGCGCAGGCCGAGGATGTGGTGCGCGTCGTCCACGCGCATGTACTCGATCCAGAACCGGCCCACGCAGTACGACGCCACGTACAGCGCGAACGCCCGCCCGTGCCCCAGCTTGAACTTGCGGTCGGCCCAGATGACGAGCACCGCGACGCCGACGCACCACAGGGACTCGTACAGGAACGTCGGGTGGTACGTGCCGGGCACCCGCCCGTCCGTGTTCGAGGTGATCTTCAGCGCCCACGGCACATCGGTCGCCCGGCCGTACAGCTCCTGGTTGAACCAGTTGCCCCAGCGGCCGATGGCCTGCGCGAAGGCGATGCCGGGCGCGAGGGCGTCGGCCCAGGCAGGGAGCGGGATGCCCCGGCGGCGGCAGCCGATCCAGGCACCGACCGCGCCGAGCGCGATGGCGCCCCAGATGCCGAGGCCGCCCTCCCAGATCTTGAAGGCGTCCACCCAGTCACGGCCCTCGCTGAAGTACAGCTCGTAGTCCGTGATCACGTGGTAGAGACGCCCGCCGACCAGGCCGAACGGCACCGCCCAGACCGCGATGTCGGCGACCGTGCCGGCCTGCCCGCCGCGGGCGATCCAGCGCTTGTTGCCGAGCCAGACGGCCACGAAGACGCCGATGATGATGCAGAACGCGTAGCCGCGCAGTGGGATGGGCCCGAGGTGGACCACGCCCTGCGACGGACTGGGGATATAGGCAAGTTCCATGGCAGGGTCGACGCTACCGTGCCGGGCCGCGGACACGAGGGGCAGCCCGGCAACGTCTCCATAACAAGGGCCGGCCACAAGGGCCGACCCGGAACAGCGCCTACTTGTCGGCGTCCTGCACCATCTGCTTGAGCTTCGCCGGGGTCATGCTCTGGTCGTTCATGATGCTCTTGCCGTTGAGCAACACCGTCGGGGTGCCGCTGTGGCCCGCGTCCTGGAACGCCTTGTAGGACTTCTGGATCCAGCCGTCGTGCTTGCCGTCGTTCACACAGGACTTGAAGGAGTCGGTGACGAGCCCGTCGACCTTCCCTGCCAGGCCGATCAGCTTGCCGTTGTCCGCGAAGGTGTCCTCGGTCTCCTTCGGCTGGTTCTCGTACAACACGTCGTGGTAGTCGGTGAACTTGCCCGCGTCCTGCGCGCACGCCGCCGCGTTCCCCGCGCGCAGGGATCCGCTGCCGCCCATGTTCGAGTCGATCAGCGTGACCGTGTGGTACTCGGCCTTCAGCTGTCCGGCGTCGGTCAGCTCATGGATCGTCGAGCGGAATCCGTCCTCGAAGGACTTGCAGGCGGGGCAGCGGAAGTCCTCCCACACCGTGAGCGTCGACTTGGCACTGTCCTTGCCCACCGGGACGGCCAGATCGTCCTTGCCCGAGGCTCCCTTCGGCGCGGCCGCGGAGCCGGACGTGGAGCCGGAGCTGTCGTCGCCGGAATTCGCGGCGACCACCCCGATCACGGCGGCCAGGCCGAGCACGCAGACGACGGCGGCGCCCACGATCAACGTTCGGCGCCGCTTCTCCGCGGCTCTCTGCTTCTCGCGCTCTCCGGCCAGCCGGTCACGGGCCGCGCGCTTTCCCTCACGGTTCTTCTCGCTCACACCTGCGCCAACGAACCGGGGAGGCACGAGCGTGCCTCCCCGACCCACTTCCACCCATATGGGTGATGCGCCGCATAATGCGACTAAGCGTTGCCCCGTACGCCCGCCGCGAGTTCGGCGGCGAGCTCCCGGACCGCCGCGAGGCCCGCGGCGGCGTCGTCGGCGTCCAGCATCCGCTTGACGAACGCCGAGCCGACGATGACGCCGTCGGCGAAGGTGGCGACCTCCTTGGCCTGCTTGGCGTCGGAGACGCCGAGGCCGACACAGACCGGCAGGTCGGTGGTGGCCTTGGTGCGGCGCACGAGGTCCTGGGCCTGGTTGCCGACGGACTCGCGGGTGCCGGTGACACCCATCAGCGAGGCCGCGTAGACGAAGCCCGAACCGGCCGCCGTGATCGTGGCGAGCCGCTCGTCCTTGCTGCTGGGCGCGACGACGAAGACGGTCCCGAGACCGTGCTTCTCCGCGTGCTCGCGCCAGCTCGCCGACTCCTGTACGGGCAGGTCGGGCAGGATGCAGCCGGCGCCGCCCGCCTCGGCGAGTTCGGTGGTGAACCGCTCGACGCCGTAGATGTAGATCGGGTTCCAGTACGTCATGACGAGGACCGGCTTGCCGGTGGCCTCGTGCGCCTCGCGGACGGTCCGCATGACGTCCTTGATCTTCAGGCCGCCGCGCAGCGCGATGTCGTCGGCGGTCTGGATGACCGGCCCGTCGAGCACCGGGTCGGAGTGCGGCAGCCCCACCTCGACCACGTCGGCGCCGCCGTCGAAGGCGGCCTTGACGGCCTCGATGCCGCCGTCGACCGTCGGGAACCCGGCGGGCAGGTAGGCGATGAGGGCGGCGCGGCCCTCGGCCCTGGCCGCGGCCAGGGTGTCGGACAGCAGTTGGATGTTCCCGCTCACTTCGCGTCCCCCTCGATCTCGGCGGTGTCGGCGGCGTCGGCCGCGACCTCGGCGTCGGCGCCCTCTTCGTACAGGCCGAAGTACCGGGCGGCGGTGTCCATGTCCTTGTCGCCGCGCCCGGACAGGTTGATGATGATCAGCCCGTCCTTGCCGAGCTCCTTGCCGACCTCGAGGGCGCCCGCGAGGGCGTGCGCGGACTCGATGGCCGGGATGATGCCTTCGGTGCGCGACAGCAGGCGCAGGGCCTGCATCGCGGCGTCGTCGGTCACGGCGCGGTACTCGCCGCGGCCGCTGTCCTTGAGGAAGGCGTGCTCGGGGCCGATGCCCGGGTAGTCCAGACCGGCCGAGATCGAGTACGGCTCGGTGATCTGGCCCTCCTCGTCCTGGAGGACGTAGGAGCGGGAGCCGTGCAGGATGCCCGGCTCGCCCGCGGTCAGGGTCGCCGCGTGCTCGCCCGTCTCGATGCCGTGGCCCGCGGGCTCGCAGCCGACGAGGCGGACGTCCGCGTCCGGGATGAAGGCGTGGAAGAGGCCGATGGCGTTGGAGCCGCCGCCGACGCAGGCGATCGCCGCGTCGGGCAGCCGTCCGGCCCGCTCCAGGATCTGGCGGCGTGCCTCTACGCCGATGACGCGGTGGAAGTCGCGGACCATCGCCGGGAACGGGTGCGGTCCCGCGACCGTGCCGAACAGGTAGTGCGTGCGGTCGACGTTGGCGACCCAGTCGCGGAACGCCTCGTTGATGGCGTCCTTGAGGGTGCGGCTGCCGGACTTCACGGCGATGACCTCGGCGCCGAGCATGCGCATGCGGGCCACGTTCAGGGCCTGGCGCTCGGTGTCGATCTCGCCCATGTAGATGGTGCATTCGAGGCCGAACAGCGCGCAGGCGGTGGCCGTCGCGACGCCGTGCTGGCCCGCGCCGGTCTCGGCGATGACGCGGGTCTTGCCCATGCGCTTGGTGAGCAGGGCCTGGCCGAGCACGTTGTTGATCTTGTGCGAGCCGGTGTGGTTCAGGTCCTCGCGCTTGAGGAAGACCCGGGCGCCGCCGGCGTGCTCGGCGAACCGGGGCACCTCGGTGAGGCTGCTGGGGCGGCCGGTGTAGTTCACGAGGAGGTCGTCGAGCTCGCGGGCGAACTCGGGGTCGTTCTTGGCCTTCTCGTACTCGACGGCGACCTCGTCGACGGCGGCGACGAGCGCCTCCGGGATGAACTTGCCGCCGAACGCGCCGAAATAGCCCTCGGCGCTGGGGATGTGACCCTCGGGGTCAGGAATGAAGTACTCGCTGGGCATGCGTGAGCCTCACGGTGGGATCGGTTGAAAGAAGTAATCGCCGTGGGGGCTTGGGTAGTTACGTGACTGCGAGCCGTTCGTGGTCGCTCGTGCCGTTCCCCGCGCCCCTAACGGGGCGCTCGCCATCGCATGCCGTTGATCTGACCCGGCTCCGCGCCGATGTGGTAGCGGACCCGGCGTCCCCGCACACGCCGCGCAGGCGCCCGGCAGCCGCGCGGGCGGCAACCGGGGGCGAGACGGGCGGAGATCGGCATCGTTCGGGTCAGCCCCGTCCGTGCCGCAGCGCGGGGTGCGCGCCGGCGGCGACCAGGTCGGAGACGGCCGAGCGGGGGTCGCGGCCGGTCACCAGGGACTCGCCCACGAGGACGGCGTCCGCGCCGGCGTTGGCGTACGCGATGAGGTCGTGCGGGCCGCGCACGCCGGACTCGGCGACCTTGACGATGTGGTCCGGGATGTCCGGGGCGACGCGCTCGAAGACGCCGCGGTCGACCGAGAGGTCCTTGAGGTTGCGGGTGTTGACACCGATGATCTTGGCCCCGGCGTCGACGGCCCGCTCCACCTCGTCCTCGTCGTGCGCCTCGACGAGCGGCGTGAGACCGATGGACTCGGCGCGCTCGATGAGGGACTCCAGAGCGGGCTGGTCCAGGGCGGCCACGATCAGCAGGGCGAGGTCGGCGCCGTACGCGCGGGCCTCCCACAGCTGGTACGAGGTGACGATGAAGTCCTTGCGCAGGACCGGGATGTCCACCTTGGCGCGGACCGCTTCGAGGTCGGCGAGGGAGCCGCCGAAGCGCCGCTGCTCGGTGAGGACGGAGATGACGGCCGCGCCGCCCGCCTCGTAGTCGGCGGCGAGGGCGGCCGGGTCGGCGATCGCGGCCAGCGCGCCCTTGGAGGGGCTGGACCGCTTGACCTCGCAGATGACCTTGACGCCGTCGCCGCGCAGGGCGGCGACCCCGTCCTTGGCCGCGGGAGCCTTCGCCGCGCGCTCCTTGAGCTCGTCGAGGCTGACCCGCGCCTGCCGTTCCGCCAGATCGGCACGGACTCCGTCGATGATCTCGTCGAGCACACTCACGCGGGCGGACTTCCCTTCTTGCGGTTCGGTTCCCTGAGCAACCGAGTGGTCACTGTGATGGTATCCGGAGGAGGGCGAAGGCTCCGCATCCGGTTGACCGCGGTCCCACTACCTGGACAAACGTCGATGATCAAGGGCGTAGGAAGCCACCCATGGGCAGGTTCCGGACAACGGTGAAGGCCAGCACGACCGCGCCGAGCGCCCAGAGGTGCACCCGTCCGAGACCGAGGCCGAGCGGCCGCCCGCGGGCCGCCCGGATCGCCCACACGGCCCACACGACCGCGAACAGCGCGTAGCCGGCCACGGCCAGGGCATTGGCGCCCAGCGCGCCGCTCAGGTCGCCGTGCACGAATGCGTGGGCGCTGCGCAGTCCGCCGCAGCCGGGGCAGTAGACGCCGGTGGTCCGCAGGAGCGGGCAGGCGGGATAGTGGCCCGCCTCGTTCGGGTCGACCGCGCCGACGTAGACGAAGGCCGCGGCGACGCCGCCGAGGATCCCCAGCGGGACGGCGGTACGGCGCAACAGCCCGGAGCGGGCGGTGTCGGCGGCGGGGGCGGTGTGGGTCGGGTCGACGGTCACCCGTGGATTCTCCCCCGGTGCCCCGCGCTCCGCCCCTCGGACGCGCGAAGGGGCGGGGCGGCGATTCTCTCGCCGCCCCGCCCCTGTCACGTACCGAGAAGGTGTCAGGCCTCCGAGGCGGCGGTGTGCCCGGCCGTCTTGGCGGGCAGCTTCAGCTCGGCGCGCCGGGGCTTGCCGAGGCCGGCCGCGCTCATCGCGCCGCCGACGATCGGGGCGAGCACCAGCAGCGCCATGCCGACCCAGAAGCCGACCGGCTGCACCATCACCATGAAGGCGCCCGCGACGATGAAGCCGATGAAGGCGATGATGACACCGGTCCAGGCGGCCGGGGTGTGTCCGTGGCTGCTGTCCGCCATGGCTTGCTCCTCGTTGCTTATGGCCTGTGCGGCCGCACCCGGTCCTCGCTCGGGGCGAGAGGGCGTACCGCGTTCAAGAGTTGTGCGGGTCCATTGTCCCGCACGCGCGCGTACGGAACGAAACCGGGGTCAGGCGGTGCCCGTCGGGTCCTCGCCGCGGTCGAGGGCCTTCCACAGTTCCTCGGGGCGCTCCGGGTCGACGGCCTTCTGCCTGCGGGCGCGGGGCGCGCCGTCGCGCTCGTAACGGCCGCCCATGGAGGGCCAGGCCGCGCCGTAGACCACGGCGAGGATTCCGGCGATCAGCAGGAGGGCGCCGCCGCCGGCCGCGACGTAGGGCCAGGCGGTGTGGCTGAGGGCGTCGATGGTGGACGACGCGTCGCCGGAGGCCGAGGCGGCCTTCTCGTCGAGTGCGGCGCTGTCGTCGGCGCCGAGCATGGCCGCGGCGACGGCGCCCGCGCCGCTGAGCGCGAGCAGCGCGGCGACCAGGACGCGGCCCGCCCGGCGCACCGCGAACACGGCGACGAGGGCGGCCAGCCCCACGATGGCGAGGGACGCGGGGACTCCGGTGACGTCGCTGCCCTTGGCGGTCAGCGGCAGCTTGCCGCCCGCGACGGCGGCGACGCCGGAGCACCACTCCTGCCTCGACGCGAGCAGCGCCACCGCGGCGCCCGCGGCACCGAAGAGCAGGGCGACGCCGAGACTGCGCCGGCCGTTCTTGCTCGGTCCGGCGGTCTCGGCGGCTTCGGTTCGGGGGTGCGGTACGGCAGTCACGTACTCCACTATCGCCTGTCCGTACAGGTGTGTGCGCCCCTAAGGCGGGAGGCGTGGGTCACTTCACACCGTGGTCCGGGTCACTTCGCCCCGCTGCCGGCGGCGCCGAGGCGGTTCGCCGTGTGCACGGCGCGCAGTACGGCGGCGGCCTTGTTGCGGCACTCGGTGTCCTCGGCGACCGGGTCCGAGTCGGCGACGACACCCGCACCGGCCTGGACGTATGCCGTGCCGCCCCGCAGCAGTGCGGTGCGGATGGCGATGGCCGTGTCGGAGTCGCCCGCGAAGTCGAGGTAGCCGACGCAGCCGCCGTACAGGCCGCGCCTGGACGGCTCCAGTTCGTCGATGATCTGCATCGCGCGGGGCTTGGGGGCGCCGGAGAGGGTGCCGGCCGGGAAGCAGGCGGTGAGGACGTCGAAGGCGGTGCGGTCCCCGGCGACCTGGCCGGTCACGGTGGAGACGATGTGCATGACGTGCGAGTACTTCTCGACGGACATGAAGTCGACGACCTCGACGGAGCCGGGCTCGCAGACCCGGCCGAGGTCGTTGCGCCCGAGGTCGACGAGCATGAGGTGCTCGGCGCGCTCCTTGGGGTCGGCGAGCAGTTCCTCGGCGAGCGCCTGGTCGGCCTGCGGGGTGGCGCCGCGCGGCCGGGTCCCGGCGATGGGGTGGACCATGGCGCGGCCCTCCTCGACCTTGACGAGGGCCTCGGGGGAGGAGCCGACGACGTCGAAGCCGTCGAAGCGGAAGAGGTACATGTACGGGGACGGGTTGGTGGCCCGCAGGACGCGGTACACGTCCAACGCGCTTGCCGTACAAGGGGTTTCGAACCGCTGCGAGGGCACGACCTGGAAGGCCTCGCCCGCCCGGATCCGCTCCTTGATGTCGTCGACGGCGTCCCTGTACTGCTCGCCGCCCCACAGCGCCGTGAAGTCGGGGAGCTCGGAGGGCGGGAGCGCGGCCGGGGCGCTGTCCACCGGTTTGCCGAGGTCGGCCTCCATGGCGTCGAGCCGGGCCACGGCGTCGGCGTAGGCCTCGTCGACGCCTGTGTCGAGGTCGTTGTGGTTGATCGCGTTGGCGATGAGCAGGACGGATCCGTCCCAGTGGTCGAGCACGGCGAGGTCGCTGGTGAGCAGCATCGTCAGCTCGGGCAGGTTCAGGTCGTCCCGCTCGCCGGGGCCGATCTTCTCGAGCCGGCGCACGATGTCGTAGCCGAGGTAGCCGACCATGCCGCCGGTGAACGGCGGGAGCCCCTCGTAGCGCGGGGTGTGCAGTGCCTCGATGGTGGCGCGCAGGGCGACGAGGGGGTCGCCGTCGACGGGGACGCCGACCGGCGGGGTGCCCAGCCAGTGGGCCTGGCCGTCGCGCGCGGTCAGGGTGCCGGCCGAGTGCACGCCGACGAACGAGTATCTGGACCAGGACCGCCCGTTCTCCGCGGACTCCAGGAGGAACGTGCCGGGCCGCTCGGCGGCGAGCTTGCGATAGAGACCGACGGGTGTGTCGCCGTCCGCGAGGAGCTTGCGGCTGACGGGGATCACTCGGCGGTCGGTCGCGAGCTTGCGGAAGGTCTCGAGATCCATGGGAGGAGCTTAGGTGTTAAGCGGAAGGGCCCCTGACCGTGAGTTCGTCGGCGTCGAAGCAGGTCCGGGCGCCGGTGTGGCAGGCGGCGCCCACCTGGTCGACCTTGACGAGGAGGGTGTCCGCGTCGCAGTCGAGGGCGACGGACTTCACGTGCTGGAAGTGGCCCGAGGTGTCGCCCTTGACCCAGTACTCCTGGCGGCTGCGCGACCAGTACGTGCAGCGGCCCGTGGTCAGGGTGCGGTGCAGCGCCTCGTCGTCCATCCAGCCGAGCATCAGCACCTCGCCGGTGTCGTACTGCTGGGCGATGGCGGGGACGAGGCCGTCGGCGCTGCGCTTGAGGCGCGCGGCGACGGTCGGGTCGAGGTCGCTGGACTGGGGCGAGCTGGTCATACGTGCCATTGTGCCGCGCCCGCGCCCCGGGTCCGCGGGGCGTCCACTGTCCGGACGGTGCGGGCGGTCGTAGGGTGGCGTCCATGTCGACCCATGCCAAGCGTGAACGACTTCTCCTCGCCGATCTGTTGGAGGCGGCGGGCCCGGACGCCCCCACCCTCTGCGAGGGCTGGACCGCCCGCGACCTCGCGGCGCACGTCGTGGTGCGCGAGCGCCGCCCCGATGCCGCCGGCGGCACCCTCGTCAAACAGCTCGCCTCCCGCCTGGAGCGGGTGCAGGGCGAGTTCGCGGAGAAGCCGTACGAGGAATTGATCCAGCTGATCCGGACGGGGCCGCCGCGCTTCTCGCCGTTCGCCCTCAAGCAGATCGACGAGGCGGCGAACGTGGTCGAGTTCTACGTCCACGCCGAGGACGTGCGCCGCGCCCAGGCCGACTGGTCGCCGCGCGAGCTCGACCCGGTCTTCGCCGAGGTGCTCTGGTCCCGCCTGGAGCGGATCGCCCGGATGACGGGCCGCAAGGCGCCGGTCGGCCTGGTGCTGCGCCGCCCGGACGGCCAGACGGCGGTCGCGCACCGGGGCGCGCCGGTGGTGACGGTCACCGGGGAACCCTCGGAGCTCCTGATGTACGTGTTCGGCCGCCAGGACGCGGCGAACGTGGAGCTCGACGGCGACAAGGCGGCCATCACCCGGCTGAGCGAGACGAAGGCGCTGGGGTTGTAGGGCGCGGGTCTCAGCCGAGTTCGGCCCTGCGCAGGGGCCGGGAGCAGAGGGCGACGGCGCCGCCCAGCGCGCAGACGCCCGCGCACACGGCGAAGACGGCTCCCGTGCCCCACCGCTCGACGGCCCATCCGACGACGGGGAACGTGAGCGGGGCGACACCGAAGCTGACCAGGGTGGCGGCGGAGGTGACCCGGCCCACGTAGGCGGGGCCCGCGTGGCTCTGGAGCAGCGCCCCGCTCACGGTCCCGGCGAGCCCGAGGGACAGGCCGACGGCGAGTGCCACGCAGGCCGCGCCCGGCACGGACGGCACCTGGGCGAGAGCTGCGATCGCCGCTGAGCCGGACACGGTCACCGCGCCGGTGACGAGCCCGGCGCGGGGCACCCGTCCGCGTACGGTGATCAGGAGTGCGGCGGCCCCGGCGCCGATGCCGAACCCGGCGAGCACCCAGCCCATGCCGGTCGAGCCCCAGCCGCGCTCGCGCGCGAGGAGCGTGAGGCCGAGGTTCATCGGGCCGACGAAGCCCAGGTCGCCGAGGGCGATGACGAGCATGAGGGGCCGCAGGACCGGGTCGTGGGCGATGTGCCGCAGCCCGTCCCACAGTTCCGCCGCGACGGCGCCGCGCTCCTGGCGGTCCTCGGGCGGCACCTCTCCCACCCGCACCGCGAACAGCAGCGGCACCGACGCCCCGATGAGCAACGCGGCGCCGCCGAACGCTCCGGCCGTGCCGCCGAGTGCGATGCCGAGGCCGCCGAGCGGTCCGCCGAGCACGTTGGCGAGCCGGGTCGCGAGGGCGCGCAGGCCCTGGACGCGGGCGAGTTGGCCGCGCTCGGCGATGCGGGCGGGCAGGGCACCGGCGGCGGGCAGGAAGACGGCGTCGACGATCCCGAAGACGACGGCGACCGCGCCGAGGGCCAGGAGTCCGGGGCTGGTCGCGAGCAGCAGCGCGACCGCGGCGACGACGAGCAGACCGCGCACGGCGCTGCTCGCGAGAACGACGCGGCGCGGTCCGTACCGGTCGGCGACCACACCGCCGCCGAGCATGAGGACGGCGCGCGGCACGGCGCTGACGGCGGTGACGATGCCCGCCTGGGCGGGTGTGCCCTGCTGCACGGCCGCCCAGGACAGGGCGAAGTAGTAGAGGTTGTCGCCGATGGCTGACGAGGTGTACGCGACCAGCCAGCGCAGTACGTTGCCGTCGCGATGCGCGGGTATCGCATCCTCAACGGGGCTTCTCTATAACGGAGTTGATGTCACGGGCCGGTCCTCAGTTCCGGAAGGGGAACGCGTAGGTGTGCACCGCGACGTTCTCCCGCCCGTCGGTGTCACCGGCGTCGTCGGCGGCCCGGCCCCGTTCCTCGTAGCGGCGCAGCAGGGCGCGCATCTCGCCCACCAGTTCGGTGAGTTCGGGAGCGGTCAGCCGCATCATGGACTCGGACGACTCGTGGGCACTGGCCCAGGCGTCCTCCCAGGCGATGCGCTGGTCGAGGAAGCGCCGGTACATGTCGGCGCGCTGCTCGAAGAAGAGGCGGCTGGCCGCGGTGTGCGCGGCGGCCTTCTCGGGGGCGTCGCGGAAGTCCGCGTCCCGGATGCTCACGCCGTCGGAGGCGGGCTGCCACCAGCGTTCACGGCCGTCGGCACGCTGCGGCTCGGCCTCCTCGATGAGTCCGTGCTCGGCGAGCTTGCGCAGGTGGTAGCTGACGAGGGCGACGGCCTCGTCGATCTCGTCGGCGAGCTGCGATGCCGTGGCGACGCGGCGCAGGCTCAGCTCTCGGTAGAGCCTGCTGCGCAAGGGATGGGCGAGGGCCTTGAGCGTGCCCAGGTCGGTGATGCGGCGGTCTCTCTCTTTGCCTGCCATACGCCGACCGTAGGTACAAAAGAAAAGTTGCGCAATAAAAATTGCAGAACTCGCGTGAAGGGGGCCCACGCATCAGGATTTACGGGATTCAGCCCTGTGGGCGGCGCAGCCGGTGCGCCTGCAGCGCGAGGGTGAGTTCCACGAGGTCGGCCGGGCGGGTCAGGCTCCGGCCGGTGAGCTGCTCGCAGCGGCGCAGCCGGTTGAGGACGGTGTTGCGGTGGCAGTAGAGGCGAGTGGCGGCGCGCTGTGCGGAGCCGTCGCAGTCGAGCCAGGCGGTCAGGGTGTCGAGCAGCAGCGCCCGGTCGGCGGGCGGCAGTGTGCGCAGCGGGCCGAGGACACGGTCGACGAGGAGGCTGCCGAGCGCGGGGGCCCCGGCCACGAGGGCGGCGGGCAGCTCGTCGTCGAGGAGGACGGTGCCGCCGTCCGCGGGGCAGATCCGCAGCGCGGTCTCGGCGAGGCGCCGGGCGCCCCCGACGGCGGCGAGGCCTTCCACCGCGGAGCTGACGCCGACCCGCATACCGGTTCCGCTGCGGGTCAACGGCCGCCATCTCGCCGCGAGTTGCCGTACGTCGCTGTCGCCCAGGGCGACGATGCCGCGCTCGGCGTCGGGGCCCGGGTGCCACACGGTTGCGGACGCGTCGGTCACGGGCGCCGCACCCCGGCCGCCGGCCACGAGGACCACCGCGTACCGGCCGCGCTCGGGCAGGCCGAGCACCGCGGCGGCCTCGGGCAGGTCGGCGATGCGGGTGGCGCCGTCGAGCAGGGCCGCGGCCATCAGGCGGCGCCGGTTCTCGCGGCGCCAGGTCAGTTCGTGCTCCGCCCGGCGATAGGCCTCGGCGACGCAGGCGCAGTGCTCGTCGACGTAGTCGCGCACATCGGCGGCCAGATGGACGAGCAGGTGCGCGTCCCGCGGGTGGTGCCGGGTCACCTCGTCGACGAGCGCCTGCCAGACCAGCGCGCCGCCGAGCCGGAAGGCGTGCAGCAGGGCGTCGAGCGGGAGGCCGCGCGCCGCGCGTTCGGCGCCGATCCGGGTGGAGCAGGCGCGGGCGGCCTCGCGGGAGGGGGCGGGGTCGAGCAGCGAGGCGATGCTGTGCCGCAGCGAGCGCTGCACCTCCCGCCGTACGTCGCCGGGGTCGGCGTCGATCGCGGTCCGGTACGCCGGTTCCTTGGCGTGCAGTTCGGCGGTCAACCGGTCGGTGAGTACGGGGAGTTGACCCATGAGGGGCAGTGCCGCGCGGCGCAGCACGGCGACCGCGTCGGAGCCGGCGGGGGCGGTGGCGGTCCGGGGGCGGGGTCGGGGACGTACGAGGTGCGCGGGCATCACGGTCCTCCACGGGTCGGCTCGTGCCGGGGCGCGCCTGAGCCGCCCGGAGCCCGAAGAATGACATACCGTCTGGTCGGTCTCCAGCCCTCGGAGATAACGACACGGTGATGCGCACGAAGGGCGACCCGCGAGGACCGGAGGTTCGGACGGGATCGAGCGTGCGGCACGGCGCTCAAGAGTGCGCGACGGTGCCTTCCGCACGGTCCACAAGGCGGGCGAGTTCGACGCGGGAGCGGACGCCCAGCTGCGCGAAGACATTGCGCAGGTGGTGGTCGACGGTGCGCGGGCTCACCGACAGGCGCAGGGCGACCTCGCGGTTGGTGGCCCCCTCCGCGACACAGTGCGCGATACGCAGTTGTTGTGGCGTCAACTCGGCCAGCCTGCCCGGGGGTTCGCCGCACCTCGGGGCCTCTCCGGTGGCGCGCAGTTCGGCGGCCGTCCGTGCGGCCCAGACCGTGGCGCCGCACCGCTCGAAGGCGACCAGGGCATCTCGTAGCAGCACCCGGGCGTGGGCGGGCCGACGGGCGCGGCGCAGCCATTTGCCGTGCAGGTCGGCGGTGCGGGCCCGTTCGAAGTCGCCGCCCGTCCGGTCGTGGCGGGCCAGCGCCTCGGTGAAGCGGGCCTCCGCGCGGACCGGGTCGCCGGCCGCCAACAAAGCTTGGCAGCGCGCCAGTTGGGCCTGAGCCTGCGGATCGTACCCGCGCTCGGCCCACACCGCGAACTCCGCGACGGCGGCCCGCGCCCCGTCCGGGTCCCCGGCGAGCGCCGACGCCTCCACGAAGCACGGCACGGCGAGCATCCGCACCGCGAAGTGCCCGCGCCGCGGCCCCGGCCGCACGAGCGGGCCGAGCCGGGCCGCCGCCTCGGCCGCCCGGCCGCGGGCCAGGTCGGCGCGGGCCAGGGCCCACTGGGCGAGGGTGGCGGCCTGAACGAGGCCGTGCCGGGCGGCGATGTCCTGCGCGGCGCCCGCGTGCCGGGCGACGGTGTCGGCGGTGCTGTCGAGGGAGGCGACCAGAGCGAGGATCGCGTACTGGTGGGCGAGGACGTTGCGCTGCCCCGCGCCGCGCGCGGCCCGCAGCCCCTCCTCGGCATGGGCCCGCGCGCGGGCGTGCCGCCCGGCACGCAGTTCGCCGTACGCGAGCAGCTCCAGGGCCCGGGGCAGCTCGGGCCCCGCGTCGTGGGCGCGGGCGGCGGCGAGGGCCCGGCTGCCGAGGCGGCAGGCAGCCTCCACCTCTCCGGCGACGAGGGCAGCGGCACCGGCCCTCAGCAGGGCGTCAGGGGTGCCCGCCTCGGCCGCCTCGGCGACGACCCGGCGCAGCGCGGCCCGGCCGGCCGTGTAACGGTCGCCGAGGGCAGCGGCCATCCCGAGCCCGAACTCGCGGGCCCCGGCGGCCCCTGCCCGCGACTCCCCCACGGCTTCCCGGTACGCCTCGGCGTCCCCGAGCGCCCACGCCGCCTCCGCGGCGGCGAGCCGGGCGCCGAGCGCCTGCTCCTCCGGGCAGAGCCGGGCGGCCAGCAGGAGCGAGGCGCGGGCATCGGCCACCGGCCCGTCCCGTAGAGCGAGCAACCCGAGTACCAGGGCCGCGCTCCCCCGCACCTCGTCCGGCGGCATCAACTCGCCTACCTGGCCCAGTAGTTCGCGGGCGCGGTGCGGACGGCCCGCGAGGCGTGCCTGGTCCGCCGCGGCGACGAGCCGCTCCGCGCGGACCGCCGGGTCCGCGGTGAGGGCCGCCGCGTGGGCGAGGGCCGTGGCGCGCTCCCCGCGCGAGGAGCCCGACAGCTGGGCGGCGGCGGCCAGCTCGGCGCCGAGCCCGCTGTCCGGGTACGGCGTCGCGAGCGCCCGGTGCAGCAGACCCGCCGCCCGCTGCCGCTCCCCCGCGGCGGCCGCGGCCAGCAGGCCGTGCGCGGCCCTGCGGTGCGCGGGCGGGGCCGCCTCGTACACGGCACGCCTGCCGGGCAGCCGCAGCCGTCCGTCCGGGCACCGCTCCAGGCCCGCGCGCTCGGCGGCGTCCAGGGCGTCCGCGCCGCATCCGGCGGCCGCCGCGGCCCGCAGCACCAGGCCGCCGTCCACGCGCGGCCCCTCGGGGTCGCTCTCGTAGGCGGCTGCGGTCAGCAACAGGACATGTCTCACGGTCACTTAGGTCACCGTACGAAGGAACTGCCGCACGCGCAGCGCCGGTTGGGAACGGACCCAACCGGCGCCGGCCGACACTGTGCTCCCGCACAGTGCGTCAGAACGTCACGACGTATGCGGGCAGTTGCCCCGGTACTCCGCGATCGCGAGGCTCGCCGCGGGCAGCGGGCAGAGGAACTGCTCATAGCGGGTGTCGTCGTCGATGAAGCGCTTCAGCCACGAGATGCTGTACTTCGCGATCGTGGTGTTGGACGAGTTCGGCGTGAAGTGCGTGGCTCCCCTGAGCTCCAGGTACGCCTTGTCGAGCGAACTCGGCAAGCTCGTGTAGAACGGCTCGGAGTGGGTGGCGACCGGAGCGATGGTGTCACCGTCCGCGCCCACGACCAGGGTCGGCGTCCTGACCTCGGGCCAGGTCTTGTCGAGGTTCCAGCCGGTGAGCGGGATCGCGGCCTGCAGCGAAGGCCTGCTCTTGGCGGCTTCGAGGGTGCCACCGCCGCCCATGGAGTGCCCCATGACACCGAGCCTGCTGGTGTCGATGCGGCTGCGCACCGAGCTCGTCTGCGTCAAGTAGTCGAGCGCGGAGAGGAGTTGGCGCCCTCTGCTGTCGGGCTGGTCGAGCGTGGTGTTCGTGTCGATGGTGAAGACGACGAAGCCCTGCGAGGCCAGGCGCGGGCCCAGCCAGGCGATCGACGACTGGTACGCGGTGTAGCCCGGGGAGATCGCGATGGCCCCGAACGTGCCGTCGGCCGTGGACGACGGGTAGTAGATGGTGCCGCCGCCGAACCCGGAGACGCTCAGGGACGACACGGTGGTCTGCGAGACGGCGTACGAGCCGCGCGCCGCCTCGATGCTGGACACGGATGGGGCCGGCCCGCGCTCGTAGGGGTTGTCGGCGGCGGCCTGGGCGGTCGCGGCCTGTGAGGTGGCCAGGCCGCCGATCGCCAACAGGGCGGCAAGTCCCGTACGGATCAGGCGGGTTCGGGTTCGCATCTTCTGCACGATGCGGTCCTCTCGGGGGGGGTGGGTGACACCCGTCCCGGGGCGCCACCGTGGTCTCGGACGGGACCACGGTGGGGCTTGAGCCGTGTGGTGCGCATCGGCGAAATCACCGGTTCCGGCCGGTGGGCGTGCGCCGACCCGTCTGCCAAGTTCGCTTTGTTCGCGGCCGCGGCCCTGGTGGGGGCTGGTCGCGCAGTTCCCCGCGCCCCTGAGGTGCGCACTGCGTGCGCCACCTCATAGGCGCACGCAGTGCGCCTATCCCTGGGCTGCGGCGAAGCCGCATGCCTCAGGGGCGCGGGGAACTGCGCGAGAAGCCCCACCGGGCCGCGGCCGCGAACGAAACAACAACCCACAACGGCGCTGCGGCGTTACCGAACCGGGTAACCCGCCCCCCGCAACGACCCCTTGACCTCACCGATCCGCAGATCACCGAAGTGAAAGACGGACGCCGCGAGCACCGCGTCGGCCCCCGCCCCGACGGCCGGAGCAAAGTGCTCCAACCGCCCCGCGCCCCCCGACGCGATCACCGGGACGGACACGTGCTTGCGGACAGCTTCGATCATCTCGATGTCGTAGCCGTCCTTCGTCCCGTCCGCGTCCATCGAGTTGAGCAGGATCTCGCCCGCCCCCAACTCCGCGGCCCGGTGTGCCCATTCGATCGCGTCGATCCCGGCGGATCGGCGCCCGCCGTGCGTCGTGACCTCGAAGCCGCCCGACTCGGTGCGCCGCGCGTCCACGGACAGGACGAGCACCTGCCGACCGAACCGCTCCGCGATCTCCCGGATCAGCTCGGGCCGGGCGATGGCGGCGGTGTTCACGCCGACCTTGTCCGCACCGGCACGCAGCAGCTTGTCCACGTCGTCGGCGGTGCGCACGCCGCCGCCGACGGTGAGCGGGATGAAGACCTGCTCGGCGGTGCGGCGCACCACGTCGTACGTGGTCTCGCGGTTGCCGGAGGACGCGGTGATGTCCAGGAACGTCAGCTCGTCCGCGCCCTCGGCGTCGTACACCTTCGCCATCTCGACGGGGTCGCCCGCGTCGCGCAGGTTCTGGAAGTTGACGCCCTTGACGACGCGGCCGTTGTCGACGTCGAGGCAGGGAATGACCCGTACGGCGAGGCTCACAGTGCTTCTCCTGCTTGCGGTGCTTCTCCCGCTTGCGGTGCTTCTCCCGCTTGCGGGCGGAACGCCTCGACCTCCACCTCGACGACCAGGCTGGGGTCGACGAAGCCGGAGACGATGATCATGGACGCGGCGGGACGGACGGCGTCGAACAGCTCCTTGTGGGCGCGGCCCACGTCGTCCACGTCGCGGGCATGGGTGAGGTACATCCGGGTGCGCACCACGTGCTCACGGCCCAGGCCGATGGCCTCCAGCGCGTCGAAGGCGACCTGGAAGGCGTTCACCGTCTGCTCGTAGGGCGCGCCCGCGTCGATCACGCCGTTGACCACGGACGTGCAGCCGGACACCAGGACGAGCCCGTTCGGCAGTTCCACCGCACGCGAGTACCCGATGGTCTCCTCGAACGGGACGCCCGAGGCGTGCCGCCGCACCTCGCCGGAGGTCATACGGAGACCGCCGCCAGCGCGGCTTCCAGCGTGAACGCCTCGGCGTACAGCGCCTTGCCCACGATGGAGCCCTCGACGCCCAGCGGGACGAGCTCGGCGATGGCGCGCAGGTCGTCGAGGGAGGACACGCCGCCCGACGCGACGACCGGGCGGTCGGTGGCCGCGCACACGGTGCGCAGCAGCTCCAGGTTGGGGCCCTGGAGCGTGCCGTCCTTGGCGATGTCGGTGACGACGTAGCGGGCGCAGCCCTCGGAGTTGAGGCGCTCAAGGGTTTCGTAGAGGTCGCCGCCGTCGCGGGTCCAGCCGCGGCCGCGCAGCGTCGTACCGCGGACGTCGAGGCCGACCGCGATCTTGTCGCCGTGCTCGGCGATGACCTTGGCGACCCATTCGGGGGTCTCCAGGGCTGCGGTGCCGAGGTTGACGCGGGTGCAGCCGGTGGCGAGCGCGGCGGCGAAGGTGTCGTCGTCGCGGATGCCGCCGGAGAGCTCCACCTTGATGTCCATGGCTTCGGTGACCTCGCGGATCAGCGCGCGGTTGTCGCCGGTGCCGAACGCGGCGTCCAGGTCGACCAGGTGCAGCCACTCGGCGCCGGACTTCTGCCAGGCGAGGGCGGCCTCCAGCGGGGAGCCGTAGGAGGTCTCGCTGCCGGACTCGCCGTGCACGAGGCGGACGGCCTG
The DNA here is from genome assembly GCF_044765445.1 of Streptomyces sp. NPDC102467. Taxonomy (NCBI): domain Bacteria; kingdom Bacillati; phylum Actinomycetota; class Actinomycetes; order Kitasatosporales; family Streptomycetaceae; genus Streptomyces; species Streptomyces sp. NPDC102467. The sequence continues at coordinate 170,851 of NZ_JBIWKA010000007.1, read as the reverse complement.
CCCGTCGCGGACGTCGACGGCGGGGAGGAGTTCGAGCTTGTTCACACTGGTCACAGCGTTCCGATCCAGTTCTTCAGCAGCTGGGCTCCGGCGTCGCCGGACTTTTCGGGGTGGAACTGCGTGGCCCACAGTGCGCCGTTCTCCACGGCGGCCACGAACGGCTCGCCGTGTGTGGCCCAGGTGACCTGTGGGGCCCGGAGGTGCGGGTTGTGCACTTCCAGCTCCCAGTTCTGGACGGCGTAGGAGTGCACGAAGTAGTACCGCTCGTCGGCGTCGAGGCCGGCGAACAGGCGGCTTTCCTGCGGCGCACGGACGGTGTTCCAGCCCATGTGCGGCACGATGTCGGCCTTCAGCGGTTCGACGGCGCCGGGCCACTCGTCGAGGCCCTCGGTCTCGACTCCGTGCTCGATGCCGCGCGCGAAGAGGATCTGCATGCCGACGCAGATGCCCATGACCGGGCGGCCGCCGGCGAGCCTGCGGCCGACGATCCAGTTGCCGCGGGCCTCGGTGAGCCCCTTCATGCAGGCGGCGAACGCGCCGACGCCGGGCACGAGCAGCCCGTCGGCGTTCATCGCCTTGTCGTAGTCGCGGGTGATCTCGACGTCGGCGCCCGCGCGGGCGAGGGCGCGCTCGGCGGACCGGACGTTGCCGAAGCCGTAGTCGAAGACGACGACTTTCTTGTTCAGCGCAGAGGTCTTGCCTGAGGTCATGGCAGAGGTCTTGGCAGTGGTCATGGCAGCTGTCAGTTCCAGTAGTCGAGCCGCAGCACGCCCGCGACCAGGCACAAGGCGGCGCTGATCGAGAGCAGGGTGATGAGGCTCTTGCCCATGCCCTGCTTGGCGAACGAGTAGACGCCGCCGAGCAGGAACAGGCCGACGAGGATGAGGACGGTCGCGAGGCCGTTCATGACTAGAGGGCACCCTTCGTGGAGGGGAGGATGCCGGCGGCGCGCGGGTCGTGCTCTGACGCGTAGCGCAGGGCGCGGGCGAGGGCCTTGAACTGGCACTCCACGATGTGGTGCGCGTTGCGCCCGTACGGTACGTGGACGTGCAGGGCGATCTGCGCCTGCGCGACGAACGACTCCAGGATGTGCCGGGTCATCGTCGTGTCGTACTCGCCGATCATCGGCGCCATGTTCTCGGGCTCGGTGTGCACGAGGTAGGGGCGGCCCGAGAGGTCCACGGTGACCTGGGCGAGCGACTCGTCCAGCGGGACCGTGCAGTTGCCGAAGCGGTAGATGCCGACCTTGTCGCCGAGCGCCTGCTTGAAGGCGGCGCCGAGCGCGAGGGCGGTGTCCTCGATGGTGTGGTGCGAGTCGATGTGCAGGTCGCCCTCGGTCTTGACCGTGAGGTCGAAGAGGCCGTGGCGGCCGAGCTGGTCGAGCATGTGGTCGTAGAAGCCGACGCCTGTCGACACGGCCACCTCGCCCTTGCCGTCGAGGTCGATCTCGACGAGGACCGAGGTCTCCTTGGTCGTCCGCTCCACGCGTCCGATGCGGCTCATGCGCCACGCTCCTGAGTGTTCATTTGGGCCTTCTTCACTTCGCGGGCCGCGTCCAGGAACGCGTCGTTCTCTTCGGGGGTGCCGACGGACACCCGCAGCCGTCCCGGCACTCCGTTGTCACGGATGAGGACACCGCGGTCGAGGACGAACTGCCAGACGGCGTGCGGGTCTTCGAAGATCCCGAACTGGATGAAGTTGGCGTCGGCGACGGTGACGTCGAAGCCGAGCGCCTCCAACTCGGCGACCACGCGGTCCCGTTCGTCCTTCAGCTGCTCGACGTAGCCGAGCAGGGTGTCGGTGTACTCCAGGGCGGCGAGCGCCGTGGCCTGGTTGACGGCCGACAAGTGGTAGGGCAGGCGCACCAGTTGGACGGCGTCGACCACGGCGGGGTCGGCGGCGAGGTAGCCGAGCCGCAGCCCGGCCGCGCCGAACGCCTTCGACATCGTCCGCGAGATGACGAGGTTCGGGCGTCCTTCGATCAGCGGCAGCAGCGAGTCGCCGTGGCTGAACTCGGTGTAGGCCTCGTCGACGATCACCATGGCGTCCCGGCCGGCCGCCTCGTACAGCGCGAGGACGTCCTCGGCCGCGACCGCGTTGCCGGTGGGGTTGTTGGGGCTGGTGATGAAGACGACGTGCGGCTTGTGCGTCCGGATCGCCTCGATCGCGGCCGGCACGTCGAGCGAGAAGTCCGCGGTGCGCGGGGCGCTGATCCAGCCGGTGTTCGTGCCGCGGGCGAGCAGCGGGTGCATCGAGTACGAGGGCTCGAAGCCGAGGGCGGTGCGGCCGGGGCCGCCGAACGCCTGGAGCAGCTGCTGGAGGACCTCGTTCGACCCGTTGGCCGCCCACACCTGCTCGAAGCCGACCTCGTGGCCGGTGGTGCGGGTGAGGTACTTCGCCAGCTCGGTCCGGAGCTCGACCGCCTCCCGGTCCGGGTAGCGGTTGAGGTTCCGGGCGGCCTCGGCGACGCGCTCGGCGATCCGCGCTACGAGCGGCTCGGGCAGCGGGTACGGGTTCTCGTTCGTGTTCAGCCGGACGGGCACGTCCAACTGGGGCGCTCCGTAAGGGGACTTGCCGCGCAGCTCGTCCCGTACGGGGAGGTCGTCGATGCCGGTCACGAGGTCTTCGGAACCTTCCACTCGAAGCGGGCCTTGAGCGCCGCACCGTGCGCGGGCAGGTCCTCGGCCTCGGCGAGCGTCACCACGTGGCGGGTGATCTCGGCGAGTGCGTCCTTCGTGTAGTCCACGACGTGGATGCCGCGCAGGAAGGACTGGACCGACAGGCCGGAGGAGTGGCAGGCACAGCCGCCGGTCGGCAGGACGTGGTTCGATCCGGCGGCGTAGTCGCCGAGGGAGACGGGGGACCACGGGCCGACGAACACGGCTCCCGCGTTCCGCACCTTCGCGGCCACGGCGGCCGCGTCGGCGGTCTGGATCTCCAGGTGCTCGGCCCCGTAGGCGTTGACGACGGCGAGGCCGTCCTCGACGGAGTCGACGAGGACGATCGCGGACTGCTTGCCGCTCAGGGCGGGGACGATCCGCTCGTCGCGGTGCTTGCTGACCGCGACCTGCGCGTCCAGCTCCTTGGCCACCCCGTCGGCGAGCTCCTCGGAGTCGGTGACCAGGACGGAAGCGGCCAGCGGGTCGTGCTCGGCCTGGCTGATCAGGTCGGCGGCGACGTGCACCGGGTCCGCGCCGGCGTCGGCGAGGACGGCGATCTCGGTCGGTCCGGCCTCGGAGTCGATGCCGATGACGCCGGTGAAGTAGCGCTTGGCGGCGGCGACCCAGATGTTGCCGGGGCCCATCACCATCGGTGCGGACGGGCAGGACTCGGTGCCGTACGCGAACATCGCCACGGCGGTGGCGCCGCCGGCCGCGTACACCTCGTCGACGCCGAGCAGGGCGCAGGCGGCGAGGATCGTCGGGTGCGGCAGGCCGCCGAACTCCTTCTGCGCCGGGGAGGCGAGCGCGATCGAGGGGACGCCGGCCTCCTGGGCAGGGACCACGTCCATGATCACGGAGGACGGGTAGACGGACCGGCCGCCGGGCGCGTAGAGCCCGACGCGGTCCACCGGCACCCACCTCTCGGTGACCGTGCCGCCGGGCACGACCTGCGTGGTCTCGGTGGTACGACGCTGGGCGCGGTGGACGATCCGGGCCCGCCGGATGGACTCCTCCAGGGCGGCGCGGATCTCGGGGTCCAGGGTCCGCAGGGCCTCGGTGATGGCCTCGACCGGCACCCGCACGTCCCTCAGCGCGACCCCGTCGAACTTCTCCGCGTAGTCGATCAGCGCCGCGTCGCCACGATGATGCACGTCCTCACAGATCGGCCGCACCTTCTCCAGGGCGGCCGTGACGTCGAAGTCGGCACGGGGCAGCAGCGAGCGCAGGGCCTGGCCCTCGGGGAGGGTGGCGCCGCGCAGATCGATTCGAGAGATCACGGATCAATTCTCTCAGACGCCGCTTCGCCGTCGGTGGCCCGTATCAATGACTGATACGTGTCCGGTTTCGGCCGTTGTTCCGGCACCGGAAGACGACCTTCACCGTTAGCGTTCAGACGGTCACTCAGCGGGCATGAACGGTTGTACGAAACCCACGAGTAGCAGGTGGCCAAGGTGACCGGGGGCCGCATGAGTCGTCGGGGTTGCACGGGTGGCGCGGGTTGTCTGAGTTGCGTGCGTTACATGGATGGCATGAGGTGCATGGATTGCATGAGGTGCACGGATGGCACGAGGTGCATGAGTTGCGCGGGCTTCACGGGGAGGAAGAACAGTCGTGGTCGACGTGACGACCGGCAGCGGCAGCGGAGACGTGCCGGACGGGCTGAGCGCCGCGGAAGTGGGCATGTGGCTGGCATTTCGCAACGGCACTGTCCTCGACCTGCGCAGCGGGAACTCGGCGGTGGACGATCCGCACGGCGGCCACGCCTGGGGACCCGAGCGCAGCGTACGGGCGCGGATCGTGGCCTGGCTGCTGCTCGACGGGCCGCCCGCCCTCTCCGGCCGGGTCTCGTCCCTCAAGCTCCAAGGCGTGCAGATCACGGACGTGCTCGACCTCGCGGGCGGCACGATCGTCCCGTACCTCGAACTGAAGCAGTGCCGTTTCGAGAAGGAGGTGCTGCTGCCGGAGGCGCACTTCACGACGGTCCGGATCGTCGACTGTTCGGTGCCGCGTCTGGAGGGCGCCCGGGTGCACACCGAGGGCGATCTGCATCTGACGCGCTGCCGGTTCCACAACGGTGTCCGCCTGACCGACGCCCACATCGGCACCGACCTCCTGCTCAACCAGGCCGTCGTGTTCCGCGACCGGCTCGGCAAATCACTGATGGCGGACGGTCTGTCCGTCGGGCAGGACCTGCAGGCCGAGATGGTGCAGACGCACGGCGAGGTCAGCCTGCGCGGCGCCACGGTCGGCGTCTCGCTCTCGCTGCGCGGCAGCCAGTTGAGCAACACCCGGGGGCGGCACGCCCTGAACGCCCCGCAGATGACGGTCGAGCGCACGCTGTACCTGACCCCTGCGGGCCTCGGCAATCCGTTCCAGACCAGCGGCGCCACGCCCGCGCGCGGCACCCGCGTACAGCGCTTCGCCTGCGTGGGCGGCGTCCGGCTCGACGACGGGCGGTTCGGCGACGCGGTCGACCTGGACTCGGCGCGCTTCACGCTCGAGCACGACCAGGAGATCTCGCTGCGCCGTATCCAAACCCCTGAGCTGCGCTTTCTCGGCGAGAAGCCGCTGCGTGGACGGGTCGTGCTGTCCGGCGCGAAGATCGTCAATCTGGTCGACAAGGCGGCGGGCTGGCCCGGCCCCGGCCAGCTGCGCATGGGCGGATTCACGTACGAGAACCTGATCCCGTTCGGCCCTTTCCCGCTCGCCCAGCGCCTCGACTGGCTCGCCGCGGCGACACCCGAGTACAACCCGGAGCCGTACGAACGGCTCGCCACGGTGCTGCGCAACAGCGGCGAGGACGCCGACGCCCGCGAAGTGCTCCTCGCCAAGCAGCGGCGCCGCCGCGAGACGCTGCCGCCGGCGGCGAAGGTGTGGGGCTACCTCCAGGACTGGACGGTCGCCTACGGGTACCGGCCGGGCCGGGCCGCGGTCTGGATGGCGGTGCTCTGGGCGGTCGGCTCGTTCGCCTTCAGATACGCCTCCCATCCGCCGATCCAGCGGGGGCAGGGCCCGCACTGGGACTCGGCCCTGTTCGCCCTCGATCTCCTCCTGCCCGTGATCGACCTCGGCCAGTCCAGCAGCTGGCAGCTACAAGGGGGCTGGCAGTGGGCGGCCGCGATCATGGTGATACTCGGCTGGATCCTGGCGACGACGGTGGCGGCGGGCGCGACACGGCTGCTGCGCCGCAACTAGACACCGGCAACCAGGGACCGGCAACCAGGGACCGGGACCGACCGGCCGAAACCTTTACCGCCCGCCAGGCAACCTTCGGCCCTCTTCAGCCGTCATCCCAGCGCAGTCCCTGTTTTCGTACGTAGACACACAGCCACACAGCCACACAGACACGTAGAGGAGGCCCCCGTGCCCTTCCTGCGTGCCTTCATCCGGACCGCCCGCATGATCCGCCACATCGGAGCCCTGGGCGCGGGCCTGCCGCCGGACGACGATGTCCTGCTCGACGCCCCGGACGAGCGCCTGGCCCCCGCTCTCGTCGCCGCCGGGGGCGGGGAGTACGGCCCGGCCGCCAAGGTCCTCGCCCACACCCGCGAGGCGGCCGAGTGGGAGAACCGCGACCGTTACGTACTGCGCCTCGCCGCGTTCGCCGCCTCCCGCACGGAGTGGTTCGAGTCCTGGCAGGCGGCGTCCCCGCACGATCCGGACCTGCTCCTCGTCAAGGCCGAGCTGGCGGTGGGCCGGGCCTTCGACTCACCGGCCCGCGCCGAGCTGCTCCGCGACGTCACCCCGCTGATCCTGGCCGCCGCCGATGCCGACCCGGGTGACCCGGTCCCCTGGCGCGTGGCCCTGGACCACGCCCGCGGCACCAACGCCCCGCATGCCGTCTTCACGGAGGTGTGGGCCGAGGCGGTACGCCGCTCACCGCACCACTACGGCTGCCACGTCGCGGCGCTGCGCTACTTGTCGGCCGCCTGGTACGGCTCGCACACCGAGTGCTTCGACTTCGCCGAGCGCGCCGCCAAGGACGCCCTGCCCGGTTCCCTCCTGCAGGCGCTGCCGGCCCGCGCGGCCCTGGCGTACCTGACGACGCGGGCCCCGCAGGGCATCCCGCGGGCCCGCCTCGACGCGGCCGCCGACCTTGCGATCGGGCTCTCCCGCACGTACGGGACGGCCGACCCCTGGCCCGCCGAGGTGCGCAATCTGCTGGCCTGCGTGCTGATCGAGATGGAGCGCTGGCAAGACGCCCTGGAGCAGTTCCGGCTGCTCGGCCCGTACGCGACGTCGTTCCCCTGGGACCGGCTCTCGGACGATCCGCTCGGCCGGTTCCTGGAGCTGCGGGACGGGGCGCGCCTCGAGGTCGCGGCCGCGCTGCCACTGCGCGGCGGGCCGGGCGGCTCCGACGCCCATTAGGCTTGAGCGTCGTGACCACCGTCCGGCTTCCGCTCTTCCCGCTCAACTCGGTGCTGTTCCCGGGACTCGTCCTCCCGCTGAACGTCTTCGAGGAGCGTTACCGCGCCCTGATGCGCGACCTGCTGAAGGCATTTCCTGCCGACCCGACCGACCCCGACTCCGATCCGGCCGTCTCGGACGAGCCGCGCCAGTTCGTCGTCGTCGCGATCCGCGACGGCCACGAGGTCGCGCCGGCGTCGTCCGGCATGCCGGACGACATCACCACCAAGGAAGCGGGCTCGGGCCCCGCGGCCGGCTTCGGCGACGACCCCCTGGCGTCCTTCCACGCGACGGGCTGCATCGCGGACGCGGCGACCATCCGCGAGCGCGCCGACGGCAGCTTCGAGGTGCTGGCCACCGGCACCCGCCGGGTGAAGCTGCACTCGGTGGACGCCTCGGGTCCCTATCTGACCGCCGCGGTCGAGGAGCTGCCCGAGGAGGACGGCGACGAGGCGGGCGCCCTCGCGGAGGGTGTGCTGCGCGCGTTCCGCTCGTACCAGAAGCGGCTTGCCGGTGCCCGTGAGCGGTCCCTGGCGACGGGCGCGGAGCTGCCCGACGAGCCGTCGGTGGTGTCGTATCTGGTGGCGGCGGCCGCGGTGCTGGACGTGCCGACCAAGCAGCGCCTGCTCCAGGCGCCGGACGCGGCGTCCCGGCTGCGCGACGAGCTGAAGCTGCTGCGCGCCGAGACGGCGATCATCCGGCATCTCCCGTCGCTGCCCGCGACAGAGCTGACGAGACAAGCGACCAGCCTCAACTGACGGTAGGGACAGGCACGTTGGCGAAGAAGGCCAAGAAGCAACAGCAGCAGTCCGCAGGGACGCCCGCGACGGTGGCGCTCACCGCCGCCGGGACGGCCTTCACGGTCCACGCCTACGACCACGACCCCGCCCACCCCTCGTACGGTGAGGAGGCGGCCGAGGCGATGGGCGTCTCCCCCGACCGGGTCTTCAAGACGCTCGTCGCGGACGTCGACGGCAGGCTGACCGTCGCGGTCGTCCCGGTGGCGGGTCAGCTCGACCTCAAGGCGCTGGCCGCCGCGGTCGGCGGCAAGCGCGCCGCCATGGCCGACCCGGCGCTCGCCGAGCGCACCACCGGCTATGTGCGGGGCGGGATCTCGCCGCTGGGCCAGCGCAAGAAGCTGCCCACGGTCGTCGACTCCTCGGCCGGCCTGCACGCGACGATCTGCGTCTCCGCGGGGCGCCGCGGCCTCGAAGTCGAGCTGGCGCCGAGCGACTTGGCGGCGCTCACCGATGCCGTACTCGCTCCCGTCGGACGTGCGTGACCTCTCGACGCGGCGGGCCGCTTCGGCTAAGCACCAAGGACATGTCGAAGAAGACGCGCAAGCGCAAGTGGCGGATCAAGAAGGGCAAGGCCAACCACGGGCACCGGCCCGCCTGACGATCAGCGACAGCGCCCCGGAACGCGATGGCCACGGAGGCCGCGTTCCGGGGTGACAGCCCTCCTGCCGAACCCTTGACACCGCTGTCGGCGGTATCGCACTGTCACCTCACCGCTGGACATCCCACGTCCTACCTATCGACGCTCTACCTATCAACGTTCCACTGCCGACGTCCTACCTGTCGTCGTCGCCGCCACTCGCACCAGGAGACCACCGCCATGACTCTCCGCACCCCCTTCCCCGCCCCGTTCCGCGGCGTCGTCCCGCCCCTGGTCACGCCGCTCACGCCGGGGGGCGAGGTGGATGTCGCGTCGGTGCGCCGCCTGGTCGGACACCTCATCGACGCCGGGGTGCACGGCCTCTTCCTGCTGGGCTCCAGTGGCGAGGCGCCGTACCTCACGGACCTCCAGCGGCGCACCGCGCTGGAGGCCGCGGTGGAGGCGGCGGCCGGGCGGGTCCCAGTGCTCGCGGGCGTCATCGAGACGACGACCGCGCGGGTCCTGGACCGGGCGGAGGATGCGGTGAAGGCGGGCGCGGACGCACTCGTGGCGACCGCGCCGTTCTACACGCGCACCCACCCGGCCGAGATCGCCGACCACTTCCGGCGGCTGCGCGCCGGCACGGAGCTGCCCGTGTTCGCGTACGACATCCCGTCCGCGGTGCACAGCAAGTTGAGCCGCGACACGATCCTCGCCCTGGCCGCCGACGGCACGCTCACCGGGCTCAAGGACTCCAGCGGCGACGAGGGCTCCCTGCGCCGCCTGCTCGCCCCGCTGCGCGCGGCCGCGCCCGCCTTCACCGTGCTCACCGGTTCCGAACTCACGGTGGACGGCGCCCTGCTGGCCGGCGTCGACGGCGTCGTCCCGGGCCTCGGCAATGTGGACGCCCACGGTTACGTACGTCTCTACGAAGCCGCCCGGGCCGGCGACTGGGACACCGCACGGCGCGAACAGGACCGGCTCACCGCGCTGTTCGCGATCGTGGACGCCGGTGACCCGGCCCGGATGGGCGGCTCGTCCTCGGCGCTCGGCGCGTTCAAGGCGGCCGTCCATCTGCAGGGCATCATCGACTGCCCCGCGACCGCGGCGCCCCAGGTCCCGCTGAGCAAGGCCGAGTTCACCTACGTACGCCGCCTGCTGACCGAGGCGGGTCTGCTGTAGCTCCCGGACCGCTCTCAGGCTCCGGGCGCGCCCTCCACGTTCCGCGGCGGGTGATCGTAGTAACCGGCGTACGGGTCGGGGTCCCTCGGCCCGAACAGGCCGGTGAGCCCGAGGTGGACCACCATCGCGGCCAGCGGCCACGCGAGCAGCGCCCCCTTGGCCTTGAGCTCCAGGGGCGCGTCGAACACGACCCCCTTGCCGACCTCCTTGGCGTGCGCGGCGACGTCCTGCGCGGGGCCGAGCCAGACCCCGAACCGCCAGGCGATCACCCCGCCGAGCAGGCTGCCGAGGGCGAGCCCCACGACCAGGGGGATCCCCCCGCGCTTGCGCCACAGAAAGACGACGGCCGCGGTCACGGCGCCGAAGGCGAGACCGAGCAGGGTGAACGTTCCGTCGACCCCGATGGCCTGCTCGCCCTCGGTGTCCTTGAGGTAGACCGCCGTACTGTCCGACACGAGCGGGATCCGCGGCGCGAGCCACAGCCACAGCGCTCCGAGCAGCAGGCCGACGACGGCGACGCCCACCGTCACGACGGCGGCCTCGCGCAACTCGGTGCGCAGTCCGGGCCCCTCGTCCTGGGGAGAGGGCGGCACGGGAGGCAGATGTCCGGTCATCGGGTCGGGGGCCTGCCACGGGTCACTGTGCCCGTTGTTGTGCGGGGGCTGATGGGGCGGCGGCGTCAGCGGTGCGGTCACACTGCCATCGTGCCAGGCGTCCCTGTCGGGCGCGTCACCGGACGGCTGCCCGGCGGTAGGCCCACGTCGCCACGGCCAGCGAGGCGACGCCGACAGCGGCGCAGACGCCCAGGTCGAGCAGGACGGCGGCCCAGTCGGGGTGGCCCCCGAAGGTCCGTGCGAGCGCCTCGACGCCGTAGGTCGAGGGCAGCAGATCACGCGCGTACTGTACGAATTCCGGCATCCGGTCGGCGGGGAGCACGCCGAGCAGCAGCGCTGCCGACATGCCCAACTGGCCGAGCAGTGTGGCGATTTCGGGCCGTGGCGCGAGCAGTCCGAGCGCGGCGCCGAGCCCGGACAGGGCGGCGCCGGCCAGTGGGATCACGGCGACGAGCACCCACAGGTGGGTCAGCGGCAGGTCGAACATGGCGCAGCCGACGACCCCGGTGATCACGGTGCCGGGCACGGTGAACGAGGCGTAGGCGCCCGCGGCGCCGAGCACCACGGATGCGGGGGGCACGGGCAGGGTCGCGTAGTGGTCGAGGCCGCCGTCCGCGCGCAGCTGTCCGAAGTACTGGGCGAGCAGGTTGAGCGCGACGAACGCGACGACCAGCACCGCGGAGCCGGCCACGACGGCCCGCGCCTCGCTGCCGCCCCGGTCGACCACACCGCGCATCAGGATCATGATCCCGATGGACTGGAAGGTCGCGACGAAGAGCAGCGGGATCCGGGCCACCCGGGCCCGTGAGAGCTGGGCCCGGTAGACCGCGGCGAGCGAGGGCAGGAACTTGGCCCGCGGCGCGAGCCCGTCCTCGGCGCTCACGGCCGACGGCGGTTGGTCTTCGGTGCGCTGCCGCAGAACCTCCGCGGATACGACACTCATGCCTTCACCAGGCCCTTCACGCTGCTGCGGCTCCCGCCGAGTGCCAAGTACACGTCTTCCAGGCTCGGGGTGGCGAGCGTGAAGTCGTCGAGATAGTCGAAGGCCGGGCCGCCGGTGACCGCGGCGACGGCCGAGCGGGCCTCGTCGGGCGCGAGCCTGAGCGACCAGCGCCGCCCGGCCTCCACGGCGTGCTCGCGCAGCCTGGCGACCTCGGGCAGCTGCGTCGGTGCCTCCTGGCGCCACAGCAGCTCGACCCTGACCTCGCCGGCGACGCGGTCCTTGAGCCCGGCCGGGGAGTCACAGGCGATGACCCGGCCCTCGTCGAGCACGGCGACGCGGTCGAGCACGGTCTCGGCCTCGATGACGTTGTGGGTGACCAGCAGGACGGTCGTCCCGCGCTCGGCCCGCCGCCGGTCCACGGCGGCCCAGACGGCACGCCGCGCGACGGGGTCCATGCCGGTCGTCGGCTCGTCGAGCACGAGCAGGGGCCGCTCGCCGACCAGCGCGGCGGCGAAACACGCGAGGCGCCGCTGCCCGCCGGAGAGCTTCTTCAGCGGGCGCGAGGCGAGCGGGGTGAGCCCCAGCTCCTCCAGTACGTCGTCGCGCTCGGCGCGGGCGTCCTTGAGGGGGAGCCCGCGCAGCCGTCCGGTGGTCTCGGCGGCGAGGGAGACGGTCAGCTCGTCGAGGGCGGTCGATTCCTGCCCGAGGTAGGCGAGGATCCGCGCGGCCCGCTCGGGGTGGCGCACGATGTCGTGCCCGAGGATGTGCACGCTGCCGGTGTCGGGCCGCATGAGCCCGGTGAGCTGCCGTACGAGCGTGGACTTGCCGGCTCCGTTGGGGCCGAGCAGGCCGAAGATCTCGCCGCGCCGGATGTCGAGCCGCACGTCGTCGGTGGCCCGTACTTGAGGGGTTCCGGGCGCTCCGCGCCGCCCGCGAGCGGCGGGATAGGTCTTGCTCAGACCCCGCACCGCGCACACGACAGCGTCCCGTTTATGGTCCGGGGCGGCATCATCGGTGCGCGTACTCACGAGGAACGAGAGTACGGGGTCCGGGCCGCCTCATTGCGCGCGGGGCCGGACATATTAGGCGGGCGGCCCGTCCGAGCTGCGGAAATGTCAGCTGCCCGCGGGCGCGTGCTCCGCGGTCCGCACATCGATCTCGCGCCAGAACCCGGCCCTGATCGCGTACCGGTCGTGCTCGTCGATCTGGTCGTCCTTGTGGGCCAGCAGCCCGAAGCGGGCCGCGTACCGGAGCAGCTCGCCGTCGATCCGGTGCGGCACCCGCGGATACATGGTCGACAGTTTCTGCAGCTCCACCTGCTCGCCGAGGCGTGCCATCCACCGGCGTGCGAACACCTGCCCCACCTCGTACGGGTCGCCGCTGACCGCGGTGATGTCCTCCTCGCGGTCGGCCCACCGCTGCTCCGCGGTGGTGAGCTGGGCGAGCGTGGGCAGGGATGCCGCCTCGGGGGGCTCACCGCCGCCTCCGGGGCCGCCGGGGCGCTCCGCCCACCCTTTGTCGGAGGACCAGCGCAGTGTCGCGTTCGCGGGGTGCTGTGCGGCTGTCCCGGCGACCGCGCCGGGTGCGCGCAGCGCGGCCAGGTCCTTCGGCGTGGGGACGCCCTTGGCGGCGCCTGTGCGGTCCTCCGCGTCATGCCCGGTCCGCGCGGCGGGCTCGTGCTGTACGGGCGGCGCGTCCGCGCCTTCGCTCACCGGGCGCCCTGCGCCGTGGGCCGACTCGGGCAGCGGCGCCGAGAGGATCGCGGCGATCTCGGGCCGTGGCACGGGCGGCGGGGCGCAGATCCCGCTGAGTTCCTTGGCACGGACGGCCTTGGTGATCCAGGTCCGGTCGAGCACGCGCCGCTCGTCGGCCTCGGCGACCAGGTCCTCGGACTGGTTGTAGTCGCCGTCGGCGGCCTGGACGGCCCACAGGTGGACGGCGACGCCGTGCTCCTTGGCGGCCATCATGCCGGGCAGCAGATCGCCGTCCCCGGTCACGAGGACCACGTCCGAGCAGGCGCGGTTGCGCGCGAGTTCGGTCAGCTCGGCGTGCATGGCCGCGTCCACGCCCTTCTGCGCCCAGCGTCCGTCGCTGCGGGTCAGGGCGCCGAGCCTGACGGTGACCCGGGGCATGACGCGCAGCCTGCGGTGTTCGGGCTGCGGGACGCGGTCGGGGGCGCCGTCGAACCAGTAGATGCGCAGCAGCTGGCGCTCGGTCTCGGCCTCGGCGCGTTCGCGCAGGCCCTGGATGAGGGCGGCGTGATCGACGTGGATCCGGGAGCGGGAGGGCTCGCCCGCGAGGAGGCTCGCGGCGGCCCCCAGGAGATATCCGGCATCCACCAGGACGATGCAACGGTCCACGCGATCCACCCTCTTTCGCCGACTTCCAACAGTCCGGACGCGCTCACGGGGCGGCGCCCGCGGGTTCGCTTCGGGTTTCCTTCGAGTCTGCCCGACCGCACGGGGGTTAACGGCCCGAACTCGATCTTCGGCGTGGCGGATGGCGTGAAGGTGGGACGGATACGCCCCGACACCCCTTGTCACACAGGGTAATTCCCCGAAATGCGCTCTTTAGGGCGCTATGTGAATCTGAATCCGACCCTGGCCCCTAGAGATCTCCCTTAGGAGGAAGATCATCATGGCCAAGAACAAGAACCGTAAGCAGGCTGCCGAGCAGAACCGCGCGTCGTCCGCGGACCAGGCGCCGGAGCAGTCCAAGTCGTCGTCGGCCCCGGACGCGGAGCCGTCGATGGAGTCGCAGATCATGGGCAACCCGTCGGACGTCGCCCGTAAGCACCAGCGCCGCTTCGGTCACAACTGACGCATCGCTTAAGGCATTTGGCACGTAGCGAGGGGCGCACCCCAGGATCCGGGGTGCGCCCCTCACGTACGTGATGCTCCGGGTCAGCCCGCCAGGCAGGCCGGGCCGAGCAGCACCTTGAGGTCGCCGTAGAGCGCCGGGTCCGGCTTCACGCGGTGCCGGTCGAGGCGCAGCACCGTGGTCTTGCGCGGGCCCTGGAGTTTGATCCGGACCTCGCTGTCGCCCCGGTGGTTGCTGAGGATCTCGCCGAGCCGGCTGATCATCGGCGGGGTGACCTTGAGCGCCGGGATGGTGAGGATCACCGGCGCGTTGGTGCCCGCGTTCGACAGGTCGGGGACCTGCATCTCCATGGCGACCAGGCGCGGTACGTCCTCGCGCTTGTCGAGGCGTCCCTTCACGAACACCACGGCGTCCTCGACGAGTTGGGTCGACACCAGCTGGTACGTCGCCGGGAAGAACATGCACTCGATGGAACCGGCGAGGTCCTCGACGGTGGCGATCGCCCAGGCGTTGCCCTGCTTGGTCATCTTGCGCTGCAGGCCCGAGATGATGCCGCCCACGGTGACGACGGCGCCGTCGGAGAAGTCACCGCCGGTCAGCTGGCCGATGCCCGCGTCCGCCTTGTCGGAGAGCACGTGCTCCAGGCCGAACAGCGGGTGGTCGGAGACGTACAGGCCGAGCATCTCCCGCTCCTGGGCGAGCAGATACGTCTTCTCCCACTCGTCGACGGAGAACTCGACGTCGAGCCCGAAGCCCGGCTCGCTGCTGTCCTCCTCGCCCATGCCGCCGAAGAGGTCGAACTGCCCCTCGGCTTCCTTCCTCTTCACCGCCACCACGTTGTCGATCATCGGCTCGTACTGCGCGGTGAGGCCCTTGCGGGTGTGCCCCATCGTGTCGAACGCGCCCGCCTTGATGAGGGATTCGGTGGTGCGCTTGTTGCAGGCGGCGGCCTCGACCTTGTCGAGGTAGTCGGGGAACGAGTCGAACTTCCCCTTCGCCTTGCGCGAGCGGATGATCGAATCCACCACGTTCGTACCGACGTTGCGGACGGCCTCCAGGCCGAAGAGGATCACGTCGTCGCCCTGGGCGGCGAAGTTGTGCACCGACTCGTTCACGTTCGGCGGGAGCACCCTGATGCCCATCCGACGGCACTCGTTGAGGTAGACCGCGGACTTGTCCTTGTCGTCCTTGACGGACGTGAGCAGCGCGGCCATGTACTCGGCCGGGTAGTTGGCCTTCAGGTACGCGGTCCAGTAGGTGACCAGGCCGTACGCGGAGGAGTGCGCCTTGTTGAACGCGTAGCCGGCGAACGGCACCAGGACGTCCCACAGGGCCTGGATCGCCGCGTCGGAGAACCCGTTCTTCTTCGCGCCCTCCTGGAACAGGACGAAGTTCTTCGCCAGTTCCTCGGGCTTCTTCTTGCCCATCACGCGGCGCAGGATGTCGGCCTCGCCGAGCGAGTAACCGGCGATGATCTGCGCGGCCTTCTGTACCTGCTCCTGGTACACGATGAGGCCGTAGGTCAGGCCGAGCGTCTCCTTCAGGGGCTCTTCGAGCTCCGGGTGGATCGGCGTGATCTCCTGCCGGCCGTTCTTGCGCTCGGCGTAGTTCGTGTGCGAGTTCATGCCCATCGGGCCCGGCCGGTACAGGGCCGAGACGGCGGAAATGTCCTCGAAGTTGTCGGGCTGCATCTGGCGCAGCAGCGAGCGCATCGGGCCGCCGTCGAACTGGAAGACGCCGAGGGTGTCACCGCGGCAGAGCAGTTCGAAGGTCTTCGGGTCGTCGAGCGGGAGCGAGAGCATCTCCAGGTCGATGCCCTTGCCCGCCCGCACCATCTTGACGGCGTCGTCCATGATGGTCAGGTTCCGCAGGCCCAGGAAGTCCATCTTGAGCAGCCCGAGCGACTCGCACTGCGGGTAGTCCCACTGCGTGATGGTGACGCCGTCGGTGTGCCGGGTCCAGAGCGGGGCGTGGTCGACGATCGGCTCGCTGGACATGATCACGCCGGCCGCGTGCACGCCCATCTGCCGGACCAGGCCCTCGACGCCCTTGGCGGTGTCGATGACCTTCTTGACGTCCGGCTCGTTCTCGTACATCCCGCGGATCTCTCCCGCCTCGCCGTAGCGCGGGTGCTGCGGGTCGGTGATGCCGGAGAGGTCGATGCCCTTGCCGAGGACGTCGGCGGGCATCGCCTTGGTGAGGCGGTCCCCCATCGCGTACGGGTAGCCGAGCACGCGCGCGGAGTCCTTGATCGCGTTCTTGGCCTTGATCTTGCCGTAGGTGCCGATCATGGCGACCTTGTCGGCGCCGTACTTCTCCGTCACGTACCGGATCACCTCGACGCGCCTGCGCTCGTCGAAGTCGATGTCGACATCGGGCATGGAGACGCGCTCGGGGTTGAGGAACCGCTCGAAGATCAGGCCGTGGGTGATCGGGTCGAGGTCGGTGATGCCCATGGCGTACGCGACGATCGAACCGGCCGCCGAACCACGCCCCGGGCCCACCGCGATGCCGTTGTTCTTGGCCCACATGATGAAGTCGGCGACGACCAGGAAGTACCCCGGGAACCCCATCTGGATGATGATGTCCATCTCGTACTCGGCCTGCTTCTGCCGGTCCTCGGGGACGCCGCCCGGGTAGCGGCGGTCCATGCCGACCCGGACCTCCTCCTGGAACCAGGTGACCTCCGTGAAGCCGTCCGGGATGTCGAACTTCGGCATGAGGTCACGCTTCTCGAACATGCCGGTGGTGTCGATCTGCTGCGCCACCAGGAGCGTGTTGCGGCAGCCCTCCTGCCAGGCGTCCGAGGAGTCGACGGCGTACATCTCCTCCGTGGACTTCAGGTAGTAGCCCGTCCCGTCGAACCGGAAGCGGTCCGGGTCGGAGAGGTTCTTGCCGGTCTGGATGCAGAGCAGGGCGTCGTGCGCGACGGACTCGTGCGCGTATGTGTAGTGCGAGTCGTTCGTCACCAGCGGCGGGATGCCGAGCTTCCTGCCGACCTCCAGGAGGCCGTCACGGACCCGGCGCTCGATCTCGATGCCGTGGTCCATCAGCTCCAGGAAGTACCGGTCCTTGCCGAAGATGTCCTGGTACTCGGAGGCCGCCTTCAGTGCCTCGTCGAACTGGCCGAGGCGAAGGCGCGTCTGCAGCTCACCGGAGGGACAGCCGGTGGAGGCGATCAGCCCCTCGGACCACTGGCTGATGGTCTCCTTGTCCATACGCGGCCACTTCTGCAGCCAGCCCTCGGCATACGCGTCCGAGGACAGCTTGAAGAGGTTGTGCAGGCCCGTGCTGTTCGCCGCCCAGATCGTCTTGTGGGTGTAACCACCCGAACCCGACACGTCGTCGCGCTTCTGGTGCGGCTGCCCCCACTGGATCTTGCGCTTGTTGCGCCGCGACTCCGGGGCGACGTAGGCCTCGATGCCGATGATCGGCGTGACGCCCGCCTTCTGGGCCGTGTGGAAGAAGTCGTACGCCCCGTGCAGGTTGCCGTGGTCGGACATCGCGATATGGGACATGCCCATCTCGTTGCACGCGTTGAACATGTCCTTCAGCCGCGCGGCACCGTCCAGCAGCGAGTACTGGGTGTGGACGTGCAGGTGCGTGAAGGGCGGCTTTGACACGGTTGGAGCTCCAATAGCGGTGGCACGGCGACGGGGGCGGGGGACAGCTTGGAAGTCTACGACCGGCGTGTGACAAGCGACGGGCACTCCGGAGTACGGTCAGGCGTTGGACGGGGCAGAACACCCGTCCTGTGTGTCACACAAGCCACGCACCACCTGTACCAGGAGGCACCCGGCGATGTCGGTCCCGCAGCCCACCGCTGAGCAGCGCGGCGAGGAAATCCTCGCCGTCTTCGACACCGCGTTCGGCGAGCTCCTCGCCGCGGACCCCGCCGCGTTCCGGGTCAAGTTCCGCAAGATGGCGGCCTCGGCGTTCGCGTTCTACCGCGGCACGGCGTGCCTCTTCTACGGCGACGTGGAGCGCGAGCAGCACGGCGGGCCGTACCTGGACGACCGCACCAGCCGGGTGTGGATCCACGGCGACCTGCACGCGGAGAACTTCGGCACGTACATGGACGCGACGGGCCGGTTGATCTTCAATGTGAACGACTTCGACGAGGCGTTCGTCGGCCCCTTCACCTGGGACCTCAAGCGCTTCGCCGCCTCCGTGGCGCTGATCGGCTACTCCAAGGCGCTGGGCGACGACCAGATCACCGACCTGGTGCGCACGTACGCGGAGGCCTACCGCGAGCGCATCCACGCGCTCGCCACGGGCGCCAAGAGCGACGAGGTGCCGCCCTTCTCCCTGGACACGGCCGACGGCCCGCTCCTGGACGCGCTGCGCGTGGCCCGCTCGCTGACCCGCTTCGGGCTGCTCGACTCCATGACGGAGATCCGCGACTTCGAGCGCCGGTTCACCGAGGGCGGCGGCTCCATCGAGCTGGACGCGGCGACGCGCTACAAGGTGCTCGCCGCGTTCGACGGCTACCTGGAGACGCTGCCGGAGTCGTCGCTGACGCGCCCGGACTCGTACCGCGTGAAGGACGTCGTCGGGCGCCGCGGCATCGGTATCGGCTCCGCGGGGCTCCCCTCGTACAACATCCTCCTCGAGGGCAACAGCGACGCCCTGGAGAACGATGTCGTGATCTACATGAAGCAGGGCCAGACCCCGGCCGTCTCCCGGCACATCACCGACCCGGCGATCCGCGACTACTTCCAGCACGAGGGCCACCGCACGGTCATCTCGCAGCGCGCCCTGCAGGCCCACGCCGACCCGTGGCTGGGCTGGACCGAGCTGGACGGATCGGGCCAGCTCGTCGCCGAGGTGTCGCCGTACGCGGTGGACCTGGACTGGGGCGACATCGACGACCCGGAGGAGATCACGGCGGTCGTCGCCGACCTCGGCCGGGCCACGGCCGCGATGCACGCGGCGGCGGACGACCTCTCCGGCCAGTCCCTCGTGCCGTTCTCCACCGAGCGCGCCATCGACGCGGCGATCGCCGCCGACGAGGACGGCTTCGCGGGCCTGCTGGTCGACTTCGCGCACTCCTACGGGGCACGCGCGCGTGCGGACCACCAGATCTTCGTGGACCTGTTCCGCAACGGCCGGATCCCGGGCCTGTAACGCACAGGCACCCTTTAGGCACCGCCTACAGGAAGCCATGGCACACTCCTCCGCGATGGACGACATATCAGGGGCCGTTTCCGGGGCCCAGCTCAGAGCCGTGCGCGCGGCACTGTTCACGACGCTCGTCGTGACGCTCTCCGCCGCGTCGCACGTCCTGCTGTCCCGGGCCCCGCTGCCGCTCACGACGGTCGCCGCGATCGCCGTCGCCGTCTTCGTGATCGCGTACGCGCTGGCCGGCCGTGAACGCGGCTTCGGCCGGATCGCGGCGCTGCTCGTGCCGCTGGAGCTGGCCGCCGACACGGTCTTCACCACCGGCCAGCACGTCTGTTACGGCGAAGCGGGCGGCCCCGTCGCCGGTCCCCTGCGCTCGTTCGGCTTCGACGTGCTGTGCGGCGGGACCGTCGGCACGCCGCTGGCCCGGATGACCGGCGGCACGACCGACGAGGCCGCCGCCCTGCTCGCCCACAGCGACCCGGCGGCGTCCTGGCTGCTGCTCGGCGCGCACGTCACGGTCGGGCTGCTCGCGGCCGGCTGGCTGCGCCGCGGCGAACAGGCCCTGGCCCAACTGCTGCGCGCGGTGGCCGCGTTCGCGTTCCGCCCGCTGCTGATCGCCTTCGCCACGGTCGCCGTCGACCGGGAGCCGGCCCTGAAGCGGCCACGCCCCGCCGCCCGCGTACGGGTCGCCCGCACGCGCCTCCAGTTGCACTCCGTGGGACGGCGCGGACCGCCGTGCCTGGCTGCCTGAGCCTGAGCACGACAGCCCCCCGAACACCTTTCACGAACCCACGGAGCAACAGATCATGAGCAAGCGCAACAGCCAGACGGCGAAGACGGCGGCCCGCGAGCGGCTGCGGGTCGAGCGCGAGCGCCAGGCCAAGAAGGACAAGGCGAAGCGCCAGGCGATCGTCGCCGGCTCCATCGTCGCCGTCCTGGCGATAGCCGGCGTCGCCAGCTACCTGGTGATGCAGGGCAACAAGCCCTCCTACTGGGAGGCCGCGAAGGACGACGCGCTGGTCGCGCCGAAGAACACCAGCGGCAAGAACAACACCACGGTGGTCCTCGGCAAGGACTCGGCCAAGAAGACGATCATCGCGTACGAGGACTCGCGCTGCCCGGTCTGCGCCGCCTTCGAGCAGGCGGTCGGCCCGACGCTCAAGAAGGACCTGGACGCCGGCAAGTACAAGATCCAGTACGTCGGCGCCACCTTCCTCGACACCAACCTCCAGGGCGAGGGCTCGAAGAACGCGCTGAGCGCGCTGGGTGCCGCCCTGAACGTGTCGAAGGACGCCTTCTGGGACTACAAGGAGGCGATGTACTCCACGAAGTGGCACCCCGAGGAGACCACCGACAAGTTCAAGGACGACTCCTACCTCATCAAGATCGCGAACACCGTCCCGGCGCTGAAGAACGACAAGACCTTCCAGAAGGACGTCAAGGACGGCACCTTCGACAAGTGGGCCCTGGAGATGTCGAAGGGCTTCGACGACAACAAGTACGGGGTCCAGGGCACTCCGGCCTTCGTCCTCGACGGCAAGAAGATCACCGGCTCGGACGGCGACAACGCGCCGAACACGGCCGACGGCTGGAACAGCGCGGTGGACAAGGCCCTCAAGGGCTGACCCCGCGGTTCCGCTAGAGCGTCTCCAGGAAGCCGAGTGCCACCCGCCAGGTGGCCTCGGCGGCCTCCGCGTCGTAGTCGGGCAGATCGGGGTCGGTGTAGATGTGGCCGGCCCCGGCGTACCGGTAGACCTCCACGTCCGCGCCCGCGCGTCCCATCTGCAGGTACCAGGCGGTCAGCCAGTCGTCCGTCTCGAACGGGTCGGGCTCGGCGACGTGCAGCTGGACCGGCAGCCCGTCCACCGACGCGTTCGCCGCGAGGTCGGACGTGCCGTGCAGGAGCAGCAGGCCCTTCGCGTTGTCGTCGCCGAGGGCGAGGGTCTGCGCGGTCGCGGCGCCGAACGAGAATCCCGCGTACACGAGCCCTCGGTCGGAGTAGGGCGCGGCGGCCAGTACGGCGCGCTTGAGCAGCTCGTCCTTGCCGAGCTCGTCCCGGTGGGCCATGCCCTCCTCGACGGTGTCGAAGGTGCGGCCCTCGAAGAGATCCGGGGTCCACACCTCGTGCCCGGCGCCGCGCAGCCGGTCGGCCGCGGCCTCCACGGCGGGCCGCAGTCCGTACGTGGAGTGGAAAAGCATGATGTTCATGGGGCCCATGGTGCCAGGAACGCCACAGGTTAGAGGCAGCCGATCCCGGTTACCGTCGAGACATGGAGAACGTACTGCGCCCGCTGATCGTTGTCGGTGGCTCGGTCGTGCTCACACTCCTCCTCGGGTGGGCCGTCGACCGTCTGCTGCAACGCACCGACCGACGCCACCACGAGACTCCGCTGTGGGGACTGCTGCGCCGCTGCCGCCTGCCGTTCCAGTTCGTGCTCTGCGCGGCGCTGCTGAGAGGGTCCTACGATCAGGCGAAGATCACCAAGGAGCACTCCGCCGGAGTGGGCCAGACGCTGAGTCTGGTCCTGATCGGCGCCACGGCCTGGCTGATCGTGCGGATCGCCACCGCGATCGTCGAGTCGTCCTACGCCCGCTACGCCACCAGCCACCGCGACGCGGCCCGGGTCCGCCGGGTACGCACCCAGGTCACCCTGATACAGCGCATCGTCATCGCGGTCGTGGGCGTGGTGGCGATCTCCGCGATGCTGCTGACGTTCCCCGCGTTCAAGGCCGCCGGCGCCTCGCTGCTGGCCTCGGCGGGCATCCTGGGCATCGTCGCCGGTGTCGCCGCGCAGTCGACGCTCGGCAACCTCTTCGCGGGGTTCCAGATCGCGTTCGGCGACATGGTGCGGATCGGTGACACCGTCGTGGTGGACGGCGAGTGGGGCACCATCGAGGAGATCACCCTCACGTTCCTCGCCGTACGCACCTGGGACGATCGCCGGATCACGATGCCTGTGTCGTACTTCACGTCGAAGCCGTTCGAGAACTGGTCGCGCGGCGGCTCCCAGATGAGCGGCACCGTCTTCTTCCACCTCGACCACAGTGCCCCCGTGCCGTTGATGCGCGAGAAGCTGCACGACATCCTGCTCGACAGCGCCGCCTGGGACGGCCGTGACTGGAGCCTGGCCGTCACGGACAGCACGCCGAGCACGATGGAGGTGCGCGCCGTGGTCACGGCCAAGGACGCGGACGACATCTGGACGGTCCGGGTCGCGGTCCGTGAGCAGCTGCTCCGCTGGCTGACCGAGCAGCATCCGTACGCGCTGCCGCGGATCAACACGGCGACGGCCCTGATCGCCCCGGAGGACATGGCGACGTCCGTCCCGGACCACATGCTCATGCACAACGGCCGCGCCCCGCGAACCGGCCGCGGCTGACCTCCCGGGACGTCAGCGCCCCAGCGCCTCCCCGCCGTTGACCTGGATGATCTGCGCGGTGACGTGCCGGGCCTCCGGCGACGCCAGCCAGGTCAGCGTGGCGGCGATGTCGTCGGGCGAGCCGGCCCGTCCCGTCGGGATGGCGCCGACCCGGCGCCCGTACTCCTCCTCGGACATCTCGCGCCCGAAGAACCCGGTGTCCTCGACGTAGCCGGGCGCGACCGCGTTGACGGTGATGCCGCGCGGCCCGAGCGCCTTGGCCAGATCGAAGGTGTACGGGTGCAGGGCCGCCTTGGATCCGCCGTACGCACCGGTGCCGGAGCCGCGCACGGCGGCGATGGAGGAGAGGAAGAGGACCCGGCCGCCCGGCGAGGCGAGGTGCTCGCGCAGCGCCTCGGTCAGCAGGACCGAAGTGAGCGTGTTGATACGGAAGTTGGCGGTCCACTCGTGCGCGACGGCGTCGAGCGGGTCGTCCCCGTCCTCACCCCCCGGCTCCAGCGCGCCGAGCCCGCCGGCGCTGTGCACCAGCACGTCGACCGTGCCGCCGAACGCGTCGAGGGCGAAGTCGGCGGCGCCGCGCGCCCCTTGGACCGTACTCAGATCGGCGGCGAACGTCAGGGCGCCCGGCACCCCGGCCTTGTCGAGAACGTCAGCCCGCCGCCCGAGCAGCAGGACCCGGTCTCCCCCGGCGGCGAAGGCCTGGGCCGCCGCGAGCCCGATTCCCGTACCACCACCGGTGATCACTATGTTGCGTGCCATGGGCCCGAGCGTAGGTGTTAAAGCACACTCGAAGCCGAGCAAGCCCCTCCGGCGATTGAGGAGCGGGGTCCGGGGCGGAGCCCCGTGGCCTCAGCAGGTATACCGGTCACGCTCCACCGCGTACAGGTGACTGTTCCTGGACCGCGGCATCACGCAGCCCGGCGACCGAAAACGCCCCGCAGGGCTACCGCAGGCTGCGCACATCCAGCTGCCGCAGCACCCGGTCGACGACCTCGGGGTCGGCCCCGGGCTCGCTGCGTGCGGCCAGCACCTCGTGCCGGGCCGCCGACAGCATCTCGTTCTGGATCCGCCGCACCCGCTTGATCCGGGCGAATCGTGCCTGCGTCGACCGCCGCTCCTCCGCGCCCATCTCCGGGTTGATGCGCAGCCCGATGTCGTACGCCCGCCGCAGCATCTGCTCCTGCACCTCCTCCGGCAGCTCCTCGACCTCCTCGATCTCCTTGAGGCGTCGCTTCGCCGCCTTCGCGGCGCGCAGCGCGAGCTGCTTCTCGTACTCCACCTCGACCTCGGTGTCGGCCGTCACCTTCAGCTTCTTCACGAGCCAGGGCAGGCTGAGACCCTGGAGGATCAGGGTCGTCATGATGACTCCGAAGGCGATGAAGACGATCTCGTCCCGTTTCGGGAAGGGGGACTTGTCGTCCATGGTCAGTGGGATGGCGAGGGCCAGGGCCACCGAGGCCACGCCGCGCATCCCCGCCCACCACATGATCACGGTCTCCCGCCAGCTCACCGGGATCTCCTCGGCGATGTCGCGCCGCGCGTGCAGCCGCTGGGTCACCCAGGTCATCGGCATCAGCCACAACAGGCGTACGACGATGACGACCGCGACGACGGCGGCCGCCCAGCCGAGCATCTCGCCCCAGTGGCCCTCCGCGGTCCGTACGACGTTGTGCACTTCCAGGCCGATGAGCCCGAAGGCGACACCCGTGACGAGGGTGTCGACGACGTCCCAGAAAGCGCGGCCGGTCAGCCGCGTGAGCACGTCGTCGGCGTCGAAGGCGCGCTCGGCCAGGAACATGGCGACGGTGAGGACGGCGAGCACACCCGAGCCCTTGAGCTCCTCGGCCAGCACGTAGGAGGCGTACGGGACCAGGAGCGTGAGGCCGATCTGGAGGGTGGCGTCGCCGAGGTAGGCCATGAGCCGGTTGGCGGCCCAGCCGAGTCCGACACCGACGGCGACGGCCACGACCGCGGACAGGACCAGTTCGAGCGCGGCGTGCGGCAGCGAGAAACTGCCGCTGACGGCCGCGGCGATCGCGACGTGGTAGAGCGTGATCGCGGTCACGTCGTTGAACAGGCCCTCGCCCTCCAGGATCGACACCAACCGCCGGGGCAGGCCGAGTTGACCGGCGACGGCGGTCGCGGCGACCGGGTCGGGCGGCGCCACGAGCGCGCCGAGCGCGACGGCGGCGGCGATCGGCAGGCCCGGCACGACCGCGTTCGCGACGACGGCGACCGCGGCCGTGGTGACGAAGACGAGCGCGACGGCCAGCAGGAAGATGGGCCGTCTATTGGCCGCGAACTGCCGCCAGGAGGTGCGGTGCACGGCCGCGTAGAGGAGGGGAGGCAGAACCAGCGGAAGGATCAGGTCCGGTGGGATGTCGACGTTCGGCACGGCGCGGATCAGGGCCAGAACGATGCCGAGCAGCGTCATCAGGACGGGCGCGGGCAGCTTGAGCCGGTCGCCGAGCGGCACGCTCAGGACGGCCCCGAGCAACAGCACGAACAGCAGGGCCAATTGCTCCACGGGCACTCCGACCAGAGTCGACGATCAAGGACGTTCCGGCCTCAAGAGTGCCACGCGTATCCGGGCAAACCGCCTTTCGGCACATCGTGCCCGGCCCACCACCGACCCCGTCAGGGGGCGCGGGGAACCCACTGCGCGACCAGCCCCGCCGACGAGCCCCTGGCGTACGACCTGCTCCAAGAAACGGGCGAGCGACCTCAGCCCAGACTCTTCCGCATGGCCCGGTGCGGAATACCGGCGTCCGGGAACTCGGGCCCGTACACCACGTACCCGAGCCGCTCGTAAAAGCCCAGCGCATGCGTCTGCGCATGGAGATCGACCGCGGCGACCCCGCGCTCGCGAGCCGCGTCCTCGATGGCCCGCACCAGAGCCGCGCCCACGCCCAGCCCCCGGGCGGCCTTCGCCACGGCCAGCCGTCCCAGCGCCCCAACGTCCGCCGCCCCGCCGTTCTTCACAGCGGCGGCGGCGCCGGTCAGCAGCCTGCCGGTGCCGAGCGGCACCCCGTCCTCACGGACCGCCAGCACATGCACGGCCCCGGCGTCGTACTCGTCGTACTCGAGGTCCTCGGGAACGTTCTGCTCACCGACGAAGACGTCCTTGCGCACGGCGAAGCAGGACGCCCGGTCCGCTTCGGTCGTGGCCTCACGCACGACATAGGCGTCGGCGCTCACTCGCTCTCCGCACGGACCCGGTCGAGCGCGGTCTGCAGGTCCTCGGGGTAATCGCTCTCGAACTCGACCCACCGACCGTCGGCCGGGTGCTCGAAACCGAGCCGCACCGCGTGGAGCCACTGCCTTGTGAGGCCGAGCCGCTTGGCGAGCGTCGGGTCGGCGCCGTACGTCAGGTCGCCGACACAGGGGTGCCGGTGCGCGGACATGTGCACGCGGATCTGGTGCGTGCGGCCCGTCTCCAGCTTGATGTCCAGCAAGGAGGCGGCCCGGAACGCCTCGATGAGGTCGTAGTGGGTGACCGAGGGCTTGCCCTCCGCCGTCACGGCCCACTTGTAGTCGTGGTTCGGGTGGCGCCCGATCGGTGCGTCGATGGTGCCGCTCATCGGGTCGGGGTGGCCCTGCACGAGCGCGTGGTAGCGCTTGTCGGGCACGCGCTCCTTGAACTGGCGCTTCAGCGACGTGTACGCACGCTCGGACTTGGCGACGGCCATCAGACCGGAGGTGCCCACGTCGAGGCGGTGCACGATGCCCTGCCGTTCGGCGGCACCGGACGTGGAGATCCGGTACCCGGCGGCGGCGAGGCCGCCGATCACGGTCGTCCCGGTCCAGCCGGGGCTCGGGTGGGCGGCGACGCCGACGGGCTTCTTGATGACCACGATGTCGTCGTCGTCGTGCACGATCTCCATGCCCTCGACGGGCTCGGCGACGATCTGCACCGGAGCGGGCGCCTGCGGCATCTCCACTTCCAGCAAGGCCCCGCCGTGCACCCGCTCGGACTTGCCCACGACCGAACCGTCCACCGTGACCTTCCCGGCGGCGGCGAGCTCGGCGGCCTTGGTGCGGGAGAAGCCGAGCATGCGGGAGATGGCGGCGTCGACGCGCTCGCCCTCCAGGCCGTCGGGCACGGGCAGGGTTCGGATCTCGGGAATGGTGCTCACGCATCGAGTATGCAGGAGCGCACCGACAGCCCCGCACCACAGCCCCCGCGCAGGGGCCCGGTGGATCAGTCCTTGTGGACGGTCCCGTCCGGGTCGATCCCGCGGAAGGACAGCAGAACGATCAGGATGCCGCCGCACACGATCGCTGAGTCGGCGAGGTTGAAGACCGGATAGTTCTTCGGCGCGATGAAGTCGACGACAGCGCCCTCGAAGATGCCCGGTGTGCGGAAGATCCGGTCGGTGAGGTTGCCGAGCGCCCCGCCGAGCAGCAGTCCGAGCGCGATCGCCCAGGGCGTGCTGTAGAGCTTCTTCGCCAGGCGTGCGATGACGACGATCACCGCCGCCGCGATCAGCGTGAAGACGATCGTGAAGGCCTCGCCGATGCCCCAGGCGGCCCCGGGGTTGCGGATCACCTCCAGCTGCAGCCAGTCACCGAGGATCCGGATGGAGTCACGGTGCTCCAGCTTCGCGACCACGGCCAGCTTGCTGCCCAGGTCCAGGGCGTACGCCAGCGCGGCCACGGCGAACAGCACAGCGATGCGCCGCCTGCCCGTGGTCCGCCCGGCGACGGCCTCGTCGGCCGGCGAGGCCGTCCCCGAGTCGGCCCCGTCGGCCTTCTCCGGCTCCGCTGCCCCCGCCTCGGGGGAATCCGGCGTACCGATGATGCGCTCCGCCTCTGCCACGTGAGTCCCTCAACCTAGGTACCTGACTGGGGACGAGAATACGGCACACGCGCGCGGCGCCCCGTGGACGGTGCGGCACCGGGCGTTCAGTAACGGCGCTCCTGCTGCTGCTTGCACTCCACGCAGAGGGTCGCCCGCGGAAAGGCCTGCATACGCGCCTTGCCGATGGGGTTCCCGCAGTTCTCGCAGAGCCCGTACGTACCGGCGTCCAGACGCTCCAGGGCCCGCTCGGTCTGCAGCAGCATCTCCCGCGCGTTGGCGGCCAGCGACATCTCGTGCTCGCGCGTGATGTTCTTCGTCCCGGTGTCGGCGTCGTCGTCCCCGGCCCCGTCCCCCGAGTCGCGCATCAGGCCCGCGAGCCCCTCCTCCGACGCCTCGATCTCGCTCCCCAGCCGGAGCGCCTCGCTCTGCAGCTCGGCGCGCGCCTCCTCGACCTCTTCCGGGGTCCAGGGGTCCTCGCCCGGCCGGACGGCCAGCTCACCGGGGGCCACGGCCGACACCCGCGCCTTGGGAACCGCGCCGGGCTTCTTCGCCGCCGTGGCCGTGCCCTGAGTCTTCTTCGCAACCACTGTCGTGGCTCCCGTCGTCTTCGCGGCCTCAGCCGCGCCCTCGGTGGCATCGGCCCTGCCCTCGGCCGTACCGGCTGCCTTCTTGGCCGTACCGGCCGCCTTCTTGGTCGTACCGGCGGCCTTCTTGGCTGTCCCAGCCGCCTTCTTGGCCGCACCGGCCGCCTTCTTCGTCGTACTGGCCGCCTTCTTGGCCGGCGTCGCTTTCTTGGTCGTACGCGCCTTCATGTCCGCCGTGTCCTCGGCGGCCTCGCCGGAGGCACCCGCGCCCGTGGTTCTGCCGGACGTCGACTGCTGAACGGCGGTCTTTTTCGCCACCATGGCCGCGGCCCCTTCACATATTGTGATCTTGCACGCGAATCGTGCTGGGACGATAAATCGGCGCCAGGTCCGCGGCAACGGGGCGAGAGGCCCGATCCGGCGTTCTCGCGCCCCCCGCGCGACGGATCTGCAAGCGTTGTGCCCCGCTCCCCGCCTGGTAATCCGCCCGGGAATCCCGCGCCCGCCCGCCCACGGCCCGCCCGTCCCGCGCCCGCCGGTCGACCAGCCGGGATCAGTCACCGTACGTATCGCCATTCGGGTCACCACGCGCAGTCGCCCGCCGCGCCCCCGGCCCCCGCGGAAATCGGTCGGCCGCCCTCCGTCCGGCGCCGTACACTGGGCGGAGCGAGAAGCGTGGATGGGGCCGAGTAGCGGCGTACGCAGCCAAGAGCGATCCGGGGTCGGTGGAAGCCCGGAGGCGAGCGCGGAGCGAAGATCACCCCGGAGCCGCCGGAAGAACGTCGCAGTGCGTGCGCAGCGGCCAGTAGACCCGGCATCGCGACCCCAATGAGGGGGCTCACCGGAGCACACCAGGCACCGGCGGGCCAAGGAGGGTGGTACCGCGGGAGCGCGCCGCACACGGCGCAGCAGCCTCTCGTCCCTCCGACGGAGAGAAGCACGTCCGCCGGAGGAAGACTGATGACGCAGTACCGCCAGGTGCCCGCCCAGGTCGATCTGCCCGCCCTCGAGCACGCGGTGCTCGACTTCTGGCGCGAGCAGAAGATCTTCGCCAAGACCCTGGAGCAGTCCGAGGGACGCCCCGAGTGGGTGTTCTACGAGGGCCCGCCCACGGCCAATGGCATGCCCGGCGCCCACCACATCGAGGCCCGCGTCTTCAAGGACGTCTTTCCCCGCTTCCGCACCATGCGCGGCTACCACGTGGCCCGTAAGGCGGGCTGGGACTGCCACGGCCTCCCGGTGGAGCTGGCGGTCGAGAAGGAGCTCGGCTTCAGCGGCAAGAAGGACATCGAGGCGTACGGCATCGCCGAGTTCAACGACAAGTGCCGCGAGTCCGTGCTGCGGCACACCGACGCCTTCGCCGAGCTGACGACCCGCATGGGGTACTGGACCGACCTCGACGACCCCTACGTCACGATGGACCCCGAGTACATCGAGTCGGTCTGGTGGTCGCTGAAGGAGATCTTCAACAAGGGCCTCCTCACCCAGGACCACCGCGTCGCCCCCTGGTGCCCGCGCTGCGGCACCGGCCTCTCCGACCACGAGCTGGCGCAGGGGTACGAGACGGTCGTCGACCCCTCGGTCTATGTCCGTTTCCCTCTCACCTCCGGTCCGCTGGCGGGCCAGGCGTCGCTCCTGGTCTGGACGACGACGCCCTGGACCCTGGTCTCGAACACGGCGGTCGCCGCGCACCCCGAGGTCCGCTACGTCGTGGTGAGCGACGGCCGGGAGAAGCTCGTCGTCGCCGAGCCGCTCGTCGAGAAGTCGCTCGGCGAGGGCTGGGAGCCGACCGGCGAGGCCTTCACCGGCGCCGAAATGGAGCGCTGGAAGTATCAACGCCCGTTCGAGCTCGTAGAGTTCCCCGCCGAGGCCCACTACGTGGTCAACGCCGAATACGTGACGACCGAGGACGGCACGGGTCTGGTGCACCAGTCCCCCGCGTTCGGTGAGGACGACCTCAAGGTCTGCCGCGCGTACGGCCTGCCGGTCGTGAACCCGGTCCTGCCCGACGGCACCTTCTCCCCCGAAGTCCCCATGGTCGGCGGCGTCTTCTTCAAGAAGGCCGACGAGAAGCTCACCGAGGACCTGGGCGACCGCGGCCTCCTCTTCAAGCACCTCCCGTACGAGCACAGCTACCCGCACTGCTGGCGCTGTCACACGGCGCTGCTTTACTACGCGCAGCCGTCCTGGTACATCCGCACCACTGAGGTCAAGGACCGTCTCCTCCAGGAGAACGAGAAGACCAACTGGTTCCCGGAGACGGTCAAGAACGGCCGCTTCGGCGACTGGCTGCAGAACAACATCGACTGGGCGCTCTCCCGTAACCGCTACTGGGGCACTCCGCTGCCGATCTGGCGCTGCGAGGAGGACCACCTCTCGTGCGTCGGCTCTCGCGCGGAGCTCTCCGAGCTGACGGGCACGGACCAGTCGTCCCTCGACCCGCACCGCCCGTACATCGACTCCATCACGTTCACCTGCACCCATGAGGGCTGCACGGCGACGGCGGTGCGCGTCCCGGAGGTCATCGACGCCTGGTACGACTCGGGCTCGATGCCGTTCGCGCAGTGGGGCTACCCGTACAAGAACAAGGAACTCTTCGAGTCCCGCTACCCCGCGCAGTTCATCTCCGAGGCCATCGACCAGACCCGCGGCTGGTTCTACACGCTGATGGCCGTCGGCACCCTGGTCTTCGACAAGTCGTCGTACGAGAACGTGGTCTGCCTCGGCCACATCCTCGCCGAGGACGGCCGCAAGATGTCCAAGCACCTGGGCAACACCCTGGAGCCGATCCCGCTGATGGACCGGCACGGCGCCGACGCGGTGCGCTGGTTCATGGCGGCCGGCGGCTCCCCGTGGGCGGCCCGCCGCGTCGGCCACGGCACGATCCAGGAAGTCGTCCGCAAGACGCTCCTGACGTACTGGAACACGGTCGCCTTCCAGGCCCTGTACGCCCGTACGTCGGGCTGGGCGCCCAGCGCGGAGGACCCGGCCCCGGCGGAGCGCACGGTCCTCGACCGCTGGCTGCTGTCCGAGCTGCACCAGCTCACGGACGAGGTCACCACGGCCCTGGAGGCGTACGACACCCAGCGCGCCGGCAAGCTCCTCTCGGCGTTCGTCGACGACCTGTCGAACTGGTACGTGCGCCGTTCGCGCCGCCGCTTCTGGCAGGGCGACAAGGCCGCGCTGCGCACGCTGCACGACGTGGTGGTGACCGTCACCCAGCTGATGGCGCCGCTCACCCCGTTCATCACGGAGCGGGTCTGGCAGGACCTGGTCGTCCCGGTCTCCCCGGACGCCCCGCAGTCGGTGCACCTGTCGTCGTGGCCGGAGGCCGACCGCTCGGCGATCGACCCGAACCTGTCGACGCAGATGGACCTGGTCCGCCGCCTGGTGGAGCTCGGCCGCGCCACGCGCGCGGAGTCGGGCGTCAAGACCCGTCAGCCGCTGTCACGCGCCCTGGTCGCGGCGTCCGGCTTCGACGCGCTGAGCACGGACCTGCACGCGCAGATCACGGAGGAGCTGAACGTCTCCTCCCTGGCCTCGCTCTCGGAGGTCGGCGGCAGCCTGGTCGACACCACGGCCAAGGCCAACTTCCGTGCCCTGGGCAAGCGCTTCGGCAAGCGCGTCCAGGACGTCGCGAAGGCGGTGTCCGCGGCGGACGCGGCGGCGCTCTCCCTCGCCCTGCGCGAAGGCACGGCCTCGGTCGAGGTGGACGGCGAGACCATCACGCTCGCCCCGGACGAGGTCATCATCACGGAGACCCCGCGCGAGGGCTGGTCGGTGGCGTCGGACTCGGGCGCGACCGTGGCGCTCGACCTGGAGCTGACGGAGGAACTGCGGCAGGCGGGCCTGGCCCGTGACGCGATCCGGCTGATCCAGGAGGCCCGCAAGAACAGCGGCCTGGACGTGGCGGACCGGATCGCCCTGCGCTGGACCTCGACGGACCCGGCGGTGATCTCGGCCCTGTCCGAGCACTCCGGCCTGATCGCGGACGAGGTCCTCAGCCCGGACTTCGCCCAAGGTGAGGCGGACGCCGCTTACGGGGAGCCGTTCACGGACGAGGGTCTGAGCCTGGTCTTCCGCCTCCGCAAGGCGTAGTCCGGCCACATCCCAGCCGCAGAAGGGGTCGGCCCCGCCAGAGTCTCTGGCGGGGCCGACCCCTTTCGCGGTACCCCCGTCACCCGGAGCGGCCGCCGAAAAGGCCTCGGCCCGGATCGCAGAAACGATCCGGGCCGAGGCCTGAATGAACGCCGACGCCTTTTCTCAGGCGCTAGGGGCGCGCCTAGTTGTCGTCCTCGTCGATGAGGAACCCGCGCATCGGCGACGGGGCCTGCTGCATCGGCTGCGGCGGCTGCGGCCGCACCGGCGCCATCGGCTGCGTCATCGCGGGCGACATCTGCTGCTGGTTGCCGTACGACGGACCACCGGCGGACTGCTGACCGCCCATGGCCGGGTTGCCGCCGTAGGACGGGGCACCCGCACCGGCCGGAGCCATCGAAGGCGCCGGGGACGGCGGCAGCGAGGCGGTGGCCGGGGCACGCGGCGGGGCCAGCGAGTCATCGGCCTGGGTCTCCAGCTGACGCAGCTGCGACTCCAGGTACGACTTCAGACGCGTGCGGTACTCGCGCTCGAAGCCGCGCAGATCCTCGACCTTGCGCTCCAGCGTGGCGCGGGCGGACTCCAGGGAGCCCATCGCGACGCGGTGCTTCTCCTGCGCGTCCCGCTCCAGCGCGTCGGCCTTGGACCGGGCGTCACGCTCGAGACCCTCGGCGCGGCTGCGGGCCTCGCCGACGATCTTGTTGGCCTCGGAGCGGGCCTCGGCGATCGCCTGGTCGGCGGTCTGCTGGGCCAGCGAGAGGACACGGGCGGCGCTGTCGCCACCGGGGCCCTGACCCTGCTGCTGCATCTGCGGACCGCCGTGGCCGCCCATGGGGCCGCCCATCGGGCCGCCCAGCTGGGGCTGACCCATCGGACCCTGACCCTGCTGCGGGCCGTGGCCCATCGGACCTTGACCCATGGGGCCCTGGCCCATCGGACCCTGACCCATCGGGCCCTGGCCCTGCGGACCCTGACCCTGCTGCGGGCCGTGGCCGCCGGGACCGGCCGGAAGCTGCGGGGCGCCGCTCGGCAGCTGCGGCGGACCGCCCATGGGGCCGCCCATCTGCTGCTGCGGCGGGCCCGATATGCCGGCGGGCACGGGGGCGCCCGGACCGCGCATACCCTGCGGGGGTCCCTGCTGCTGCTGGTCCTGCGGACCGCCCTGGCCCTCGGGGCCACCAGGACCGCCGGGGCCCTTGCGCATTCCGCCCTGCTGCTGGTTCTGCGCGGCGGCGCGGGTGGCCGCGGCGAGCTTGGCGCGCAGGTCCTCGTTCTCGCGGAGCAAGCGGGTCAGTTCGGCTTCGACCTCATCGAGGAAGGCATCGACCTCGTCCTCGTCATAGCCTTCTCGGAGGCGGACGGTCGTGAACTGCTTGTTCCGCACGTCCTCGGGGGTCAACGGCATCTCTTCACCTCAACGTAGTCGTCGGCATTCGGCAAGACCGTATCGTTCACAGCTGCCTCACGACGGAGATCAGGATGTAGACGATGATCATCAGTACGAAGAAGGACAGGTCGAGCGCCACGCCCCCGAGACGCAGCGGCGGGATGACCCGCCGCAGAAGCTTGAGCGGTGGATCAGTGACAGTGTAAGTGGCCTCAAGAACGACCACCATCGGCTTGCCGGGTTGCCACGAGCGGGCGAACTGGAACACGTAGTCCATGACCAGCCGGAAGATCAGCACGATGAGGAAACACATCAGCGCGATGTAGACCACATCCAAAACCACGCGCATGTCGGCGGTTCCCTCTCCCCTGTGTCTCGTACTTCGTGACTGGTAAGCCAGTCGTCGAACTAATGCTGCGTCTCAGCTCTGGTTGAAGAATCCGCCCTCTGCGATACGGGCCTTGTCCTCCGCCGTGACATCGACGTTAGCAGGAGACAACAGGAACACCTTCTGGGTCACCCGCTCAATGCTTCCGTGGAGGCCGAAGACAAGACCGGCGGCAAAGTCGACAAGTCGCTTCGCGTCGGTGTCGTCCATCTCCGTCAGATTCATGATCACCGGGGTGCCCTCGCGGAAGTGTTCCCCGATGGTACGGGCCTCGTTGTAGGTCCGGGGGTGCAGCGTGGTGATGCGGTAGGGCTCCCGCTCGGACACGACCTTGGGCATGATCACCGGTGCGTTCTTCTCCAGGCTCTGACGTTCAGGTGTGATGGATGCCACGGGGGCGATTCGCGCGGGACGTCCGGATTCAGCGGCGAGCGAAGCGGGCTGGCGCACCGGCTCACGCTGTGCGGGCGGCTGCACCACTCGTACCGATTCGTCCGCTTCTGTGGCGCGGGAGTTGTGTGACTGATGCGACGGTTCGTGCCGGTCGTGCCGTCGAGGGGCACGCTCGGGCTCCGGATCGAGCTCGGGTTCGAAGTCGTCGTCGGGGTCGAACCCCCGGCCGTCGTACCCATCGTCCTCCACGAGGCCGAGGTAGACCGCCATCTTGCGCATCGCGCCGGCCATGCTCTGAGTCCTCCGCTCTGTGGTGGATCGGCTGACGTCAACCAAAGTGCCCGCGATCCACGCGATCTCCTCGCTGATCAGCGAGAATGACCATATTTTCTGCTGTGGTCCGACTTATTGGCGACGTTACCCGAGCCCGAGTCGGACTCCGAGTACCGCCGTACCGACGCGCACATGTGTCGCTCCGGCCGCCACGGCCTGTTCGAGGTCCGAACTCATCCCTGCCGAGACCATGTTCGCAGCCGGATGGGCCGCGCGCAGGGCAGTCGACAAATCCATGAGCCGCTCGAACGCCGCCTGTTGCCGCCCCGCGTAGGGCCCGGTGAGCGGTGCGACGGTCATCAGTCCGTCGAGCCGCAGCCCCGGAGCCTCGGCCACGCGCGCGGCCAACTCCTCTACTCCACCGAGGCCCACACCCCCTCGCTCACCCCGGCCGTCCTCCTGTGCGTCGAGTGCGACCTGGAGGAGACATCCCAGCTCACGCTCCGCGCGCACGGCCTCTTTGGACAGTGATGTGACGAGCTTCGCCCGGTCCACGGATTGCACCAGATCGGCATAACTCACCACGGAACGGACCTTGTTGGTCTGCAACTGACCGACGAAGTGCCAGGTGAGCGGAAGGTCCGCGCACTCCGCCGCCTTGGGTGCGGCGTCCTGGTCGCGGTTCTCCGCCACGTGCCGCACGCCGAGCCCGGAGAGGATCCGGACGTCGTCGGCGGGGTAGGTCTTGGTGACCACGATCAGGGTCACGTCGTCGCGCTTGCGGCCGGCCGCCGCGCAGGCCGCGGAGATACGTTCCTCCACCGTGGCCAGGTTTGCGGCGAGTTCTTCCTTGCGGCCCTGAAGGTCCGTCATGTCGTATCAGTCCAGCCAGACATAGCCCGCGAGCCGGCCGGTGGCCTTGTCGCGGCGGTACGAGAAGTGGTCGTGCGACTCCAGCGTGCACACCGGTGACTGCTGCCGGTCGCGCACCCCGAGCCGCTCCAGTTGTGCGTGCACCCCCGCGGTCACATCGACGGCCGGAGTGCCCCAGCTGGTCTCGGCGTACGCCGCGGGTTCCACCGCGGCGACCTCCGCGCGCATCTGCTCCGGCACTTCGTAGCACCGGCCGCAGACCGCGGGCCCGGTGCGGGCCACGATCCGGACGGGATCCGCGCCGAGTTCCACCATCGCCGTCACGGCGGCGGGTACGACTCCGGCGATCATGCCCGGACGTCCCGCGTGCGCGGCGGCGACGACGCCCGCGACCGGGTCGGCCAGCAGAACGGGGGTGCAGTCCGCGGTGAGCACGGCGAGGGGAAGGCGGCGCCTGGTGGTGACGATCGCGTCGACGTGCGGAATGTCGGCGTCCGTGGCCCAGGGCCCGTCCACCACCGCCACGTCGGGCCCGTGCACCTGGTTCATCCAGACGACCCGGGTCGGTTCGACACCGAGCGCCCGCGCGGCCAACTCCCGGTTGCGCAGTACGGCTTCGCGGTCGTCGCCGACCGCTCCGCCGAGATTGAGCTCCTCGTACGGAGCGGCGCTCACCCCGCCCCACCGGTCGGTGAAGGCGAAGTGCGCGCCACTCGTAGAGGTCACAGCTTCACGCTGTCCTATCACTCCGTCGACGATCCCATCGGCCTCAGGAACGTCACTTCAGGAAGTCCGGGACGTCCAGCTCCTCGGCCTGGCTGTCCGGGTAGGACGGCCGCGGGACGTGGGGCGGGTTGGCCGGGGCGGAGGGGGCCTCGTGCACCGGCGCGGGCACCTCGACCGGCTCCGGGGACTTCAGCTCCTCGCGCGGCGTGACGCTGCCGAGGCTGCCGAAGGCCGGGCGCGAGGGCTCGGAGGCCCGCTCCGGGCGGGAGGCGGGTGCCGGTTCCTCGCGCTTGGCCGAGGACGAGCCCATCACGGTGTCCCGCTTGGCCGGCGGCTGTCCGCCGTCGAACCCGGCGGCGATGACGGTGACCCGCACCTCGTCGCCGAGGGCGTCGTCGATGACCGCACCGAAGATGATGTTCGCCTCGGGGTGCGCGGCCTCGCTGACCAGTTGGGCCGCTTCGTTGATCTCGAAGAGGCCGAGGTCGCTGCCGCCGGAGATGGAGAGCAGCACACCGCGGGCGCCGTCGATGGACGCTTCGAGGAGCGGCGAGGAGATCGCCATCTCCGCGGCGGCCACCGCGCGGTCGTCGCCGCGGGCCGAGCCGATGCCCATGAGGGCCGAACCCGCCTCGGACATCACGGACTTGACGTCGGCGAAGTCGAGGTTGATCAGGCCGGGCGTGGTGATGAGGTCGGTGATGCCCTGGACACCGGAGAGCAGGACCTGGTCCGCCGACTTGAAGGCGTCGAGGACCGAGACCTGGCGGTCCGAAATGGACAGGAGCCGGTCGTTCGGAATGACGATGAGGGTGTCGACCTCTTCGCGCAGCTCCGCGATGCCGTCCTCGGCCTGGTTGGCCCGGCGGCGTCCCTCGAAGGTGAAGGGCCGGGTGACCACGCCGATGGTGAGGGCGCCGAGCGAGCGAGCGATGTTGGCGACGACAGGTGCGCCGCCGGTGCCGGTGCCGCCGCCTTCGCCGGCGGTGACGAAGACCATGTCGGCCCCCTTGAGGACCTCCTCGATCTCCTCGCGGTGGTCCTCTGCGGCTTTGCGGCCGACTGCCGGGTTGGCTCCGGCGCCGAGGCCGCGGGTGAGTTCACGGCCGACGTCGAGCTTGACGTCGGCGTCGCTCATCAACAGGGCTTGCGCGTCGGTGTTGATGGCGATGAACTCGACGCCCTTGAGACCGACCTCGATCATCCGGTTGATGGCATTGACACCACCGCCGCCGACACCGATGACTTTGATGACTGCGAGGTAGTTCTGCGGTGCTGCCACGTCGAAGGCCTCTCGCCTCGAGTTACGTGTCGTCGCCTCGCGTTCTGCCGATGCGACGACTGATGTCGAATGGGGACGGTCCGGACTAGTAGTCGACTGCCGACCCGAACCCTAACGGTGAAGTTTAGGGTTACCAGTGTGTCTGTTCCCTGGACTCTTCCGAACCTGACACTAAGTCGACAAGTGGCGCCCGTTCAACGAACACGCCGAACCTCCCGTTTTTCTTTTCACCCTATGTGATCAGCCGTAGCGCTGCCCAACCAGGGTGCTGGCCTGCGCGGATATGGGTCAACTACCCGAAGAAGCAGGGGCGGTGGGAACACTTACGTCGAAGTGCCGGGCCTTCGGCGCCGCTTTCATGAGGGTGGTGAGTACCCGCGCCTTCGCGTCGCCCTTCTCGGCACTTCCCCATACGACGACGCGTCCGCCGGTGAGCTCCAGCGAGATGTCGTCGTACGAACGGACCTTGACGGTACGGGTGTCGCGTGCGACCGCCTTCGGCAGCCGACCCGCGACACGGACCGTTTCGCGGACCAGCCGGTCCTCTCCGAAGCGTCGCAGGCTTGCCGCCGCACCCGCTCGATCCGGCGTCAATTCCAGCCGTGGAACGCCCTTCGGGGCGGCGTCGACCGTCGCGAAACGAACGCCTTCGTGGTCCACTTCGACGAACTTGCCCGTATTTCTGGCGTCTTCGACAATCAGAACCGGCTTACGTTCCGTCACTTTCAGCCCGATTCCGTGCGGCCAGGATCGCACCACGTCGACCGAGTCGATTCGGGGCAGTTTCCGGCGGATTCGGTCCTCCATGGCGTCCGCGTCGACGGAAACCATGGGGGCGCCGACCGGAACAGCGGCGGCCTCGCGCACCTCCCGCGGCGAGAGAACACCCGTTCCGGAGGTCGTGACGCGCTCGACGCGCAACCACTGCGATCCGTACAGCAGCCAGATCGCGCCCGCCCCGATCAGGACGAGCAGCACGCCGGCCACGACCAGGGTCCGGACGGTCGGCTTCCGCCGTCGGCGGAGTGCAGGGGGCGGGCCGGATTCGGACGCCTCGGCTTCGTCTCGTTCGCCGCGGTCCGCGGTGGTCGCTCCGGCCACGCTGCCCTGCCTCTGTGTCGTACGCCCCTATCGGCGTGAGTTGATCGCCTCGTACACCATCCCGACGAGCAGGTCGTCGGCGTCCCTGCGGCCGAACTCCGAGGCGGCGCGGGACATCTCGTACAGACGGTGCGGGTCGGCGAGCACGGGCAGGACGTTGCCCTGGACCCACTCGGGGGTCAGCTCCGCGTCGTCGACCAGCACACCGCCACCGGCCTTCACCACCGGCTGGGCGTTCAGCCGCTGCTCCCCGTTGCCGATGGGCAGCGGGACGTAGGCGGCCGGGAGCCCGACGGCGGAGAGTTCGGCGACGGTCATCGCGCCCGCACGGCACAGCATCATGTCGGCCGCGGCGTACGCGAGGTCCATCCGGTCCACGTACGGTACCGGGATGTACGGGGGCATTCCCGGCATCTGCTGCACTTGCGGCAGTTCGTTCTTCGGGCCGACCACGTGCAGGATCTGGATACCGGACTGCTGGAGCAGCGGAGCGACGCGCGTGACGACCTCGTTCAGGTGCCGGGCGCCCTGCGAGCCGCCGGAGACGAGCAGCGTCGGCAGGTTCGGGTCGAGGCCGAACGCGGCGCGGCCCTCGGGGCGTACCGCGGCCCGGTCGAGCATGGCGATGGTACGGCGCAGCGGGATGCCGATGTAGCGGGCGCCGCGCAGCTTGCTGTCCGGTGTGGAGACGGCGACCCCTGCCGCGTACCGGGATCCGATCTTGTTGGCGAGGCCGGGCCTCGCGTTGGCCTCGTGCACGATGATCGGCACGCCGAGCCGCTTGGCGGCCAGGTAGCCGGGCAGCGCGACATATCCGCCGAAGCCGACCACGGCGTCGGCCTTGGTCCGCTCCAGGATCTGCTCGGCGGCCTTGATCGTGCCGCGCAGCCGCCCCGGCACGGTGATCAGTTCAGGGGTGGGTTTGCGGGGCAGCGGTACGGCGGGGATCAGCCCCAGGTCGTAGCCGCGCTCCGGTACGAGACGGGTCTCCAGGCCGCGCTCCGTGCCGAGCGCCGTGATCCCCACGGTCGGGTCCTGCCTGCGCAGGGCGTCCGCGAGGGCGAGCGCCGGCTCGATGTGGCCGGCGGTCCCCCCACCGGCGAGTACGACATGCACCGAAATTCACCGCTCTCCGGACGTACGCGCCGAGGCGCGCCGTCGCATCGTGTTCCATCTCATCCGTGGCTGCCGCATGGCCAGGGCCGCCCGCGCCGCCGGTTCGTCCCGCGCGAACGCGAGCAGAAGGCCTACGGCGAACATGGTCGGCAGCAGAGCGGACCCCCCGTACGAGAACAGCGGGAGCGGGACTCCGGCGATCGGCAGCAGGCCGAGCACCGCACCGATGTTGACCACGGCCTGCGCCGTGATCCAGGTCGTCACGCCTCCCGCGGCATATCTCACGAAGGGGTCCTCCGTGCGTCCGGCCACGCGGATACCCGCATAGCCTAGAGCCGCGAACAGGGCGAGCACCGACAGCGTCCCCGACAGGCCCAGTTCCTCACCGGTGATGGCGAAGATGAAGTCGGTGTGCGCTTCGGGAAGTTGACCCCATTTTTCCACACTCGCGCCGAGGCCGGAACCGAAGAATCCGCCGGAGGCGAGGGCGTAGATACCGTGCAGTCCCTGCCAGCACATGTCGTCGGGGCCGGCGTCGGCGCGGCCCAGGCACGCGAGCCGCGCCATCCGGTTCGGGCTGGTCTTGATGAGCATGATGCCGATCGCGCCGGCCACGGACAGGACGCCCACGAAGAGCCGTGTGGGGGCGCCCGCCAGCCACAGCAGGCCGAAGAGGATGGCGGTGAGCAGGATCGCCGTGCCCATGTCGCCGCCGAGCATGATCAGGCCGAGCAGCAGGAACGCCATCGGGACCAGCGGCACCAGCATGTGCTTCCACTGGTTCAGCAGGCGCTTGTCGTGTTTGCGCGCCAGCAGATCGGCACCCCACAGGATCAGCGCCAGCTTGCCGAACTCACTGGGCTGCAGCATGAACGGGCCGCCGAGCGAGATCCAGTTCTGGTTGCCGTTGATCGACACTCCTATCCCGGGCACCTGCACCAGGACCATCAGGAAGACGCTGACGGCGAGGATCGGGTAGGCGAGGGCCCGGTGCAGCTTCACCGGCATCCGCATCGCGGCCACGAGCAGGATCGAGCCGATGACGGCCGCGACGAACTGCTTGCGGAAGAAGAACGAGCTGGAGAGGCCCATCTGCAGGGCCGTGATCATCGACGCCGAGTAGACCATCACCAGGCCGAGGCCCGTGATGAGCAGCGCGGACCCGAGGATCAGGTAGTACGCGGTGAGAGGCCGGTCCCAGGCGCGGCGGCCCTGCGCGTACAGGCGGCCCAGGGGGTTGGCGCGCGCCCGGTAGACGCGGCTGGTCCTTCTCGGCGGGGCCGAGGGGCGCTTGGTGGTGCGGGCGCTGCTACCGGCCATTGCCGCTCCCCCACGGTGAGCCGTACGGCTTGCTCGGCCTTCGCTGGTGCGCTGCCACGTTCCCCTCCCGAGGGTGCCCGGCGTCACCGGGCACCCGAAGGTACCGTCAGACGCCCGTGGCGCCGAGTTCGCGGACCGCTTCCGCGAACGCCTCGCCACGCTTGTTGTAGTTCGTGAACATGTCCATCGACGCACAGGCCGGGGCCATCAGCACGGTGTCCCCCGGGCGGGCGAGCCGCGCCGCCTCCTGGACCGCCGCCGACATCGCCCCAGTGTCGGTCCGGTCGAGGTCGACGACCGGTACTTCCGGGGCGTGTCGCTCCAGGGCTTCGCGGATCAGGGCACGGTCGGCACCGATCAGGACGACACCGCGCAGCCGCTTCGCCGCGCCCGTGACCAGTTCGTCGAAGGTCGCGCCCTTGGCGAGGCCGCCCGCGATCCACACGATCGACTCGTACGCCGCCAACGAGGCCTGTGCGGCATGGGTGTTGGTGGCCTTGGAGTCGTCGATGTAGGCGACCTGGGCGACGTCGGCGACATGCGCGATGCGGTGTGCGTCGGGCGTGAAGTCGCGCAGCCCGTCCCGTACGGCGGCCGGCTCCACGCCGAAGGCGCGGGCCAGGGCCGCCGCCGCGAGGGCGTTGGCGATGTTGTGCGGGGCCGGCGGGTCGATGTCGCTGACCTCGGCCAGTTCCTGGGCGCTCTGCTGCCGGTCCTCCACGAAGGCACGGTCGACGAGGATGCCCTCGACGACGCCGAGTTCGGACGGTCCCGGCGTGCCGAGCGTGAAGCCGATGGCGCGGCAGCCTTCCTCGACGTCGGCCCCGCGGACCAGGCGCTCGGTGGCGTGGTCCGCGGTGTTGTAGACGCAGGCGACCTGATTGCCTTCGTAGATACGGCCCTTGTCGGCGGCGTACGCCTCCATGGAGCCGTGCCAGTCGAGGTGGTCGGGCGCCAGGTTCAGGACGGCGCCGGAGTGGGCGCGCAGCGAGGGCGCCCAGTGCAGCTGGTACGAGGACAGCTCCACGGCGAACACGTCGTACGCGTCGTCGCCTTCGAGGACGACGTCGACGATCGGCGTGCCGATGTTGCCGACGGCCGCCGTGCGCAGGCCTGCCGCCTGGAGGATCGACGCGAGCATCTGCGTCGTGGTGGTCTTGCCGTTCGTGCCGGTGATGGCGAGCCAGGGTGCCGCGTCCGGGCCGCGCAGCCGCCAGGCGATCTCCACGTCTCCGACGACGTCGACGCCCGCTTCTGCGGCCGCCGCGAACAGCGGCGAGGACGGCTTCCAGCCGGGGGACGTGACGACGAGGTCGGTACCCTCGGGCAGCGTCTCGGCATCCCCCAGGCGTACGGAGATGCCCTCTTCTTTAAGAAGGGCGGCCTTTTCGCGGTGGGCAGGGCTCTCGCCGCCGTCCACCACGGTGACCGACGCGCCGAGGCCGGCCAGGGCGCGGGCGGCGCTGAGGCCGCTCACGCCGAGACCGGCGACGGTGATGTTCATCCCCTGCCAGGAACCCTGACCAGAAGTCACTTCTTTGCTGCCCATCCCGCGTAGAAGAGGCCGAGGCCGACGATCACGCACATGCCCTGGATGATCCAGAAGCGGACCACGACAAGGACTTCGGACCACCCCTTTAGTTCGAAGTGGTGCTGGAGTGGCGCCATGCGGAAGACCCGCTTGCCGGTCATCTTGAAGGAGCCGACCTGGATGACCACGGACATCGTGATCATCACGAACAGGCCGCCGAGCAGCGCGAGCAACATCTCGGTGCGCGAGCAGATCGCGAGACCGGCGAGGGCGCCACCGAGGGCGAGCGAGCCCGTGTCGCCCATGAAGATCTTGGCGGGCGAGGTGTTCCACCACAGGAAGCCGAAGCAGGCGCCCATCAATGCCGATGCGACGACTGCCAGGTCGAGTGGGTCTCTGACTTCGAAACAGGCACCCGGGTTGGTGAGGGTCTGCGCGTTGGCGCAGGACTCCTGGAACTGCCAGACGCCGATGAAGGTGTAGGCGCCGAAGACCATCACGGAGGCGCCGGTGGCGAGGCCGTCGAGGCCGTCCGTCAGGTTCACGCCGTTCGACATCGCGAGGATCATGAACAGCGCCCAGACCACGAAGAGCACCGGGCCGATCGTCCAGCCGAAGTCCTCCACGAAGGAGAGCCGGGTCGAGGCCGGGGTCTGCCCGCGGGCGTCCGCGAACTGCAGGGACAGCACCGCGAAGGCGATACCGACGGTCAGCTGGCCGGCCATCTTCGCCTTGGCCCGCAGACCGAGCGACCGCCGCTTCACGATCTTGATGTAGTCGTCGAGGAAGCCGACCAGGCCCATACCGGCCATCAGGCCGAGGACGAGCAGACCCGAGAGGGTCGGCGTCGCGCCGGTGATCAGCTTGCTCAGGAAGTACGCGATGAGGGTCGCCAGGATGAAGGCGATACCACCCATGGTCGGCGTACCGCGCTTGGCGTGGTGCTCGCGCGGGCCGTCGTCACGGATGTACTGCCCATAGCCCTTGCGCGCAAGGAGCTTGATGAGCAGGGGCGTTCCGATCAGGGTCAGAAAAAGCCCGATCACGCCCGCGAAGAGGATCTGCTTCATCATCGGGCATCGCCCCCGTTCTCGAAGCCCTCGAGCAGCGCCTGTGCCACGCTCTCCAGGCCCACCGACCTGGAGGCCTTCACGAGCACGACGTCACCCGGGCGCAACTCGCTGCGCAACAGGTCGACCGCCGCCTGTGCGTCGGACACGTGCACCGACTCCTCACCCCACGAACCCTCGTTATAAGCGCCCAGTCGCAACCAGGACGCTTCCCTGCCCCCGACTGCCACGAGCTTGCTGACGTTGAGCCGGACGGCCAGCCGTCCGACCGCGTCGTGCTCGGTCAGCGACTCGTCGCCGAGCTCGGCCATGTGCCCGAGCACCGCCCACGTACGACGCCCCTTACCCATGGCCACGAGCGCGCGCAGGGCCGCTCGCATGGACTCGGGGTTCGCGTTGTAGGCGTCGTTGACGATCGTGACGCCGTCCGAACGCTCGGTGACCTCCATCCGCCAGCGGGACAGGGAGCCCGCTTCGGA
Organism: Streptomyces sp. NPDC102467; assembly: GCF_044765445.1. Lineage (NCBI taxonomy): Bacteria > Bacillati > Actinomycetota > Actinomycetes > Kitasatosporales > Streptomycetaceae > Streptomyces > Streptomyces sp. NPDC102467. Next base: position 126,919 of record NZ_JBIWKA010000007.1, on the reverse strand, counting down.
GAGCGCGAGCGCGATCTCCTTCACGGACATGCCAAGGTCGTGGGCGACGGCGGCCGCGGCGAGCGCGTTCGACACGTGGTGCTCACCGTACAGGCGCAAGGTCACTTCGCTGCACCCGGTGGGTGTGTGAAGGCTGAAGGCCGGCTGTCCGTTCTCCGTGAGCCGGACATTCTCGGCACGTACGTCGGCTTCCGCGGCCTCTCCGAAGAACAGCACCTTCGCCTTCGTACGGGACGCCATGGCCCGTACGAGCGGGTCGTCCGCGTTGAGGATCGCGGTGCCGTCGGCGGGCAGCGCCTCGACCAGCTCGCCCTTCGCTTCCGCGATCTGCGCGCGGCCGCCGAACTCGCCGATGTGCGCGGTTCCCACGTTGAGGACGAGGCCGACCTTCGGGGGCGTCAGGCCCGTCAGGTACTGAATGTGGCCCTTGCCGCGAGCGCCCATCTCCAGGACGAGGAACTTCGTCTCGTCGGTGGCGGACAGCGCGGTCAGCGGCAGGCCGATCTCGTTGTTGAACGAGCCGGGCGTGAAGATCGTGGGTGCCTTGCTGCGCAGCACCTGGGCGATCAGGTCCTTGGTGCTGGTCTTGCCGGCCGAGCCGGTCAGCGCGACCAGGGTGGCGCCGAGCCGCTCGACGACGTGCCGGGCGAGCGCGCCGAGCGCCGCCTGTACGTCGTCGACGACCACGGCGGGCACTCCGACGGGTCGCGCGGCCAGTACGGCGACGGCGCCCGCGGCGATCACGTCGGCCGCGTAGTCGTGGCCGTCCACGTGTTCACCCGCGAACGCGGCGAACAGGCTGCCGGCTTCGACCTTGCGCGAGTCGATGACGACCGGCCCGGTGACCCGGACCCGCGGATCCGGTATGTCGTACGTCTGCCCGCCGACGACTGAGGCGATCTCGGCGAGGGAGAGGGCGATCACAACTTCATCCCTGGGTTTGCTCGATGGCTTCGCGAAGCACCAGGCGGTCGTCGAAGGGACGCACCACCCCGGCGATGTCCTGGCCCTGCTCGTGGCCCTTGCCCGCGACGAGCACCGTGTCGCCGGGCTCGGCGCGTGCGACGGCGGCGGCGATGGCGGCGGCCCGGTCCTCGAAGACGGCGACGTCGCCGCGCTCGTGCGCCGGTACGTCGGCGGCGCCCGCGAGCATCGTGGCGAGGATCGCGAGGGGGTCCTCGGAGCGTGGGTTGTCGGAGGTGAGGATGGCCGTGTCGGCGAACCGCGCGGCGGCGGCGCCCATCGGCATCCGCTTGGTCTTGTCCCGGTCGCCGCCGCAGCCGAGCACGATGTGCAGCTTGTTCTCGGTGACCTTGCGCAGCGCCCTCAGGACGGATTCGACGGCGTCGGTCTTGTGCGCGTAGTCGACGACGGCGAGGTAGTTCTGTCCGGCGTCCACCCGCTCGAGGCGGCCGGGCACTCCGGGCACCGCGGCGACGCCGTCGGCCGCGGTCTGCGGGTCGATCCCGGCGACGGCGAGGGTGACGATCGCGGCGAGGGTGTTCGCGACGTTGAAGGCGCCTGGCAGCGGCGCCCTGGCGGTGATCCGCTCGCCCTTGGGGCCGACGACGGTCAATGTCGAGCCCAGCGGCCCGACTTCGACGTCCTCGGCGCGCCAGTCGGCGTCGGGGTGACCTTCCGCCGAGAACGTGACGACGGGCACTTCGGACTCGTCGATGAGCCGGCGTCCGTACTCGTCGTCGAAGTTCACTACGCCCTGTTTGCTGCGTGCGCGCGTGAACAGTTGCGCCTTCGCCTGGAAGTAGTCCTCCATCCCGGAGTGGAACTCCATGTGCTCCGGGCTGAGGTTGTTGAAGACCGCCACGTCGAAGACGCAGCCGTCGACCCGGCCGAGCACGAGGGCGTGGCTGGAGACCTCCATGGCGACGGCGTCGACGCCGCGCTCGCGCATGACCGCGAACAGGGCCTGCAGATCGGTGGCTTCGGGCGTCGTCCGCTCGGATTTGATGCGTTCGTCGCCGATGCGCATCTCGACCGTGCCGATGAGGCCGGTCGACCGGACCTCCTTCAGACCGCCTTCGACGAGGTACGCCGTGGTGGTCTTGCCGGACGTGCCGGTGATGCCGAGCTGCAGCAGGTCCTTGCCGGGGTGGCCGTAGATCGTGGCGGCCAGCTCGCCCATGCGGCCGCGCGGGTTCTCCACGACGAGCGGCAGGAGCCCGGCGTCGCGCACGCGTTCGGCGCCCGCCGGATCGGTGAGGGCCGCGACCGCGCCGAGGGTGGCGGCCTGTGCGGCGAAGTCGGCGCCGTGCGCGCGGGCGCCGGGCAGGGCCGCGTACAGGTCGCCGGGGCGCACCGCACGGGAGTCGTGGGTGATACCGGAGATGGTGATCGCCGCGTCGGCCGTGGGTGTCGGGACACCCAGCTGATCGGCCAGTTCCGCGAGGGGTGTGGCGGAGACCTCGACCGGTCGCGGCGGCCCGGGATATGTCACGGGTGCGCCCTTCTGGGTGGTTTGAGACTGATCAGCGTGTGGCACGGCGGTGAGCGTACCGGGCGCACCCCCCGCTGAGCGAAGCGAGGGGCGGGGTGTCCGGTGGTTCCCGGAATCCGAGGTGATGGTTGTCACGGGCTCTTCAGGGTGTCTTCACTGTGGGTAAGTGATCATGGTCACGGCGCGGCACGGCCGTCATGGCGGGCAGGCTGTCATGGCTGGAAAGTGACGGGCAGCCGTGCGGACTTGGCGCCCGTGGGCGGCACTTGGAGGGTCTTCAGGGCGAACTCCATGACCTGCTTGTAGATGGGTCCGCAGATCTGGCCGCCGAAGTAGCTGCCCTTTGTCGCGTTCTGGATGGCGCAGTAGACGGTGACGCGCGGCTTGTCGGCGGGCGCGAACCCGGCGAACGACGACGTGTATCCCTTGTAGCGGCCGGTGGCCGGATCCACGCGGTTGGCCGTGCCCGTTTTACCGGCGACGCGGTAACCGGGGATCCGGGCCTTGGCGCCCGTGCCCTCCTCGTCGTCGACCACGGACTCCAGCATGTGTGCGACCGTCTTCGCCGTCTTCGTGCTGACGACGCGGGTCTCCTTGGGCCTGGGTGCGGGCGTGAACCGGCCGTCGGCGCCCTTCGCTCCGCGTACCAGGGTCGGTTCGATCCGTACGCCGCCGTTGGCGATGGTCGAGTACACGGAGGCCGCCTGCATGGCGTTGATGGAGAAGCCCTGCCCGAACGGGATCGTGTACTGCTGCGACGTCGACCACTTATCCGCCGGCGCGAGGATGCCGGAGGTCTCGCCGGGGAAGCCGAGACCGCTCTGTTTCCCGATGCCGAACTTGCTCAGGTACGAGTAGAGCGTCTGGTTGGCCTTCGGCTGGGTCGCGCCCAACTGGCCGGAGGCGAGGATCGTGCCGATGTTGCTGGACTTGGCGAGTACGCCGTTGAGCGTGAGGTGCCAGGTCGGGTGGTCGATGTCGTCCTGGAAGAGCCGGTCGCCGCGGTGCAGCCGATTGGGCACGATGACGTGAGTCAGCGGTGTGGCCGCGTTCTCCTCCAGGATCGCCGCCATCGACATCACCTTGGCGGTGGATCCCGGCTCGTACGCGTCCTGCAACGAGGCGTTGCCCAGGGCCGTCGCGTTGGCCTGCGACAGGTCGTTCGGGTCGAAGCCGGGCGCGTTCGCCATGGCCAGGACCTCGCCGGTCTGCGTGTCCTGCACTATCACGTAGCCGCGATCCGCCCCGGACTTCTTCACCTGCTCGGTGATCGCGTCCTGCGCGGCCCACTGGATGTCGCGGTCGATGGTCAGCTCGACGTCGGAGCCGGCCACCGCGGGCTGCTCGGTGCTGCCCGCCGTCGGCACCTGCTGGCCGCCGGACTGGGCGTAGCGGATCTTGCCCGCCTTGCCGGACAGCTCCTTGTTGAGCTGCTGCTCGACGCCGCCGCCGCCCTTGCCGTCGGCGTTGACCCAGCCCAGTATCCCGGCGGCGAGGTCCCCGTTGGGGTACACGCGCTTGTTACTGGGGTCGGCGAGCACACCGGACAGCACGCTCGCCTCGCGGCCCTCGGCGTTCGCCTTGTCGTTCAGCGTCGACCTGAGGTCCTTGATCTGCTTCCAGACCTGCGGTGTCTGCCGCGCGGCCAGCCGCACGTACCGGGTCTTCTTGGTGCTGAGCTTCTTGGCGAGGGTGTCCGCGTCGATCCCGACGATCGGTGACAGGAGCGCCGCCGCCTGCGCGGGCGCGTCCTTCACCTTGGTGATCTTCTCGGTGAACATCGTCGGGTCAGCGGTGATGTCGTACGCGTCCACGCTCGCCGCGAGCGCGACTCCGCTGCGGTCGGTGATGCCGCCGCGCTCGGCGGCGATGGTGTGGCTGACGTAGCGATTCAGCTCGGCCTTGGCCGCGTACGCGCTCGCGTCGACGCCCTGCACCTGGAGGAGACGGACGACGAAGACCATGAGGACGAGCGTGAGGCCCAGGCTCACCATCCGCAGCCGGGGCCGTGGACTGCCCAGGCGCAGTGGAGTGCCGGCCTTGGCGGGCGCGGGGCGCGGGCGCCGTACAGCGGGGCGCGCGCCGGGTCCCGAGCGCCGCTGCGCGGGCCGGCCCGTTCTGGCGGGGCGCGCGGGTCCTGGCACGCGGCGGCGCGGGGGCTCCCTGTCGGTCATGGCGTCACCTGCCGGAGTTCGAAGGAGCGGAGGCCGTGGGCGTCGCCGAGGCGCTCGGAGCCGACTGCGCCGACTGCGCCGACTGCGCGGACGCGGAGGCGGTGGGCGTCGTCGACGGCGTCGTGCCGGGCGAGGCCGGTGTGCTCGGGGGCGTACTGATCATCTCGGGCGGGGGCGCCTGCTGACCCATCGGCGACGCGGGCAGCGCGGCCGGGCTCGGCATGCCGCGGACCGTGCCGTTCGGGCTGAGGAACGCGGGGTCGCCGCCCGCGACCATGCCGAGCTCACGGGCGCGGCGCTGGAGGGCGTCCGGCGCCGAGTACGAGTCGACGTCACGTTGCAGCTGCTGCTCGTCGTCGGTGAGCTCGGTGGTCTGCTTCTTGAGCCTGCTGAGCTTGAACGATCCTTCGTTGAGCGAGGAGTTCAGCAACAGCAGCGTGATGAGCCCGCCACCGAGCAGCAGCACGACGAGAAGGACGAACGGGGCGCGTGCGGCCTGGGCTCCACCGGACGGGGCGACCGGGAAGAGCCGCGCCAACCGGGCGGCCCTCCCGCGTGGTGCGCGCGCGGAGCCTCTGGACCTTTTGGACTCCTTGAACCCTTGGGGCCTCTGGGAGTCCCTGGCATCTTTCGAGCCGCTCCTGGCGGTCATGACCACCTCTCCACGCGCGCGTGCCTCACTCGGCAACCTCCTCGCGGATGCGCTGCGCACCCCGCAGCCGTGCCGGGGCGGCCCGGCGGTTCTCGGCGATTTCTTCCTCCGTGGGAAGTTCGGCACCGCGAGTGAGCAGCTTGAGCCGGGGCTGGTAGCGCTCGGGGACGACGGGCAGGCCGGCCGGCGCCGTGGTGGCTGCGCCGGCCGCGAACACCTGCTTGACCAGCCGGTCCTCGAGCGAGTGGTACGACAGGACAGCGATCCGGCCGCCGACCGCGAGCGCCCGCACGGCGGCCGGGACGGCCCTCTCCAGGACGCTCAGCTCGCCGTTGACCTCGATGCGCAGGGCCTGGAAGGTGCGCTTGGCCGGGTTGCCGCCGGTGCGCTTGGCGGCCTGCGGAAGAGAGTCGCGGATCAGCTCGACGAGCCGGGCGCTGTTGCTGAACGGTTCCTTCTCGCGCTCCCGTACGACGGCCGAGACGATGCGCTTGGCCTGCTTCTCCTCGCCGTACTGGCGCAGGATCCGCACCAGTTCGCCGGGCGCGTAGGTGTTGAGGACCTCGGCGGCGCTCACCCCGGCCGACTGGTCCATGCGCATGTCGAGCGGCGCGTCCTGCGCGTAGGCGAAGCCGCGGTCGGCCTCGTCGAGTTGCATGGAGGAGACGCCGAGGTCGAACAGGACGCCCTGGACGCGCGGGATCCCCAACCGGTCGAGGACCTCGGGCAGTTCGTCGTAGACGGCGTGCACGAGGGTGGCCCGGTCGCCGAAGGGGGCGAGGCGCTCGCCGGACAGGCGCAGCGCCTCCTTGTCACGGTCGAGCGCGACGAGGCGGCACGAGGGGAACGTGGCGAGCAGAGCCTCACTGTGTCCGCCGAGACCGAGCGTGCAGTCGACGACGACCGCTCCCGGCTGGGCGAGTGATGGGGCCAACAGGTCCAGGCAGCGCTGGAGCATCACCGGAACATGTCGCTGACTCAAAGGGCCCTCTCAGGTCCGGCGGGCGGTCGTACGCACTACCGGGTCCCCGCCCGCTCGAAGGGGATCGGTCCGTCGGCGCCGGGGAAGTGACGCCGTCCGACCGGAGCGGGAGGAGGCCGAGCCGTACGTACGCGCCGCGCACGCGGGGAGCGTCCGGCGGCGCCGGGATCTCCGTGTTGCTTCGTTAATGGGGTTCGGCGTCACTTTAGTCCACGGCGCCCTTCGGTCAATCAACCGGCCTGCGCGTCGCGGAGCGCGTCGGCCGAGGCCGTACATCTCGCCCGTTCACCCGTTCGGCCGCGCCCCACGCGGCCCTGTGGGTTAGCTCACAACAAGCCGCGATGATGTTCTTTGTCCCTTCTCACAGCAGGCCACGGTCGACCCCGCCGACTACCGTCGTCACCATGACGACTTCCGCTTCCAGCCCGTCCGACGACGCCATATCCGGCGACGCCACCGTGACCGACCGGTGTGTCGAGGCGAACGTGCGGTACGCCGCCGCGTTCAGCGATCCCGGCCTGAGCGCGCGCCCCGCCGCGCGCGTCGCGGTCGTCACGTGCATGGACGCCCGCCTCGACCTGTACGCCGCGCTCGGCCTGGAACTCGGCGACTGCCACACCATGCGGAACGCGGGTGGCGTCGTCACCGACGACGTGATCCGCTCGCTGACGATCAGCCAGCGCGCCCTCGGCACTCGCAGCGTGGTCCTGATCCACCACAGCGGCTGCGGCATGGAGGGGCTCGGCGACGAGTTCCGGCAGGAGCTGGAGCGCGAGGTCGGCCAGCGCCCGAACTGGGCCGTCGAGGGGTTCGGGGACGTCGAGCAGGACGTGCGGCAGTCCATCGAGAAGGTGCGCACCTCCCCGTTCCTGCCGCACACCGACGACGTGCGCGGCTTCGTCCTCGATGTGAAGACGGGCGAGTTGCGGGAGATCCAGCCGCGCTGAACCGCGGACGTGGCCACGGCGATGCCCTCAAAAGGTCGTAAGCCACGACATATCGCGGCCAGTTATCCACAGGCGAGTGACACGAACAGGTAACGCCAACAAGAATGCGGGTGTGGCACCTCGCGCGAGCGACGGAACTTTTCGCGCGTGGTGTCCGTGTTTCGGGGTGGGCCGGTCCGCGTCACAGAGCGTCGGCCCGGGAAAGTTTGGGCCGAGGAGGGCCGGGTGACGACCTATGACGATCGAGCGAGCCTCACTGATCTGACCACCACCGCGGAGCGTGTCCGCAGGTCGGTGGAGGGTGTGATCGAGGGCAAGCCGGAGGTCGTACGGCTTTCGCTGACAGTGCTGCTCGCCGAGGGGCACCTGCTCATCGAGGATGTGCCGGGCGTCGGGAAGACAATGCTCGCCAAGGCACTGGCGCGGTCCATCGACTGCTCGGTGCGCCGCATCCAGTTCACGCCCGACCTGCTGCCGTCGGACATCACCGGGGTGTCCATCTGGGACCAGCAGCGTCGGGACTTCGAGTTCAAACCGGGTGCGATCTTCGCGCAGATCGTGATCGGCGACGAGATCAACCGCGCGTCCCCGAAGACGCAGTCCGCTCTCCTGGAATCCATGGAGGAGCGCCAGGTCACCATCGACGGCACGACATACGAACTGCCGAGCCCCTTCATGGTGGTGGCCACGCAGAACCCGGTCGAGATGGAGGGCACCTACCCCCTTCCCGAGGCCCAGCGCGACCGCTTCATGGCCCGTGTCTCCATCGGTTACCCGAGCCCGGAGGCCGAGCTGCAGATGCTGGACATCCATGGCGGCGCCTCGCCCCTGGACGACCTGCAGCCGGTGGCGCACGCGCACGACATCGTGAAGCTGGTCGACGCCGTACGCACGGTCCACGTCGCCGACGCCGTACGGCGCTACGCGGTCGACCTGGTGGCCGCCACCCGCGCCCATCCGGATCTCAGACTCGGCGCGTCCCCGCGGGCGACGCTGCACCTCCTGCGCGCGGCCAAGGCCTCGGCGGCGCTCAGCGGCCGGGAGTACGCATTGCCGGACGATGTACAGGCCCTGGCCGTCGCGGTCCTGGCGCACCGTCTGCTGCCCACCGCGCAGGCCCAGTTGAACCGGCGGACGGCCGAGCAGGTCGTCCTCGACATCCTGCAGCGCATCCCGGTCCCGGCGGCGGCGGCCGACACCCGCACACCTCAGGGTTACCACCCGGCTCCTCCGATGTTCGGCCAGCAGCCGCCCGGCGCCCGGAGGCTGTGATGGTGGCAGGGGGGTACTCCGCGGCGGACCCCGGGGGCGGCTTCACGGACGGCGACGGCACGGCGAACGACAAGGGCGACAAGGGCGACAAGGGCGACAAGAGCGGCCTGCGCACCGCGCTCGCCGGGCTGACCACGCGCGGCCGTTCGTTCCTGGCCGCCGGTATCGCCGCGGCGATCTGCGCGTACGTGCTGGGCCAGAGCGATCTGCTCCGGGTCGGCCTGCTCCTCGCGGCCCTGCCGCTGGTCTGCGCGGGCGCCCTGTACCGCACCCGCTACCGGGTAGCGGGAAGCCGCCGCCTCGCCCCCGCGCGCGTGCCAGCCGGTTCGGAGTCCCGCGTCCATCTGCGGATGGACAACATCTCGCGGCTGCCCACAGGCCTGTTGATGCTCCAGGACCGGGTGCCGTACGTGCTCGGCCCGCGGCCCCGCTTCGTCCTCGACCGCGTCGAGGCGGGCGGCCGCCGCGAGGTGTCCTACCGGGTCCGCTCGGACCTGCGCGGCCGCTACCCCCTGGGGCCGCTGCAACTGAGGCTCACGGACCCGTTCGGCATGTGCGAGCTCACCCGGTCCTTCTCCACGTACGACAACCTGACGGTGATCCCGCGCGTGGAACCGCTCCCCCCGGTGCGGCTCACCGGTGAGGCCAAGGGGTACGGGGACGGCCGGCAGCGCTCGCTCGCGCTGGCCGGCGACGACGACGTGATCCCCCGCGAGTACCGGTACGGCGACGACCTGCGCCGCGTCCACTGGCGCTCGACGGCACGCTACGGCGAGCTGATGGTGCGCCGCGAGGAGCAGCCGCAGCGGGCCCGCTGCACGGTACTGCTCGACACGCGCGGTACGGCCTTCCAGGGCGCGGGCCCCGACTCCGCCTTCGAATGGGCGGTGTCCGGTGCGGCCTCTGCACTGGTGCACATGCTCGAACGGGGCTTCACCGTACGGCTGCTGACGGATACCGGCAGTGCCGTGCCGGGCGAGGGCACGGACGGGTTCGCGGGCGCCAGCCAGGAATCGGCGGACGCGGCGGGCCTGATGATGGACACGCTCGCCGTCGTCGACCACTCCGACGCGTACACGCTCTCATCGGCGTACGACGTACTGCGCGGTGGCAACGAAGGGCTGCTGGTCGCCTTCTTCGGCGACCTGGACGAAGAGCAGACCGCGGTGGCCGCCAAGATGCGTCAGCGCAGCGGCGGCGCGGTCGCCTTCCTCCTGGACAGCGCCGGGTGGCTCCAGGGCTCCGGCGCATCCGTCTCGCCGCAGTGCGCCGAGCGGCTGCGCATGCTCCAGGAGGCGGGGTGGACGGCGGTGGTCGTGCCGCCCGGCGCCTCCGTCGTGGGCATGTGGCAGCAGGCGGACCGGGAGCGTGCGGGGACATCGGCCCCGAGCACCACAGGGGGTTGGTCATGAGCGGCGGCGCCCGCCTGACGGTCTGCGCGACGCTGGCCACGTTCCTGGCCTCGTGCGCGCTGCTCCCCCTCGTCGACAAGTCGACCTGGATCATGCAGGCCGCGATCCTGCTGGTGCTCCAGGCCGCCGTGGGAGCGGCGACCCGCAGGGTCCCGCTCGCGCGGCCGCTGACCATCGCCGCCCAGGCCTTGGTCTCCCTGCTGCTGCTCACCCTCGTCTTCGCGCACGACCAGGCGCTCGGCGCGATCCTGCCGGGCCCGGACGCCTTCCGGCACTTCGGGGTGCTGCTCCAGGCCGGCGGCGACGATGTCGGGCGGTACATGATCCCGGCGCCGCTGTCCGACGGCATCCGGCTGATGCTGGTCGGCGGCACGCTGGTGATCGGGCTCCTGGTGGACGCCCTCGCGGTCACGTTCCGCAGCGCGGCCCCGGCCGGGCTTCCGCTGCTCGCGCTGTACTCGGTCGCCGCGGGGCTCTCCGACGGCGGGACCGACTGGCTGTGGTTCCTGTTCGCGGCCGGCGGCTATCTTCTGCTGCTGCTCGCCGAGAGCCGGGACCGGCTCTCGCAGTGGGGCCGGGTGTTCGGCGGCACCGGCCGCCCGCCCGCCGGGACACCTGGCCAGGACGGCCGCGGCGGCGCTCTCGCCCCGGTCCGCACCGGCCGCCGCATCGGCGTGCTCGCGCTGGGCATCGCCCTGGCCGTGCCGCTCGCGCTGCCCGCCCTCGACGGCGGTCTCCTCGGCCCCTCCGGCACCGGTGTGGGCAACGGTTCGGGGGGCGGCGGCACCATCTCCGCCGTCAACCCACTGGTCTCGCTGCAGAACAGCCTGAACCAGCCGGAGGACCGGACGGTGATGTCGTACCGGACGAACGCCGAGCGGACGTCCGACATGTATCTGCGGATCGTCGCGCTCGACGATTTCGACGGCACGACGTGGCGCCCCTCGGTGCGCAGCATCACCGATGTGCCGTCCACGCTGCCGGGCCCGCCGGGGCTCGGCGCGGACATCGGCAGGACCGAGGTCACGACCCGGATCTCGGCGGCCGACTGGTACGCGCAGGACTGGCTGCCCATGCCGTATCCCGCGACGAAGGTGTCGATCGACGGGCGCTGGCGGTTCGAGCAGGTCGGCCGGACCCTGGTGGGCGACCACGGGCAGACGACGCGGGGCAAGTCGTACGACGTCACCAGCCTGATCGTGCAGCCGACGGCGGAGCAGCTGGCCAACGCCGGGGCGCCGCCGACGGACCTGGCGCGCGAGTTCACGAAGGTGCCGGACTCGCTGCCGGACGTCGTGCACTCGACCGCCCTGCGGGTCACGGAGGGCGCGGCCAACAACTACGAGCGTGCCGTCAAGCTGCAGGACTACTTCGCGGTCGACGGCGGCTTCACGTACAACACCGAGGTGCAGGCCGGCAGCGGGTCCGCCGCCATCGCCCGCTTCCTGAAGCAGAAAGAGGGCTTCTGCGTCCACTTCTCCTTCTCAATGGCGGCAATGGCCCGAACCCTTGGCATCCCCGCGCGCGTCGCGGTCGGCTTCACACCGGGCGCGGCCGCGGGCGACGGCAAGTACTCGGTGGGCCTGCGCGACGCGCACGCCTGGCCGGAGCTGTACTTCGAGGGCGTGGGCTGGACCCGCTTCGAGCCGACGCCGAACCGCGGCACGGTGCCGGAGTACACGCAGGACAACACCCCGGCGGGCAATCCGAGCAACCCGGCGGCGCCGAGCGCGTCCGCCTCCTCGGCTCCCTCGGCCGCCCAGCCCTCGTCGTCGCAGAGCTGCTCGCTGGCGCAGCGCAAGGACGGCAGTTGTGGCAACACGGCCCCGGCGGTCGCGGGCGGCTCGACGGACGACGGGCCGCCGTTCGGCATGATCCTGCTGGTGGCCCTGGCCGCCCTGCTGATCATTGGGGTGCCGCTGCTGCCGATGGTGTGGCGCAAGCGCGTCAGAGCGCGGCGGCTCGGTTCCTCCGGCCGCACGGAGGCCGATGTCGGTACGCGCACGCTGGCGGCCTGGCGTGAGGTGACGGACACCGCGTGGGATGTCGGCATCACGCCGGACGACGCACAGACCCCGCGCAAGGCGGCGGCGCGGATCGTGCGGGTCGGGCAGCTCGACGCGCCTGCCGCCGAGGCCGTGCACCGGGTGGCGGCGGCAGTGGAGCAGGTGCTGTACGCGCCCCGGCCGGTGCCCGTCCCGGGCCTCGGCGATGACGTGCGGCGACTGTACGGCGGGCTGCACGCGAAAGCGGGCCGGATGACGCGGCTGCGCGCAACGCTCGCGCCGCGCTCGGCCGTTCGGGTGGCGTGGTCGGTATCGCACCGTTGGGAGTCGCTCACCGTGCGGCTGCGGACCCGCTGGGCGTCGGCCCTGGAGAGGCCTAGCTGAGAACCGGTTCAGGCTCATACGCAGAAAGGGTGACCGCCCAAGGCGGTCACCCTTTCTGTACGTGGATAATCCCGGCTGCTGCGGCGGAGCCGCTCAGCGGCTGCCACCCTGCTCGTCGCGGCGGCGCTGCCAGCGCTGCTCTATCCGGTCCATCATCGATCGCTTCGGTTTGCTCTGCCGTCGGGCGGCCGGCGCGCCTGGCACCGCTCCCGCCGGCTGTTCGCCCGGCTTGGGCGCCTTGCGCCAGCCTGTGACAGCGAGCACCGCACACCCCAGCATGACGAGGAACCCCACCACACTGATCCAGATCTGCTGCGCGACCATACCTGCCATGAGGAGCGCGATACCCACCAGGAAGCCCGCGACTGCCTGGTAGACCCGACGTCGGGTATATGTACGCAGCCCGCTTCCCTCAAGCGCTGTCGCGAACTTGGGATCTTCGGCGTACAACGCTCGCTCCATCTGCTCGAGCATTCGCTGCTCGTGCTCCGAGAGCGGCACGGAGTCCTCCTCATCGTGCAGTCGCCGGGGCGACCGGGGGTCCCCTTCAGGATAGGCAGGGAATCGCCCCCGTGAAACCCGCCCCTCTACGCCAACATCACCATTCCGGACCGCGCCACGCCGCTCCGGCTCACTAGGCGTCATTCCCCAGCGGCCGGTCCGTCATGCCGGACCGTCTACCCCGATCATACGGCGACAGGCGCCCGATCGGGGGGCCTGTGGCGTACTCCATCTGCCGCTGCGTCGCTGATCAGCGGCAGATGGTCGCCGTCGCTCAGGTCTCGTCCGTCGACCGCTTCTCGCCCAGTACATGCAACTGGGTCGCCACGGCGTGAAAGGCGGGCAGTTCGGCGGCTGCCGCCTCCAGCTTCAGGAGCTCCTGGAAAGCGCCGGGTTCGGTGTCCACGAGGACGCCGGGAACGAGGTCGGCGAAGACCCGTACTCCGTGTACCGCGCCGACGTCCACGCCCGCGTCGCCGACGAGATGGGAGAGTTGCTCGGCGGTGAAGCGCCGGGGTACCGGGTCGCCCTCGCCCCAGCGGCCCGCCGGGTCGTCGAGCGCCTGCCGGGCCTCCTTGAAGTGGCCGGCCAGGGCCCGCGCGAGGACGGCGCCGCCGAGGCCCGCGGCGAGCAGGCTGAGCACACCACCGGAGCGCAGCGCGCCCACCGCGTTGCGCACGCCCTCTGCCGGTTCCTCGACGTACTCCAGGACGCCGTGGCACAGGACCGCGTCGTACGCGTCGTGCTCGACGACATCGAACAGGCCGGAGATGTCGCCCTGGACTCCCCGCACCCGGTCGGCGACTCCCGCCTCGGCGGCCCTGCGCTCGAGCGCGAACAGCGCGTTCGGACTCGGGTCGACGACGGTGACGCGGTGGCCGAGGCGGGCGGCCGGCACCGCGAAGTTGCCGCTGCCGCCTCCGGTGTCGAGGACGTCCAGCGCCTGGTTCCCCGTGACCTTGGCCCGGCGGTCGAGCGCGTCCTTGAGGACCTCCCAGACCACGGCGGTACGCAGTGAGGCTCGGGAACGCGAGGGGTCGGAGTGCGGCGACGTCGTTCGAGGGTGGGAGACGGGGGGGCGCATCGGGTCCGACACGGCAGCTGGCTCCTCGGCGTGAACAGGTTCGGGCGTCTCCACCCTAATGGGCGCGGCCGAGCGGCCATGCCATGCGGGGACGGGGCCGCGAACCCACACGCGCTGGTCACCCCGCGTCGGGCACCTCCCGCTCCGCCGCTCGGACATCGTCCTCCTGGCGTGGCCGGGGCAGCACCGGCTGGAGGACGAGCATCCGCTCGACCAGGCGCAGGAACATCGCCACGTCACGCAGCAGGTCGTCGGCGTCGCGGGCGGCGGCCGCACCGCGTATGCCTGCCTCCGCGCGCGCTCTGCGGGTGGCTCCGGCGGCGAACAGGGCGCCCCACTCGGCCAGTTCGGGCGCTATCTCGGGGAGCACTTCCCAGGCGCTGCGGATCCTGGCGCGGCGCTTGGGCGTCGACTCGGGCCGGCCGCGGGCGGCGAGCACGGCCGCTGCGGTGCGCAGGGCGGCGAGGTGGGCTGTCGCGTACCGCTCGTTCGGCGTTTCGAGGACGGACGCCTCCTCGAGTCCGGCGCGGGCCTGGGCGAGCAGATCGAGGGCGGCGGGCGGGGCGCCCCCGCGGCGCTGCACGGGGTGGACGTCGCTCGGCGGTCCGGTCAGTGAGGGGGCAGGGCCGGTGGTGGCGCGGCTGCGTGCGGCGGCTGCGGGGTACCTGGCCATGACGAACCTCCTGTCGTCTGTGTGACGGCGCAGTGGCCGTATGTGCCCATGGTGCGGGACGCCACTGACAATCGGCTCCGACCTGGCCTTTTGCTTCGATCGGAGGTTCGGGCTAACTTTTGCACTGACTGGTCAGTTCAAAAGGTCACCAGCCACAGGTCGCCACCACGGAACGGCGACCGCAAGAGTCGCCGAGGGGGAACGTGTCCATGGACGGTCCGCAGGACGGAGCCGCTGTCACCGCCGCGGGGTTCGGGGTGAAGGGACCGCGCGGCTGGGCTTTCCGCGGGGTCGACGTCGACGCGGCGCCCGGGTCGCTCGTCGCGGTGGAGGGGCCGTCCGGCAGCGGCCGCACGTGTCTGCTGCTCGCGCTGACCGGACGGATGCGCTCCGCCGAGGGGACGGCGGCCGTCGGCGGGTTCCGGCTGCCGCGACAGATGGCCGCCGTACGGCGGGTGAGCGCGCTCGCGCAGGTGCCGGGGGTCACCGATCTCGATCCGGCGTTCACCGTCGCCGAGCACCTGCGGGAACGGGAGCTGTTGCAGCGGCGGTTCGACGGTTCGCTGCGCGGACTGCTGCGCCCGCGTGCCGAGCGCGTGAGCGAGGCGAAGCTGCGGATCAGGACCGCGCCGACCGCCGCCGGCCTGGACCTCGATGCCCTTCCGAAGGGCCCCCGCACGGCCGTACGCGACCTGGAGCGCGTCGAGGCGCTGCGCCTCTCCCTCGCGCTCGCGCTCATCGGCCGACCGCTCCTGATCGGCATCGACGACACCGACCTGAAGCTCGCGGACACCGAACGGGCCGAGATCTGGGCCCAGTTGAAGGCCATCACGGCGGCGGGCACCACGGTCGTCGCCGTGTGCAGCCAGGTGCCGGCCGACCTCGATGCCGTCGTCATGTCGACCGTCCACCCGCACACCACCGGCCCGGTCACCACCCCCACCGACACCGACAAGGAGACGGCCGATGCGCTCACCGAAGCTGGCCGCGCTTGAGCTCAGGCGTTTCGGCAGGGGAAAACTGCCGCGCGCCGCGCTCGTCGCGCTTCTGCTGCTGCCGTTGCTCTACGGAGCGCTGTACCTGTGGTCCTTCTGGGATCCGTACGGGCGGCTCGACAAGATTCCCGTGGCGCTCGTCAACGACGACAAGGGAGCGGCCACCGCCGGGAAGAGGATCAGCGCGGGTGACGACATCACCAAGGGGCTGTACGACAGCGACACCTTCCAGTGGCACGAGGTCAGCGCGGCGCAGGCCGAACAGGGCGTGGAGGACGGCACGTACTACCTGTCGCTGACGATGCCCGGGGACTTCAGCAAGCGGATCGCGTCCAGTTCCGGGGACACCCCCGAGACCGGCGCCCTTCAGGTGCGTACGAACGACGCGAACAACTACATCGTCGGGCAGATCTCCCGGACGGTCTTCTCCGAAGTGCGCTCCGCCGCGTCCACGAACGCGTCGCGGTCTTTCCTGGACAAGATCTTCATCTCGTTCTCGGACATCCATGACGCGACAAAGAAGGCCGCGAAGGGGGCGGACGACCTCAAGGGCGGCATCGGCAAGGCCAAGAAGGGGTCGAAGGATCTGGCCGACGGCTTGAAGGACGCCAAGAAGGGCAGCGGGGACCTGGCGAGCGGCCTGAAGAAGCTCGACACGGGGGCCGCCGACCTGGAGACAGGATCGCGGCAGGTCTCCGACGGCACCCAGACCCTCGCGGACAAGGTCAACGGGGCCGCCGATCAGGTACGTCCCTTCCTGAAGGGCAACAAGAAGCAGATCGGCGACACGGCGCGGCTCGTCGCCGACTCCGCGAAGGGCGTCCGGCACCACCTCGACGACCTGGTGAAGCTCGCGCCCGCCGCCCGCAAGGGCGCCCACGCGGGATCCGACGTCCTTGCGGCGATCTACGAGCGGCGCTGCGAGAAGGCGGTGCTCTCCGACCCGGCCTGCCCGGACCTGAAGAAGGCCAAAACGGCCGCCGTGGACGTCGCCACCGTCTCCGACGACCTGAACATGCTCATCCAGGACGAGCACGGCGACCTGGGCCTCATGGACAGCCACTTGGCTACTCTCCAGAAGCAGTCGGAGGCGCTGGCCGAGCGCGCCCCGACGCTCGACAAGGATGTCGAGAACGCGGTCGCCCAGATCAACAAGCTCAACAAGGGCGCGGGCCAGGTCGCCACGGGCGCGGAGAAGCTGCATACAGGACTCGGCACGGCGAAAACCGGTTCCACCGAACTCGACGCCGGTGTGGGCAAGTTGAAGACCGGGGCGAAGGACCTCAACGGCGGCATGTTCAAGCTGGCCGACGGTTCGGGGAAGCTGGCGGGCGGGCTGCACGACGGCGTGCAGAAGATCCCCGACTACGACAAGAAGGATCGCCATCAGCGCACTGAAGTGATGGCCGACCCGGTGCGGCTCGCCTCGCAATCGCTGCACAAGGCGCCCAACTACGGGACGGGTTTCGCCCCGTACTTCATTCCGCTCTCCCTGTGGGTGGGCGCGATGGTCGCCTACATGTTGATCCAGCCGCTGAACCGGCGGGCGCTCGCCGTGGGCGCCTCTTCATGGCGGGTGGCTTTCGCGGGCTGGCTGCCTGTAGCCGCTCTCGGGCTCCTTCAGGTGGCCGCCCTGATGTCCGTACTGCACTGGGCACTCGGGCTGCAGATGCTGCACGCGGCCGGGACGGTCGGCTTCCTGTGCCTGGTCACGGCGTGCTTCGCGGCCATCGTGCAGTGGCTGAACGCACAATTCGGGGCGGCCGGCCGCATCCTTGTCCTCGCCTTCTTGATGCTGCAGCTGACGTCCGCGGGCGGCACGTACCCCGTACAGACGAGCCCGGGCTTCTTCAACGCGATCCATCCGTACCTGCCGATGAGCTACGTGGTCGAGGCGCTGCGGCGGTTGATATCCGGCGGCGGGCCGGGTCCTGTGTGGCAGGCGTGCGTGGTGCTGACCGCGTTCACGGCGGGCGCCCTCGCACTCACGGCGTGGACGGCCCGGCGCAAGCAGGTGTGGACGCTCGACCGGCTGCACCCGGAGCTGAGCCTGTGAGCGGCGCCGCGGGGCCGCCTGTGAGAATCGGGGGCATGGAAAGCAGCACACGGCGCCAGGCCACCCGGCAGAAGCTCTACGAGGCAGCTGTCACGCTCATCGCGGAGCAGGGCTTCTCCGCGACGACGGTCGACGAGATCGCCGAGCGCGCCGGGGTCGCGAAAGGCACCGTCTACTACAACTTCGCCAGTAAGTCGGTCCTCTTCGAGGAGCTGCTGCGCCACGGCGTCGGGCTTTTGACCACCTCCTTGCGGGACGCGGCACAGAGGGCGGACGCCAGAGGCGGCAGCAAGGTCGACGCCCTGGACGCGATGATCCGCGCCGGTCTCGTCTTCATCGACGAGTACCCGGCCTTCACCCAGCTCTACGTCGCCGAACTGTGGCGCACCAACCGCGCCTGGCAGTCCACGCTCGCCGTGGTCCGCCAGGAGGCGGTGGCCGTCGTCGAGGGGGTGCTGCGCGACGCGGTGGAGAACGGCGAGCTGAGCGAGGAGATCGATGTCCCGCTGACGGCTGCCGCCCTGGTGGGCATGGTCCTCGTGGCCGCGCTCGACTGGCAGGCCTTCCAGCCGGAGCGCTCGCTGGACGATGTGCACGGCGCGCTGTCGCTGCTCCTTCAGGGGCGCGTGGCCGGTGGCCCGGCGCTGACGCGCAAGGGCGCGGCCCACGGCTGACGCGAAGAACGCGCCGCATACGTGAGCGCCGGTCCGGCAAGGCCTGTGGTCCCACTCAGGCCTCACCGGACCGGCGCATCCCCCGTTACCCCCGTTGGACCCCGTTCGGTCTCCCGGGTCCCCCGTGCCTCGCTCTCGCCCTTGCGGGCGAGAGGAGCGGTCAAAGGCGCCGCACCCGTTCCGCCGCCCCGTGTCGGCGGTGCCGGAGCAGCGCCCCTTCTCCGTGACCACCACTCTTCCGTCTGCGCAGGTCGCGGCCCATCCGTGTACCTACTCATCTCACTCTCTAGGTACGGATACTCAGACGTGCGTGCTCAACCCCAGGCACGGAGAGTCCTCTCCTGGTTACGATCTTGTACGTGTCCGTACTCCCCCTGGTCTTCACCAGTGGCTGGGCGAGCGGCATCAACGCGTACGCGGTGGTCCTGCTGCTCGGCATCTTCGGCGCGACCGGGCTGACCGATGAGGTCCCCGAGTCGCTGCAGCGCCCGGACGTCCTGATCGTGGCCGGCGTGCTCTTCCTGTGCGAGGCCGTCGCCGACAAGATTCCCTACGTGGACTCGGCCTGGGACACCGTGCACACCGTGATCCGGCCGGTGTCGGGCGCGGTCGTCGGGGCGTTGCTCGCCGGGCAGAGCGGGTCGCTCCCCGATCTGGCGGCAGGCGCGATCGGCGGTTCCACGGCGCTGGCCAGCCACACCGTGAAGGCCGGCACCCGGATGGCGGTCAACACCTCGCCCGAGCCGGTGTCGAACTTCGTGATCAGCACCGCCGAGGACCTTGGGGTCGGCGGCGTCGTGACGTTCGCGATGTTCCATCCGCAGGCGGCCGCGATCATCGCGGCGGTGCTGCTGGTCCTCGGCCTGCTGATGTTGTTCTTCCTCGTCCGGCGCATCCGCAGGTTCCTGCGCAGACGCGCCCAGCGGCGCGAGGAGAAGCGTCTCGCCCGGGAGGCGCCGCCGCCCCCGTGACCTGCGAGCGGCGTTGTCAGTGGCGGCCGCTAGAGTCCCTGGCATGGCACGAATTGCGGTGATCGGCGCGGGTCTTGGCGCCATGGCGGCCGCCGCCCGGCTGGCCGTCGCGGGCCACCGGCCGGTGGTCTTCGAGGGCGCGTCGACGTACGGCGGCGCGGTCGGCCGGTTCGAGCGCGACGGCTTCGCGTTCGACACGGGCCCGGGGCTGCTCCTCCTGCCCGCGGTCTACCGCGACCTGTTCGTCAAGACGGGCAAGGAGCCCCTGGAGGACCTCGTCGGCCTCACCCAGGTCGAGCCGGCCGTGCGGCACGTCTTCGCGGACGGCACGACGGCGGACCTGCCCAACGCGCGGCGTGCGGGGGTCGCCGAGGCGCTGGACGCGGCCGTCGGCGCGGGTGCGGGGCTGCGCTGGTCGGCGTTCATGGACCGGGCGCGGGAGGCCTGGGACCGCTCCCGGCGCCCCCTCCTCGAAGAGCCGTTGTGGCCGAACTGGCAGGTGCTCGCCGACCGCGAGCCGTACCCGGCCGTGGTGCGGCGGCGCCTGCTGCGCAAGGACCGTACGGCGACGACGCTCGCCGGGATCGGCGCTCACGAGCTGGGCGGTGACCCGCGTCTGGTGGCGCTTCTCGAGCAGTACGCGCTGGCGTACGGCCTCGATCCTCGTACGGCACCGGCGAGCGCGGCCGTGCTGCCGTACATGGAGCAGACCTTCGGGACGTGGGCGGTGAGCGGTGGCGTGCGGGCGCTCGCGGACGCGGTGTACGCGCGCTGTCTGCGGCGCGGGGTCGAGTTCACGTTCGACGCTGCCGTTGCCCGGATCGCGGTGAAGGACGGCCGCGCCGCGGGCGTCGAGCTGGCCGATGGCACCTTCCACGACGCCGGCTTCGTGGTGGCGGGCGTCGCCCCGAGTGTGCTCGACGGACTGCTGCCTGGGCAGGCCGTGCGGGGCGAGGTGCCCGCGCAGGCCGAGTCGGCGGTGTCCAGCCGTCTCACGGTCCACCTTGCGTTGCGCGGAGCCCGGCCCGAGGGCACGCCGCACCGGACCGTGGTGCACGGGGCGGACCGGGACGCCGAGTTGGCGTGGCTGTTCGACGACGGCCCACGGCCCAAAAGACCGACGATCGCGGTGCTGCGGACCGGCGAGGAGTCCCAGGTCCCGGACGCCGGGCACGAGGCGGTCACCGTCACCGTGACGGTGCCACCCCACGCGCGCGTGGGCGAAGCCGACGTGGAAGCGGTCCTCGCGGCGACCGAGCGCGCCGTCCCCGGCCTCCGCGAGCGCCTCCTGTGGCACGAGATCCGAACGCCCCAGGACATCACCGAGGCGACCGGAGCGGCGGGCGGGGCCGTGCCCGCGCCCGCTCTGGCCGCGGCGCGCGGCAGTCTGCTGCATCCGGCCAACGGGACGGAGCTGCCGGGCCTCTTCGCGGTGGGCGGCTGGTCGCATCCCGGTGGCGGCCTGCCGCACGCGGGCATGTCGGGGGCGCTGGTGGCGGGCCTGATCGTGGAGGGCCCGGAGTTCCGCGGCTCGCAGTGAGCCGCGGCGGGCGGACGCCTTGGTACCCGACCAGATACCCCGAGGTACCCGAGGTACCCGACGCCTCAGTACCGGTACTGCTGCTCGTTGTAACCCGTGTCGTACCCGGTGTTCGGGTCGTGCTGCGGGTACGTCGGATAGGGCTGCTCGGGAGGCAGTTCACCGCCGTAACCCTGCTGCTGCTCGTCGCCGTCGCGCTGCTGTGGCACCCAGACACCGCCCGGAGGCGTGTCCGTGCCGTAGCCCGAGGCCGCCGCGTACGGGTCGCCGTACTGCTCCTGGCCGGTGGCGTACGGGTCGCCGTACTGCGGCTGCGCCGGATAGGTCTGGGTCCCGATGTAGGGGTCCGAGTAGGGCGCGGCGTACGGCTGCTGACCGGTGTCGTAGCCGTAGTTCTGCTGGTCGTATCCGTACGACCCGTTGTCGTATCCGTAGCCCTGATGATCCTGGGGCTGGGCCTGGGCTGCCTGGGCGTACGCCGTGTCGCTGTAGACGCCGTACTGGCCGGTGTCGTCGGGCATCGGCTCGGTGGTGGCGTACACCGCGGTGGCCTCGGCCGGTGACTCCGGCACCGGCGCGTACTCCTGCTCCTGCGCCCCTTGCTCGTACTCCAGGTCGGAGACCTCGAGCGTCGGGTCCTGGCGGACCGTCCCCCGCTTGCGGCGCTTGCTGCCGCTCTCCGCGGCGCCCGCACCACCCGGGCCGTTCTTGAGCGCCCAGCCCGAGGCGAAGCCGCGGCGGAACGACAGCGTGACGTACGTCTGGCCGATCGCGAAGGCGATGGCCCCGGCCGCGATGACGATCACCGACGGCATCAGGACACCGAGGACCACCCCGAGGAAACCCCCGAAGGCGAGCAGGCGCCAGCGCAGGCGCGCCTTGTACTGCAGCAGCACCTCACCGAGGAGCCAGAGTGCCACCAGTCCGAACGCGATGTAGAGGACCGCCCAGCCCATGTACGCCCCTCTCGTACGGCCGTATCCCCTTGCGGGTACGGCCCATCAGGCCTGCTGGTCGTGCAGGCCCAGGTTCTCGTAGATTTCCAGCGTCGCCGTGGAGTTGTTGAGCGTAATGAAGTGCAGACCCGGGACACCTTCGTCAAGCAGCTTCGCGCAGAACTCCGTCGCGAACTCGATGCCAATGGAGCGTACAGCGGCTGGATCGTCTTTCGCTGTGAGGATCCGCTCTTTCAGCGCCGGAGGAAAGTCGGCATTGCTCAGCTGCGGCAGGCGTTCGAGCATGCGCACGCTCGTCACCGGCATGCATTCCGGAATGATCGGCGTCTCGCAGCCCGCCGCGGCGACCCGGTCGCGCAGCCGCAGGTACTCCTCCGGGTAGAAGAACATCTGCGTGATCGCGTAGTCGGCGCCTGCCCGGCACTTGTCGACGAAGTGCCGCACATCGGTGTCCCACTCCGCGGAGCGCGGATGCATCGCGGGGAACGCGGCGACGCCGACACAGAAGTCCCCCGACTCCTTGATCAACTCGACGAGTTCGGCCGCGTACGTCAGCCCCTCGGGGTGCGAGATCCAGTCGGCCATGGGGTCACCGGGCGGGTCTCCGCGGACCGCGAGCATGTTCCGGATCCCGGCGTCGGCGTACTGGCCGATGATGTTGCGCAGTTCGGCGACCGAGTGCTCGACGGCGGTGATGTGGGCGACCGGCGTCAGCGTCGTGTCGGCGACGATCTGCTCGGTCTCCTTGACCGTGCCCGCGCGCGTGGACCCACCCGCGCCGTACGTCACGGAGACAAAGTCGGGTGCGACGGCCTCGACCCTGCGCAGCGCGTTCCACAGGTTGCGCTCGCCCTTCTCCGTCTTCGGCGCGGAGAACTCGAACGAGTACGTCGTCTTGCCGGCCGCGAGCATGTCACGGACGGTGCGGGCGCGATCAGTCCTGGTGGAAGCGGTGCCAAAGGCCATACGGGCAGGTTACTGACGGAATCCGGTAGCCCCTAATCCCCGTCCACCTTGCGGACAGACGAGCGGAACACCCCTCCTCAGAGGCGCTCCAAGGGATTTCAGAGGAGCTTCAGAGGCTTTCGTACGTCACATCGCGCGCAGGCGCTTGGCGAACTCGGCTGCCGCGGCGGCCGGATCGTCGGCTTCCGTGATGGCCCGGACGACGACGGCACGGCGGGCGCCGGCCTCCAGGACCTCGTCCAGGTTCCCCAGGTCGATGCCGCCAATGGCGAACCAGGGGCGGTCGGTGCCGAGGCCCGCGGTGTGGCGCACCAGGCCGAGGCCGGGGGCGTGGCGGCCGGGCTTGGTCGGGGTCGGCCAGCAGGGGCCCGTGCAGAAGTAGTCCACGCCGTCCTGGACGGCGGCGGCCGAGGCCTCCGCGTCGGAGTGCGTGGAGCGGCCTATGAGGACGTCGTCGCCGAGGACGGCGCGGGCCGCGGGGACGGGCAGGTCGCCCTGGCCCAGGTGCAGCACGTCCGAGCCGCTCGCGTGCGCGACGTCCGCCCGGTCGTTGACCGCGAAGAGCTTGCCGTGGCGGCGGGCCGCGTCGGCGAACACGGCGAGGTGCTCCAGCTCCTCGCCCGCCTCCATGCCCTTGTCGCGCAGCTGCACGATGTCCACGCCGCCGGCGAGCACGGCGTCGAGGAACTCCGGCAGGTCTCCCTGGCGCTTGCGAGCGTCGGTGCACAGGTAGAGCCGGGCATCGGCGAGCTGCGCGCGCTTCGGGTCGGCCATGGGAAATCCCCCGTTGTCGATGGCGGTGGCGTGCGCACCACGGAGGCCGTGGTGCGCACGCCGGACGGTTGTCAGGTCAGACGGCGAGCGCCTGGGCGCGGCGCTTCACCTCCGTGCCGCGATTCTCGCTCAGGGCCTGCGCGGGCGTCCCCGGCAGGCTCGGGTCGGGGGTGAAGAGCCACTCCAGCATCTCGGCGTCGCTGAAGCCGTCGTCCCGCAGGAGCGTCAGGGTGCCGGTGAGGCCCTTGACGATCTTGTCGCCGTCGATGAAGGCGGCAGGCACGTGCAGCGCCCTGTTCTCACCACGGCGTACGGCGATCACCTGGCCCTCCTTCACCAGCTGTCGCACACGCGTCACCTCGATGCCGAATTGCTCGGCAATGTCGGGGAGGGTGAGCCAGTCGGGGACGAGAGCATCGATCTTTGCGTCAATCTCGGTCACGGGACAAGCGTGCCATCCCGGACTGACAGTCGGAAGCCGGGGCGGGCTGACCAGGTGTTTCCGCAGTTCGGACCGTGGGTCCGGGCGACGATCACGCCAGAGCGGACTTCAAGGGGCGGGCGGGATCGGCCAGCCGGTCCGGGTCCAGCGCGGTGCCCGCCTCGATCAGTTTTCGGCCCTGCGCCAGGTCCCGGGGCTTGCCGACGGCCAGCACCGCCACCAGGGCGCCCTCGCGCAGCCAGCACACCGACCACGCCGCGCCGGCCGGATCGCCGCGCCATACCGTCGCGTCGGCGGCGCCGTGGTGGCCCGCGTACTGCACGAAGCGGCCGAACTGCTCGGACCAGAAGTAGGGCACCGGGTCGTACACGGCCGGTGTCTCACCGATGATGTTCGCCGCGACCGTGCGCGGTCCCTGTAGGGCGTTGTCCCAGTGGTGGACCATCAGGCGCTCTCCGTAGCGCCGCGAGGGGAACGACGAGCAGTCCCCCACGGCGTACACGTCGGGCACGGACGTCCGCAGGCTCGCGTCCGCCACCACCTCGCCGTGGGCGCCCAGCTCGATGCCGGAGCCCTCCAGCCAGCGGGTGGCCGGGCAGGCGCCGATGCCGACGACGACCGCTTCGGCAGGCAGCCGGGCCCCGTCGTCCAGGACCACGGCCCCCGGCTCGACGCGCTCCACGCGCGCGCGGGTGCGCAGTCGGACTCCGGCGTCCGCGTACCAGGCCGTCATGGGGGCCGCGACCTCGGCGGGCAGCGCTCCGACGAGCGGCCGCTCGGCCGCCTCCACGACGGTGACCCGGCAGCCGGCCTCGCGGGCGGCGGTGGCGAACTCGGCGCCGATCCATCCGGCCCCCACGACCACCACGTCGCGCTGCCCGGCGAGCACGGGCCGCAGCCGCTCTGCGTCGTCGAGGGTGCGCAGCACATGCACTCCGGGGGCGGCCTCCGCGCCCGGCAGCCTGACCGGTTCGGCGCCGGTGGCGACGACCAGGACGTCGTAGGGGACGGTGCCCGCGGCCGTGTCCAGTTCGTGGTCGCCGGGGCGCACCCCCGTGACCTCGCGGCCCACCTGCAGGGTGACGCCGAGCGCCTCGAAGTCGACGTCGAACGCGGAGCCGTCGGCCTTGCCGAGCAGCACGGCCTTGGACAGCGGCGGCCGGTCGTAGGGCTGGTGGGGCTCCGCGCCGATCAGCGTGACGGCACCGGAGAAGCCCTGTTCGCGCAGGGCCACGGCCGTCTGGACGCCGGCCATTCCCGCGCCGATGACGACCACGTGCCGCTGCCCTGAAGGTGTCCCGTTACCGCTCCGCTGCTCGCTCACAGGATCACCTTAGGCACCTGATCTTGCGACAGTCAGCGGCGCGGACCACTCCCGTGCCGTGACGTCCTGCACACGTGTCACCGGTTTAGAGATCAAACCCCCAACGTGCCGTCGAGCCGACGGGCAACGGCCGGAGGCTCCCTTACTGGGGGTCGCGCGCAGGAGTTAGGGTGGCCGACGTAAAGCACTCGCGGGAGCCCGTACGCAGCGGGCTGAGAGGGAGGCTGGAGCGGCCTCCGACCGTACGAACCTGATCCGGGTCATGCCGGCGAAGGGAGGGGCTGGACGCCCATGTCGCGTACTGCGCACAAAGCCACCGACGTACTGATCGTCGGGGGCGGCATCATCGGTCTGGTCACCGCGTGGAGGGCCGCGCAGCGTGGTCTGTCCGTCGCGGTGGTGGATCCCGGACCGGGTGGCGGGGCCGCTCAGGTGGCGGCCGGCATGCTGGCCGCAGTCACCGAACTCCACTACGGCGAAGAGGCGTTGCTCGGTCTGAACGTCGAGTCGGCGCGCCGCTATCCGCAGTTCGCGGCCGAGCTGTCCGAGGCCTCGGGACGGGATCTCGGCTACCGCGCGTGCGGCACGCTGGCGGTCGCGCTGGACGCGGACGACCGGGCGCATTTGCGTGAACTGCACGCGCTGCAACAGAAGTCGGGCCTGGAGTCCGAGTGGTTGTCGGGCCGCGACTGCCGCCGCCTCGAGCCGATGCTCGCGCCGGGCGTGCGCGGGGGCCTGCGCGTCGACGGTGACCATCAGATCGACCCGAGAAGGCTCGCGGGCGCCCTTGTGACGGCCTGCGAGCGTGCGGGCGTGGACTTCCACCGGTCCTGGGTCGAGCGGCTCTCCGTCGTACGGGACCGGGCGCGCGGCGTCGTCCTCGACGACGGCACCGAGCTCGCGGCCGACCAGACCGTGCTCGCGGCGGGCAGCCTCAGCGGCCGTCTCGCCGGAGTCCCGGACGAGGTGCTGCCTCCGGTCCGCCCGGTCAAGGGCCAGGTCCTGCGGCTGACGGTGCCCCGGCAGTACGCGCCGTTCCTCAGCCGCACGGTCCGCGCGGTCGTCCGCGGCAGCCACCTCTACCTGGTGCCGCGCGTCAACGGCGAGCTCGTCGTGGGCGCCACCAGCGAGGAGCTCGGCTGGGACACCACGGTCACGGCCGGCGGGGTCTACGAACTCCTGCGGGACGCCCACGAACTCGTCCCCGGCATCACGGAACTGCCCCTCACCGAGACCTGTGCGGGCCTGCGCCCCGGCTCCCCCGACAACGCCCCGCTCCTCGGCCCGACGACCCTGCCGGGCCTCCTTCTGGCCACCGGCCACTATCGCAACGGAGTACTGCTCACGCCGGTCACCGGTGACGCGATGGCGCGGGTCCTGGCCACCGGCGAACTCCCGGAAGAGGCCCGCCCGTTCACCCCGGGGCGTTTCCGCAGCAGTGACGCCTCCTTGGAGCAGCCCGCATGAACGTATCCGTCAACGGTGAGCCGCGCGCGGTGACCACCGAGACCACCCTCGAAGCCCTCGTCACCACACTCACCACCGCACACTCCGGCGTCGCCGCCGCCCTCAACGAGACCGTCGTCCCGCGCACCCGGTGGTCCGCGACGGCGCTCTGCGAAGGGGATCGCGTCGAGGTCCTCACCGCCGTACAAGGAGGCTGATCGTCCATGGCCGACGACGCTTTCGTCCTCGCAGGCACCTCGTACTCCTCGCGCCTGATCATGGGTACGGGGGGCGCCCCGAGCCTCGACATCCTGGAACGCTCCCTGACCGCCTCCGGCACCGAACTCACCACAGTGGCGATGCGCCGCGTGAACGCGTCGGTGCACGGCTCGGTCCTGTCGGTCCTGGAGAAGCTCAACATCCAGGTTCTTCCCAACACCGCGGGCTGCTTCACGGCCGGAGAAGCGGTCCTCACGGCCCGCCTCGCGCGTGAGGCACTCGGTACGGACCTCGTCAAACTCGAGGTGATCGCCGACGAGCGCACCCTCCTGCCCGACCCGATCGAGACCCTGGACGCCGCCGAGACCCTGGTCGACGACGGCTTCACCGTGCTGCCCTACACCAACGACGACCCCGTCCTGGCCCGCAAGCTGGAGGACGTGGGCTGCGCGGCGATCATGCCGCTCGGCTCTCCCATCGGCTCGGGGCTCGGCATCCGCAACCCGCACAACTTCCAGCTGATCGTCGAGCACGCGCGCGTGCCGGTGATCCTGGACGCGGGCGCGGGGACGGCCTCCGACGCGGCCCTCGCCATGGAGCTGGGATGCGCGGGTGTGATGCTCGCCTCGGCGGTGACCCGGGCCCAGGAACCGGTGCTCATGGCCGAGGGCATGCGGCACGCGGTGGAGGCGGGCCGGCTCGCGTACCGCGCGGGCCGCATCCCCAAGCGCCACTTCGCCGAGGCCTCCTCGCCCAGGCAGGGGCGGGCCCACCTCGACCCCGAGCGCCCGGCCTTCTGACAGGGTCACAGCTCTGCTGCAGTACGGGCCCGGTCCCGCAGCGGGCGCGAGCCCTGTCAGTCGCTCCTCGTAGACTCCCTTGCGTGGACACGACCCTTCAGGACCCGTTGCTCGGGCATGTGCTCGACGGCCGGTACCGCATCGACGCACGTATCGCGGTCGGCGGGATGGCCACGGTCTACCGGGCCGTGGACACGCGCCTCGACCGCGTGCTCGCGCTCAAGGTGATGCACCCCTCGCTGGCGGCCGACGTCTCGTTCGTCGAGCGTTTCATCCGCGAGGCCAAGTCGGTGGCCCGTCTCTCGCACCCGAACGTGGTCGGTGTCTTCGACCAGGGTGCCGACGGCGCGTACGTCTATCTGGCGATGGAGTACATCGCGGGCTGCACGCTCCGCGACGTCCTGCACGACCGCGGTGCGCTGCGGCCCCGGGCGGCGCTCGACATCCTGGAACCGGTGCTCGCCGCGCTCGGAGCGGCGCACCGCGCGGGCTTCGTCCACCGTGACATGAAGCCGGAGAACGTCCTGATAGGGGACGACGGCCGCGTGAAGGTGGCGGACTTCGGCCTGGTCCGCGCGGTGGACACGGTCACGAGCACCACCGGGACGCTCCTCGGCACGGTCTCGTATCTGGCGCCCGAGCAGATCGAGGACGGCACGGCGACGGCCGGCGTGGACGTCTACGCGTGCGGGGTGGTCCTCTACGAGATGCTGACGGGCGGCAAACCGCACTCCGGTGACACCCCGGCCCAGGTTCTCTACAAGCACCTCAACGAGGACGTGCCGCCGCCCTCGGCGGCCGTGCCCGGCCTCCCCTTCGCACTCGACGACCTGGTCGCGTCGGCCACCGCGCGCGCCGTGCAGCTGCGCCCGTACGACGCGGTGGCGCTCCTCGCCGACGTGCGGGAAGCCCGGTCGACGCTGACCGACGCCCAGCTGGACGCGGCGCCGCCGCAGGCCCGGGACAAGGAGCATGCGGGCGCGGAGGACCGTACGAGCGTGATCCCGCGCGCGGCGCAGCTCCCGCTACCGACGGAACTGCCGACGGGACTGCCGACCGAAGAGGACCGGTTCAACCGCACGAGCATCCTGCGGACACCGCCACCGGCACCACCGGCACCCGCGCCCGCGCGCCGCAGGGGTGGCCGTCCGCGGCGCGGCACGTTCGCGATCGTCGCGGCGATCCTCTTGGTCCTCGGTGTCGGCGCGGGCGTCTGGTACATCAACTCGGGCCAGTTCACCAAGGTCCCGCGCCTGCTCGCCAAGACAGAGGCGCAGGCGAAGCAGCGCCTCGACGAGGCGGGCCTCCAGCCGGGCGGCAGGACCACGTACAAGTACAGCGACGCGTACAAGCGCGGCACCGTCATGGACACGGACCCGGCGGCGAACGCCCGCATCCGTGACGACGGCACGGTGAACCTGACGGTGTCCAAGGGCCCGAAGACGGTCAAGGTCCCCAGCCTCAAGGGCACGCCTCTCGCGACAGCGAAGAGCGACCTGAAGAAGCGCGGTCTGGCGCCGGGCATGATCACCAAGGCGTTCAGCGAAGAGGTCGACAAGGGCTCCGTGATCAGCACGAACCCGGATGCGGGCGCGACCCGCGACTCCGGATCCGCGGTCGCTCTCGTCATCTCCAAGGGCGCACCGGTCGACGTGCCCGACGTCACGGGCGAGTCCGAGGACGACGCCGTGGCCGAGCTCCAGGAAGCGGGTCTGGAGGCGGAGATCGACACGAAGCGGGTCAACTCCGATGAGGACAAGGGCGACGTGGCCCGCCAGTCCCCCAGCGACGGCCGTCTCGCCGAGGGCGACACGGTGACCCTGGTCATCTCCAAGGGCCCGCCGATGGTCGAGGTGCCGGACGTCACGGGCATGAGCGTCGACGATGCGCACGCCAAGCTCGAGGGCGCGGGTTTTGATGTCGACGAGGACCGTGGCCTCCTGGGCCTCTTCGGTGACACGGTCAAGAGTCAGTCCGTGGAGGGCGGCGACGAGGCCCCCAAGGGCTCCACGATCAAGATCACGATCCGCTAGCCGCCGGTCGCGCGGATCGGGCCGCGCTCATGTCCATGCTCCGGAGGGGAAGGATATTGCTCCTGAGGGGAAGGATGACACCCTGGACCGGGTGAACAGCAACATCCGCACCCGCAACCCCATCGGCGGGCACGTCCCCGTCGCCGGCGGCCTCGCCTCCATAGGGCTCTCCTACGCGCAGGACCTCGAGGCCGAGGCCGTCCAGGTCTTCGTGGCCAACCCTCGCGGCTGGGCCACTTCCCCCGGCAACCCCCAGCAGGACGAGCGGTTCCGCGCGCACTGCGCCGCCGAGAACATCCCGGCCTACGTCCACGCCCCGTACCTGATCAACTTCGGCTCGCACACCGAGGCCACCGTCGAGAAGAGCGTCGAGTCGATGCGGCACTCCCTGCGCCGCGCCCGCGCGATCGGCGCACTCGGCGTGGTCGTGCACACCGGTTCCGCGACCGGCGGCCGCGACCGGGCCGTCGCCCTCGCCCAGGTCCGTGAGCACCTGCTGCCCCTGCTCGACGAACTGACCCACGACGACGACCCGTTCCTCCTCCTGGAGTCGACCGCGGGCCAGGGCGCGTCCCTGTGCTCGCGCACCTGGGACTTCGGCCCGTACTTCGACGCCCTCGACCGCCATCCCAAGCTGGGCGTCTGTCTCGACACCTGCCACATCTACGCGGCCGGTCACGACCTCGCGGGCCCGGGCGGCATGAAGCAGACTCTCGACCTCCTCGTGGACACGATCGGCGAGGGGCGCCTCAAACTGATCCACGCGAATGACTCCAAGGATGTCGTCGGCGCGCACAAGGACCGCCACGAGAACATCGGCTCGGGCCACATCGGGGCCGAACCCTTCCACGAGTTGATGACCCACCCGGCGACCGAGAACGTCCCGCTGATCATCGAGACACCGGGCGGCAAGGAAGGCAACGCGGCGGACATCGCCCGCCTCAAGGAGCTCCGCGCCACGATCTGAGAGCCACCGGATACACATGGGGAATACCCCCAGGGGGTATACGGTTCCCGCAATGGGCAGGAACCGCTACCGACCGCTGGGGGAACCATGCAGCACGAGCACCACACACACGAGCACCACACCCAAGACACCGGCACCGGCACCCACGGCAAGGTCACCTGGTCCACAGCCGCCCAGGCCACACTGCACTGCCTCACCGGCTGCGCCATCGGCGAGATCCTCGGCATGGTGATCGGCACCGCGCTCACCTGGGGCAACCTGCCGACGACGATCCTGGCGATCGCGCTCGCGTTCGTCTTCGGTTACTCGCTGACCCTGCGCAGCGTCCTCAAGGCCGGCGTCGGCTTCAGGACGGCGTTCCGGGTCGCGCTCGCCGCGGACACTCTCTCCATCGCGGTGATGGAGCTGATCGACAACGGCGTCATCGCCCTGTGGCCGAGCGCGATGGACGCCCAGCTCTCGGACGCGTTGTTCTGGGGCTCGCTGGCCACGTCATTGGCGATCGCCTTCGTCGTCACGACCCCGGTCAACCGCTGGATGATCGGCCGCGGCAAGGGCCACGCGGTGATGCACAGCTACCACCACTGAGAAACAGCGAACGGCGCACAACAGACGACAGACGGCAGGATCAGAGAACTAGAACTAGAACTAGAGCTCAGGCCCTTCCCCGGGCACTTCCTGATACGAGTACCGCTGCTCCTGCCACGGGTCGCCCACGTTGTGGTACCCGCGCTCCTCCCAGAACCCCCGCCGGTCCGCGGTCATGTACTCGACCCCGCGCACCCACTTCGGCCCCTTCCACGCATACAGCTGAGGCACGACGAGGCGCAGCGGGAACCCGTGCTCGGCGGTGAGCAGTTCGCCGCCCTTATGAGTGGCGAAAATGGTGCGGTCCGCGGCGAAATCGGACAGCCGCAGATTGGAGCTGAAGCCGTACTCGGCCCAGACCATCACATGCGTGGTCGCGGGGTCCGGCGGCGCCAGCTCCAGGATCGTGGAGGCGAGCACCCCGCCCCACTCGGCGGCGAGCATGCTGAACTTCGTGACGCAGTGCAGATCGCCGACCACGCTCGCGTACGGCAGCGCCGAGAACTCCTCGTGGTTCCAGCAGTGCTTGTCACCGTCGGCGGTGGACCCGAAGACCCTGAACTCCCAGCGCTCGGGCCGGAACTTGGGCACCGGACCGTAGTGCGTGACCGGCCAGCCGCGCTGCAGGCGCTGCCCGGGCGGAAGCTCCGGCTGCACTGCTCCCCCAGACGCGCTACCCACCGGATGACCCATGCCTCCATCCTGACAGACCCCGGGCAGTGGCCATGACCATGCAGGTCTCGACGTGCCGCGACCGTTCAACGATTGGGGCAACTCCTACTAAGCGTGCACTTACTGGACGCGTTTGGGTGCCGGTGCAAGGATGCGCGAAACCTGCCCAGTCCACCACGCGGAAGGAGCCTCTGCGATGCAGGGCGACCCCGAGGTCATCGAATTCCTCAACGAGCAGCTCACGGGCGAGTTGACGGCCATCAATCAGTACTGGCTCCACTACCGGATCCAGGACAACAATGGCTGGACCAAGCTCGCGAACTACACCCGTGCCGAGTCCATCGACGAGATGAAGCACGCGGACAAGCTGACGGAACGGATCCTCTTTCTCGATGCTCTGCCGAACTACCAGCGGCTGTTCCATGTACGGGTCGGGCAGACGGTCACCGAGATGTTCCAGGCCGACCGGCAGGTGGAGGTCGAGGCGATCGACCGCCTCAGGCGCGGCATCGACGTCATGCGGGGCAAGGGCGATGTGACGTCGGCCCGGATCTTCGAGGAGATCCTGGAGGACGAGGAGCACCACATCGACTATCTCGACACCCAGCTGGAGCTGATCGAGAAGCTCGGTGAGGCGCTCTACCTGGCCCAGCAGATCGAGCAGCCGGACAGCTGAGCGGCGGCGCCGGGAGGCGTCAGGCGGCTTCCGGGTAGGCCACCGAGGCGTCATCGCCCTGCGCGGCGGTCTGCTCGGTGCCCTCGATCCGCTCGACGAGGTCGCGCCGCGGGCAGGCTCCCCGCCCGAGCAGCGCCTGAATGCGGCGCACGCAGGAGCCGCAGTCGGTGCCGGCCTTGCAGGCCGACGCGATCTGGCGGGGGGTACCGGCGCCGCTCTCCGCGTGCTTCTTCACCTGGTCTTCGGTCACGCCGAAGCAGTTGCAGACGTACACGCGGGTTCACCTCCCGGTCAGGACTCATAGGTGCGGCCGTCCCGATGAATCGGTGAGGCTAACCTAACCTTACCCGCCGGGCCCGAAGCACAAAAGCGGCGGGGGGGGGGGGGGGGGGGGGGGGGGCGGCCCCCCCCCCCCCCCCCCCCCCGCCGCCCCGGGGGGGGGGGGGGGGGAGCAAAACCCCCCCAACCAACCCCCACCGGCCGAGAG